>NZ_JAHDTF010000033.1 GCF_018531465.1 Sphaerisporangium fuscum
GCGTGGACAAGCAGATCGAGGTCTGCCTGCAGATGGACCTGCGCGACCAGCTGCACCGCATCACCGCCCCCACCCTGGTGGTGGGCTTCACCGCCGACGAGATGGTGCCCATCGACGGCTCCCGCCAACTGCACGCCGGCATCAAGGACAGCCACCTGATCGAGATCCCCGATGAGGGGCACATGGACTGGTTCGTCGACCCCAGCCAGATCATCCGGCTCACCACCGACTTCATCACCGCCTAGGAGCCTCCCCATGACCTACCCCAGCCCCCGCTACTTCGGCGAGACCGGCGAAATCAACGCGACCTTCCGGCCCGCGAACTCCACGCCCGAACTGATCACCGGCGGCGGCGCCTACCACTACCTGGCCACCAACACCTCCACCGACGGAGAGTTCGGCCTGTACCGGGTGGACATGAACGGCGCCCCCGGCGGGCCGAGCCTCCACTTCCACAAAACGATCTCCGAGTCGTTCTTCATACTGTCGGGCCGGATGAACCTGTTCGACGGCGAACGCTGGATCGAGGCCACCGAAGGAGACTTCCTCTACGTTCCCGTCGGCGGCCTGCACGCCTTCCGCAACGACTCCGGCGAACCGGCCTCCATGCTCATGCTGTTCGCCCCCGGCGCATCGCGGGAGGGCTACTTCGAGGGCATCACCGAACTGGCCGGCCTCAGCGACGAGGAGCGCACCAGGTTCTTCATCGAGCACGACAGCTACTTCACCGACATGCGCAAAGGCCCACAGGGAGGCTTCATCCGCAGAGCCTGACCAGTAGCAAGCGCCTCGGGGGCGTGGATCTCACGATCCACGCCCCCGAGGCGCTTCGCGGGCCAGGTCCCCCGCGGCTGGAACGCTCGCCCAGCGCCGACCGCACTTCGGGGGTCATGACACCGGCGGTGCCCGCATGACCTCCAGCGCCAGTTTCGTTACCTGGAGGGTTCTCGAAGCCGCAATGTTCGCTGCGCGTATGCGCGAGGTTCGTACAGCGCGAACGCGCGGCGTCAGGCGATCGTGGCAGGCATGGACGCGGACGTCGTTGTGGTGGGCGCCGGATTCGCCGGGTTGGCGGCAGCGCAAAAGCTGCGCGAGGCAGGCGTGTCGGTATGCGTGGTCGAGGCCAGGGACCGGGTGGGTGGGCGAGTCTTCGACGAGGTCATCGAGGGTGATCTGCTGATCGAGCGCGGCGGGCAATGGCTCGGCGGCGGGCAGCATCGGATGCACGCGCTCGCCAGGAGATACGGGGTCCGCCAGTACCCGACGTACGGCGAGGGCAGCAACGTCTGCGAACTCGGGGACGGGCCACCCAGCCGGTACCGGGGGCTGGTGCCGAAGGCGAGCCCGGTCGTGCTGGCAGACTTCCGCCAGTCGCAGGCTCGGCTGGAACGGATGATCTCCAAGGTGCCGCTGGAGGCGCCGTGGGCCGCCGCCCGCGCGATGCTGTGGGATGGCGAGACCGTCGCCTCGTGGGCCCGGCGGGCCTGCCTCACCCTCGGCGCACGCCGCTTATGGCAGCTGTACTGCGAGGCGGTCTTCTCGGTGCAGGCGAGCGACCTGTCGCTGCTGCACCTGTTGTTCTACGCCCGCTCCGGCGGAGGTCTGGAAGCGCTCGTGACCACCGAGAACGGTGTGAACGAGACCCGCTCGGTGGGAGGGTTGCAGCAGATCGCGAAGGCCATGGCGACGGAGCTGGGCGACGACGTCATGCTGTCCGCCCCGGTACGCGAGATCCGCCACAGCGGCTCGGGCGTGGTGGTCGGCGGCGACTCGGGCAGGGTCGTGAGCGCGGCGCATTGCGTCATATCGCTGCCGCCGACGCTCGCCGGGCGGCTGGTCTTCCGGCCGGCGCTGCCGGGGTTCCGTGACCAGCTCACCCAGCGGGTACCAATGGGCACGGTGATCAAATGTTTCGCCGTTTACGACGAGCCGTTCTGGCGCCGTGATGGCCTGACCGGGCAGGCGACCAGCGCGATCGGACCGGTCAAGGTCACCTTCGACAACTCCCCGCCCACGGGAAGCCCCGGCGTTCTGCTCGCCTTCTTGGAGGGCGGCCAAGGGCGCGCGCTCGGGCGGGCCGACGTGGCCAGGCGCCGCCACCAGGTCCTTCGCTGCCTGGTGCGGTTCTTCGGGCCGCGGGCGGCCAAACCAGAACGGTACATCGAGCAGAGCTGGGCCGAGGAGGAGTACAGCCGTGGTTGCTACTCCGGGCACTTCCCGCCGGGGGTGTGGACCGCCTACGGCCCCGCGCTGCGCGCGCCGATCGGCAGACTGCACTGGGCCGGCACGGAGACGGCGACCGAGTACACGGGATTCATCGAAGGCGCCGTCCGCTCAGGAGAGCGAGCGGCGGCAGAGGTGCTGGAGGCACGTGGATGAGATCAGTGCTGGTGACCGGGAGCTCCCGTGGATTCGGTCGGCTGATCGCGGTCGCACTAGCGTGCCGTGGCCGGCGGGTGTTCGCCACGATGCGCGACCCGGCGGCGGGGCGGGACCTGCTTCAGCAGGGAGTCCGCGTGCTGCGTCTGGACGTCGACGACCCGGACTCGGTGACGGAGGCCGTCGGCGAGGTGCTCGCCGAGACGGACGGGCGGCTGTCCGCGGCGGTGCTCAACGCGGGCATCGCTTCCGGAGGTGCCTTCGAGGACGTGCCCGACGACGAGTTCGAACGCGTGCTGCGCACCAACTTCTTCGGCACGCTGCGGGTCGCCCGGGCGGTGCTGCCGGCGCTGCGGGCGCACGGCGACGGGCGCCTTCTGGTCATGTCGAGCGACTCCGGCATGTACGGCACGCCCGGCCTGTCGGCGTACACGGCGTCGAAGTTCGCGGTCGAGGGCTGGGCCGAGTCGATCGCGCTGGAGGTTGCCGGCTTCGGGGTGCACGTCACGATCCTGGAACCAGGCAACTTCAAGACCGACATCTGGGATACCCAGCCGATTCGCGTCGAGGGCAGCCCTTACGCCCGGCTCACCGGCAGGCTGACCACCATGGCCGGCAAGATCGCTGAGAGTGCGGGCGATCCGGCGCTGGTGGCCCAGGTCACCGTGAAGGCACTCGAAGCCGATCGGCCACGGCTGCGCTACCGGATCGGCGCTGACGCCAGGCTGATGCACGCGGCCAGGAGACTGCTGCCCGACCGCGCCCGCCTCGGCCTGATCCGCCGTTACGCGAAGCTGGACGCCCGATGAGCGCCATCGACTCCCGCCGCTTCCGCGACGTCCTCGGCCACTTTCCGACCGGGATCGTGGTCGTGACCGCCTCACGGAACGGACGGCCGGTCGGCATGGCCGTCAACTCGTTCACCTCGGTCTCGCTCGACCCGCCCCTCGTGCTGTTCTGCCCGGCCCGTAGCTCTTCGACCTGGCCGGACATCGCCGCCGCCGGCCGGTTCTGCGTCAACCTGCTGCGCCGCGAGCAGGCCTGGGTGGCGCGCCGCTTCGCCGCCCGCGACATCGACCGGTTCGACGGCATTGTCTGGGGGCCGTCACCGGGCGGCGCACCACTGTTGGCCGGCACGGTCGGCTGGCTCGACTGCCGCATCGAACTGCGGATGGAGGCCGGTGACCACATCATCGTGCTCGGACACGTCGAGGCCCTCGACGTGTCCGAGGGCGCGGCGCCGCTGCTGTTCTTCCGCGGCGGTCACGAACTCCCGCAAAGAGAACCAGGAGGATGTACATGACAGTTGCCGAGTCCGTACCGGTGGTGCCGAGCCGGGACGAGCTGGTCAACCGCGCCGCCGAGTTGATGACGAAGCTGGCCGGACGGCAGGCCGAGGTGGACGCCACCCGGCGCATCCCACAGGAGTCCCTCGACGAACTCCGGGAGGCCGGCATGTTCCGGCTGTCGGTGCCCCGCGACTACGGCGGGTACGCGCTGGATCTGCCAGCGTACGTCGACGTGATGGCGGAACTGTCGAAGGGCTGTCCGTCGACGGCATGGGTCGTCTCGATCCACAACTCGGCGGCCGGCGAGGCCGGGATCTTCTCCCGGCAAGCACAGGACGAGGTTTTCGGCGCGAACCCGGACGCCCGGCTGGCCAGCGTTCCGCAGGCCAAGGTCGCCTCGGCGCGGCCGGTCGAGGGCGGCCTGCACATCGAGCACGCCAAGTGGTTCTTCAACTCCGGCGTGACGATCGCCGACTGGGCGGTCAACGGCGTACCGGTGACCGACGACGACGGCAATCTCCTTGACCTGGTGATGTGCCTCATCCCGGCGGCGGAGCTGACGCTCAACGACGACTGGCACACCATCGGCATGCGCGGCACCCAGAGCGTCAGCAGCGAGGCGCGCGACCTGTTCGTACCCGCGCACCGCACCGTGTCGTCGCTGGCGGTGCTGACGCGCGAGCACTGCTCGCCGCACGGCCTCGACCAGCGGCTGTACCACGGCGCACAGGTGCCCACACTCGCGCTGTTCGTGGCGCCGAACGGCATCGGCATGGCGGAGGCCGCCCTGGCACGGTTCACCCAGAAAGCGCAGGGCCGGCCGGTCGTCTACACCACGATCGAGAACCAGGCCGCGGACGCGCTGGTGCAGAGTAGCGTCGGCGAGGCGCGGATGAAGATCGACGCGGCGCGGGAGCTGACGAAGCGGGCCGCCGCCGAGGTCGATCGCTACGCCGCCACCGGTTCGGAGATGCCCGTCGCCGAGCGGATCCGGGCCCGGGTGCAGTGTTCGTACGCGCTGAAGCTCTCCTGGGAGGCGGTGGACCTGCTGTACAGCCTCAGCGGAGGCTCGGCGATCGCCGAGTTCGAGCCGATGCAGCGGTACTGGCGGGACGTGAAGACCGCCACTCTGCATGGGCTGTTCGCCCCGAGTACCACCCTTGAGCTCCAAGGTAGAGTCGAGCTCGGGTTCGAGGCGAACACGTTGTTCGTCTGAGCGGGTTCGTCCGAGTGGTACGACCGGCGCCGATGATCGGCAGGTGAGCATGCGGGCGTTGCGCCTCGAGGAGGCCATCGCGGAACTCGCCGACCGTGTTGAGGACGTGGTCGGCGAGCTAGCCGATGAGATCATGGAAAAGGTCTATGACCTGGTGCCGAACCTTGACGAACGGGCCCGGCTGCAGATGGACGAGTCGATGCGGCAAAGTGCCTACGGCAACGTCCGCGCGTCTCTGCAGGCGTTCCGGCATCGCCGGTACGGCCCGATCGAGGCGCCGACCGACGCCCTGGAGGAGGCGCGGGCCGCGGCGCGCGCCGGGTTGCAGCTGTCAGACCTGCTGGCCATGTACCGCGTCGGCCAGCAAGTCTGCTTCGACAGGTGCCTGCGGATCGCGCCGTCGGTCTACCCCGACGCGAAGACGTGCGCGGAGGCGCTGCGGATCGTCTCACGGTTCATGTTCGGCTACACCGACGGTGTCATGACCGACGTGGCGCAGGTGTTCGAGCGCGAGCGCGACCAGTACCTGCGAAGCCGCACGCAGCGCAAGGTGCAGATGATTCGCGACATCCTCGACGGCAGCTTCTTCGACGCCGGCGAACTCGGCTACGACCTGCTCCGTACCCACGTCGGGGTGGTCGCGGGGGGTCCAGGGGCGCACTCCGCGCTGCAGGGGCTGATCCGGGATCTCGGTGTACGGTCCCTGTCGGTGGCTGCCAGCGGCGACACCGTGTGGGCGTGGCTGGCCACGGAGCGGCTGACGGTGCCCGCCGACGTCGGCGGCGACCTGCGCATCGGCATCGGTGACGCGCAAACCGGCGTCGGCGGCTTCCGCGCCACGCACGGCCAAGCGCTCGCCGCCGCCGCTGTCGCCTCCCGTCTCGACAGGACGGTCTGCCGGTACGACGAGGTGTGCGTCGAGGCCGCGGCGCTCGGCGACGAGCGGGCCGCGCGGCGGTTCACCGAACGCGAACTCGGCCCGCTGGCGGCCGACGGGGTCCGCAACCGCACCCTGCGGGCCACGATCCTCGCCTATCTGCGTAGCGCCCACAACGCGTCCTCGGCGGCGGCACGGCTCGGCATCAGCGACCGCACGGTCGCCTACCGGCTACGTACCTGCGAGGAGCTACTCGGCCGCCCGGTGAGCGCCCGCGCAGCCGAACTGGAGACGGCCCTGCGCTGGGGCCGCCTCCTCGGCATGTTCGAGGCGTAGACGCTCAACTGCTCAGCGCCGCCGCGACCTCCCCGGCCGCACGCTCGCCGGCCTCGATCGCCCCGCTGATCCACCCGGCCCACCGCACGGCGGTCTCGCTGCCCGCCCAGTGGATGGGCCCGACCGGACGGCGCAGCGTCTCCCCATGCGCGGTGAGCATTCCCGGGGCGCACGCCCCGAGCACACCGGTGATGTACGGCTCGACGGCCCAGTTGCGGGTGAGGAACTCGAGGGGCCGCCCGGCCTGTGGACCGAAGTAGGAGATGAGCGCGTTCAACGCGGCGGCGCGCAACCGCTCCGGGTCGTCGAGGACATCGGGGTCGACGCCGCCGAGCAGCCGAGGCCCGTGCAGGGCGACGAAGCCCACCAGCACACCCCGCGAGCAGCCCTCCGGCGTGCCGTCGACGACCAGCGGCGCGCCCGGCAGGTCGCCGATGACCGATCCGCTCAGGCTCTCGTCCCGCCAGAACGGCCGCTCGTAGATGGCGTGGAACTTGATCAGGGAGAACTGCTGCCAGTTGACCTGCAGCATCTGCCGCGAGGTGGGTAGTTGCGGCCGGAACTCGATATTCCGGGCGTCGGCTGGGCTCATCGCCACGATCACCCGCCTGGCCGCGATCTCCTCGCCGCCGGGACCTATCACTCGTACGCCGTCGCCGGAATGCGCGATGGCGCGCACCGGCCAACCGCAACGCACCCGCTCGCCGAGCTCAGCGGCGAGCGCGACGGCGACCGACCCCGCTCCCCCCTCCACGGCGAGGTCCAAGTCGGAGGTGAGGGCCTCGAATCCGCCGACCGCGCCGAGGTACCACGCGGCGTACAGCAGTGACAGTTGCGCGGGCGACGCCACGCAGGCCAGCGAGTAGATCGCCGTCATCAGGTAGACCGTGTCCTTCTCCGACACCCGCTCCCGCAGCCAGGCGCCGAGGGTGGTCGCGTCGAGTTCGGCGGCACCGGGGGCGTCCCACGGCCGGTCCACCGGGATCGTCGCGGCGATCTTCTCCAGCTCGGCGACGGCCTCCAGCAACTCGATGGTCGCCCGCTCGGAGATCGGTGGCAGCTCGCCCTGGTAGACCTCACGCCTGCCCTCGCGGTACCACACGTGGTACGCCTCCGGATCGGCGAGCGTCGGGTTGCGATAGGTGTCGATTCCGAGCTCGGCGAGTAACGAGACGAGCGGTCGCATGCTCGTGCCCAGCCACTGGCCGCCTTGGTCGAGGGTCAAACCTGCCGCGTGAGCCAGCAGAGTACGGCCGCCCACCTGGGGCCGGGCCTCGATGACGGCGACCCGCGCGCCGACGGCGACGAGCCGCCGGGCGGCGACCAGTCCGGAGACCCCGCCTCCGACGACGACCACGTCCAACGTGCCGTGTCCCTTGTTCCGCATCGTGCGATCCACCCCGTCGTCCGTCGTGTTCATGCGATCAACTGCCGGGCGGCCTCGATCACGGCCTCCTGGTGCGGCTGCAGCTCCTGGCCCCCGATTTCGTCCAGCAGGAGCGTCATGGGATCGGCGACGCCGGTACGCACACCGGACATCTCCTCGATCGTCGCCAGGCCGCAGAACGGCACGTACATCGACGAGTACCCGCCCTCCTGGCAGGCCACCAGCCGGCCCTCGCACAGCTCGTCGACGGTGTCCACCAGCAGCCGGGCGAGGGCGCGGTAGCTCTCGGAGCCGAGCAGCATCCGGCCGATCGGGTCGTAGGCCGAGGCGTCGAAGCCGGCCGCGAGGAAAACCATCTCCGGCTGGAACGCGCGCAGCAGGGGCAGCACGACGCGGTCCATCGCGGCGAGGTAGGCGCCGGTCCCCGAACCGGGCGGCAGCGGGATGTTCAGGTTGGCGCCCAGGCCCTCACCCTCGCCCCGGTCCGTCATCGCACCGCTGAACAGCGGATACAGGTTGTCCTGGTGAATCGACACGGTGAGCACGTCCGGGTCCCCGTAGAACGCGTGCTCGGTGCCATTGCCGTGGTGCACGTCCCAGTCGACCACGGCGACCCGCCGTATGCCTCGGGTCGCGCGGACGTGCAGGACCGCGAGCACGATGTTGCCGAACACGCAGAATCCCCTGCCCTGGTCGCGTTCGGCATGATGTCCGGGCGGGCGGACCAGCGCGAAGGCGTTGCGCACCACGCCGTCGAGCACCGCCTCGACCGCCACCAGGCAGCTCCCGGCCGACACCAGGGCGAAGTCGTAGCTGCCGGGGCCGACCGGGGTCAGCTCGCCCACCTCGCCACCGCGCCCCGCGCTGGCCTCCCGGACCAGCTTCACGTAATCGGGGTCGTGCCAGCGCAGCACCTCCCCCTCTGTCGCCGGCCGTGACGGGATCGCGCGCAGGTGGGCGGCGAGTCCGCTCACCTGCAGCAAGTTGTGGAATCGCCGCTTGGGCTCGGGACCGTCGATGAACGGCTCAGGTTGCACGACACCTATCCCGAGACCGCCCGGAATGGCCGCCGTGCTGGTGCCGGAGTCGTGCCACATGCAGCGTTCGTCCCACACCAGGCCGGTTCTCGTACTGCTCATTCAGCTCTCCTGGTAGACGGTGTGACCATGCCGCCGACGTTAGGATCAAGAACCTCTCGGATTCTTCGACAAAAGTGCTATAAACCAGGGCGCATTCCGCAAACGTCGTAGAACGCGTACCTCCGACCCGTGCTGGGCTCGCACCCCGTCGGCATTGCCGATCCACTCGCACGGTACGCAGCAGGGCGATGGTGGAGGCGGCACTGACGGTTGCGGCGAGGTCGTCCGCGAGAGCCGCAGGTTCTTCAGCGGCCGCACCGCCGGGGTCCACCTCGAATCGTCCATGCATACCCGCGGTATGCATGGACCCAGCACACCGCGAGCTTCTTCGTAGGCGGCCTGCTGGACCTCGATGTCGACATCAACTGTATGGTTGGGCACGTTAGTTGCAAATGTATTGCAATAGCAAGGAAGTCCTAGAATGGTGCACACTACCCCGCTTGTGCGGCGGTCGTTGTTCCTGCACGCGCCGATCCGGCGCAAGCCACGCCTGGTGTTGGCGCAGATGCTGGAACTGGTGGACGACGACACGCCGCCGGACGGCCCGGACGGTCCTGTCGCCGTTCTGGAGCGGCGACTGGCCGACCTGCTCGGCAAGGAGGCTGCGCTGTTCTTCCCGAGCGGGACGATGGCCCAGCAGGTCGCGCTGCGCGTCCACGCCGACCGGCGCGGACGCCGCGCATTCGCCGCCCATCCACAATCGCATCTGGACATTTGGGAGGAACAGGGCTACAACGCCGTTCACGGTCTGTGGCTGCGTCGCACCGGCGACCCGCACGAGCTGATGACGGCCGCGGATCTGGCGGCCGCGGTCAGCGAGCCGCTCGCGGCGGCCGTCTGGGAACTACCGCAGCGCGACCTCGGCGGTCTGCTTCCGGAATGGGAGGATCTGCGCGAGCAGGTCGAGCTCGTACGAGCCGCCGGCGCCGCCGCGCACCTGGACGGCGCCCGGCTGTGGGAGGCCCAGACCTACTACCGGCGGCCGTTCGACCAGATCGCCGCCCTGTTCGACACCGTGTACGTCTCCCTCTACAAGAGTCTGCAGGGGGTACGCGGCGCCGTACTCGCCGCGGACGCCGCCACGATTCGTACCGCCCAGGTGTGGCGGCAGCGCCTCGGCGGCGGCATTCGCGACGCCTGGCCTCTCGCCCTGGCCGCCCTGGTCCACCTCGATGATCTGACCGCACGCATGCCCGCCTACCGCGAGCACGCGATCGCCATCGCGGCGGCCATCAACGCCGACGGAGCCGCCCGCGCCCACCCCACCCCGCCGCAGACCCCGCTGTTCCACATCCACCTGCCCGTCCCCAAGCGGGCGGTAGAGCAGGCCGGTGCCGAGATCCTCGCGGAACACGGCATCCAGCTGTGGGGCCGGGTACGCTCCGCCCCCGATCCCGGCCGGTGCAGCTTCGAGGTCAGCGTCGGCGAGAACGCCATGGAGTTCACCCCCGACGAGGTCGTCGCCCTCATCCGCGACCTGCTGGCCCGGGCGGAGACAGCCCGCCACCGAACGCTGAGACCAGACCGACAGAGTGAACCACCAAACATGCGATGAGGACAGCGCTGTGGTGCGTAGTGTCCGGCAAAGACCCTGTTGACCGCTCTGCCGCTCATATGCCCTACGCTCGATGTCGCAGTGTGACCTGTGTGGCAGCAGCGTGAGAGGCCGGTCACCCCCCAGCGCGGCTACCCGGCATCCGTCCGGTACGGCGAAGGTGTACCACACCTGCGGCCGGCTCGACGGCGCCCTGGTCCGACTTGCTGTTCGCTGAGGTATGAATACACGCATCATTGGAGAATCGTGCTCACCGTCAATGCGTACGCCGCCACGTCCGCGACCGAACCGCTCGCCCCGACCACGATCGAGCGTCGTGACGTCGGCCCGCACGATGTTCTCATCGAGATCAAGTACACCGGCATCTGTCACTCCGACATCCACCACGTCCGTGGCGAGTGGGGTCCGGCGGACTACCCGGTGGCCCCCGGCCACGAGATCGCCGGAATCGTCGTCGAGGTCGGCTCCGAGGTCACCAAGCACGCCGTCGGCGACCGCGTCGGCGTGGGCTGCATGGTCGACTCCTGCGGCGAGTGCGTCAACTGCCGCAAGGGCGAGGAGCAGTACTGCCTCGCGGGGAACACCGGCACCTACGGCTCCGTCGACGCGGACGGCAACCCCACCCAGGGCGGCTACTCCACCCACATCGTCGTCACCGAGGACTTCGTCCTCAAGATTCCCCAGGGCATCGAGCTCGACGCCGCCGCGCCGCTGCTGTGCGCCGGCATCACGACGTACTCGCCGCTGAGCCACTGGGGCGCCGGCCCCGGCAAGAAGGTCGCCGTCGTCGGCCTCGGCGGGCTCGGCCACATGGCCGTCAAGCTCGCGCACGCGATGGGCGCCGAGGTCACCGTGCTGTCGCAGTCGCTGAAGAAGCAGGACGACGGTCTGCGCCTGGGCGCCGACCACTACTACGCCACCAGCGACCCGGAGACGTTCGACAAGCTGGCCGGCTCCTTCGACCTCATCGTGAACACGGTCAGCGCGAAGATCGACCTGGACGCCTACCTGTCGCTGCTGGCGGTGGACGGCGCCCTGGTGAACGTCGGCGCTCCCCCGGAGCCGCTGTCGGTCAACGCGTTCTCCCTCATCGGAGGCCGCCGGTCGTTCGCCGGTTCCCTGATCGGCGGCATCCGCGAGACCCAGGAGATGCTCGACTTCTGCGCCGAACACCACCTCGGCGCCGAGATCGAGGTCATCCCGGCCGACAAGATCAACGAGGCGTACGAGCGCGTGCTGGCCTCCGACGTGCGCTACCGCTTCGTGATCGACATCTCGACCCTGAGCTGACCCACTCTCAGTCTCCCCAGGGCTGACCGCCGACTCCGCGTCGTCCGTGTACGGGTTCGCCTGCCGTCTGGAGCAGGCCTTCGGAAAGGGCCCACAGGCGGGCGGCGCGGGCGGGGTCCAGCGCGTACGGGAGGTAGTGGCCGCGCGGCGGTGGGCCGTCGCCGTGCCATGGCCGGGCGACCGCGCAGTCCTCCAGATAGCGGCCGCCGACACCGGACAGCTCGGGCGCCGTCGCGGCCCACACCGAGGTCGCCGCCCCCTGTTCCGCCGTCTTCCACTCGGCGTTCGGCCAGCCGCGGGCCGTACGTTCCTCCTGGCTCATGTGCCGCTGCAAGCCGGTGGCGATCGCGCCGGGCATGACCGCGTTGGCGGTGATGCCCGAGGGCGCGTACCTGTCGTGGAAAGCCACTGCGAACAGCGCGTTGGCCGTCTTGGACTGTCCGTACGCCTCCCACGGGTCGTATGGGCGGGCCGTGTAGTTGGGGTCGTCGAAGTCCACGTCGGATCGGCGGTGCGCACTGGAGGACAGAACGACCACCCGGGCGCCGTCCGCCCTCAGCATGCTCGGCAGCAGGCCCACGGCGAACGCGAAGTGGCCGAGGTGGTTCGTGCCGAACTGCAGCTCGAAGCCGTCCTCGGTCCGGGTCAGCGGCGGGGCCATGACCGCGGCGTTGGCGACGAGGATATGGCAGGGCTTGCCGGTCGCGTTGTGCCGGTCGGCCCAGCCCGTGACCGACGCCAGTGAGGCCAGGTCGAGGTGGCGGAACACCACCGGGCCGCCGTTCGCGTCGGCCGTCAGCTTCGCGGCCGCCGCTTCGCCCCGCGCCCGGTCCCGGCCGGCGATGACCACGCGCGCCCCGGCGGCGGCGAGCGCCCGCGCCGTCTCGTACCCGATCCCGCCGCTGCCGCCGGTGACGATGGCCTCCCGTCCCGTCAGGTCGACGCCGGCGACGGCCTCCAGCGCCGTCCGGCTCCGCCCGCCGCTCACCGGGCCAACCATGCGCCGAAGATCCGATGCAGCAGTGGGACGACGATCCACAGCATCACCGCGACCATGACCGGGACGATGATCGCGAACCGTCCGTACAGCGGCAGGCGTGCCAGCACGGGTTCGGCGATCGAGACGCTGACGGTGATCACCGGGTACAGCGTCAGGACGATCAGCAACCACAACTTCCACCGGACCGGACCCACCGGCCTCGAAGATTCCGTCATGCGGCTCAGCCTTCTCGGTGTGGCCGGGCCGGACCAGGCCGGTCGATACCTAGCAATACGACTGCCAGGCTCGGCCTCCTCACCGCGGCACAAGGCCCTTTCCCCACCGACCAGGCAGCTCAGGGGCAAGCAGCCCTGGAACGGCCGCGCACACGCACGGCTTCCAGCGGATCGCATCGGGCTGGTCGGTGTGGAAGGACAGGCGCACGGCGCCGTGACGGGAACCGCCATCGAACGGCTTCCAAGTGACGGTAACGCTTGAAATCGCCCATCTGGCTGGTTGAGCCGCCGGGTCGCCCCCGACAGTCGAGCCATGACGAATACGACACAGCACGACACGATCCTGGTCACCGGTGCGACGGGAAACGTCGGGCGTCAGGTCACCATCCAGCTCGCGGAGGCCGGCCTGCCGGTCCGAGCGATGACACGCAGGCCCGAGAGTGCGAGCATGCCCGAGGGCGTCGAGGTGGTGCGCGGCGATCTCGCGGACGTCGCGGGCCTGGATGCGGTGCTCACCGGCGCCGCGGCGGTCTTCCTCATGTGGCCCTTCCACGACGCGGACCTCGCCTCCGAGATCATCGGCGCGATCGCCCGTCACGCCCGCCGCGTCGTCCTGCTGTCCTCGGGTGCCGTCCACGACCACCTGACGCCCGAACAGCACGAGAACGCCGTGGGCCGATCGCACGCCGTCGTGGAACGGCTCGTTGAGGCGTCGGCGTCGGAATGGACCATCCTCCGGCCGAGCACGTTCGCCGCCAACACCCTGTGGTGGGCTCCCCAGATCCGTGCCGGAGACGTGGTCCGGGGCGCGTTCGGTGCCGTGCCCATGGTTCCCGTTCACGAGAAGGACATGGCGGAGGTCGCCGTGCGCGCGCTGACCGAGGACGGCCACCACGGCGAGAAGTATCCGCTCACCGGGCCGCAGGTGCTGACCCAGGCCGAACAGGTCTCCGTCATCGGACAGGCTCTCGGCCGGCCGGTGCGCTGGCTCGAACTGTCCCGCGAGCAGGAGAGGGAGCGCCTGCTGTCCGACGCAAGCTTCCCCAGCTCGTTCGTGGACGTTCTCCTGGACGGCTACGCCGGGATGCTGGACCGGCCACGCCCCGTCGTGACCGCCACAGTCGAGAAACTGACCGGCCACCCCGCCCGCACCCTGCTCGACTGGGCGACCGACCACGCGTCGGATTTCCGCTGACGCATCCACGGCAGGGCCGCGAATCGGCCAACATCGTCTCATGCAGCGGAATCGTCCGGCTCGGGTCGGCACGTTCGGTCAGGTACTGAGCTGACCACGCGCGTAAGAGCCGGGCGATCCGTGGACGAACACTAGCAATGCGACAGCCAGGCTCGGCCGCTCGACGGCTGGCAGAATGGCGGCATGGCGCAGTCGAACGAGCTGGGCGATTTCCTGCGCGCTCGCCGGGGGCGGCTCCGCCCCGAACAGGTCGGCCTGCCCGGCACCGTCGGCCGTCGCCGGACCCCCGGCCTGCGGCGCGAGGAGCTCGCCGCGCTGGCCGGCCTCAGCGTCGACTACTACATCCGCCTCGAACAGGGCCGCGAACGCAACCCGAGCCCCGCGGTCGTCCGGGCACTCGCCACCGCCCTGCGCCTCGACCGCGACGAGACCGCCCACCTGCACGCGCTCACCCACCACGCGGCCGGTCGCCGCCCGAGCCCTCCGCAGGCGTCCCCGACCGCGCCACCCACCGCCATAGCCCTGCTCGACCGGCTCCGCCCCTGGCCCGCGCTCGTGCTCGCCCGCAACGGCGACGTACTGGCCGCCAACCCCGAAGGCCTCGCCCTGTACGCCGGCCTCGACCAGTGGCCCGCGGGCGAACGCAACACCCTGCGCTACGTCTTCACCCATCCCGCCGCCCGCTCGGTCCTCGGCGACTGGTCCGGCACCGCCGCGACCAGTGTGGCCAACCTGCGTCACAGAACGGCCATCGACCCGGACGCACCGGACCTGTGCGCCATCCGCGACGAGCTCACCGCGGCGAGCGAGGAGTTCCGCCTGCTCTGGAACCGCCACGACGTACGCCCCCGGCGAAGCGGCGCCAAGACCTTCCACCACCCCGCGGTCGGCGACCTCGTGCTGTCCCACCAGAGCTGGCACCTGGACGACTCCTCCGTGCGCCTGAGCCTCTACCAACCGGAACCGGAGCACCAGGACCAACTGCGCCTGCTGGCACTGAGCCTCGCCCCATCCCGATCACCCGACGACGGCGGGCACCGGACCCTCGGCCCGATCACCCCCTAGGCGTACGGGCCGCTGCTCGACAGGCACGAGCAGCGACCGCGCGCGTGAAGGGAACGGGACGACCGACAGTGTGCAGATCGGCATCCACGATGGACGAAGTGGACCGGGGTGGTCAGGCCCAGGGATCGAAGGGGATGCCGCTCGGCTTCGCTCGCGAGAGCAGGTCCCCGAACCTCCCATCATTGATCTTGATGGTCGCGGCACCGAAGTCCGCGCTCATCAACCTGTCGCGCAGCGAGGTGCTGGGCCAGCCGTTCCAGTCCACGAGCGGCGGATAGCGCCAGTCGTGGTAGTGGTTCTCCGGCGGTTCGTCGTTACCGTTGGCCAACCGGAAGAAGTGCGTGGACGCCCCGTCCTTGTGGTAGACGACCTTCGGATGCGACCCGTCGAAACGCACCTGGGAGCGCGTGTACGTCACGACACCGCTGTGCTGCGTGGTCGACACGTACTCCACCTGGTTGGACGCCTGGTCGATCCAGGAGATGACGTGCTCCCAGTCGTGCCGGTGACCGCCGAGGCTGATGCCGGGCAGCGCCTGGTCCTTCTCGAAGTAACTCGCGTACACGACGGCACACCAACCGTTGTTGCACTTGGACCGGGCGTAGGTCTGCGAGTTGTCCAGGTCGGACTGGTCGCGACAGTTCCCGTTGACCGCACCGGTCGGCTTCAGCCCCGGAGCAAGGGTCCCGTCGGGCCCGATGGCCGGGGTGGCATAGCAGCCGTCACCGTCATAGTCATAGGCCGGCGAGAACGACGCCTCGTACCCGCCAGCGGATTGGGGAAGGTTATGCGGCGGCTCAGCGTAGGCCACCGCCGCGGGAACCACGACTCCGAGAGCAGCGACACCGAGCACGATCGCGAGCCGGGAACGCTCGCGCCTTGTCGTGCGTCTTGTTGGGGAAGATGTCCTCCTCTCTCGCCTGGTCACTGACTTCGATGCCCTCGCGGATAACGACAGTCTTCGCATTCGTCCGCTTTCTCGAAGGACCAACTCCATGACCTGCGTCGCGTCGGCGTGGTAGGGGATGACGTGTTCTCCACACCAATGTGAGCACGCCTCGCAGTTTCACGGCACCACGAAACCAACGCTTGATCAAGGTCCTACGACGAGAGGACACCGACATGTAGCGCCTACGACCGAAAGGCCACCCACGAGTGAATCTCGTGATCCGCCTGCAGAGAAGCCGGCCTCCGGACCGATCCGGGAAGATGGGCGATCGAAGAAAGACCAGGCCGGAGGCGACCGGAGCGCCACCATCGTGTCGGCCGTGTCCCGCACGCCCGGCTATTGGCCCGACGCACGCATGACGACGCTCCCCCACGCGAGACACAAGCAGGCCGCCGCCATGATGCCTGCAAGCCCATCCAACTCACGAAAATGTCGGTCCGGACTGCCAAACTCCCCGGCGTGGACACCAGCGAGTACTGGGACTTGATCGAGCGCTCCAGGCTGCACGCCACCGACCTGGACGACCGGGCCGAGTGGCTCGTGAACGAGCTCGCACGCTTGCCGCTCACCGAGATCGTGGCCTTCCGTCTCCGCCACGCAGAGATCAAAAAGGCAGCCGACACCTGGACGATGTGGGGCGCCGCCTACCTCATATGCGATGGCTGGTGCTCCGACGACACCTTCTGGTATTTCCAATCCTGGCTGATCAGCCTGGGCCGAGAGACCTACGAAAGAGCCACGGCCAACCCCGACACCCTGGCCAACGCACCGGAGGTGCAACGCTTCACAACCGATGCCGAAGACCTGGAGCCCCCGGAATGGGAACTCCTCGACTACGTGGCCGACGAAGCATACGAACGGGCGACCGGCGAGGAAGACGGCTTGGCGCGCACCCTCGAAGAACAAGGCATCGAACTCCCCATCAACCCCGAACCCCCTGACGACGACCCCGACGCAGGCCAATCCATTAGCGCCCGCAAGCTTCCACTACTCGCCGCACTGCTGCAGAAGGGCACCTGACCTCGCATCGGCCAGAACTGCTCTCGCCAGAGGCAGGGCCGGTGAGCACGACGGCCACACCTGCCGCGGCTCACCCGGGCAAGGTCACGCAGCTTTCACGGGCCCTCGGGTGCGTCCACCGAGAGCTTGACCGCATCGATGCATCCCTGTTCCAGGCTTTCATACGGCCCCCATGTAACGGCCCTTGATTGCCGATCACACATCAAACACGGCTGCCGTTCGCCCATACTGTGGAGGTTGCCGTCGCCCAGCTCGGCCACGGAGCTGCGCACGCGCCGTCCGACCTACGGCTCGCCTCGCCCGCCGCGGCCTCGCCGCATAGCTTGACCACCCACCACAACACGCCCACCCGCGCGGCAAGGATGAACAGGCCCGGCACTGAATGACCGTCCACCACGTAGCCGCGAATGTGCAGGAACGACGCCACATGGTCACCGCCAACATCCATCAGCCCACTCAAAATCTTTTGGCTTACTCCGAACGCCAGAAGGGCCACGAGGCCCAACAGGCAACCGGCCGCGTCCTTGCCCCTGAACCTTCCCTCCTCCTCGGTGACCTTGCGCTCGGTTGATCCCGGACTCCTGCGGTGAAGGAGCAGGTCGTGGATAGTGCCTCGGAGATCGGCATAGGAGGTGACCGGCCCGAGGTCATCGGCGGCGCCCAGGGCCATACGACAGGCGTCCACGTCCCCCTCGTAGGCATGGATCAACGCCCGGAGCAGCAGAGGAAGCGGATCGTACGGCTGGTCGACGGCCAGCCGGTCCGTGTACGCACGTGCCCACGGGAAGCGGCCTTCCTCGCACCGTTTCAGCACATGGGCGACGGCTTCTACCGCAGTCACCGACGGTGACCCCTGCCCGTCCACAGCCATCGTGACGGTAGATGCAACATGTCTTGGCCGATCTGGCCGTAGCCCTAGCAAGGGTGCGAGCCACCGGCCGGTTGTCGAGACTTATCGCCCCTCGGCCAGACGCCCGCCTTCCTGAGATCATCTTTCGAGGGCGTCAAGCACCGCCCTCTTGGCTTCTTCGGGCAGACGCCGGTATGCCGTCCAAGCACGTTCCAGTGGAGTCGAGCCCCGGCGACCCCGTTCTATCCAGCGATTGAGACGGTGCAGTTCCTGGGGGTCAAGGGCCTTGATATCTGCCAGCACCTCATCAGCGCGGACAGGACCGCCGAGATGGCCGGCACGGCAGCGCTTACACTGCGTGACCAGCATCACTTCTTCGCTACCGTCCGGAAGAACAGTCTCCACGCGCGTAACTGATAGCACTGCGGTCTGGTTGGAATCATCAGGGTACGGCTCACCGCCCGAGATTCCACACACCGTGCACATGTAGTCGTCGCGCTGCAGGACAGCCTGCTTCTCTTTGGCCGAGATAGCCTTATTTGGAGCGGCGGCACGCCGAGCAGCAGGATCCCAGACCGGCGCCCCCGCCCTGACGAATCGTTGGTCCTCCGCTGTGAGCGTCGCGTCCTCGGTATTGGTAAGGATTACCCAGCCATAGTCACGAAGATCACGTACGCGCCGGTCGATCTGCGAGATGCCGGGAAATGCTTCACGAAGCTGGCCCTTCGTGAATACGTTCCCCTCACCAACCACCTGTGTGAGCCAGAGCGCAGCCTTGACCATCGTTCCCGCCTTGTACTCGCTGTCGTCCCAGGCTGGGTGCGCCATATGTCGTACTCCGTCTTCTTCATCCGGATCGCGGACACAACTTCTGGATCGTGCCATTGACGTTTGTCAGTGGTCTATATCATGATGCCTGGATTCCTACACGTTCGACCGCCCTGGAGGCAACGTCATGGCTGTACGATTCGGTGTTCCTCCTGAGGGCGAGAGGATCCGCAGCTTGGTCGAGGAGCGCCTCAAGCAGGCCATGTCTGAGGATGGCGCCAAGATCACGGTCGACTGGCGCGGCGAGCCAAGGCATCTCTATGTAATTTCAATGCCCGTCGATACCCTCTACTACAACCCCGACACGCACAGGATTCGAGCTCAGAAGACCCTGGACCCGGAACGTAATCGCATCCTGGAAGAGGAGCCTTGGGGGGAGCGTGCTCAGGCATACCTACATGATCTTCTCAGGCAGAAGCCATCAGACCCGCAGCAAAGAGATCCCGACTACACCACGCTACTGGAAGAGCTCGAAGACTTCGGGCAGAAGGAGCCGGGAATCATCAGCCGCGACGGCATCATCGTCGACGGGAACACCCGCTGCGCTGCCTTGAGAGACCTCGGGGTCAAAGACATCCGTGTCGGCGTACTACCTCAGGACACATCCCGACGGGACATCAACAGCGTTGAACTCGCGTTGCAGCTGCGAAAGGACAAGCGCCGAGACTACTCCTACATCAACCGCCTCATCGCTATTGAGGAAGAGCTCGCCAGCGGACGACGGGAGGAAGATGTAGCCCGCGATTTCAATATCAAGGTTCCGACCCTACGGCTTGACCGGCGCGTATATCAGATGATCAATGAGGCGATCGAGCGCAGCCGAACCAGTAGTGGAGCATGCCTCCGTCTTGTCGATTTCGAGGAGCAGCAGGAGAAACTCAGAGAACTACAGCGAGACTTCGCGAAGAAGGCAACTACTGACCCCGAAGCCGCTGAGCAGCTCAAAGAGTCGAGACTAGCGATGGTCGTGCTGAACTACCCCAAGACTTCCCTCCGCTTGGCTGAGGAAGACTTTCATAATCGTTACCTCGACGAGCGACTCCCCCCGGACCTTCGTCCGGCCATTCAAGAGTCGAGTGCAGTTACGATACCCGGGCTCCCGGGCGTTACCGTCCCGGACGCTACGGTCGCTGTCAAAACAACTCGCGCGCTCACTGACAGGCTGCTCCAAGCTAAAGCAGCCAGTCTGTCAGCGAACAAGGTACAGCCGCAGGCACTTGATGAAGCCAACCGGGTGATCATTTCGGCACGTAGAGCTTTCGACGCTGCGGTAAAGCTGGCCGGCCAGAACGCCCAACTAGAGAAGCGCAAGATTGCTGTCCAAGAACGGTTGAGCGATGCTGCTGACTACGTGAAGCAGTGTGCTGCGGAGTTCGCCGAAGCCAAGGCCAAACGTGCTCTGGACGAGGACGCTTTCGACGATGCGCTGCTGGAATTGCGTGACAGTTTGGCCCGGCTGGCCAGACTTGCGGGCCGGACGTTCACCTCACCGGGTGACGGCATTGAGTGGCTGCTCGCCGCGACACGGGAAGAGTGATGTTGCACACCCCCCAGAACATCAGCCTTGAGATTGGCTTCGGTGACGGTGTCGTCAAGGCGCGCCTACGGGCCAGGAGCGATCGAGAAGATGATCTCAGACGGCTAGCGCTCAAGTTCCGCACAGGCATCCAACGAATGTCAGGCGTGCTTGAAGTCGACGTCGATGACCTCCTTGTGAACCTCGTCGCCCTCGCAACTTGGCCTGAACCAGCCACAGTCGCTTGGGATCCGCAGCTTGCCGCCCTAGCAGCCGACGCCGCAGCCGATGCCCAAGCCATGGGCGAAAGGATCGACAGCGGCAGCGTCCCGACCGAGGTGACCGCCGATGAAGTGTGTCAACTCTTGCAGTCTTCTTGGACGGGAAACCTGACTGGCTTTCAACTAAGAGACATCGCACGATTGCTGTCACTCAGGCACGGGGCTAACTTCTCCGTACCAGGAGCCGGCAAGACCCGTGTCGGACTCGCGGTCTTTCACGCGCTACGCAACAAGGGGATCGAACGCCTCCTAGTTGTTGGCCCAAAGTCCTGCTACGAGTCGTGGAGGTTCGAGAACCAGCAATGCCTCGCCGATCCCCTACGTATGGAGATCTACGGGAAGGAAAACGATCCCTCCGCGGATGCGCTGATCGTGAACTATGAGCGGCTTCGGTTCGATGGCGTAGTCAACCACCTCGGACAGTGGCTGACAGCGCGGCCGTCGATGCTTCTGCTTGACGAGGCGCATCGGATGAAATTGGGAGCAGATGGGGCATACGGTACAGCTTGTCTCGCACTCAGCCCGAGAGCCAGGCATCGGCTCATCCTCACCGGCACGCCAGCGCCTAACGGACCCAAAGACTTAGAGAACCTCTTCGGATTTGTGTGGCCCGGCCATGGACGCCAAAAGGTCATCCAGGCAATTGGAGATGGAGACCTCGCCAAGGCGAGTCAGGTACTCCGTCCTCTGTTCACCAGAACGACTAAGGAAGAACTCGGCCTCCCACCAGTGACGACGAGTTTGCGCATCGTGGCGATGCCGCCGCTGCACAAGGAGATCTACGAGGCGCTGCTAGGCCGATTCTCAGCGCGGGCCGCCGGGTCCGAGAACGACTTCCTTGCTCTTGGCAAAATTGCCATATATATGCTCATGGCTGCAACCAGCCCTGCCCTCCTCACGGTCGGTGCGACCCGTTATGAGCCGCTCGCCTACCGAGTGCCTCCGCTAACGGTTCCTGAGGGCTCGCCGCTGGCGGCTCTCATGCGTGATTTGCCCAGTTATGAGTTATCCCCGAAATACCAAGAAGTACTTGCAATTGTCGCCGAGAATGCCACAAAAGGACGCAAGACACTGGTCTGGTCGACATTTGTCCGCAGTCTGAACACCTTGAGCCGCATCCTCGGTGAGTTCCGGCCGACGGTAGTCCACGGCGGCACTGAAGATCGGGAAGCGGAGATATCCCGGTTCAGGAAAGATCCCGACTGCATGGTTCTCCTCTCCAACCCTGCCACGCTCGGCGAGGGTATTAGCCTTCACCACGAATGCCATGACGCCGTCTATGTCGATCGCGACTTCGCAGCAGGCCGCTTTCTGCAAAGCCTCGACCGCATCCACCGGCTAGGCCTTACACCGGGTACCGAGACCCGAATCACCGTTTTGGCATCCGAAGGCACTATTGACGAGGTAGTCGAAGACCGCTTGGCAAAAAAGCTTCTATTTATGGGTAGCATCCTCGACGACCCTGCCGTCAGGGAACTTGCAGACCTCTATGAGGAACCCGCCATTGGCGGCGGGCTTGACCAGCGCGACCTTCAGGCACTAATGGGCCATCTCCGTGCCGCTGCCACCTGAACCTGTACTACGTGCAGCCGTCCGCTGGTTGGAGAGGCTTCCAGCCAGCGGATATAGACGGTGTCGCGCAATCTTCACGACACATCCAGATTTTAGCGATGTCACACCCACCCAGTACGACGCTGCCTATTCATGGCTTGGCGAGTCAGGGTTGCTTAGTGGGGGACGAGGACAGGCACCGATCCCGCTGCAAGTCTTCGAAGCCGCACTCTTGCATCTGCCCTGGTTCCCCGACACGGACGCCCTCGTTCAGAGTCCCGATGAACTGCCGGAGGACGCCATCAAAGCAGCAGACGCTCTCGGCCTCGACAACATTCGGGCTTTCCAACACCTTCGCTCCTTATGGGGAAAGGTCGACGTCGAGCAACGGGAGAGGATTGGTGCAGCCGGCGAAGCCGCTCTGATCGAACTGTTGAAGAATTCGGTAGCAGCATGTATCGAACAGGTCTCGCAGCACTCGGATAGTTACGGATACGACATCGGGGTGAAGAGCGGAACTTACAGGTTGCACATCGAAGTGAAAACGACACTCCGCCGGCACCGTCTGGCCGTGTTCCTGTCCCGGCACGAGTATGAGACCATGGTTCACGACCCTGAATGGCAACTTGTCGCCGTCCGCCTTTCCGATGACCTTAAAGCTGAGGCGGTATGTTCGGTAAGTAGAGAGTGGTTCAGGCAGCACGCGCCTCGAGACCATGCAGTAAGCGGACGATGGGAGTCATGCCGTTTTGAGATCCCGCCAAACGAGGCCGTGAGCGGAATCTCGAGGCTCGCTCCTCTCTTCATTGAGAGTAGATCGCCGATAATCGACGGTAGCGTCGACTGGTGACCCTAAGCCTCCATCAAGTCAATTCAGCTCCCGCATTGTAGTCTTCATAGTCGATTTCGACCCCTGAAACTAACTAATCTTTGCGCGGAGCTGATGAAATTGATCATGACGTACATGGTCATCCTGACCCAGAAATGCCTTAAATTCCCCCAGCTTGTACGCTGTGGCCGCCTTTCCATTTCGGATCTCGATTTGGAAGTCACGGCTCAACAAACTGATGCGGCGCTCCAGCTCGTGCGGCTCCAGCTCGAGCTTGGTAGCCTGTGCAATTTGTGCGGCAGTCATGAAGTCGCCCTTGCTGCGGAGGGCTCGATAGATCTTGTCAACGCCTGCAACGTCACCACGTTCGCAGATCTCACTTGTGCCGTTGAGCGCAGCTGCGATGGCAACTCCAAGCGCCTTAGCTACGGGAGGCGGGAACGCATTGCCGATTTGCCGGTAAGTGGAAGTCTTCTTGCCAGTGAACTCCCATTTGAACTCGTTGTGATCCCAGCCCTGAAGTAGCGCGACCATTTCGCAGGTAAGTTTAGGACCGACGGCAAATACGTCATCTGGGTTTGGAGCATGATTTGCGATGCCAAGAGCGTCGACCCCCATCTCAGCCCAGGCACGCTTAGCGCGGGTAGGTCCAAGGTCAGCACCGCCATGCTTCTTGGAACCGCCAACGATTGTTGGAGCGATATCGTTAGCCTTCTCCGCCCATTCTTCCGCCCCCTTCCAACCGTTGGCGGACATCAGCGGGAAAAGCGTCTCTCCAACCGAAGGAGGATCACCTATCTCGGTAGGCCAGTGGAATCGCGCGAAGTCGTCTGGCTCCATTGCGACAAGCACAAAGCGTGGGCGTAGCTGCGGAACTCCGTACTTAGAGGCGTGTAGCAAGCGCCACTCGGCGCTGTAGCCGAACTCCTGGAGCCGATCTAGGACGTGCTGGCGATACCCCGAGAATCGGGGCATGCTCAAGCCGCGAACGTTCTCAAGTAGGAGTGCTCGGGGCCTGACAACCTTGACCTGCTCCACTGCCCAAGCGAAAAGATCGCGTTCGTCGGTCGCCCCCAGTTGCTTACCCGCGATCGTGAAGGGCGGGCAAGGTACTCCGCCGGCCAAGAGGTCTAGTCTCCAGCCTTCACGGGGAGCGAAGTGCTCTGGGTTCCACACTTCCCGATCAGCGACGTCGCCCTGGACTACCTTCCACTCAGGTCGGTTGTGACGCAGCGTGTTCACAGCGTTCTCGTCCAGCTCGACCGCAAGCTCGTGTTCGAATCCAGCCTTCTCTAGACCAAGGGCCTGGCCGCCTGCGCCAGCGCAGATCTCAATGACTCGCAGTGCACCTCGCTCGGTCACAAGATCTCCTTTCGTTGTTCTCAGTGCTACGCAGACAAGCCAGCAGCTGTATCTTGGCGGATAAGATAGCGAGTCGTGTGGTCAGGGGAACGGGTGTGTCTGACCTTAAGAGAGCCCAAGCTCGCGAGCAGGCCTACGAGCGAGGTCTTTACCCTCGGCCGCTGAACGAGGGCCGCTCGCGGAACATGCAAGCTAACCGGCGTACCAACACCAAGCCCGAGGTCGCTCTCCGCAGTGCCCTGCACCGGCTGGGGTACCGCTACCGTAAGGACCTTCGCCTGGACCTCAACGGAGTGAAAGTCCGTCCGGACATCGTCTTCACGGCTCGCAAAATTGCGATCTTCGTCGATGGATGCTTCTGGCACGTGTGTCCACAGCATGGGCGGCAGCCAACCACCAACGAGTGGTACTGGTCTCCGAAGCTGCAGCGGAACATGGACCGCGATCAAAGAGTCAACGCGGTGCTTAGCGAGGCGGGCTGGCAAGTCGTTCGGCTTTGGGAGCACGAACCGCTGGCCTCCGCGGTGGAGACAGTTGTAGCGGTGCTGAACCGTGGATCCGAACATGTGAGCGATGTTATCTGATGTGGCCCATGGTCCGAGCCATGAACGCTGATGAAGCAGTGATCAATTTATGCCTACGAGCTTAGTGACCGAGATGCCTGTCTCGATAGCACTCTCCACTAAAGAGGCTATCTAGCTAATATTTGGCAATTTCGGCCCTGGCTCGATTGGATCTCCTTGCGTGGCTACCACCCACTGCTGACCATCAAGCTCCACCCAGGCTGCTGCCCCATGGTGCGTCCGTCGGCGCGCCAGCCGAATGCTCACAAATTCACCATAACTAGGCCTAGGTAGCCCCAAATTAGCAGCGGTCTGTACATGGTTCCCGTACTGCCCAAAGATGACGATCCCCTCAGGCCGCAGCGCTGTTCGTGCACCGCCATTGCCGCGGACGCGCTTCATATAGTCCTCTTGCATGGCGACAGTGGCCACCACGGTCCTACTGATCACGCGCCCCTGAGCCCGCCGGAATAACTCGTTAATACGCTTCTGCCCACTAGTGGAACGGAAAATCGCGTCGATGTCATCGTTCGGCAACCGCAGTAGCACGTTCTCCTTTAACGGGGCTTCCTTGAACAGCCAGAGGATCTCCTGACGTCCATGCCGACTCAATGTTCGTTTGGCATCGCGATTACCAGCAGGATTTAGGCGTTCCTCGCTCGCCCTGACCAGCCCGGCACTCCATCGTCCCTTGATGTCGCTTGCCCAAAGCCCCAGGAGAATGCGCCCCGCTGCTTCCGGCGGGATCATCCAATCTGCCAGCTTCTGCGAGTACTTACAGTCGACTTCAATCCCATTGATTGAGTAGTCCAAAATCTTTCCGTCAGCGAACCTAAACTCGCGCTGCAGATTGATTTCAATCAGCGTGCCACAGTGAGTTTTCTCGGTCTTGTGCAGCTGCTCCCAGCGGAAGCGTCCGGTATGTTGCCCGTCAAGGAGCATGTCGAAGGTCCGGCGGATCGCTCCCGCGATTCTTTCTCCTCCCGGGTCGACGACTGTCAAGTATGTATGGACCGCTTCGAGCTCCGGGTCGGGCGCCGTCATGCCAGGCAGGGGGGCGTTGATCACTCGGAAACTATATCGTCTGCGGCCCCTCAGCTCATGCAATCTATTAAATTGCTGCCATCGTGGCCTAAACTACTTGGCCACTACCCGCTCCAAACGCCGGGCTCTTCCTGAGCGCTGGCTGCTGATCTCGTTGACAGATGAGCTGCTTACACTACTGGTCTCAGCGCACCGGTCTGGATTCCGACGCGCAACGCCTTCCACTCCGAGGCAGTCGTCCTTAAGACTCCGCCAGAGGGGTTCTTGGAGTCACGTATAGCCCTTGCTCCGCCGGGAAGATCTGCTATCTCAACGCAGTCGTTCTCGGCAGCGCTGGCAGAGGATTTGCGCCACCTGGCTTCGAACAGGTCGTAGGCGTAGATGTCTATCTTCGGCTCGTTCACGGCTTGCCGCCTTCCTCCAGGCGCGCGATCAGGGCCGTGGAGTCGTCCACCGGCAACGCGGCAGCGACGATTCGGTTGAACGCGTCGGCAAAGGTACTTACTTCCGAGACGCCTTCAACATAAGTCGCACCGATGAGGTTCTCCAACAAGACCACGTCAGGCATGGTGCCGGGGAAGCCGACGAGGCTGAAGCCGCCTGCGCTGCCAGGATGTGGCGTGGCGTCCAAGGGCATGATCTGAATGGTGATGTTGGGCAGCTCAGCGCAATCGCGGAGCCTTCGGAGTTGGTCTCGCATGGTCTCGGGTCGTACGGCGAACCGCTGGTGCAGGACGGCCTCGGAGATGACTGCCCATACCTTCAAAGGGCGCTTGGGACGGGTGAGCACGGCTTGTCGCGCCAGCCGTACCTCCGCAAGGGCGGCTATCTCTTCAGGGGTACGCGTCATGGTGATGCCGGCGATGGTCTCGCGGGCGTAGGCCGCCGTCTGGAGCAGGCCTGGGACGAGTAGCGGGGCGAAGATCCGGATACTGTCGGCGTCAGACTCCAGGGAGATGTAGTCGGCATAGGCCGGGGCCACGATGCCGCCGTAGGTCTGCCACCAGCCCTTCTTTCCGGCATCCTTGGCCAGGTTCTCCAGAGCGCCGAACACCTCAGGATCACTCACGCCGTACGCCTGGAGGAGGGCGGTTACGTCAGCAGGGCGGATGTGGGCGTTCGCGTTCTCGATCCGCGACAGCTTGGGCGCCTTCCAGCCTACCGCCGCGGCGGCGTCGTCGAGGTTCAGGCCGGCGGCGTTGCGGTACCGGCGGAGGGACTCTCCCAGCCGTCGGCGGCGGACGGTAGGGACTGGGCGTGCGTTCGGCATACGCCGCAGTGTTCCATCACGAACAGTAGCGAGCCCTGTACTCCCGAAAATCATGAACGAGTTTAGGTGACAAGGTTGCAAGTCGCGGTGCTACAGCAGCATGCTTCGCCTAGGTGTTGTCACCTAGCGTCACCGAAACGATCCGAATCGTGACATAGGTGCTGCGCCTCAATGGTTCTCGGCGGAGAGGCGAACACGATGCAGGAACAGCTGACGGAAGCGGCCTTGGGGTTCTATCTCGCGAACAGGCCAGGTGGGTTCGTCGTGCACATGAACGTGTGCGAGGAGAACCTGCGGGCCGTGCGGGAGGTGACGCTGAAGAGCCTGGTGGCGGTGGGGGTGGACATTGAGGCTGCGGAGTCGGCGCGGCTGGTGGCGTCTGAGCTGATCGGGAACGCCGTTCGGGCCTGTGGGAACTGGGCGCCGGTCGTCGTTGAGGTGGAGGTGGACTCCGGCGGGATCTGGGTCAAGGTTCACGATCCGAATCCGCACCGCCTTCCCGTCCGATCAGCCACCGCTCCGGACGACCAGGCCGAATCTGGGCGTGGGCTGTGGCTGCTCGACGCGCTCGCTCCCGGTTGGGACGTCGCCGTGACGCCGATCGGCAAGCAGGTCCGCTGCCTTCTTCCGGGTCCGCAGGCTGTCGCGAGCGGGACCGTCTGACTGAATCACCATGATTTCACGGACGGTTGCACGGTGACACCAAGACGGTTCCTGGCCGACACAGCACCGGCGGATGTTCACAATTGGTATGTCCACTACAGAGGGAAGCGCCCCGGCTCGGGTGCCGATCAAGGATCGGCATAATATTGCTGTTTTAATGGCAATCGTCGCCACCTTTACGGCCCCGCATGAATGGGTAGAACACACCGATTTATTGACGTGCACACAGAGATGGTGTGACCCTGATCAGGTCAGGTGTTTCTGGTTCCGAAAGGTGCGAAAAATGGACACACTCTGGGAAGCCGAGACAGAGACCGGTTTCCTACGTAGACTCGGCAAGTCGATGCGCGAGCTCGGGGGCACAGCCCTTACTGATGGCTGTCCCGATATCTGGGAGATGGAGAATGGAGACATCGCCGTGGTCGTGCGTGACGTGACCGCTGACTATAGAAACCGGCTGCCCATCGGGTTGACCATACGTGCGGACGAGCGTCTTGTCATGATTCCACGCCGCCTTCTTATCGCGGCCAAGCCGGGCATCCCAGATGCTTGACCAGCTCAGCCGCCTGCCTGCGCAGGCCCTTGACCTTCCCTCGTACAAGAGCGACTTCCAGGAAAACTTCTGGAAGACCGACATGTCGTGGAAGCTCGAAAGGCAGCTCACCTTCAAGGAGCCCTCCTCTCCTAGCTGGGTGGCGATGGCCGAGGGCGATTGGGAGAAGTCCCTGCTACTCGCGCGTGAGATGCGTGCCGGCAGGGCGGAGCACCAGCGTGACCTCGATCGATTCGGCATCGTCCAACGGCGCATCCGCTTCGTATGCGATCCGCCCACTTCATATCTGCAGTGGGAACTCCATCTGCTAATGATCTGGGCTGAGCTGGGCGAACAGATCCAGGTGCTTCCCACCGAGGCAATCGCGCATCTGGAGACCGAGGCCATCCTTCCCGAGGTTCTCGTGCTCGGTGAGCGCTCGCCGAGCCCTGTCATGTACGAGATCCTGTACACAGACGGCGTTCTATCCGGCGCTCGCAAGTTCACCGATCCGGAGCTGATCGACGTCTGCCGCAGCGAAATCACCGGGCTGTGGCAACGGGGAGAGGACCTTCTCTCCTACTTTCCAAGAAAGGTCACACACCTTCCCCCGCCTGCTTCACAGCGGGTATGAAAGGCGGCATGACCGCCGAGACCCCGCGTTGATATCTGTCTTCGCGCTGGCCGCCATCACGGTTTCCCTCGTACTGCAGGCTCGCGAGGCCAATGGCGGGGGTGTAGGCCACCTTCCTGCCCATGTCCTGGCCGTCGGCCACCCGCCGATAGGCGATCTGTATGCGCTTACCGGTTCCCGCGACGCTCAATTGAGCTGATCATGAGGGCCCGCCCAGTGGGTGGGCCCTCATGATCAGATATGGCTCCGGTTCATGCGGTGGCGGGTTCGATCAGCTCGATCTCGATGGCCAGTACGCCGAGGGCTTCTTTCTCCGGGCCGTAAATACGGCGGATGTCGGCGAGTTGCTGGTCACGGGGGCTGGTCGGGTTCACCCGCTCAGGCCCTTCGGCGTCCAGCATCTCCTCGAACGAGGCGTAGCGGGCGACACGCTTGATCTTGGTGAGGGCCTCATCGCGACCGCACACGAACCGAATGTGATCACCTGCGGCGAGGGTGCGCAGGTTGGGGTACTGCACTCGCACCTCGATCGTCTTGGTCCCGTTGGCGACCAGATCGAAGTAGCAGCGGTAGAGGTTCATCTCGCGGGCGGACGAAGCTGCGGTGGTGGCTCGTTGTGCGGTCATGATCCGTCCAGTTCGGCGGTGGCGTAGGAGCGGTAGAAGTGCTTGGGGTCGGCGAGCGTCCTCGTGACGAGCCAGACCATGGCCTCGACGAAGGAGTTGACATCGCCCTGCCACTCGGTGACATCGAGCATCCATGGGCAGGTGCCGGGCACCCCTCACCCGGGTATGGGGCCATCTGCCCCAGGTGGAGTAGGGATGTGGACTGGCCGTTCGAAGAAGGTTTCCAAGGCGACGATGGTTTGGGTTTTGGCTACTCCGTGGATGTCGAAGAGCTTGCGCAGGATCAGTTGGAGGTCCTGGGTGGTGGTGGCTCTGACCTTCACTAGGAGGGAGGCCGGGCCGGCGATGACGTGGGCTTCCTCGATCTCGGGGATGGCGGCTAGGGCCTGCTGGGTGTCGCCCATCCAGGTGGTGCCGTCGATCATCACGTACGCCAGCACGCCTCTGCCCACGGCCACCGGGTCGACGTCGACGGTCGTGCGCCGGATCACTCCGCGCTCGCGCAGCTTCCGGACGCGCTCGTGGGCGGCGCCGCTCGACAGGCCCACGGCGGTGCCGAGCGTCGCGTACGACTGGGTGGCGTCCTGCTGGAGGAGGCCGATCAGCGTCCTGTCGATGTCGTCCATGGCCAGATCGTATCAGGGCATACCCGATCCACATTGAACGAAATCAGGCTCAGCCAGCATTTGACGAGATGACGTTCGGTAGGCTTGGCTTCGCTTCATGACGGAGACGATTCCTGCCGAGTTCGAGGTGCTCGACGAGCGGTTCGCGCTGGTCGGCGGTGACGAGCGGGTGGAGCGCATCTACCAGGGGTGCCGGTGGGCCGAGGGGCCGGTGTACGTGCCCGCGGGGCGGTACCTCGCCTGGAGCGACATCCCCAACGACCGCATGCTGCGCTGGGACGAGCTGACCGGGAACGTCGGCCCGTTCCGCGTACCGGCCGGGTACACCAACGGGCACACGCTGGACGTTCAGGGCCGGCTGGTCTCGTGCGAGCAGGGCAACCGCCGGGTGACCCGCACCGAGCACGACGGCTCGATCACCACGATCGCCGACCGGTGGCAGGGCAAGCGGCTCAACAGCCCCAACGACGTGGTGGTGAAGTCGGACGGCTCCATCTGGTTCACCGACCCGTCCTACGGCATCACCAGCGACTACGAGGGCCACCGGGCGGAGAGCGAGATCGGCGCCGACCAGGTCTACCGGGCGGACCCGGTCACCGGGGAGGTGCGCGTCGTCGCGGATGACTTCGTGCGCCCCAACGGCTTGGCGTTCTCGCTGGACGAGCGACTGCTGTACGTCGTGGACACCCGGCGCCGGCACCTGAGGGCTTTTGACGTCCGGGACGACGGCACGCTGACCGGCGGCGAGGTGCTCGCCGAGTGCACGGCGGGGTCGTTCGACGGCATCCGGCTCGACGACACCGGCCGCATCTGGGCGGCCACGCACGAGGGTGTGCACTGCTTCGCGCCCGACGGCACGCTGATCGGCAAGCTCCGGCTGCCGGAGAAGACCTCCAACCTGGTCTTCGGCGGCCTCAAGCGCAACTGGCTCTTCATGACCGCCTCGACGTCAGTGTACGCGATCATGCTGAACGTCCGCGGCGCCCGGCCCGCCTATGTTCCACAGGATGCCGGCATCACGGCGTAGCGGCCGTTCACGGGAGGAAATCCTTGGCGTTCCCCGCGGCACGGGAGACAGCGAGCGAGCGTATTTCCTCGCCGGGCTCGGCGACAACGGCACGGCGCCCCTTGGGCGGGTGACGCTCATACCGATTAGGTAACTGAGCGGCTACTCAAAGTGTCGAGCAGGGAAGCTGGCCGGGAGAGTTCCCCGATCCCCCGACCATGGAGTGCCGCATGGAGCGAACGGTCCTTGCCGCCGTAACCGAGCGTCCCGATGCCGACACGGCGCTCGCCGAGCAGTTGCGCCGCGTGTGCGCGGCGATGGACGAGCTCGATCTTCAGGTCCGGTGGACGCACCGGACCGACGACGCGCTGGCGGTGATCGGCTCGGACGCCTCCCTGTCGGCGGTGCTGGCGGCGTGGGACGCGCCGGGGGCCGAGGAGTTGCTGGGCGCGCTGGCCAAGCGCTTCCGCGGCCTGCCGGTCTTCCTGATGACGTCCGAGCAGGAGCTCCCTCTGTGGGTGTACGAGGTGATCCACGGCTACGTCTTCCCGCTGGAGGACACCCCGCGCTTCATCGCCGGGCGGATCGCCCACGCGGCCGAGCAGTACGCGGAGAAGATCCTCCCGCCGTTCTTCGGGGCGCTGCGGCGCCTGGAGGACCACCATCGGTACTCCTGGCACACCCCGGCGCACGCCGGCGGCGTGGCCTTCCTGAAATCACCTGTGGGCCGGGCGTTCTTCGATTTCTACGGGGAGCGGCTGCTGCGTACCGACCTGTCGATCTCGGTCACCGAGCTCGGCTCGCCGCTCGACCACACCGGTCCCATCGGGGACGCCGAGCGGAACGCCGCGCGGGTCTTCGGCGCGGACCGGACGTTCTTCGTCTGCAACGGCAACTCCACCGCCAACCGCATCGTCGGCCACCACGCCATCGCCCGCGACGACACCGTCCTGGTGGACCGCAACTGCCACAAATCCATCCAGCACGCGCTGGCCATCAGCGGCGCCCGGCCGGTCTACCTGGTGCCCGAACGCAACGGGCTCGGTCTGGCCGGGCCGATCCCGCCCGCCGCCCTGGAGGCCGGCGCGGTGCACGACCGGGTGATCGGCCATCCTCTCGCCATCGGCGAGCCGGCGTACGGGGTGATCACCAACTCGACGTACGACGGGCTGTGCTACGACGCGATCCGCGTCGGTGAGCTGCTGGGCGCCGCAGTCCCCCGGCTGCACTTCGACGAGGCGTGGTTCGCCTACGCCCGCTTCCACCCGCTGTACGCCCGCAGGTACGGCATGGCGATCGACGAGCGCACGCTTCCCGGCCCGGGCCGGCCCACCGTGTTCACCACCCAGTCCACGCACAAGTTGCTGGCCGCGTTGTCGCAGGCGGCGATGGTGCACGTCCGTGCCTCCGAGCGGGCGCCGGTGCACTACGACCGGTTCAACGAGACGTACCTGATGCACGCCTCCACCTCGCCGCTCTACCCGATGATCGCCTCGCTCGACGTGGCGGCGGCGATGATGGACGGCCCGTCCGGGCTGCATCTGACCGAGGAGGCGATCGTCGAGGCGGTCCGCTTCCGGCAGGCGATGGTACGGCTGGCGGCGCGCATCCGTGAGGACGGCCGGCGGCCGGACTGGTTCTTCGGCGTCTGGCAACCTCAATCGGTCACCGACCCACGAACCGGGGAAAAGGTGTCGTTCGCGGAGGCCGACCCGGCCCTGCTGTCGGGAGAGCCCGCGTGCTGGACGCTGGAGCCGGGCGCGGCCTGGCACGGGTTCGACGGGCTCACCGACGGCTACTGCCTGCTCGACCCGGTGAAGGTGACGATCACCTGTCCCGGCGCGGACGCCGCCACCGGCACCCTCGACTGGGGCATCCCGGCCCGCATCGTGGCCGCGTACCTGGAGCGGCGCGGCATCGTGGTCGAGAAGACGGGCGACCACACGCTCCTGGTGCTGTTCTCGATGGGCATCACCAAGGGCAAGTGGGGCACGCTGATCGACGCGCTCACCGACTTCAAGAGCGCCTACGACGACGACCTGCCGCTCGCCGAGGTACTGCCGGGCTTCGGCCCGCCCGCGATCACGCTGCGACGGTTCTGCACGCGGGTGCACGAGAGGCTTCGCGACCTATGTGTCGGCAAGCTGCTCGACGAGGTCTTCACCTTCCTCCCCGAGCCCGTGCTCACCCCGTCCGACTGCTACCAGGCGATGATCCGGTCCCGTACGGAGCGGGTCCCGCTGGTCGACCTGCCGGGCCGGGTGGCCGCCACCACGGTCGTGGTGACACCGCCCGGGATCCCGATGCTGATGCCCGGCGAGGCGACCGGCCCGGCCGACGGCCCCCTGATGACGTACCTGCGGGCGCTGGAGGACTTCGACCGGACGTTCCCCGACCTCGCCACCGACATCCACGGTGCCCATCGCGACCACACCGGCCGCTACTGGATCGAGGTCGTGTCCGGCTGAGGGGAGTGACGGCGATCATGATTCACTGCAAATGATTCTGCCGCAGGACACTCTCCGGAATGCCGGTTTCGTGCTACGCCACCCGGACCGGATCAGGGCTCCAAGTACTACAGCTCCCACAAGCGGATGATCTTGTCCTCGCCGGCGGTGGCGAGGAGGGACCCGTCGGGGCTGAACGCCGCGGCGGTGGCCCGCATGCCGTGGGAGACACGCAGAACCTCTCGGGCGTCGTCGCCGAGGTCCCACAGCCTGACGTCGGGGCCGGGACCGGCAGCGGCGAGCAAGGTCCCGTCGGGGCTGAACGCGACGTGGCGCGCCTCCTGTGACAGCGTCACAAGGGCGTCCCCGGACTCGGCGTCCCAGACGCGGGTGACGTCGTCACCTGCGGTGGCCAGGCGGGTCCCGTCCGGGCTGAAGGCCACACCGTACGTCACCGTGAAGGTCTGCCAGAGCGGCATAGCGAACGGCCCCAGGGCCTCGGGGGCCGGTCGGTACAGCCTGAGCAGCGCCACCCCGCTGCTCCCGTCCCAGACCTCCGCTTCCCAGCGCCGGGGTTGTGACCATCCTCCGGCGGTCGCGGTGGCCAGGCGGGTGCCGTCGGGGCTGAACGCGACGCAATGCGAGGTGGCCTGGTGGGCGATACGCAGGAGTTCGGCGCCGTTCGCCGCGTCCCAGACCCGGGTGGTGCCTCCGGTGCCGCTCGTCGCCAAGCGGGCACCGTCGGGGCTGAACGTCACCGCCCACACCCCACCCTCGTGGGTGATCTCCCGCAGTCCGTCGCCGGTCTCGACGTCGACGAGCCAGATCTTCCCGGCGGTGAGCTCGTCGGTCCTGAGGTCGAGGCGCTCTCCGGTCAGGGCGAGCCGCCGGCCGTCGGGGCTGAGTGCGGCCCTCCAGCCCATGCTGGTCAGGCGGCCGAGGACGGCCGTCAGGCCGCCGCCGTGGCGGTAGACGCGCCGGGGCCGGCCGGTCAGGTCCGCCAGCGTGGTCCTGCCCTCGCCCGTCCACACGAGCCGTTCGCCGTCCGCGCTGAACATGACGCCGGCGACCTTCACGGCGGTCTTCATTTCGCGCAGGAACACCGGAGTGAGCTCCGGGACCGCCCGGCGGGGTACGGGCTGACGCCCGGAAGTGATGGTTCGGGGGACGGCGTGGACCGCCCGGGCCCTGCCGGGAGGCGCCTGCCCGTGGCGGGCGGCCAGGTGGTCGTGGAACTCGGCGTGCCGGAACTGGTACAGCGGCCCGACCGCGCGCAACAGCCCGAGACGGTGAGCGTCGTCCAGGAACGCCATCAGCCGCAGTGGCAGCCGCCGCTGTCGTGCCAGGCGTACCGCGGCCAGGACGTAGACCGGCCAGGCGTGGTGCCTGCCGGACACGAACCCGTACGCCGCGCCGGCCGCGGCCGTGACCAGGACTCCGAACATCGCCGGGCGTGGGGACGCGCCGGCCGCGCCGACCACGGTGGCGCCGATGAGCGCGCCGAGGAACGCACCGGTGACCAGCCGCACGAGGGTGAGACGGCGGTCCGCGCGCCAGCTGCCGAGTGGTGTGCTCGCCTGCCCGTCGACGGCCGGTGCCTCGGCCCACTCCAGCACGGCGTCCGTGAGCTGGGTGAGGACGATCGCGGGACCGAACACCAGCGCCACGGCGAACGCGGCGACCAGGGCGTCCGCGAGCGGCTTCCCCGTGACGAGGCCGACCGCCGCGTACCCGACGCCCATCACCAGCCCGATCACGAGCGTTATCCCAAGCGCGAGGGAGAACGCGGACATCAGCCCGTTGAGCAGCGAGAACGCCCGCCGCCAGAGACGGAGGTTGGCGTAACCCGGCTGATGGTACGCCCACGACCCGCGGTCGCTGTGGCTCGGTCCCTCCCGGTAGCCGAGCACGATCCCCATGCCGGCGACGACGAACCACCAGGAGAACGCCCCGGACATGAAGGTGGACAAGGTCAGCCCCCACACCGCACTCGCCAGTAGGATCATGAGTGAGACCCCCCGCCCTGGAGGCGGCCGGTCGAGGGTGGTCGCCGCGAGCCGCCACCAGGCGAAGTCCCGGACGCCGATGCTCTTGCTGCCCAGTTCCACACTTTCGGCTTCAACGGGGGTGCGGTCGAGGAGGGCGGCCAGATGGCGGAGCCACCGGGTCACCTGCTCCGGCTGGTAGAGGCGGCGTGGCCGGAACATGTCGGCGTCGGACCCCTGAGCGGGCGGCCGGGCCTCGATGAGCGCGGGGATGAGGCGGTCGAACAGGTGGGCGCGCAGCGTGGCCGCGTCGCCGAAGCGGGCGGGATCGAGGAGGGGTGACGGGTCGAGGGCCGGGGTGGCGGCATAGACACTGCGGAGCAGCCACAAGCCGAGGGGGCTGGACACCGTCTCCGCCAGCGGCGTCGGCTCACCATCGCGTAATCGCCGCAGGAGGTGCTGCCAACCGGGGTGCGGGATGCTTCGCGAGAGGATCCCGTCCAGATGATCGGCGGCGGCCGCGGCCGACAGGGGCTGGGCCTCGACCACGGCCGCGTGGGCCAGTGCCTGTGCGGCGCCGGCGTACTCGGCGGTGCGGCTGGTGATGACGAGTTGCGTCTGCGCGGACAGCGCCGCGTTGAGCTCGGTCAGCGCGGCGGGCAGCGATGCGGTGGGCATTTCGTCCAGACCATCCAGGACCGGGATGATCCTGCCATCCCGGAAGAGCAGGCGCGCGATGTCAGGGCCGAACGCCCCCAGCGCCGGATACGCCTGTTCCAGCCGTCCGGCCAGCCAGTCCTCGAAGAGGGGGAACCGCGCGACGTCCCAGCCGTTCATCGCCAGCAGCACCGGCACCGGCTCGTCGCCACGCGAGTTCCGCACCAGTTCCCGGACGAGCTGGATCGCCAGCGTCGTCTTGCCCGCCCCTGCGCCGCCCAGCACCATCAACGAGCGGCCCGACTCCCGGAACCGGTCGGCCACTCCGGCGATCTGGTCGCCCGATCCCGACCAGGTCACCTCCCCGCCGATCGCCACGCCATCGGCGCGGCGGACGAAACGCGGATTGTCGATCATGTGCCAGGGCACGGACATCGCGTCCCTGTCCAGCCCCAGCACCCGGACGGCCTCCGTGTGCCACTGGACCTTCACCATCATCCTCAGCGCCGCGAGCGCGGGCTCCAGCTGCGAGGCGGGGCCGGCGTCACGCTCGCGCCGCACGGACATCACGATGACCATGCCGAACAGGCCGGTCAGCACCCAGTTGAGCGGACCCCACCACCACGCGTCCACGGTCACGGTGCTGGTCGCCATGTTCCCCACCAGGCCGATCGCGACCGAGGCCGCCGCGACCGTGACCGGTGACGTGATCCGACGACCTCTGCCAGCACCGCCCATACAGACAGCATCATGGTCGTCACAGCCCGGGTGCAACGGCCGTGAGCGAAAAAGGTGTACGGCGGTCACCTTCCCGTTACGCCGAGGAGGATCGGGGGTGCGTATAACGTGAGGCCATGCCCCTGTCGCGCCGTGGACTGCTCGCGTTCGCCCTGCTCACGGCCGCCGGGTGCTCCGGCCGGTCGGACGCGGCGCTGCGGCTGCGGCTCGCGACGGGGGCCGTGGGCGGGGCGTACGAGGCGCTGGGACGGCGGTTCGCGGTGGAGCTGCGGCGCGGCGGCTTCACCGTGGAGGTGCTGGCGACGGCGGCGAGCGTGGAGAACCTCGAGATGCTCGCCGACGGCCGGGCCGACCTGGCGTTCGCGCTCGCCGACAGCGCCGATGTCGCCGTCCGCGTACGCCGCACGCCCGTCGCGGCGCTGGCCCGGTTGTACCTGAACTACATCCATCTGGTGGTCCTGGCCGACTCTCCGATACGGACGCCGGCCGACCTCGCCGGCAGGCCGGTGTCCGTCGGCGCGGAGGGGTCGGGGACGGCGTTCACCGCCGAGCGGGTGCTGGCCCATGCCGGGCTGTCGAAACCGGTGCGGATCTCCCGGCTCGGGCTGTACGAGTCGCTCGGCGCGCTGGCGGAGGGGCGGGTCGAGGCGTTCTTCTGGTCGGGAGGAGTGCCGACTCCCGCGCTGGCCGAGGCCACGACCCGGATCCGCCTGCTGCCCCTCGACGGGCCGGCGGCGGCGCTGCGCCGGACGTACGGGCCGATGTACGAGAGCGTCGCCGTCCCCGCCGGGGAGTACGGCGCGGCCGGGCCCGTGCCGACCGTCGGAACCCCCAGCTACCTGGTGTGCCGGGCGAACCTGCCGGAGGACGTGGCCTTCACCGTCACCGAGACGCTCTTCTCCAGCCGCGACCGCCTGCAGGCCCCGGAGGCCGCCGGCGGCCGCCTCGACAAGCGGTACGCCATCGGCACCGGCGCCGTCCCTCTGCATCCCGGAGCGGCGCGTTACTACCGTTCGGTGTACGGATAGTACGGCTGGGCCAGGGTGAAGCGGACGGTCAGGCCGTGAGGGTTGGTGGGGAGCAGGTCGAGGTGTCCGCCGCAGGCTTTGGCCAGTTCGGCGGCTATGGCCAGGCCGAGGCCGCTGCCGGGGACGTTGGCGTGGGCGCCGGAGCGCCAGAACCTCGCCAGCGCCTCGGATCGCTCCTGTTCCGGCAGTCCCGGGCCGTCGTCGGCGACGCACAGCGCCGTCGCGTCGAGGGTGACGGTGACGGTTCCGCCCGGCGGGACGAACTTCTGCGCGTTGTCGAGGGCGATGTCGGCGATCCGGGCGGTCGCGTCGGGCACGGCGACCGTGCGCAGGGTGGCGGGGAGGACGGCCTCCAGGGCCAGCCCCTTCGCGGCGTACACCTCGCGCCAGCCGTCCAGCCGGGGGCGCAGCTCGGCCGCCACGTCGACCTCCTCGACCGCCGCTCCCGCCTCGACCCGGGCGAGGGTGAGCAGGTCCGCGACCAGCGCGGCCAGGCGGTCGACCTCGGCGAGGGCCGAATCGTACTCGGCCTTGCCGTCGCCCGACAGATGCGGTTCGAGGTTCTCAAGACGCAGGGACAGGACGGTGAGCGGGGTGCGCAGCTCGTGGGAAGCGTCGGCGGCGAACGCCCGCTGCCGTTCCAGGGCGCCGGAGACGGCGTCGGCCATGGCGTTGAAGCGTTCCTCGAGCCGCCGCAGCTCGGTGGGGCCGACGCCGGGGCGGGTGCGGGCGTCGAGGTGGCCCTCGGCGATGGCCCGGGTGGTGCGGTCCAGCTCGGTGACCGGGAGCAGGATCCACCGGGCCAGTCGCCGCGCGGCCAGCAGCGAGTAGCCGACGGCGACGAACGCGCCCAGGGCGAGGCCGAGCCAGATCATCAGTACGTCGTGCCGGGCGGCGTCGGTCGGGGCGAGGAGCAGGACGGCGCCGCTGAGCTGGGCGTCACGGCCGGCGGGTTCGGCGACCAGGACGGCAGGCGGGCCGAACGGGCCGATGGTGGGGAGGTCCTCGGTCGTCCGTCCCGAGAGCGCGAGGCGGGTGGCGTCCCGGTCGTCGGCGTCCATGTGGCCGGCCGAGGCGACGACCCGGCCTTCCCGGTCGCGGATGCGCAGCGCGGCGCCGTACAGCTCGGCGTACCGGGTGATCTCGACGTTCAGGGCCGAGCGGTCGCCCTCGCGTACGGCCTGGTCGGCGAGCTCGGCGAAGCGGGTGGCGTCGGCGCGCCGGTCGAGCAGCAGCCGGTTGGTGCGGTGGGAGGCGTACGCCAGGCCGAGCGGGACGGCCAGGGCCGCGATCAGGAACACGATCAGCGTGACGAACGTGACGACGAGCCGCGAGTTCATGGGCCGGCCGTCCCGGACCGCCGGTTCACTGGACGGCCAGGCGGTAGCCGGTGCCGCGCAGGGTCTCGACCAGCCCGGGGCGGCCGAGTTTGGCGCGCAGGTTCGCGACGTGGACGTCGAGGGAGCGCGACGCGGACAGCAGCGGGTCGCCCCAGACCTCGTCGAGGATCTCGTCGCGGCTGCGGACGACGCCGGGCTCGCGGGCGAGCAGCGCGAGCACGTCGAACTCGCGCCTGGTCAGCGTCACCGGCCTGTCCCCCACGGTCACCTGGCGGGTCTCCAGGTCGATGCACACGTCCCCGACCCGTACGAGGTGGTCGCGGGCCGGGAGGGGGCGGGTGCCGCGGCGGGCCACGGCCTGCATGCGGGCCATCAGCTCGGCGGTGCGGAACGGCTTGACCAGGTAGTCGTCGGCGCCGGACCTGAGCCCGCGCAGCACCTCGCGCTCCTCGGTACGGGCGGTCACCACGATGATCGGCACCGCGGACACCCGGCGTACGCGCCGCAGCGCCTCCAGCCCGTCCATGTCGGGGAGCCCGAGGTCGAGGAGCACGAAGTCGGCTCCTCCCGCGAGGCGGACAGCGTCGACGGCGAGCCCGGCGCGCACCACTTGGTGGCCGTGCCGCGCCAGGGCGGTGGTCAGGGCGTCCGCGAGCCTGTCATCGTCCTCGACCAGCAGAACCCGCATGTCAGCAAGGGTAGACCGACCTCGGAGAGCACCCGTCCGTGTGAATCATCGGTACGCGGGCCGGCGCCGGCCCGCGTACCGTCAGGAACCGTCCTAGACGCCGGTGGGGACCGTGGTGGAGGCGCCCTCGGAGCGGGACAGGGGGACGTCGCGGGTCTCGCGCATGGTCAGGTAGACGACCAGGGACACGGCCGCGCACCCGGCGACGTACCAGTAGAAGCCGGACTCCACGCCCATGCTCTTGAACCACAGGGCGATGTACTCGGCGGTGCCGCCGAACAGGGCGTTGGCGATGGCGTACGGGAGGGCGACGCCGAGGGCTCTGACGTGGGTGGGGAACAGTTCGGCCTTCACCACGGCGTTGATCGAGGTGTAGCCGGTGACGATCACCAGCCCGATGAGGGAGAGCACCAGAGCGCCGGCGAACCCCGTCACCCCGGCGAGAGCGGACATCAGCGGCACGGTGCCGAGCATCGACCCCACGCCGAAGGTGATCAGCAGGGGCCTGCGGCCGATGCGGTCCGACAGGGATCCGGCGAGCGGCTGCAGGAGCATGAAGATGAACAGCGCGCAGAAGCTCACCAGCGTCGCGGTGGTCTTCGGCAGGTGCGCGGTGTTGGACAGGTACTTGGTGAGGTAGGTCGTGTAGGTGTAGTACGCCACCGTGCCGCCCATGGTCAGGGCGATGACCAGCACGAACTCCCTCTTGTGCAGGAGGAGCTGCCTGATCGTGCCGCGCTCGGCGCCCGAGTCGCTCTCCTCGTCGTAGGCCTCGGTCTCCAGCAGGTTGCGCCGCAGGTAGAACACGGTGGCGGCGGCGAGCGCGCCGACGATGAACGGGATGCGCCAGCCGTAGGAGTGCAGGGCCTGCTCGGACATCGTGCGCTGCAGGATGATCTGCAGGCCGAGGCCGACCAGCTGGCCGAGGGTCATCGAGACGTACTGGAAGCTGGAGCCGAAGCCGCGCCGGCCGGGCGGGGTGGCCTCGGTGAGGTAGGTGGCGCTGGCGGCGTACTCACCGCCCACCGACAGTCCCTGGAGCAGCCGGGCGATCAGCAGCACGACCGCGCCGAAGTAGCCGACGCTGTCGTAGGTCGGGGCGATGGCGATCAGCAGGGCGCTGCCCGACATGAGGGTCACGGTGAGGGTGAGCGCGGCCTTGCGTCCGCGCCGGTCGCCGTACCGGCCGAGCAGCCAGCCGCCGATCGGGCGCATGAAGAAGCCGACCGCGAAGATGCCCGCGGTGTTGAGCAGCTGCGCTGTGGCGTCCCCTTCGGGGAAGAACGAGGAGGCGAAGTAGGTCGCGAAGCTGGCGTAGACGAACCAGTCGTACCACTCGACCAGGTTGCCGGCGGAGCCGCCGAGCAGGGCCTTCCACGGCGTGCGTGGAGCTGCGTGAGTCGTCACGGGAACCTCCATGGGGGGTGTCGTCGCGCTCGCAGCCTCTCCGTAGAAGGTTGTTCCAACAAGGGGAAGCTCCCCAGATCTAACGTGCGCTTAACATCGGCGAAACGGCGGCCGCCCTCGGCGGCGGGAGAGCAGGAGCGACGCGAGTCCCGCGAGCAGCGACGCCCCGGCGACCGCCAGGCCGGCCCCCAGCCCCGGCGGGGTGAACGAGCAGGTCAGCGAGGTCGCCCTGCCGTCCAGGGGGACGGCGAGCAGGCCCAGGAACCGCTCGGGCGGGCGCCGGTCCCCGCCTCCGAGGGAGCACGTCCAGCCCCGGATGGCGGGAATGGCGAGGACGGCCGTGCCGGTGCCGCCGGCGGGCAGCGTGGCGCTGACGGTGTGCCCGGACACGTGGACGGCGGTGGCACCCGCGGCGCGCAGGCTCCGGACGGCGGCGTCCAGGCGGGTGGTGTCGAGGCAGCCGATCGCGTGGCCGGGCACGCGGCCCGGCAGGTGAGGCCGCAGTTTCACCTTCAGCCGGCCGGTCGCGGGCACCGTGCCGAGCCGTTCGACCGGCGCGCGGTTGTGCCGGGTCCGGAGCTCGAAGGACACCGGGTCGTTCCCGGCGAGGGTGACCATGCCGGAGAACTCGGGGGCGTTGAAGTACACCTGCTCGCCGGGACGGCAGTCGGCGCGGAGCACGTACGGGTAGGAGGGGCTGGGGATCGCGTCGGGCACGGTCCACAGGCCGCCGTGGCGGTCCCCTTGGAGCTCGGCGCCGGTGTCCCGCTCGTACCGGATCTCCGGGAGGTCGTACACCTGGGCGCCCAGCAGCAGTTCCTGGTTGCGGAACGGCGACGGGCCGTACGCCGGCGGCGCCGGGGAGGGCGGCCGTACGGTGACCAACGGCGCGGCCAGGGCCCGCGAGAGGGTCACGAGCGGGGTGTCCCCGGTGAAGCCGAGAGGGACCACGGTGCGGGCCCGCGCGCCGATCGCGAGGACGGCGTCGGTGACCGGGTTGTCCAGGCTTCTCGGCGCGCGGCCGCGCGAGGTCCAGCCGAAGCCGAGGTGGTACAGCATGTCGACCAGCACCGTGGAGGTCATGCTGCTGTAGTAGGCCGCGCCCTCCCCGCCGACGAGCTGGGGGTCGTTGGCGCTCACCCGTCTCTCGCCGGGATCGGTGCGGTAGGACGGCCAGCCGTCCGCGGAGGTCACCACCGTCCTGAGCCGCTGGTGCCACGGCCCCCAGGCGGGGTAGTCGTCCAGGTGTGCCAGCCGCTTGACGTCGACCTGCGCCACGTTGGCCGCCGCCTCGGCGGTCTGCACGGCGGCCAGCGCCGCCAGCAGGGCGACGCTCAGGCCGTACCTCAGCCGGCGGCCGCGCAGGCGGCGGGCCAGCGTGAGCAACCCGTACAGGACGGCTCCGGCGACGGCGCAGATCGCCACCCAGCGGGTCATCTCGGGCGTGGCGAACCGCCAGCGGGAGGCCGCCCACACCGTGCCGCCGAGCAGCACCCCGGCGGCGGCCAGGGCGGGCGGGCGGGGGACGCCGCGCGAGAACGACGTCCAGCCCGCGGCCACCAGCAGGCCGCACAGGACGAACGCCTCGCGGTAGGCGCTGCCATTCGGGCTGGTGAAGGCGTACCAGACCCGCACGGCCGGCGCCCACAGCATCGAGGCGAGCACGGCGGCGACCACCGCCGTCCACGCCACGCGGACGCGGACCGGCAGGGCGCGGTTGAACGGCAGCGTGAGCGCGGCGAACAGCGCGAAGGTGCCCACGAACAGGGCCGGCGAGTTGAACTGGTAGCTGCCGGGGAGCAGCCGTCCCGCCAGGGGGACCGCGTGGAGCGGGTGGAAGGGCCGCGGGGCGACCGGCCAGGCGTCCTGGGCGGCGAAGTAGACCACCAGGAAGGCCGGGGCCGCCAGGCCCGTGCCGACGGCCGTCCGCAGCGCCACGCGCCCGCAGGCGCCGAGCCTGTCGCGCCAGGACGAAGGCTCGGCCGCCAGGCGGATGACCAGCAGGGCCGCGGCGCCGATCACCGCGAAGTAGGCGGTGTAGAAGTCGCAGGCCCAGGCGAAGGCGACGCACAGCGTGCCGAGCACCGGCCGGCGCCGCGCCAGCGCCCACTCCACCGACAGGCACAGCAGGGGGAACGCGATCAGCCCGTCGAGCCACATCGGGTTGTAGGTCGCGTCGGTCACGGCCCACCCGCACAGGCCGTACGCGGCGCCGAAGACGGCGGCGAGGCCGGAGCGCGGGCGCGTGCGGGACGGGAGGGAGCGCAGGTACCAGGCCATGGCGCCCGCCCCGCAGGCGATCTTGGCGACCGTGATGACGTAGACGGCCAGGTCGACCTGGTCCCGCCGGAACGCTCCTACCAGCAGCGAGAAGGGGCCGGCCAGGTAGTAGAAGAGGTCCGGGAGGTAGCTGGAGCCCAGGCCGGAGGCCCAGTTGACGAACAGGTCACCGCGGGCCTGGCCGTGCAGGACGTCCCACAGGTAGGCGTAGAAGGGGACGTACTGGTTGCCGAGGTCGCTGACGCCGCGCGTGGCGGCGCCGAAGGGGAAGAACCCGGCGCGGGCGTCCCCCGCGCACATCCCGGCCACGACCAGCGCCATGGCGACGACGGCCGCCCCGGCTCGGGCGCCGATCCTCTTGCCTGGGACCCTTTGTCGGAAGGTGGAGAGCGGCTGCTGGACTTCCTGCGCGGTCAAGGGTCCTCACGGGGTCGGGAGGGTCGGAGGTGGCCGTGGGAACGTACCTGATCATGAAGTCCGGCAGGTGAACCCCAGCTGACCGGACGGCGGCCGCTCCCCCACACGGCGAGCGAGAGAGGTTGGTATGCCTGACATGCCGGAGTCCACTGTCTGTCTCACGTTCGACTTCGACGCGATCTCGTCGTGGCTGGCGCGGGGGCAGGCCTCACCCGGGCCGATCTCGCGGGGGGAGTTCGGGGCGCACGCCGTGCCGCGCATCCTGAAGATGCTGCGCGAGCGCGGCATCACCTCGACGTTCTTCATCCCCGGACACACCGTGGAGACCTATCCCGAGCAGTGCGCGGCGATCGCCGAGGCGGGGCACGAGATCGCGCTGCACGGGTACCTCCACGAGCCGGTCTCCACACTCGACCCGGCGGCCGAGCTGGCGACCGTGCTGCGGGCACGCGGGGCGATCCGGAAGGTCACCGGCTACGAGGCCCGCGGGAACCGCACGCCCGGCTGGGACTTCACCACCTCCACCGTCGAGGTGCTGCTGGAGGTCGGGTGCGAGTACGACTCGAGCCTGATGGCCACCGACTACACCCCGTACTACGCCCGGCAGGGCGACGAGGCCGACCCGGACGGGCCCTACCGGTTCGGGCGGCCGACGCCGCTGGTCGAACTTCCGGTGTCGTGGTCGCTCGACGACTACCCCTACTTCGAGTTCCGGCAGACCGCGAGCGGGGTGCTGCCCGGGCTGCGCAACCCGGACGGCGTGTTCGGCAACTGGCTCGGCGACATCGACTACATGCTGCGCGAGGAGCCCGGCGGGGTGTGCGTGCTCACCTGCCATCCGCAGGTGATCGGCCGCGGCCACCGGATGCTGGGCCTGGAACGCCTGCTGGACGCCTGCCTGGAGCGGCCGCTGGCGTTCCGCACGTGCCTGGACACCGCCCGCGCCTTCAGGTCCGCCTCGGGAGGTCCGGAGCCGGCCGGCTCCTGATCCGGCTCCGGCCGTCCGATCGGGCGGGGCTCTCGGGGTTCTCAAGACCCGGCCGCCCGCGTCCGGTTTTCGCGTGGTTCGCGCCAAACCTCAGCCAAGCGGCCGCGTGCCCCGTTGATCACTTCTGTGAAGATCAGCATGCTCGGCGGGAGCCGGAATTCGCAGGTGACATGGATGGTGACCATGCCCCGACAGGGACGCGTGCGCTGGAAGCGCTTCACGCTGATCTTCCTACCCTCGGCGGCTGTCGCGTCGGCCATGCTCTACGCCTCGGTCGAGAACGCCATCGCCACCTCCTTGGTGGTCTCCGGGGAGACGCTCAAGGTGTCGGCCGACGAGGTGCGGCTGTGGGGGGTCTCCCAGTTCGACCTCACCCTCAAGACCAAGGAGGGCGAGCCGATCCCCGTCCACGTCATCGCGGCCCAGCGCTCGGAGTCGTTCAACGTGTGCCAGAGCTATATCGTGCACACCCCCTTCGGGACGGCGACCTTCAAGACCTTCCTCGGGACGCCGGACAGACCGGTCATCGCCCGGAACCAGGCCGCGTACGCGAGGCGGGTCGACAACGGCGGAGGCCCGCACGTCAAGAACCAGCGATTCGGGGTGGACGCGAGCACCGCGGAGACCGTCCCCGGACTGGCCGGCCTGCCCGGCAACCCCGGCGAACTCGACGACATGCTCGTCGTCCGGAACACCCGGCAGCAGCTCGTCCTGACGACCGCGGAGGACCTGGACGTCCCGACCTCCACACTGCGCATCGACTTCGGCGTCCATGAGTGCTTCTGACGGCGTCCGTCGCGTCCTGCGCGTGGTGCGAGGCTGGCGGCGCTCCCGGCCGTTCTGGGGTGGGCTGCTGACCCTCCTCTCCGGGCTGGAGCTGCTCAGCATCCCTTTCAGCCTCAGAGCGCTCCCGCTGCTCCTCCACTCGCCGCAGGCCGGGCTGACCGTTCTCATCTCGACCGTGATGATCATCGTGGGAGTCCTCCTGTGGCTGCAGCCGGCCCAGCGGGTGTTCCTCGGCGTCACCGCCGTCCTGCTGTCGATCGCGTCGGTGCCGTACGCGAACGCGGGCGGTTTCCTGGTCGGGATGGTCCTCGGCCTGGTCGGCGGCTCGCTCGCCGCCGCCTGGACCCCAGACGTGGAACCCGCCACCCCCTGAAACCGGTGTGCGGCAGGCCGCCACGCGGGTACTAAAGGGCAATGTCGGCTGACAAGCTGGACACCTACCGCCGCAAGCGTGACGCCGCCCGCACGCCGGAGCCCGTCCCCGAGCCCGGCCCGCTGCCCCGGGGCGGCGACGACACCTTCGTGATCCAGGAGCACCACGCCCGCCGCCTGCACTGGGATCTCCGCCTCGAACGCGGCGGCGTGCTGGTCTCCTGGGCCATCCCCAAGGGCCTGCCGGCGGACCCGAGGACCAACCACCTCGCCGTCCACACCGAGGACCATCCCCTGGAGTACGCGACGTTCGAGGGGGAGATCGCCAAGGGCGAGTACGGCGGCGGGCTGATGCTCATCTGGGACCGCGGCACGTACGAGACCGAGAAGTGGACCGGCCGCGAGGTCAAGGTCGTGCTGCACGGCTCGCGGGCGTCGGGCCGGTTCGTGCTGTTCCCCATCGAGGGCAAGAACTGGATGATCCACCGGATGGACCCGCCGCCGGAGCCGGCCTTCCCTCCCGTGGAGGATCTGCGCCCCATGCGGCCGGAGGAGCGCAAGCGGCTGCCCCGCGACGAGGAGGCGTACGGCTTCGAGTTCGACTTCGGGGGGCGGCGCGCCCTGGCCGCCCTCGGCGACGGGCGGGTACGGCTGTTCGGCGAGGACGGCACGGAGCTCTCCCTGGACGACCACCCCGGGCTCGATGGGCTGGGCCGCACGCTCGGCGAGCTTCCGGCCGTGCTGGACGGCCAGATCACCGTGCTGGAGGGCAGGCCGGTGTACATGATCTCGGACGTGCTGCGCCTGAACGGCGGGGACCTGTCCGACCGCGTCTACCGCGACCGCCGCCGCACCCTCGACCATCTCGGCCTGCGCGCCCCGCAGTGGCAGACGACGCCGTGGTTCCCCGGTGACGGGAGGTCGGTCATGAAGGTGGCCCGGAAACAGGGCCTCGCCGCCGTGCTCGCCAAGCGTCTGGACAGCCCTTATCTGCCCGGGGCGCGCACCCCGTACTGGCTCCGGGTGCCCGTGCCCGCCGAGCACTGAGAAATTCCTTTCCCGCGCCCCCGGAAAGCCCAGGTCGGCGGGGCTGAAATCGCGTCCGGGCAGAGACCGCCGGAAACGCGTTTCCGCACGTCAGCGCCGTATATGAAAGCGACGTTCGCGTTTGCCAAAGCGCCTTTCGCCGTCCGAAGATGAACCATCGCCGCCGACAGCCCCTGACCAGGGCTTATTCGGCATGCCTTCGAACTTCCACACCTATCCCCAGGGAGGGGACGATGATCCATGCCCGAGGACTGACCCGGAGCTTCCGGGTCCGGCGCGAGACGGTCGAGGCGGTGCGGGGCGTCGACCTCGACGTCGAGGCCGGCGGGCTCGTCGCCTTCCTCGGCCCGAACGGCGCCGGGAAGTCCACCTGCCTGCGCATCCTGACCACACTGCTCCCACCCACGTCGGGGACGGCCACCGTCGCCGGCCACGACGTGACGGCGGACCCGGCCGGCGTGCGCGCCCGCATCGGGTACGTCGGGCAGAAGAACAGCGCGGGTGAGAGCTACCGCGTCCTGGACGAACTGGTGACCCAGGGCCGCTGCTACGGCCTGAGCCGGGCGCAGGCGCGGCTGCGGGCCGAGGAGGTCATGCGCATGCTCGACCTGGAACCCCTGGCCCGGCGCACGCCCGGCACGCTGTCGGGCGGCCAGCGCCGCCGCCTGGACATCGCGCTGGGGCTGGTCCACCGCCCCGACCTGCTGTTCCTGGACGAACCGACGACCGGCCTCGACCCGCAGAGCCGGGCCGACATCTGGGATCACATCCTGCGGCTGCGCGCCGAGCACGGCACCACCGTCTTCATGACGACCCACTACCTGGAGGAGGCCGACAACATGGCCGAACGGGTGGTGATCATCGACCACGGCCGCGTCATCGCCGACGGCACGGCCGAGCGGCTGAAGAGCGATCTGGCCGGGGACCACGTCACGGTCACCACCCGGGACGAGCAGGAGGCCGCCACGGCGGCCCTGGTCGCCGAGCGGGTCGCCGGGCCGGAGGGCGTGACCGCGGAGGGGACGGTCGTACGGCTGCGGGTGGCGCACGCGGGCGCGTCGCTGCCGGAGTACCTGCGGGCACTCGAGGCGGCCGGGGTGAAGGCCGTCACGGCCGAGACCGCGCGGCCGACCCTCGACGACGTGTTCCTCGCCCTGACCGGCCGCAGCCTCCGCGAGTCCGATTTCGAATGAAGGGGAGAATCAATGAAATTCGTCCGTGATGTCGCCACCGTCTTCTCGCGGGAGATGATCCCCGCCCTGCGGCGCCCCGCCGCGCTCGTCTTCACCATGGCGCAGCCGCTGCTGTTCCTGTTCCTGTTCGGGTCGATGCTGAGCGGGGCCGGCGGCCACGGGACCGGCGGCTCGCCGTGGCAGTGGTTCGTGCCCGGGATCCTGATCATGATGTGCCTGTCCGGGCCGATGATGTCGGGCTATTCCCTGCTCCTCGACCTGCTGGGCGGGTCGATGGAGCGTCTGCTGGTCACGCCGCTCGACCGTACGGCGATGCTGGTCGGCCGCACCTTGAAGGAGTTCGTGGTCCTGCTGGCCCAGGCCGTGCTGATCATCGCCCTCGCGGCGCCGCTCGGCTTCCGGATCGACCCCGCAGGGGTACTCGCCGGGCTGGCGCTGCTGGTGGTCTTCGGGATCGGGCTCGGCGCGCTGTCGACGGTGCTGGCCATCGCCTCGCGGCCGAGCGGCAACCTGTTCTACGGCGTCACCCAGCTGGTGCTGTTCCCGCTCATGCTCCTGTCGGGGCTGCTGCTGCCGGTGGACGCCGGCCCGGCCTGGCTGCGGGCCGCCGCCGCGCTGAACCCCGCCTACTACGTCGTCGAGGCGGAGCGGGCGCTGTTCTCGGCACGGTTCGCCGAGATGACGGTGCTGTACGGCGTGCTCGCTGCCGCCGCCGTGGCCGCGGCGGGTCTGGCGCTGGGCACCCGGGCCATGCGCCGCGGCCTGTAGCGGCGCACGTCAGCGGAAGTCGGAGGCGTGGTCGGCGGCCCACTGGGCGTAGGTGCGGGCGGGGCGGCCGGTGACCTTCTCGACGGTGTCGGTGACCAGGGCCGGGCGGCCGACCGAGGCGGCCTGCAGGTGGAGCATGGTGTCGACGATCTGCTCGGGGACGTGCCGGAGCATCGCCTGTCGGGCGACGTCCACGGGGATCTCCTCCGCGCGCAGCGGCCGGCCGATCGCCTCACCCAGGACGCGCACCTGGTCGCCGTTGGTGAGACTCTCGGGGCCGGTGAGCAGGTGGCGGGCGCCGGCGTGCCCCTCCGACGTCAGCGCCTGGACCGCCACCGCCGCGATGTCGGCCTCGTGGATCGGCGCCGAGACCGCCTCGGGGTACGGGAGGCGGACAACGTCTCCCGCCTCGATCTGCGGGCGCCACTGGAAGGAGTTGGTGGCGAAGGCGCCGGGGCGCACGAAGGTCCACTCCAGGCCCGACGCCTCGATGGCGTCCTCGATGTCCGCGTGGTAGGCCCCGATGGCGTTCGGCTGGACCTCGGCGGCGTCGTCCACCGCCAGCGACGACAGCAGCACGATCCTGCCGACGTCCGCCTTCAGCGCCGCGTCGAGGAACGCCGACGCCGTACCCGGCACCGCGAAGAGGAAGACGGCCTCGGCTCCCTCGAGCGCGGGCGGCAGCGTCTCCGGCTCCGAGAGGTCGCCCCGCAGCACCTCCGCCCCGGCGGGCAGTCCCGCCCTGCCGGGATCACGGGTGAGCGCCCGGACCGGGCGACCCGCCCCGAGCAGCCCTCCGACCACGTGCCTGCCGACGTTGCCGGTGGCTCCCGTTACCAAGATCATGGTTTCGTCCTCCGAACCGGCGTGACCGCCGCCCAAGATCGAGAATCGTCTGCTGTCACCATACGCACGTCTCACACGTGGCCCGACAGCGGCCTCGTGATCTCGTCGGACGTACCCGGCTCAGGTATCTGACCAGCGCGAACACGTGACGGACAACACCCCTGGACGCGACGGATTTCACATGGCGTTCATAAACGGGCAACAGCTCCGAAACGCCCCATTGACAGTCTCGGCGTTGCGAGCACAAGTACGGGGTCCGCCACGCTGAAGGGATCGTTCGAAGTGAGCTACAAGGCCGAGTACATCTGGATCGACGGCACCCAGCCCACCGCGCGGCTCCGATCCAAGACCAAGATCCTCGCCGACGGGGCCGAGCTTCCGCTCTGGGGCTTCGACGGGTCCAGCACCAACCAGGCACCGGGCAAGTCGTCCGACTGCGTGCTCAAGCCGGTCTTCACCTGTCCCGACCCGATCCGCGGCGGCAACGACGTACTCGTGCTGTGCGAGGTCCTCGACACCGACATGACCCCGCACCCGAGCAACACCCGCGCCCGGCTCCGCGAGGTCGCCGAGCGCTTCGCCGACCAGGACTCCTGGTTCGGCATCGAGCAGGAGTACACCTTCTTCAAGGACGGCCGCCCGCTCGGCTTCCCGGTCGGCGGCTTCCCCGCCCCGCAGGGCTTCTACTACTGCGGCGTCGGCGCCGACGAGGTGTTCGGCCGCGACATCGTGGAGGCGCACCTCGAGGCCTGCCTCGAGGCCGGTCTCGCCATCTCCGGCATCAACGCCGAGGTCATGCCCGGCCAGTGGGAGTTCCAGGTCGGCCCCGCCGGCCCGCTCGAGGTGTCCGACCAGCTGTGGGTCGCCCGCTGGCTGCTGTACCGCATCGCCGAGGAATTCGACGTGTCCGCCACCCTCGACCCCAAGCCGGTCAAGGGTGACTGGAACGGCGCCGGCGCGCACACGAACTTCTCGACCAAGGCCATGCGCGCCGGGTACGACGCCATCATCACCGCCTGCGAGGCCCTCGGCGAGAAGTCCCAGGAGCACATCGCCGGCTACGGCGCCGAGATCGAGCACCGTCTCACCGGCATGCACGAGACCGCCCCGTGGAGCGAGTACAGCTACGGCGTCTCCAACCGCGGCGCGTCGGTCCGCATCCCCTGGCAGGTCGAGGTCGAGAAGCAGGGCTACATCGAGGACCGCCGTCCCAACGCCAACTGCGACCCGTACGTCGTCACCCGCCTGATCGTCGGCACCTGCTGCGAGGCCCTCGAGAAGGCCGGCCTGGCCTGATCCTGAGCTGGAAGGGCTCCGGTGCCGCCCGGCACCGGGGCCTTCGCATGCTCAGCGCACGAGGGCCGGCGGGGCCGAGGTGCGCTTACGGGTCACGAAGATCTCGTCCACCAGGCCGTAGGCCTTCGCCTCCTCGGCGGTGAGGATCTTGTCGCGCTCGATGTCGGCCCGCACCGTCCCGACGGGCCGGCCCGAGTGCTCGGCGAGCAGGTCCTCCAGGAGCGTACGCGTGCGCAGGATCTCCCGGGCCTGGATCTCCATGTCACTGGAGGGGCCGAAGGCGCCCTCCATGGACGGCTGGTGGAGCAGCACCCGCGACTGCGGCAGCGCCGAACGCTTGCCCGGCGTACCCGCCGCCAGCAGGACGGCCGCCGCCGAGGCCGCCTGCCCGATGCACACCGTCTGGATCTCCGGACGGACGAACCGCATGGTGTCGTAGATCGCCGTCATGGCCGTGAACGACCCGCCCGGCGAGTTGATGTAGATGCTGATGTCCCGGTCGGGGTCGATGGACTCCAGGGTGAGGAGCTGCGCCATCACGTCGTTGGCGGACGTGTCGTCGATCGGCACCCCGAGGAAGATGATGCGGTCCTCGAAGAGCTTGTTGTACGGGCTCATCTCCTTAATGCCGTAGCTCGTCCGCTCGGTGAAGGACGGCACGACGTACCGGCTGTGGACGGGGGCCACCCCGTGCCCGCTCATGTCACTCACGATGCCTCCGTTCGCGCGTCGAGGCCGGTCAGGAGACCGGGCCCGCGGAAGGGACCAGACGGGCGCTGGGCACCACCTGGTCGACGAAGCCGTACTCCTTGGCCTCCTCGGCGGTGAACCACCGGTCGCGGTCGGAGTCCGCCTGGATCCGCTCCACCGGCTGGCCGGTGTGGAAGGCGGTGCGTTCGGCCATCAACCTCTTGGTGTAGAGCATCTGCTCGGCCTGGATCTTGATGTCGGACGCCGTGCCGCCGATGCCGCCCAAAGGCTGGTGCATCATGACGCGGGAATGCGGCAGCGCGTAACGCTTGCCCGCCGTCCCGGCGCAGAGCAGAAACTGCCCCATCGAGGCGGCCATGCCCATCGCGACCGTCGCGACATCGTTCGGGATGTACTGCATGATGTCGTAAATGGCCATACCGGCCGACACCGACCCGCCGGGCGAGTTGACGTAAAGGAAAATGTCGCGCTCGGAGTCCTCGGCCGAGAGAAGCAGCAACTCGCCGCAGATCCGGTTGGCGATCTCGTCGTTGACCTCCTGGCCGAGGAAGATGATGCGCTCGCGCAGCAGCCGCTGCGATACCGAGTCGAAGAACGAGGACTGAGGGGTCTCGACGGAACGCGAGCGGGCCTCGAAGGTCGTCGCGAACGGGTCACCGGAAGGACGCCACGCGGTCACCGTTTGTCACCTGCTCCCTTATTGGTCACTTTGACGGTTCGCGGCTTTCGGTAGCCACGAATCACACCCTTCAAGCTGCCAGAAAGCCCGCCCCGCAACACCTTTTTTCACCGTCGGCGCATTTTCACTGAAGGCGAATTACGCTATAAACGTATTCCGCTGTCAACGAATTCACTTGACAATATGAATTCGTCAGAAGGAGCGACTCGGGCGGGGTCAGGTTTCGGCGAGGCCGTGGCGGTAGGCGTAGGTGACGGCCTGGGCGCGGTCGCGGACGCCGATCTTGGCGAACAGGTTGTTGATGTGGGTCTTGACGGTGGCCTCGCTGACCACCAGGTCGGCGGCGATCTGGGCGTTGGAACGGCCCTGCGCGATCAGGTGCAGCACCTGGGCCTCCCGCCGGGTGAGGCCGTCCGGAAGGTCGTTCTTCGAGCGCCCCGCCTCACCCCTGGGGCCGCTGATGGTGTCGAGGAGGCGGCGCTGCACCGCCGGGTCGAGCTGGGCGTCGCCTCGCATCACCGTCGCGATGGCCCGGGCGATCTCGTCCGCGTCGGCGCTCTTGGTGAGGAAGCCGCGCGCCCCCGCCTGGAGGGCGGCGAACACCGACTCGTCGTCGGAGTACGTCGTCAGGACGACCACCTGTGTGTCCGGGTGGGCCGCACGGATGCGCCTGGTCGCCTCCACGCCGTCCATCCTCGGCATCCTCAGGTCCATCAGCACGACGTCGGGCCGTTCGGCCTCCACCAGCCGCAGCGCCGCCTCGCCGTCGCCGGCCGAGCCGGCCACCTCTATGCCGGGCAGCAGGCCGAGCAGCAGGATCAGCCCTTCACGCACGACCGTCTGGTCGTCGACCACGAGCACGCGGGCGGTCATGCGCGCGAGCCTCCCATCAGGCCGTTCATTCCCCTCACCCTTCCCCTCGACCGGCGGCCGGAAGCCGCAGGCCGACCCGGAACCCTCCGTCCACGGGCTCGGCGGACAGGCTCCCGCCGAGCAGCTCCGCCCGTTCCCGCATCCCGACCAGGCCGTATCCTCCACCGGCCGTCCCCTGCCCGTCCCCGGGCGGGTTGGTCACCTCCAGCTCGCACGCGTCCCCCGTGAACCCGAGCCGTACGGCCGCCGCGGCCCCCGGCGCGTGCCGGCGCACGTTCGTGAGCGCCTCCTGCGCGGTACGGATCACCGCCAGCTCCACCTCGGGGCTGAGGCGGCGGGGGGCGCCGGTGACGGTCAGAGCGCACGCCAGGCCCGTGGCGGCCAGGAAGTCGTCGGCCAGGGCCTTGAGGGCGACCGGCAGCGGCGGGCTGTCCTCGCGCAGCGCCGCCACGGCCCTGCGGGCCTCCTCGAGGCCGGTCTTGGCGAGATCCCTGGCACGCTCGACGCGGTCCAGCGCCTCGTCCGGCCGGTCGGCGCGCAGCAGCAGGCGCGCTCCTTCCAGGTGGACGATCTGCGCGGACAGGGAGTGGGCCAGGATGTCGTGGATCTCCCTGGCGATCCGGGCGCGTTCGGCGAGCACCTCCTCCCGGGCCTCGGCGCTGCGCACGGCCCTGCGCTGGCGGATGGAGTAGCCGAAGAGGAGGACCACGCCCGTGCTGACGCCGAGGCCGAGCTCCTGGTCCCAGTGACCGCCTGCCAGGCCCACCACCAGCAGACCGGCGAAGGTGATCACGGTGACCGGCAGGGCACGCGGGAGCGGATATCTGAGAGCGGAGGCCCCGACGGCGAAGAGCAGGGAGGCTGTGGCGGGTCCGCTGCCCGGGGACAGCGCGAGGAGCGTGAGCGAGGCCACGGCGGCGAGGCCGAGCCGTACGGGGATCCCGAGCACGACGAGAGGAGGATTCGCGGTGGCCCGCGGCAGGGGCGCGGTGGCCAGCATCGCCGCGATGGTCAGGCTGAGCGCGGCGACGAGCAGCCCGTGGCAGGTCAGCGGCAGATGCTCCGCCCCCTGGAACTGAGCCGCCACGAAGACCGCCAGAACCAGCAGCCGCGCGGTGATCGCGACACCCGTCGGAGTCCGTCCGCCACCTGCTGTCACGTCGTGAAACATACCTGGTGTCCTGCGCGAGGAATTCGCCGGCGATATCGGTCCGGCGTGAACTCTTTCGCGGAGCAGCGGTATGTACAGGCGAATCCGCCCGCTTGCCGTACCTGGGCGCTGTGAAGGGAGCTGACCAGTTCATGGCCGAACCGGCGACAGCCGAGGCCGCCGACACCGACCTCATCCGCCGATCATTGCACGAGCCGGAGGCGTTCGCCGTGCTGTTCGACCGGCATGCCGCCGCCCTGCACCGTTACGCGGCGCGCAGGCTCGGCCCGGACGCGGCCGAGGACGTGGTATCCGAGACGTTCCTGGCCGCGTTCGAGTACCGGGACCGCTACCAGCCCCTCCAGGCCGACGCCCGGCCCTGGTTGTACGGCATCGCCTCGAACGTGATCAGCAAGCGGTGGCGGCGTGAGGTGGCCCGCTACCGCGCGTACGTGCGCGGCGGCGTGGACCCGGCGGAGATCAACGGCGGCGCGGTGGAGGACGGCGTGAACACGCTGGCGGTCAACAGGCCGCTGGTGGCGGCCCTGGCCGGGTTACGCACCGCCGACCGGGACGCGTTGCTGCTGGTGGCGTGGGCGGGGCTGACGTACGAGGAGGTGGCCGGGGCGCTGGAGGTCCCGGTCGGGACGATTCGCTCCCGGCTCAACCGGGCGCGCAAGAAGGTCCGACAGGCTCTGGAAGGGACAGACCATGGATGAGATGGAGGAGCTCGGACGTCTGTGGGCCGGCATGCCCGAACCGACCGAGCGCGAGCTGGCCGGCTCCCGCGCCGCCCTGACGTCCAGAATCGCCCGTCCCGGCAGGCGTACCCTGCTCCCGTCCGTGCTCGCCCGTCCGGGCGGGAGCGCCTTCCTGCCGCTCAGGCGGGTCGCCCTGCTCAGCGCCGTGGCGGCGGCGCTCACCGTCGGCATCCTCGTCGCTCAGGTCGGCCTGGGCGGTTCCGATCCGCGTACCCCCGGCTACCTGCTGGCCGCGCCTCCCGCCGACGCTCAGGCGCTGCTCAAGCTGGCCGCGCGGGCCGCCGCCGACCAGCCTGACCCGGTGCCCGCCCGCGGCCAGTACATCCACACCAAGAGACTGGCCCAGCGCAGCCTGTACACCAAGGGCGAATCGGGCAAGATCCAGTACACCAAGGTGCTGGCCGACGAAGAGCGCTGGGAGGCGGCCGGCGTTGGCAAGCCCTGGCTGAGCCGCGAGCAGGCGCTGTCGGCCGAGGGCCCCGCGCCCGAGAGGTTGTGGAACCGGGGCATCGAGGACATCGTCTACGAGTCGTCCTGCCCCGGCGAGCCGGCCTACGCGCGGCTGAGCGCCTGGCCGACCGACCCCGCGCAGGTCCGAGCGAAGATCGTGACCGAGCACGGCGACAAGCCCCTCGCCGTCTGGTCCGCGCTCAAGGGCCTGGTCGCCGAGTCCGTGGTACGTCCCAGCCTGGGCGCCGCGCTATACCAGGTGGCCGCCGGGCTGGACGGCATCGTGCTCATCCCGGACGCCTTTGACGTCGCCGGCCGCCCCGGCCTGGCCGTTGCCATGGACGAGGGCGACGGCACCCGGTCCGAGCTCATCTTCGACCGGCGGACCTATCGCTACCTGGGCGAGAGCACGGTGACCACCAGGAACACAAAGGTGAAGCTGACCACCCGCCGCGAGGTCAGCGAAAGGAAGGGCACGGTGACCGGCACCGCCGTGCTGACCGTCGATCTCGTCCCCGGATTGCCCGAGGTGTCGCCGAAGGCATCCCGCATAAAGATCCCCTGCTGAGACTTTCCCGCAATTCGGCCTTTTCGGCCGGAAGTTCTGTTTCGCATGTCCGCATATCAGAAGGAGAACACCTGTGTTCATCGCCAAGGCCGTCGCGGCCGCCCTGCTCGTCGGCTCGTTCAGCGGTCTCGCATCACCCCCGTCGGGAGCCGATGCCGCGTACGAGAAGCAGACCAAGATGGAGGAGAAGCGCGTCGCCTGCATGAAGGAGCAGGGCCTCGCCTATGTGGCCGCGCCGGAGCCCAAGCACACGTGGCAGGCCGGAGAGCGGGAGCGGGTCGCCGGTGACCTCAAGGCGCTGCAGGCGTACCGGGCCAAGTACGGCTTCGGCGTCTGGTCCCGGAACGTCTTCCCGAAGGACGAGGTGGCCAACCCCACCTATCCCGACAACCCGAACAACGCGACGATGATGTCGCTCTCGGCCGACGCGCTGAAGAAGTGGCGCGCCGCCGACGACGCCTGCTTCTCCAAGGCGGTCAAGGAGGTGCTGGGCAAGACCGTCACCTCGCAGGACGACTACTGGAGTCAGCTCCACGCGGCCCTGAGGAAGGAGTTGGGCGCCCTCGACAAGGACGAGCGGCTCGTGCATCTGGGCGATCAGTTCGCCAAGTGCCTGGGGGTCGGCGAGACCAAGCCGACCGCGCTGGCCGGTCTGGGGCGCAGGACGTTCGCGCAGCAGGCCTCGAAGGTCGCCGAGAAGACCTGGAAGGGCGAACTGCCCAAGGCGCCCGAGGGCAAGACCCTCGTCCTGAAGCCGAACCTGAAGCCGGAGGAGGCCAAGCCGTATCTGGACAAGGAGATCAAGGCAGCCCTGAAGGACCTGGAGTGCGGAAAGGCCTTCTACCCGGCCTACTCGCCCAAGGCTCAGGCGATCAACTCGCGGGTCAACCTGGAGTTCGGCAGGGAGGGCGTTGGCAGGGAGGACGTGATCTGAAAGGCGGTCCCGACGGCGCTCCCGATGAAGGCTCGGCCGAGCGGGCAGCGCCCACAGTGAAGACCCAGACATGAAGGGGTGCCGCTCGTCGCGCGCGGGCGGCACCCCCTCTAACGGAGGCAGCGCCGCTCATGGCGTCCCCATCTTCGCCGCCGGGTTCCGCACTCGGCCTCCTCGAAGGCCCACAGGCGCTCCGTGAACTCCTTCGTGACCATTCGGCCGGCTAGAGGCAAGAAAGGCGTGAGGCATGATCAAGGTACTTCTCTCACTGGCACTGTTAGGTGTCACCCCGGTTCCTGGAGCACCTCCCCCGGTTCCCGCGGGATCTCCTTCCCCGGCCGGGGGAACGGTGACGCTGATGACCGGGGACAAGGTCGTGGTGAGCGGCTCCGGTCATCGCGTCGAGCCCGCGCCGGGCAGGCACGTGCGCTTCACGATACGCGAGCGTGACGGTCACCTGATCGTCATCCCGTCCGACGCCGCACCGCTGATCGCCCGCGGCGTCCTCGACGAGCGGCTGTTCGACGTGACCGGGCTGCTCGCCTCCAGATACGGTGACGCCGACCGGCCCGACATCCCGATCATCACCCGGTCGGGACTGCCGGCGGGAGCCAGGCAGGCCCGCGGCTTCGCCGATCTGGGCCTGACCGCGGGCGGCATCCGCAAGGACACCGCCGCGCAGGCGTGGAAGCACCTCATCTCGGCCCGCGCGCTCACTGGCAAGATCTGGCTGGACGCACTGGTTCCGTACACGCTGGACAAGAGCGTCGAGCAGATCGGCGCGCCCCAGGTCTGGCAGAAGGGGCTGACCGGCAAGGGCGTCACCGTGGCCGTACTCGACAGCGGCTACGACGCCACCCACCCCGATCTCAAGGACGTGGTGACCACGTCGAAGAACTTCACCGACGATCCCGACGGCGACGACCTCGGCCACGGCACCCATGTGGCCTCGATCATCGCCGGGGCCGGGCAGCGGTACCGCGGCGTGGCCCCTGACGCCCGCCTCGCCGTCGGGAAGGTCGGCAACCGGTTCGGAGCCTCGTTCTCGGCGATCCTCGCCGGGATGGAGTGGGCCGCGGGGGAGGTCGGGGCCAAGGTGGTCAACATGAGCATCGGTGGTCTGGACACCCCTGGCCTCGACCCCCTCGAACTGGCCGTGAACAGGCTGTCGGCCACCAAGGGCACGCTGTTCGTGGTCGCCGCGGGCAACGACGGCAAGTCCGGCACCGTGAACTCGCCGGGCAGTGCGGACGCGGCACTCACCGTGGGGGCGGTGGACCGCGAGGACCGCCTGGCCGACTTCTCCAGCCGCGGCCCGCGCTCGTTCGACCACGCCGTCAAGCCGGACATCACCGCGCCTGGAACCGACATCGTGGCCGCCGCGCTCGGCGGAGGTTACATCGCACACAGCGGGACCTCGATGGCGGCGCCGCACGTCGCGGGTGCCGCGGCAATCATCGCCCAGCAGCATCCCGACTGGAACGGCGAGCGGATCAAGGCGGCGCTGGTCGAATCGGCCAAACCCACCACGGGCACCGGCATCCTGGACCAGGGCGGCGGGCGCGTCGACCTGGTCACCGCGACCGAGCGTACGCTCGTGGCCGAGCCCGTCAGCGTCTCCTCCGCCTACCTGTGGGGCACGCCCGGTGGCAGGGTGACCACCAAGACGGTCACCTATCACAACGCCGCCGACAGCCCGGTCACGCTGGATCTGAAAGCCGAGGGCGAGGTGCTGAAGCTGCCGGTGAGCAGGCTTGAGGTGCCCGCGCACGGGCAGGCCCAGCTCACACTGACGCTCGACGCCACCGGGAAGGCGCAGGGCGACTACCCGGGCGTCGTCACGGCCACGGCGGGCGGGCAGGCCGTGCGCACGCTCGTGAACGCCTGGGTCGAGCCCGAGTCCTATGACCTCACCGTCAACGCCGTGGGCTCCGACGGAGGACCCAGCACCGGTTTCGGGATGATCTATAACCTGGCGACCGGCGAGGAGCGCTGGCTGGACATCGACGAGAGCGGTGGTCTGACAACGCGCCTGGCCAAGGGCGAGTGGAACGTCTACGCGAACCTGGGCGAGCCTGATCTGTACACCCTCGCGCATCGCCCCGTCAGCGTGGTCGACCATGACGTCAAGCTCACCCTGGACGCCCGCCAAGGCAAGGAAATCCGCTTCACGCTCGACGATCCCGCCGCCGTGCGGGCGAACACCATAGAGCAGCGGCTGTCCAACGGCACCTGGTCGATCGCGTATCTGCCCTTCGAATCGCCCGGCGCGCGCTATCAGGTCCTTCCCATCCGGCAGGCGGGCCTGTCGTACATCAGCAGAAGCGTCTGGTCCAGGCCGGGACACCGCTACGACCTCGTCGACCGCCGCGAAGGCGGCCTGCCCGAGGACCCGGGCTACGCCGGGCGGGTCAAGGAACTGACCCAGACCTCCGCGACCTACAAGGCGACGGGAACGGCGCAGAACGCCGAGGTGCTCGTGGGCCTGCAGGCCTTCGAGGGCGACTCGGCGTGGGCCACCGTACCTGTCGGCGTGCCGCTGCCCGGCACCCTCGTCCACCACCGCACCCCCGGCCTTCGGTGGATGTCCCTCGTCAGGAGCGGAACCTGGCAGATCAGCTCCGAAATCGCGCCCCAGGCTCCCAGAGAGGTGTGGAACGGCGCGGTGGCCGGCCCGTCGTTCGCCACGTCCGGCGGCAACCGTACGGGAGACGAGCTGTACTTCGGTGCGGCGCGGCTCTTCACCGACGGCTGGGCGGGGCACACCGGCATGGACTCGGCCGCCGCCGGCGAACTGGTGCTGGCCCGTGAGGGCACGGTGGTGACGCGGGCTCCGCTCGCCGAGTGCTCCCCCTCTCCGGGCTGTGCGCTCACCGCAACGCTGCCGCCCGAGCCCGCCGCCTACACGCTGACCGCCACCAGCAAGCGGCCCGGCGCGCTGTCCACCGCGGTGGAGTCGGTGTGGTCGTTCCGCTCGCAGCACACCGACCACGAGCAGGGGCTGCCGCTGATGGCGGTCCGCTTCGCGCCCGCCGGGCTCGACGAGGCCAACCGGGCGCGTCCGGGCTCGGTGACCAGGGTGCCGATCCGGGTAGAACGCAATCCGGGCGCAACGGAGTCGGCCATGCGCAAGCTCACGCTGGAGGTCTCCACCGATGACGGCGTGACGTGGCGTGCGGTACCCCTCGTGGGCGCCGGCAAGAGCTGGACCGCGCTGGTGACCAATCCGCATGCCGGCTATGTCTCGCTCCGCGCGACGGCCGACGACCGCTCGGGGGCGGGCGTCGTCCAGACGATCACTCGAGCCTGGGCGGTCGGCTCGTAGAGTGTTCCACCGGGCGTGATCCCTCGGGTCACGCCCGGACCCGATCGGGGCCGACCACCGTCGCGGGGAGGGCGCGGGCGCGGCGGGCGACGACGAACGCCTGGGTGCCGACGGTGACGCCCATGAACACCAGCATGGTCGTGGGCGGCTGCGGGAGGCCGAGCGCCTGGCCGACGGCGTAGATCCCCACGCGGGCGAGCACCGAGGCCAGCCAGCCGAGCATCGTCCAGCCGGTTCCCCTGGACCACAGCACGCCGTCCTCGTCCCGCCACACCCGGACGGTGCGGGCGCGCAGGACGCCGAAGCCGACGGCGACGACCAGTTCCACGGCCAGCAACGCCACACCGAGGAGCAGGTTCTCCTTGACGACCAGCCCGCCCGACGCGAGGCCCGCCACGATCATGGCCAGGGCGAAGTACCGGAGCCCGTAGCCGGTGGCCTGCCTGGTCTTGAACTGCCGGTACACGACGAAGGCGATCACCGCGAGGACGGCCAGCACGGTCTGCGTTCGATCCATGGCCTGAACAGTAAGGACAGGGGGGTCTCGGCCGGATCGGCGTGCGGGTGGAGTTTCCCTTCTCCACCCCAGGGTGGAGCCACCGTTCCTGGGAGGGCTCAGGGAGAGCCGAGGGCCTCCTCCAGCCATTTGCGCAGGACGGGGGCCGGGGCGGCGCCGGCCCGCTGGCTGACGAGCCGGCCCTGGTTCATGATCAGCAGCGTGGGGATGGCCTGGACGCCGAAGCGCGCGGCCGGCTTGGGCGCCCGGTCGACGTTCACCTTCACCAGCTTGAACGTGCCGGCGAGATCTCCCGCGAGCTCTTCGAGGATCGGGCCGACCATCCGGCACGGGCCGCACCACTCCGCCCAGAAGTCCACCAGGACCGGCAGTGCCGCCTGGTCGACGACCTCGCCGAAGTCGTCGTCGCCCGCCTCGGCGATCCACGGCAGCGGCGCGTGGCAGGCCCCGCACCGCGGGACACCGGCGGCGGCCGCCGGCAGGCGGTTCTTGTGCCCGCACCTGCGGCACTTGACGATGGTCGAGGATGTCATGCGCCCCGGCCTCCCTGTCTCACCCTGGTCGAGCGCGGCGGCCGCCTCGACGCGTGCGTCACGCCGCGCTCCGTTCGGCCCCCCTGCCGCCCGGGTTCTCGTACGAGACGGTCAGCTCGCCGTCGGGCAGGTCGACGCGGACGACGGCGCCCTCACGGACGTCCCCGGCGATCAGCGCGCGCCCGACGCGCGTCTCGACCTCGCGGGCGATGAACCGGCGCAGCGGGCGGGCGCCGTAGACCGGGTCGAAGCCCTGCTCGGCGATGAAGCGGATCGCGGCCGGGGTGACGTCCAGGGTCATCCGCCGCTCGGCGAGCCGCTTCCTGATGTCGTTGAACATGAGCGAGACGATCTTCTCGATCTCGGGTTCGGTCAGCGGCTTGAACAGCACGATGTCGTCGACGCGGTTGAGGAACTCCGGGCGGAAGCGCGAGCGCAGGTCCGCCATGACCAGCTCGCGCGCCTGCGGCTCGATCTCACCTTCTGGGGTGACGGCGTCGATCAGGTACTGCGACCCGATGTTCGACGTCATGATGATCACCGTGTTGCGGAAGTCGACCGTGCGGCCCTGGGCGTCGGTCAGGCGGCCGTCGTCGAGCACCTGGAGCAGCATGTTGAAGACGTCCGGGTGCGCCTTCTCGATCTCGTCGAACAGCACCACCGAGTACGGCTTGCGGCGCACCGCCTCGGTGAGCTGGCCGCCCTCCTCGTACCCGACGTATCCGGGGGGCGCGCCGACCAGGCGGCTGACCGTGTGCCGCTCCTGGTACTCGCTCATGTCGACGCGGACCATGTTCTCCTCGGTGTCGAACAGCGCCTCCGCCAAGGCCTTGGCCAGCTCGGTCTTCCCGACACCGGTCGGGCCGAGGAAGATGAACGAGCCGATGGGCCGGCGCGGGTCCTTGATGCCGGAGCGGGCGCGGATGATCGCGTCGGCGACGGTCCGCACCGCCTCGTCCTGGCCGACGACCCGCTCGTGCAGGATCTCGTCCAGCTTGAGCAGCTTCTCCCGTTCGCCCTCCTTCAGGCGGCTGACCGGGATGCCGGTCCAGCGGGCGACGATGCCGGCGATCTCGTCCTCGGTGACGACCTCGCGGAGCAGCCTGTTGCCGCCCTGCTTGGATTCCAGCTGCTCCTCGGCGCCCCTGAGCTTGCGCTCCAGCTCCGGCAGCTTGCCGTGCATCAGCTCGGCGGCGCGGTTCAGGTCGTACACGCGCTCGGCGTGCTCGGCCTCGCGCCGCAGCACCTCGATCTCCTGGCGCAGGTGCTGCACCTTCTTGAGCGCGTGCCGCTCGGCCTCCCACTGGGCGCGCATGGCGTCGGCCTGGGCGCGCAGGTCGGCGAGCTCCTTGCGCAGCGCCTCCAGGCGCTCCTTGCTCGCCGGGTCGCTCTCCTTGGACAGCGCGGCGTCCTCGATCTCCAGCCGCATCACCCGGCGCGTCAGCTCGTCCAGCTCGGCGGGCATGGAGTCGATCTCGGTGCGCAGCATCGCGCAGGCCTCGTCGACCAGGTCGATCGCCTTGTCGGGCAGGAACCGGTCGGAGATGTAGCGGTGGCTCAGCACGACGGCGGCGACGATCGCGCTGTCCTGGATCTTCACGCCGTGGAACACCTCCAGGCGTTCCCGCAGGCCGCGCAGGATGGAGATCGCGTCCTCGACGGACGGCTCGTCCACGAAGACCGGCTGGAACCGGCGCTCCAGGGCGGCGTCCTTCTCGATGTACTTGCGGTACTCGGCGACCGTGGTCGCGCCGATCAGGTGCAGCTCCCCGCGGGCGAGCATGGGTTTGAGCATGTTGCCCGCGTCCATGGCCCCTTCGGTGGCGCCCGCGCCGACGACGTTGTGCACCTCGTCGATGAACAGCAGGATCCGTCCCTCCGATGCCTTCACCTCGGTCAGGACCGCCTTCAGCCGCTCCTCGAACTCGCCCCGGTACTTCGCGCCCGCGATGAGCGAGCCCATGTCCAGGCTGAAGACGGTCTTGTCCTTCAGCCCCTCCGGGACGTCGCCCCGGGCGATGCGCTGGGCGAGGCCCTCCACGATCGCCGTCTTGCCGACGCCGGGATCGCCGATGAGGACCGGGTTGTTCTTGGACTTGCGGGACAGGATCTGCATCACCCGGCGGATCTCGGTGTCGCGCCCGATGACCGGGTCGAGCTTGTCGCTCCGCGCGGCGGCCACCAGGTCGATCCCGTACTTCTCCAGCGCCTCGTAGGCGACCTCCGGGTGGGCGGAGGTGACCCGCTGGTGGCCACGGATCTTGGTGAGCACCTCCAGCAGCCGCTCGCGGTCGAGCCCCTGCCCGCCGAGCAGACGGCCCGCGGCGGTCTCGGCGCCCTCGTCCACGAGCGCGACCAGCAGGTGCTCCACCGAGACGTACTCGTCCTTCAGCCGCCGCGACTCCTGGTCGGCCGCGTCGAGCAGGCGGGACAGACGGCGGGTGACGTAGACGTCGCCGGGCCTGGCTCCCGGGCCGCTCACGCGAGGACGGCGTTCCAGCTCGTCCTGGAGTTCGAGGCGCAGCTTGTCGGGGTCACCGCCGGCGGCGGAGATCAGGCGCGGGACCAGGCCCTCGGACTGCTCCAGCAGCGCCAGCAGCAGGTGCTCGCCGTCGACCTCGGTGTGGCCGTAGCGGATCGCCTTGGTCTGCGCGTCGTGCAACGCCTCCTGGGACTTCTGGGTCAATCGGTTCGGGTCCACGATGACACTCCCGTAGGTGAGATCCGCCGCAGAGCCGCCTCCAGCTCCGCGATGCGGTCGAGCAGGTCGATCACCACGCCCAGCGCGGCGTAGTTGAGGGACAGGCCGGCGTGCAGGCGTTCGATCCGGCCGATCCGGGCCAGCTGCGAGGGGGCGAACCTCATGTCCTCCTGTCCACGCGTCATGGGGTCGATCAGGCCGAGGCAGACCAGCCTCCGCACCTGGTCGGGGTGCAGGCCCGCGGCGCGGGCGAACGACTCCAGGCTGATGCCGGGCACGCGCGCGGACTCCTCCGCCGCCACGTCGAAGTCGGGGAGCCGGACCAGAGCCGTCGTCATGGGGCCGCCCTCCTCGGGTCGGAGCCGAAGGCCGCGATCATGAGCCGCGCCTCCTCGGGTCGAAGCCGGACGTCGATGCGAGCTGTTCGAACAGGCGGCGTTCCTCGTCGCCCAGCCGGGGAGGCACCAGGATCCGCGCCTCGGCGTACAGGTCGCCGGGCGTGCCCTTGGGGTTCGGCAGGCCGCGCCCCCGCAGGCGCAGGCGGCGGCCGCAGGAGGTGCCCGGCGGCACCTTCAGCTTGGCCTCGCCGCCGGGGGTGCCGACCGCGACGGTCGCGCCGAGCGCCGCCTCCCAGGGGGCGAGCGGGAGCTGGATGTGAAGGTCGCGTCCCTCGACGCGATAGTGGGGGTCGGAGATCCGGACGACCAGGTACAGATCGCCGGCCCGGCCGCCGTCCCCGCCGTGACCGCCCTGGCCGGCGAGCCTGATGCGCTGGCCGGCGGTGACACCGGCCGGGATGTTCACCTGGAGGGTGCGCGGGCCCTCCGGACCCTGGACGGTGATCGTCCGCCGCCCGCCGTGGTAGGCGTCGTCGACGGTGAGGACGATCTCGGCCTCCTGGTCGGCTCCGGGGACCGGCCCCCACCGCCGTCCCGGTCCTCTGCGCCCACCCCGGGCGCCCGCGCCGAACATGCCGCCCAGGAGCTCCCCGAGGTCGATGTCCATGCCCTCGCCCCCGGTGAACCGGAATCCGCCCTGGCCGGCGCCGGCGAACGGCCCGCCGCCCCTGGCCCCGGCGTGGGCCCTGGCCCAGACCTCGGGGTCGACGTCCTCGGGCACCGAGCGCCAGTCGGCACCGAACGCGTTGTAGCGCCGCCGCTTGTCCGGGTCGGCCAGCACGTCGTAGGCCTCGGAGACTTCCTTGAACTTCTCCTCCGCGCCCGGGTCCTTGTTGACGTCCGGGTGGTACTTGCGGGCGAGCTTGCGGTAGGCGCGCTGGATCTCCTCCTGGCTCGCCGTCCTCGGCACCCCGAGAGCTTCGTAGTGGTCGCGCGCCGCCATCGTTCAGTCCGGCCTGGTGGAGACGATCACCTGGGCGGGGCGCAGTTGCTGTTCGCCGCGGCCGTAGCCGGGCCGTACGACCGCGACCACCGTCCCTGGCGCGACCTCCGTGTCGGTGACGGTGCCCACGGCCTCGTGGTAGGCGGGATCGAACGGCACCCCCTCCTCGTCGTTGCGCAGGTACCCGAGCCGGGCGAGCGTCGCCACGGCCTGGTCGCGCACGGCCCGCACGCCTTCGATGACGGGGTTGGGGTCCGATTCGGCGTGGCGCAGGGCGAGGTCGAGGTTGTCGACGATCAGCAGCCATTCCCGTGCGACCCGGGCGCGCTCCTCCATCCGGATCCGGTCGGCGTCGCGGGCCATGCGCTTGCGGAGGTTGTCCAGCTCGGCGGCGCTGCGCAGCCAGCGGTCCTCCAGCTCGGCGATCTTGGCGTCCAAGTCCTCCAGCGCGGTGCCGGCGCTCTCCTGGCGCCGCGCCTCGGCGGGCGCCGGGGGCTGCGCCGCCCCCTCCCCGGCCCGCGGGCCCGGGTCGGGGTCCGGGCCGCGGGCGCCGGTGTCCGGGCCCACCCCCGGCGCGCCGGGAGCGGGTCCGGAGGTCGGTGGCCTGGGTTCCTGCGGCGGCCCGATGTCCGGCGGCATGTCTTCGCACCCCCTGCCCTGTCAGTCCGAGGTGGTGAACTCGGCGTCGATGACGTCGTCCTCACCGCCGGTCGTCCGCCCCTGCTGGGCGCCGGCCCCCGCGGGCTCGCCGGCCTGCTCCTGGCGCGGACCGGCGGAGACCGCGCCGAGGCCGTGGAACACCTGCTGCAGCTCCGAGCTCAGGTCGCGCAGCCGCTCGACGGGCGCCTCCTCCTTGACGGCCTGCCGCCCGTCGGCGATCAGCTGCTCGGCGCGTGCCTTCTCGTGCACGGGCACCGCGTCCCCCAGCTCCGACAGGCGGCGTTCCACCTGGTAGGCCACCGAGTCGAGCTCGTTGCGCGCGTCGATCGCCTCGCGGATCCTGGCGTCCTCGCCGCGGTGCCGCTCGGCGTCCTGGACCATCCGATCGATCTCGCTCTTGTCGAGGTTGGAGCTCTCGCTGATGGTGATGCGCTGCTCGGCGCCGGTGTCCTTGTCCTTGGCCCCCACGTGGAGGATGCCGTTGGCGTCGACGTCGAAGGTGACCTCGATCTGGGGCACTCCACGGGGCGCCGGGCGGATGTTCTCGAGCCTGAACCTCCCGAGGGAACGGTTGTCGGCCGCCCGCTCGCGCTCGCCCTGCAGGACGACCACGTCGACGGCGTTCTGGTTGTCCTCGGCGGTGCTGAAGGTCTCGGTGCGCCGGGCCGGGATCGTGGTGTTGCGCTCCAGGACCTTGGTCATCACGCCGCCGAGGGTCTCGATGCCGAGCGACAGCGGGGTGACGTCCAGCAGCAGGACGTCCTGCACCTCTCCCTTCAGGACCCCGGCCTGGATCGCGGCGCCGTCGGCCACGACCTCGTCGGGGTTGACCGTCATGTTGGGTTCCTTGCCGCCGGTGAGACGGCGCACGAGGTTCTGCACGGCAGGGATACGTGTCGATCCGCCGACCAGGATCACCTCGTCGAGGTCGTCGGGCGACAGCTTGGCGTCGTCCATGGCCTGCCTGACGGGACCCATGGTGCGTTCGATCAGGTCGTGGGTGATCTCCTCGAAGGTGGAGCGCATGAGCGTGGTGTTGAGGTGCTTGGGCCCGTTGGCGTCGGCGGTGATGAACGGCAGGCTGACGGTGGTCTGGGTGACCGACGACAGTTCGACCTTGGCCTTCTCGGCGGCCTCGAACAGCCGCTGCAGCGCCTGCGGGTCACGCCGAAGGTCGATGCCCTCGTTGCGCTGGAACTCGTCGGCCAGGTGGTCGACGATCCGGCGGTCGAAGTCGTCGCCGCCGAGGTGGGTGTCGCCGGCGGTCGCGCGGACCTCGATGACGCCCTCGCCGATGTCGAGGACGCTGACGTCGAAGGTGCCGCCGCCGAGGTCGAAGACCAGGACGGTCTCGCTGGCCTTCTTGTCGAGGCCGTACGCCAGGGCGGCCGCGGTCGGCTCGTTGATGATGCGCATGACCTCCAGACCGGCGATCTTGCCGGCGTCCCTGGTGGCGTGGCGCTGCGCGTCGTTGAAGTAGGCGGGCACCGTGATGACCGCCTCGGTGATCTTCTCGCCGAGGAACTTCGACGCGTCCTGCACGAGCTTGCGCAGCACGAGGGCCGAGATCTCCTCGGGGGCGTAGAGCTTGTCCTTGACCTTGAACCGGACGGCGCCGTCCGGGCCGGGTACCACGTCGAACGACACGGCGTTGATCTCGCTCTGCACCTCGTCGTAGCGCCGTCCGATGAAGCGTTTGACCGAGTAGAGGGTGCCCTTGGGGTTGAGGATCGCCTGCCTGCGGGCGAGCTGGCCCACCAGGCGCTCCCCGGTGTCGGTGAAGGCGACCACCGACGGGGTCGTGCGCTGCCCCTCGGCGTTCGGGATGACGACCGGTTGACCGTCCTCGGTCGTCGCGATGACGGAGTTCGTCGTGCCGAGGTCTATGCCGACTGCCTTGGCCATTCCTACCTCCCCTGGCGTGCGCGCTCGGGCGGGGAACCCGCGCCCCGGCCCATGACCCCGGCCGCACACGTGTCTCCCACGTTTCCGACACTCGTCCAGAGGCGGTGACCTCACATCCTCCAACCTGGTAGTCGTTGCGCACGCGGCGCCGTCCGTGGCGCCGGCGGGGTGGAGGGCCCTGGTGCGCGGCGTGCCGCCGGAGGGTGCCGGGGAGGGGCCGCGCCGGCCGGATGGAGGATGCCACCCCGTCCGAAATACGCCTTTTATCCCCTATGTACTGTTGGTGGGAGGCGGGGGGAGACATGCGTGGACGTGAACGCGAGCGGCACACCGTCATCCAGGCGCTGAGGACCGCGGAGGCGGGCCACGGCGCCACGCTGCTGGTCGAAGGCGAACACGGGACGGGCAAGAGCCTGCTCCTCTCCGAGGCCGCGGCCCTCGCGGCGCGGCGGGGATTCCTCACGGCCGCGGGCGCCGCCGAGGAGCTCGGTGAGCTGATCCCGCTGGCTCCTCTCTTCACGGCCCTCGGCCCCTCGTTCACCGGCGCCGGTCTGGCCGAGGAGGCGCTGCGCGACGGGCTGGACGAGCGGATCCGGCTGGTGGAGCGGCTGCGGGCGCGGCTACGCGAGTGCGCCGGCACCCGCCCGGTGCTCGTCATCCTGGACGATCTCCAGTGGGCGGACCACGCCACGCTCGCGGCGCTGCGCACCCTCCACTGGGAGCCCGCCCGCGAGCCGGTCGCATGGCTCCTCGCCCGCCGTACCGCGCGGGTACCGGCCCCGCGCCGGGCGGCCGACGACGAGACCGCCCACCTGTTCGGCCTGCTCGAACGGCACGGGGCGGAGCGCGTCGAACTCGGCCCGCTCCCCGGCGACGCGGTCGCCGAGGTGGCGGCCGACGTCCTCGGCGCCGCGCCCCAGCCGGACGTCCTCGCCCTGGCGGCGGGAGCGGGCGGCAACCCCCTGCTCCTCACCGAACTGCTCACCGGCCTGCGCGAGGAGGGCTCGGTGGAGGCCCGCGAGGGCCGGGCGCACCTGCTGTCCGGCGAGCCGCCACGACGCGTGCATCTGCACGTACGGCACCTGCTCGACCGGCTCGGGCGCGAGACCCGGCAACTGGTGGAGGCCGCGGCCGTGCTCGGCCGGTCCTTCTCCCCCGAGGACGCCGCCGAACTGGTCGGCAAGCCCCCGGCGGCTCTGCTGCCGGCCTTCGACGAGGCCTTCGACTCCGGGATCATCGCCACCGGCGAGCACGCGCTGGAGTTTCGCCACGAGCTGGTCTGGCGGGCCGTCGTGGCGGGCATCCCCCCTCCCGTCCGGCACGCGCTGCACCACCAGATCGGGAAGATCATGCTGGAGCGGGGCGGGTCGGCGGTCCAGGCGGCCGGCCACCTGATCGAGGGCGCCCGGCCGGGCGACACCCGTACGCTGTCCGGGCTCGAGCAGGCCGTCGCCCAGGTCCTCCCCACCTCGCCCCGGGCCGCCGCGGACCTCGCCCTCCAGGTGGTCGAGCTCACCGATCTGACCGACCCCGGCAGGCCCGCGCGCGTGGTCACCGCCGTCACCGCGACCACCGAGGCCGGACGTCTACCTGAGGCGGAGAGCCTCATCCGGTCGACGCTGTCGCGCCCCGTGCCCGCCACCGCCGCCGCGGAGCTGCGCTGCGCGCTGTCGGAGATCCTGTTCATGACCGGCCGGGCCGAACAGGCCGTCCGCGAGGCGGAGGCCGCGCTCACCGCCCCGGACCTGCCGGGACGCCTGCGCGACCGGGCCGTCCTCGCCCTGCTGCACGGGCTGGCCGTCACGCCCGGCAGCGGGCGCGCCGCGCGGGAGGCCGAGGCGGTCCTCGCCGCCCCGGACCGGTACGGGGAGGCCGCAGCCGTGGGCGCCATGACCGTTCTCGCGGCTCTGCGCTGGGAGGCGGGGCGGCTCCACGACGGCCTGCGGCTGGCCCGCGAGGCCGTGCGCCGCGCGCGGGGCGCACCCCCGGCCGTACGCCGCGCCCACCCGCGCCTCACCCTCGCCTCCATGCTCACCGACCTGCGCCGATTGGAGGAGGCCCGCGCCGTCGTCGAGGAGGCCGGCGAGGAGGTGGAGGCGCTCGGCCACGGCGCCTGGCTTCCCGGAGCGGCCGTGCTGCGCTCGCGCGCCGACCTGGTGGCCGGCCGTCTGGACGACGCGGCGGCCAGGGCCGAGGCCGGGCTGCGCCTCGCCGAGGACCTGGGGACGTGCCTGTTCACGCCTCTGGCGGCATCGGTGCTGGCCACCGTCTCCCTGCGCCACGGCGACGTCCGCGCGGCGAGCGAGCACATCGAGCCCGGCCGGGACCGCCGGTTCCCGCACCTCGCCGGTGGCACGCCCGGACGGTACGCGACCGCCGCCGCCCGGGTGCTGGAGGCCCGTGACGGCCCCGCCGACGCGATGAAGCAGGTCGCGCACCTCTACCCTGAGCTGCGGGAACGGCCCGGACCGCTTGTGGAGGACCCCGCCGGGGCGGCCTGGCTGGTCCGCCTCGCCCTCGCCGTGGACGACCGGGCGAGCGCGGAGTCGGTGGTCGCGGCGGCCGAGGGCCTGGCGGACGCCAACCCCGGGTTCGGCACGCTGCGCACCGCCGCCGCCCACGCGCGCGGCCTGCTCGACGGGGACGTCGCCGCCCTCGCGCGGGCGGCCGAGGAGGGAGCGGACGCGTGGGCGCGGGCGTCCGCCGCCGAGGATCTCGGCCTGGCGCTGGCCGCCCGGGGCGAGCCCGACGCGGCCGTCGGGGCGCTGAACCGGGCGCTGGCGGGCTACGAGGAGGCGGGGTCCACCCGGGACGCCGCCCGGCTGCGTCGCAGGCTGCGCAGGATGGGCGTACGGCACCGGCACTGGGCCACCGCCGACCGCCCGGTGTCCGGCTGGGCCAGCCTGACCGACACCGAACGCGCGGTCTCCCTCCTCGTCGCCCAGGGATGGACCAACCGCCAGGTCGCCGACCAGATGTTCATCAGCGTGCACACGGTGGCGTTCCACCTGCGCCAGATCTTCCGCAAGCTGGAGGTGACCTCCCGCGTCGAACTGACGCGCCTGGTCATGGAGCAACGCCACGACCTCGACCGCCGGTGACCTGTCCGGCGGCCGGATTCAGGCGGAGGTGCGCGCCGGGACGAGGCTGTGGGGGGTGGTGAAGGCGGCCCAGACGAGCTTGCCGCGCCCTTCCAGAAGGCGCCAGCCCCAGGAGCAGCTCATGGCCTCGACCAGCCACAGGCCGCGGCCGCTCTCGGCGTAGTGGTCGGCCTCGGTGACGACGGGAGGCTGCTCGGTGGGGTCGAAGACCGCGCAGACGAGGTGGGAGGCGCGGTGGACCAGCCGGACCCGGGTGGGCGCGCCGGCGTGCCGCATGGCGTTGGTGACGAGCTCGGAGATGACCACCCGGGCGTCGGAGCTCAGCTCGCCGAGCCCCCAGTTGTGCAGGGTCGCGACCGTGAAGTCACGGGCGCGCTTGATCGAGACGTTCGACAGGCCCACGCCCGACAGCTCGGCGCCGAGGGGTTCCCACAGGTCGTCCTCCATGGCGGGCAGCAGCCACCAGGGAGCCTCTCCCCGGACCACGGCTTGCCGGCGTGCCAGGTGTGCGGTCATCGAGATCCTCACTAGACGCGGTCGGACATGACGTGGGCCAGTCAATCTTTCTTCAGGTGGGGCACGCATGCAAGAACGGATGCACGTGCAGATGCCGGTTTTTCCTCACGGAATCGTGACATTTGGTCCTCTGACGGCCGCTTCCCCGGATGTCACCTTCAAACAATCCGCGGGCCGGGACCGCTGTGTACGATCTCCAGCGGGGGATGAGAAACTGTCGGCTCATCGCACCAAGGCTCCAGGGAGCTCTCATGTTTTCGGCGCTCGAGCAGGACGAATCCCCCGAAGGGCGCGTTCTCGCGCACTCTCGCGGCGGACCGACGGCCCTGCGCATCCTGCTCGGCACCCAGCTGCGCCGCCTCCGCATCGCCAGGGGCATCAGCCGGGAGGAGGCCGGCGAGGCCATCCGCGCCTCCCACGCCAAGATCAGCCGTCTGGAGCTCGGCCGCGTCGGCTTCAAGAAGCGCGACGTCGCCGACCTGCTCACCCTGTACGGCGTCGGCGAGTCCGACGAGCGCGACACCTTCTTGCAGCTGGCCGAGCAGGCGAACGCGCCCGGCTGGTGGCACAAGTACAGCGACCTGCTCCCCACCTGGTTCGAGCTCTACGTCGGGCTCGAAGAGGCGGCCTCGATCATCCGGACGTACGAGATCCAGTTCGTCCCGAGCCTGGCTCAGACCGAGGACTACGCCCGCTCGGTGATCATGCTCGGGCACTCCGAGGCGTCGGAGGAGGAGATCCGCCGCCGCGTCTCGCTGCGGATGGCCCGCCAGCAGCGGGTCCTCGCGCCCGACGGCGCGCGGCTGTGGGCCCTGATCGACGAGGCCGCGCTGCGGCGACCGCTCGGAGGGCAGGCCGTCATGCGGGCCCAGGTCGATCGGCTCCTGGAGCTGTCGGCGTCGTCCTCCATCACCCTCCAGGTGATCCCGTTCGGGCAGGGCGGCCACTCGGCCGCGGGCGGGCCGTTCACCATCCTGCGGTTCGGCGAGCGTGAGCTGCCCGACGTCGTCTACATGGAGCAGCTCACCAGCGCCCTGTACCTCGACAAGCGCGAGGAGACCGACCCGTACATGAAGGTCATGGACCGCCTGTGCGTCGAGGCCGCCACCGTCACCGAGTCGAGGCGGTTCCTCGACGCCCTCCGCAAGGAGCTGTGAGGGCGACCGCGCATACCCGCGCGGTTGCCGGGCACGGGCTAGCTGGAAAGGAAAAACGCGAGCTCACAGGAGGCATCATGCTTCAGGGCAAGACGATCGCCTTTCTGGTGGCCCCCGAGGGCATCGAGCAGGTCGAGCTGACCGAGCCGTGGAAGGCCGTGGAGCAGGCCGGAGGCACCCCCCGGCTGATCTCCACCCAGCGCGGCAAGGCCCAGGCCTTCCAGCACCTCGACAAGGCGGACACCTTCGACATCGACGCGACCGTGGACGAGGTGAGCGTCGACGACTTCGACGGGCTGGTGCTGCCCGGCGGCGTGGCGAATCCGGACCACCTGCGCATGCACGAGAACGCCGTGCGCTTCGCCCGGGGCTTCTTCGACGCGGGCAAGCCGGTGGCCGCGATCTGCCACGCGCCGTGGACGCTGATCGAGGCCCGCGTCGTCGGCGACCGCGCGATGACGTCATGGCCGAGCCTGAAGACCGACCTGACCAACGCCGGCGCCTCGTGGGTCGACCAGGAAGTGATGATCTGCCGCAACGGCCCCAACACACTGATCACCAGCCGCAAGCCCGACGACCTCAAGGCCTTCTGCCAGGCCGCCGTCGACGCCTTCGGCGGCACGTGAGGCGATGGACCCCGTCCGGCCGGCCCTCCCTCGGGAGCCCGGCCGGACGTCCGGTGCTGCTCACAACCTCACGGGGAGGCGCGCGAGACGCCAGGAGCCGGGCATGAGCTGGCGTTCCAGCTCGGCCGGGGGCACGGCGAGCGAGAGGTCGGGGAAGCGGCGGAACAGCGCCTCGAAGGCGACCTCGCCCTCCTGGCGGGCGAGCGCGGCCCCGAGACAGTAGTGCAGACCGTGCCCGAACCCGACGTGGTTCTCCTTGCGCCGGTCGGGCTCACGGGTGATGTCGAGCCGTTCGGGGTCGTCGAACTCACGGGGGTCGTAGTTCGCGCCGACCAGCACCGCCACCACAGGCTCGCCCTTGCGCACCGGCATGCCCCCGATCTCCAGATCTTCGGTGGCGTATCGCAGGCGGGTCATCTGGACCGGGCCGCACCAGCGCATCAGCTCGTGCACCGCGCGCGGGGTCATGGCGGGGTCGCCCTTCAGCAGCGCGAGCTGGTCGGGGTGCGTGAGAAGGGCCGCCGTGCCGTTCCCGATCAGGTGGGCCGTCGTCTCGTGCCCCGCCAGCACCAGGGTCAGCACGAGGGTGACCATCTCGGTGTCGCTCAGCCGGTCGCCGTCCTCGTCGTGGGTGCGGATCAGGCCGGTGAGCAGGTCGTCGGTGGGGGCGGCGCGGCGGCGTCCGATCAGGTCGTGGATGTGCGCGATCATCTCGCGCAGGGCGTCCGCCATGCCGTCCGACTCCAGCGTCACCAGCGCCTTGCCCCATTCGCGCCACTGCGGGCGGTCGTCCTCGGGGATGCCGACCAGCTCGCAGATGACCGTGATCGGCAGTGGGTAGGCGAAGTGCTCGATCAGGTCGACCACGCCGTTCTCGGCGAGACCGGGCAGCCGGTCGAGCAGGCCCTCGGTGATCTCCTCCACCCGGGGGCGCAGCTCGCCGACCCGGCGCGCGGTGAAGGTCCGCGAGACGAGCTTGCGCAGCCGCAGGTGGTCGGCGCCGTCGGCGTCGAGGATGCTGTCCAGGATGTACTTGCCGTACTCCTCGGGGATGCCGCGCGCCTTCAGCTCCCTGTCCCGGATGTTCTCCACCTCCAGGCCGGGCACGTGCGCCGGGTTGTTCACGAAGCGCGAATCGCTCAGCACCGTCTTGACGTCGTCGTACCGCGTGGCGATCCATATCGGCGTGCCGCGCCCGAAGAACGAGGCCCGCACCAGCGGGGCCTGCTCGCGTAGCCGGGAGTAGGTGCCGAAGGGGTCTTTCATGAACTCGGGGTCCATGAGGTTCACCGGGCCGCTCACGCCGGGGTCGACCGGAGTTTCCATACCTGCCCTCCTCGGGCGTCGGTTGCCGGGAGTCCCCTCCACCACGAGCTCCGGGCACCACCCCGTCCCGCTCCCGGAGCCGGAGGATCAGCTAGATCTATTCACACCCCGCCCGCCCTTCAACCCTCTTTCCCTGAACAGCCCGGGAAAGCACCAAACCGAAATAACCCTTTCATTCGCGACTTATGCCACTATCTCTCGGCGCGTCGCAGGAAAGAGTCTTCCTGCTCGCTCCGGTCGTCTCGGCTCCTCCGGAGACAAATCCGTATCGGTGAGACCGGCCTCTGCCGGGCTCCTCTAGGAGCCCGGCAGGTGGCGGACGCGGTGGTTGCCCGGGTCGTACAGGGGTTCGGGGGTGATCTCGGCGGAGACCCAGCCGCCGTTGACGCCGATCTCCACGCGGCCGGGGTCCTGGTCCGCGGGGAGGTAGGTGTAGGCGATCGAGCGGTCGACGCGGTGCCCGTACCCGCCGCTGGTGACGCGGGAGGCCGGTACGCCGTCCACGCGGACCGGCTCCCCGCCGAGGCAGACCTGGCGGGGGTCGGCGAGCACCAGGCAGCGCAGCGTGCTCCGGGGGGCGGGCAGGGCGTCGCTCCCGACGAAATCCTTGCCGCGGCTGACGGCGAAGCCCAGGCCCGCCTCCAGGGGAGTGGTCTCGGGGGTGATGTCGAGCCCCCAGACGCGGTAGCCCTTCTCCAGGCGCAGGGAGTCGAGGGCGCGGTACCCGGCCGGGCGCATGCCGCGCGGCAGGCCCGCCTCCATCAGCGCGTCCCACAGGGTCAGGCCGTATTCGGAGGGGCAGTAGAGCTCCCAGCCGAACTCCCCGGCGAACGTCACCCGCTGCGCCAGCACCGGGACGTACCCCACGGTGATCTCCCGCGCCCGCATGTAGCCGAAGGTCAGGTCGTCGCCGGTCAGTTCGCCGAGGATGTCCAGGGCCTTGGGACCCCACAGGCAGTAGCAGGCGTACGCCGAGGTGACGTCCCGCACGTCGAGGCCGTGCCGCCGCAGCCACGCCGCGTCGTGGACGCCGAACGCCGTGCCGGTGACCATGCGGAAGCGGTCCTCGCCCAGGCGGGTGACGGTGACGTCGGCCTCGATGCCGCCGCGCGGGTTCAGCATCTGGGTGTAGACCACCGAGCCGACGGGGCGGTCGAGGTCGTTGGCGCAGAGCCGCTGGAGGCCGTCGAGACCGGTGATCTCCAGCTTGGCGAAGGAGGTCTGGTCGAAGAGCCCGGCGGTGTCGCGGGTGGCCAGGCACTCGGCTCGGATCGCGGGCGACCAGAACTTGCCGGCCCACCCCTCGGGGCGGAACTCCTCACCAGAGGTGTCGTCGCCCGGCGAGTACCAGTTGACCCGCTCCCAGCCGGTCTTCTCGCCGAACTCCGCGCCGAGCTCGGCGTGCCGGATCCAGGCGGGCGAGCGGCGCAGCGGGCGGGCGGCGGCGCGTTCCTCGCCCGGGTAGACCACGTCGTAGTACTTGCTGTAGGAGTCGAGGGCCTTGGCCCTGGCCCAGCGGGAGCCGCGGGCGTGGGAGCCGAAGCGGCGGACGTCCATGCCGAAGACGTCGTACTCGGGGGTGCCGTCGACGATCCACTCGGCCATGACCTTGCCGACGCCGCCCGCCGCCGCCAGTCCGTGGACGCAGAACCCGGCCGCGACCCAGAACCCGGCCACGGCGGTCTCCCCCAGCAGGAACTCGCCGTCGGGGGTGAACGCCTCGGGGCCGTGGACGACCTTGGCGAACGCGGCGGGGTCGTCGCCGTCGATGCCCGCGAGGCCGGGCAGTCGCCGCCGCGCGGACTCCCAGGATTCGCGAAATTTCGCCATATCGGGCGCGAAGAGGGTGCGTGGCTCCGCCAACGGCGCCGAGGTGTCCCACACCTCCGGCGTCCGGATGTACCCGCCGACGAGGATCCCGCCGCCCTCCTCGCGGAAGTACACGATGTTGTCCGGGTCGCGCACGGTCGGGCTGCTCGCGGGCACCCCGAACGGGTTCGTCACGACGTACTGGTGCTTGATCGGCACGATCGGCACGTCGACCCCGGCCAGCCGCCCGAGCCTGCCCGCCGCCGCGCCCGCCGCGTTCACGACGGTCTCGGTCCTGATCACCTGCTCGCCTGCCCGGACGCCCCGGACCCGGCCGTCCCGCACGTCCACGCCGGTCACCTCGACCCCGGTGACGATGCGCACGCCGAGCTTCTCGGCCCCGGCGGCGAGGGCGCGGGCGAGGCTCGCGGGGTCGAGCCAGCCGTCACCCGGCAGCCACAGCGCCGCGCGCACGTCGCCGACCTCCAGCAGCGGCAGCATGTCGCGGGCCCGGTCCGGCGACAGGAGCTCCATGTCGAGCCCGTACGTCTCGGCGGCGCCCGCCTGCCGCAGCAACTCCTCGTGCCGCTCGGCGGTGGTCGCCAGGCGCAGGCCGCCCACGCCGTGCCAGCCGGGATCGAGGCCGGTCAGCTCGCTGAGCTCGGGGTACAGCCCCGCCGAGTACATGATCATGCGCGTCTGAGTCACGGTGGACCGGAGCTGGCCGACGAATCCGGCCGAGTGCCACGTGGTGCCTTCCGTCAGCTCGTGCTTTTCGAGCAGGATGACGTCTGACCAGCCCAGTCTGGCCAGGTGGTAGGCCACGCTGCATCCGGCGACGCCACCGCCGACGACCACGGCCTGCGCCTCGGCGGGAAGTTTCACCATCGGTACCCCCGTGTAACGAGCGGCGCGCATAATCGGATCAATGGTCTGAAGGTAGACCAAAGGAGGCCCGCGTGCCAGATGTCCTCGGCTCGGCACTCGAACTCGTCTCGGCCTGGGCCGGCCGGCCGGTCACCTGCACCCGGCTCAAGGGCGGGCTGAGCCACCAGATCCTGCGCGTCGAGACCGGCCAGGGCGACCGCTGGCTGCTACGGGTCCTCGACCCCGAGGTGTCCGCCGCCGGGCTCGGCATCCCCCTCGACCTCGAGATCGTCAACACCGTGCGGGCCGCCGGAACCGGCGTGGGGGCCCAGGTGCTGCTCAGGCTCCCCGGCGCGGTGCTGCTGGAGTACATCGACGGTGTCACCCTCGACGCTTCGGCCGTACGGGACCCGGCGATGGCGCCGCACGTCGCCGAGGCCTGCCGGCGACTGCACTCGGGGCCCCGGTTCGCCACCGACTTCTCGATCTTCCGAAAACTGGAGGAGCTGCTGGGGCTCTGCCGGGCCCACGAGCTCAAGATCCCCGAGGGGTACGAGGACCGGTTGCCCGTCGTCGCCGAGATCGAGGCCGCGATGGACGCCCGTCCCGCCCCCACCGTCCCGTGCCACAACGACCTGCTGCCCGCGAACCTCATCTTCGACGGCCGGCGGGTGCGCATCGTCGACTACCAGCTGTCCGGCAACAACGACCCGGCGTTCGAGCTGGGCGACATCGCCGCCGAGGCCGACTACGACGCGGAGATGGCCGGACGCTTGACGAGCGCCTACTTTGGGGACGAGACTCCGGCGGCAAGAGTCCAGCTCTATCTGATCATGTCCAACCTGACGTGGACGCTGTGGTTCAGCGTCCACCACGGCCTGCTCGCCGAGCACGCCGCGGCGGCCGACTTCGACTACGACGCCGAAGCCGCCGCCAAGTTCGCCAAAGCCACCCGGGACCTCGACGATCCCGGGTTCGGCAGGCTCATCGACGACGTCCGGGGCCGGAGACGGCTCTAGCGCAGCACCACCGCACCACCCCGCGCAACGCAAGGAGGCCCGATGGCCCAGCCAAACCTCGACGACGACGCCGAACGCCTGGCCCAACTCGGATACAAGCAGGAGCTCTCACGAAGCTGGAGCGGCTTCTCCAACTTCGCGATCTCGTTCTCGATCATCTCCATCCTCGCCGGCTGCTTCACGACCTTCGGGCAGGCGTGGAACAACGGCGGACCGCTGGCCATCTCCGTCGGCTGGCCGCTGATCTCGGTGTTCATCCTGATCATCGGTTTCTGCATGTCGGAGCTGGTGTCGGCGTATCCGACGGCGGGTGGCATCTACTGGTGGGCGGCGAAGCTGGGCGGGCCCGTGCACGGGTGGTTCACCGGCTGGCTCAACCTGATCGGCCTCATCGCGGTGACCGCCTCGGTGGACTACGGCTGCGCGACGTTCCTGAACATCGTCATCGGCCGGTTCAGCGACGGCTGGGCGGGCGGCGACGCGCTGAAGCAGACGTTCGCGCTGTTCGCCGTGATCCTCGTGCTCCACGCCCTGATCAACATCTTCAGCCACCGGTTGATCTCGTTCCTGCAGAACGTCTCGGTGTGGTGGCACGTGTTCGGCGCCGCGCTGGTCGTGCTCATCCTGATCTTCGGGCCGTCCAAGCACCAGAACGTGGGCTTCCTGTTCGAGCAGTTCAACCACTCGGGCTTCGGCTCCGGCTCCTCCGGGCCGACGTTCTGGCTGTACGTCCTGCCGCTCGGCTTCCTGCTCACCCAGTACACGATCACCGGGTTCGACGCCTGCGCGCACGTGTCGGAGGAGACCCACGGCGCCGCGGTGACCGCCGCCAAGGGGCTCTGGAAGTCGATCTTCTACTCGGCGATCGGCGGCTGGGTGCTGCTGCTGTCGTTCCTGTTCGCGGCCACCGACATCGACGCGATCAACAAGGAGGGCGGCTTCGTCGGCGCGATCTTCACCTCGTCGCTGACCCCGAGTCTGGCCACCGTGGTCTTCGGCATCTCGACGATCGGGCAGTTCTTCTGCGGGATGAGCTGCGTGACCTCGATGTCGCGCATGACCTACGCCTTCTCGCGGGACGGCGCGGTGCCGGGCTGGCGGCTGTGGTCGCAGGTCGACAAGAACAAGACCCCGGTCAACGCGATCATCGCGGGCTGCGCCGTGGCGCTGCTGCTCACGCTCCCCGCCCTGTACGCGCCCGAGGGCACCACCACGCCGGTGGCCTTCCTCGCCGTGGTGTCGATCGCGGTGATCGGGCTGTACCTGGCGTTCCTCATCCCGATCTGGCTGCGCCTGCGCATGGGCGACGCCTTCCGGCCCGGGCCGTGGACGCTCGGCCGCAGGTACAAGCTCTTCGGCTGGATCGCGGTGATCGAGATCGCCGTCATCTCGATCTACTTCGTCCTGCCGATCAGCCCGGCCGGGGTGCCGGGGAACAAGGACTTCACCCTGACCTCGGTCAACTACGCGCCGATCGCGGTCGGGGCGGTGCTCATCGGCATCGCCCTGTGGTGGACCCTGTCGGCGCGGCACTGGTTCACCGGCCCCCGCCGCACCATCGAGGAGGTGCCGGCCGGGAACGCGGAGACCATCGGCTGACCCGCCCCCGGGCCGTACGGCTCGCGCCTCGCGGGGCGCGGGCCGTACCGTTCCCGGCGGGTCAGGAGGCGGCCGGCGCCGGGACCCGTTTCCCGCACATCGCCCTGAGTTGATCACCGATAGCAGCGGACGACGTACACCGCCTTACCAGGGCTATTCGGGCTCGTGCGGAGAACAGGCCTCGAAGCCCTCGGCGACCACCCGGCGGACCTGCTCCATCGACGGCGGATCGGCGAGCTCGCGGGCGAGCGAGGTCATGTCGACCTCGGGCATGCCGCACGGCACCGCGTAGTTCCACGGCGTGAGGTCGCCGTCGACGTTCAGCGCGAAACCGTGGCTGGTGACGCCGCGGCCGGCCCGCATGCCGATCGACACGATCTTGCGGCCGGTGTCGCGCGTCCAGACACCCGTGAGCAGCTCCGAGCCCGGCGGGGTCTCGCGGCGCTCCGCCGGGACGCCGAGCTTCTCCAGCGCCTCGACGAGCCGCAGCTCCACCTCGCGGACGTAGTCGACGACCCCCTCGTCCGGGCGGAGCTGGACGATGAGGTAGCCGACCAGCTGGCCGGGCCCGTGGTAGGTGAGCTGACCTCCCCGCCCCGTGGGGACGACGGGGATGCCATGCGAGGGATCGGGCAGGTGCTCGGCGGCGGTGCGCTTGCCGATCGTGAACACCTGCGGGTGGCTGAGCAGCCACAACGTGTCCGGCCGGTCACCACGCTGTCGCGCGGCGACCAGCTCGGTCATGCGCTCCATGGCCTCTTCGTACTCGACCAGGTCGTCCTGGATCAGGGCCAGGGGGCGCGGACGTACGGTTCGTTCGCTCACGCGTCCGAGCTTACGTCCTATGAATGGACGATTCGGGCGGCGCCCCTCACCACTGCCCGTAGCCCGCGCGCGCCGGAGCCTTCGGGATGAAGGCCCACATGATCAGGTAGATGATGAACTGCGGTCCAGGAAGGATGCAGGAAAGCAGGAACAGCAGGCGCACCATGGTGGGACGCCAGCCCCATTTCTCGGCGATGCCACCGCAGACGCCTGCAATGATCTTGTGTTCTCTCGACCGGAACATTCTGGCTCCTCCCCCGTTTTCGATTCACTCTGCCAACGAACGAATCCTCTTCCCGGTTCCGGGAAAGTCATTCACCGGCTTTAGAACCGTCACACGCGTGCGATGATCCGGAGCCGGAAGCCTTAAGGTGGCAACCCCTCGGACCGTGGAGAGAAAAGTGGACCTCCGGACCCTGCAGGCCCAGCACCGCCTGCTCGTTCGCCAGAAGATCACCATGATGGTGAACCGTTACGTCGTGCACCTGGAGCAGCCCGACGGGTCCGAAGGCCCGATGGTCGCCTTCGCCGAGCAGAAGCGCCTGGCCTTCAAGGAGCAGGTCACCCTCTACACCGACGAGTCGCGGCAGTTCGTCCTCGCCGGCTTCAAGGCGCGCAAGGTCATCGACCTGGCCAGCGGGTACGACGTGGTCGACCACACCGGGCAGCCGATCGGCTTCTTCAAGAAGGACTTCGCGGCGTCGCTGCTCCGCTCGACCTGGCACTTCCAGCAGCCGGGCATGCCCACCTTCACCGGGCAGGAGCGCAGCCTGCTGGTCAGCATCCTGCGGCGCTTCGTCGACTCGCTGTCCTGGCTGCCGTACCACTTCGACTTCGGCGCCGGCGCGCAGATCGCGTTCTCGGTCGACCGCAAGTGGGGCCTGCGCGACCGGTACGCCGTCGAGATCAACGACCCCCGCCTCGACCGGCGGGTGATCATCGCGATGGCCGTCGCCCTTGACGCCCTCCAGTCACGATGACCCGTTGATCGGGCACCCGATACCGGGTGCCCGATCTGCGCTTATTCGCCTCGCTACGCTCGGCGGCTCGGGGCGGTCGCGCGTCAGACGCCCAGCGGGTGCCAGACGGTCTTGGTCTCCAGGAAGGCCGTCATGCGGTCGGTCCCGGGGTCGGCGAGCCAGTCGGTCGTGCCGCGCGGGCGCAGCACCCGCTTGAGGTTCTCGGCGGCGTCGCGCTCGCACGCCACCGCCAGCTCCTCGGGGCAGCCGGTCAGGTCGATCGCGTTGACGTCCATGTGCGAGGCCAGCCACGGCGCGAGCTCGGCCACCCGGCCGGTGAGCAGGTTCACCACGCCGCCGGGCAGGTCGGAGGTGGCGAGCACCTCGCCCAGCGTGATCGCCGGCAGCGGCGCCCGCTCGGACGCCACCACCACGCAGGTGTTGCCCGTGACGATCACCGGGGCGATCACCGAGATCAGGCCGAGCAGCGGCCCCTCCTGCGGCGCCACGACGGCGACCACGCCGGTGGGCTCGGGGGTGGACAGGTTGAAGTACGGCCCGGCGACCGGGTTGGCCGCGCCCCGCACCGCACCGATCTTGTCGGACCAGCCCGCGTACCAGACCAGCCGGTCGACGGCGGCGTCCACCAGCTCGCCCGCCCGCCGCGCCGGCACCCCGTCGGCGTCGGCGATCTCGGCCGCGAACTGGGCCCGGCGGCCCTCCAGCATCTCGGCGATCCGATAGAGGATCTGCCCGCGGTTGTACGCCGTGGCGCCCGACCAGCCGGGGAACGCCTTACGGGCGGCCGTCACCGCGTCGCGGGCGTCCTTGCGGGAGGCCCGGGAGGCGTTGGCGAGGAACTCGCCCTTTGAGGAGGTCACGACATAGGACCTTCCGCTCTCCGACCGCGGGAACGCCCCGCCGATGTACAGCTTGTACGTCTTGCGTACGGCGAGCCTGCCCGGCTCAGTCATCGCCCCTCCAGGTCATCTCTTCCGGCGAGAGCCGCACCGGGGTGAAGACGTGACGGCAGCGGCTCACCCCGCAACGGTGGGCGAACCAGCCCTGACGGGCGGACGTGGCCGTACGGCCCGCCCGGGCGTGGGCGTGCCCGCGGGTGGTCTGGGAACGCCGGATCCGGCGCGGCCGGCGGCGGTGCTCGCAGTGGTCAGACATCGAGATACGCCTCCAGTCCATGCCGTCCGCCTTCGCGTCCGTAACCGGACTCCTTGTAGCCCCCGAAGGGCGAGGTGGGGTCGAAGCGGTTGAAGGTGTTGGCCCACACCACTCCGGCGCGGAGCTTGTCGGCCATCCACAGGATGCGCGACCCCTTCTCGGTCCACACGCCCGCCGACAGCCCGTACGGGGTGTTGTTGGCCTTCTCGACGGCCTCGGCCGGGGTGCGGAAGGTCAGCACCGACAGCACCGGCCCGAAGATCTCCTCACGGGCGATGCGGTGCGACTGGGCCACGCCGGTGAACACCGTCGGCGGGAACCAGTAGCCCCTGTCGGGGATCGGGCAGGACGGCGACCAGCGCTCGGCGCCCTCCTGCTCGCCCGCCTCGCTCAGCTCCCTGATCTTGGCGAGCTGAGCGGCGGAGTTGATCGCGCCGATGTCGGTGTTCTTGTCGAGCGGGTCGCCCAGCCGCAGGGTGGACAGCCGCCGCTTCAGCGCCGCGAGCAGCTCGTCGGCGATCGACTCCTGCACCAGTAGCCGCGAGCCGGCGCAGCACACGTGGCCCTGGTTGAAGAAAATGCCGTTCACGATGCCCTCGACGGCCTGGTCGAGCGCGGCGTCGTCGAAGACGATGTTGGCGGCCTTGCCGCCGAGCTCCAGCGTGAGCTTCTTGCCGGTGCCGGCGACCGAACGGGCGATCAGGCGGCCGACCTCGGTGGAACCGGTGAAGGCCACCTTGTTCACGTCGGGGTGGTTCACCAGCGCCTGGCCGGTGGCCCCGGCCCCGGTCACGATGTTCACCACGCCGGGAGGCAGGTCGGCCTGCCGGCAGATCTCGGCGAACGCCAGCGCGGTCAGCGGCGTGGTCTCGGCGGGCTTGAGCACGACGGTGTTGCCGCAGGCCAGCGCAGGGGCGATCTTCCACGCCAGCATGAGCAGCGGGAAGTTCCACGGGATGACCTGGGCGGCCACGCCGAGCGGCTTCGGAGCGGGACCGAACCCGGCGTAGCCGAGCTTGTCGGCCCAACCGGCGTAGTAGAAGAAGTGCGCCGCCACCAGAGGCAGGTCGACGTCACGTGATTCCCGGATCGGCTTGCCGTTGTCGAGCGACTCCAGCACGGCCAGCTCGCGGGCACGCTCCTGGATGATGCGGGCGATCCGGAAAAGGTACTTGGCGCGCTCGCGGCCGGGCAGCTGGGCCCAGACCGACTCGTACGCCTTGCGCGCCGCCGAGACCGCGCGGTCGACGTCGGCGTCGGAGGCGACGGCGAACTCGGCGAGGACCTCTTCGGTGGCCGGGTTGACGGTCTTGTCCCGCTCGTCGCCCAGCGGGTCGACCCACTCGCCGTTGACGAACAGGCCGTAGGAGGGGCGTATGTCGACGATGTCGCGCGACTCGGGCGCGGGTGCGTATTCGAACATGGCGGCCGCCTCAGTCGAGGGTGAAGTAGTCGGGACCGGCGTAACGTCCGGTGGCGAGCTTCTGGCGCTGCATCAGCAGGTCGTTGAGCAGGCTGGAGGCGCCCAGGCGGAACCAGTCGGGGTCGAGCCAGTCGGCCCCCGCGGTCTCGTTCACCAGCACCAGGTACTTGATGGCGTCCTTGGTCGTGCGGATGCCGCCCGCGGGCTTCACGCCCACCATGCGGCCGGTCTGGGCGCGGAAGTCGCGCACGGCCTCCAGCATCACCAGCGTGACGGGCAGGGTGGCGGCCGGGGAGACCTTGCCGGTCGAGGTCTTGATGAAGTCGGCCCCGGCCAGCATCGCCAGCCAGGAGGCCCGCCGCACGTTGTCGTACGTCGTCAGCTCGCCGGTCTCCAGGATCACCTTCAGGTGGGCGTCGTGCGCGTCGCCGTCACGGGCGCAGGCGGCCTTGATCGCGGCGATCTCCTCGAACACCTTCAGGTAGTCGCCCGACAGGAACGCGCCGCGGTCGATCACCATGTCGATCTCGTCGGCGCCCGCCGACACCGCCAGCGCGGTGTCCTGCGCCTTCACCTCGACGGAGGACCTGCCGCTGGGGAAGGCGGTCGCGACGGAGGCGACCTTCACTCCCGAGCCGCCCAGCGCCTCGACCGCGACCGCGACCAGGTCGGGGTACACGCAGACGGCGGCGACCTTGGGGACGGAGGGGTCGGCGGGGTCCGGGTGGGCGGCCTTGGCGCACATGGCGCGCACCTTGCCGGCGGTGTCGGCGCCCTCCAGGGTCGTCAGGTCGACCATGGAGATCGCCAGGTCGATCGCCCGGGCCTTGGCGGTCGTCTTGATCGATCGGGTGCCCAGCATCGCGGCGCGCTGGTCGGCACCAACGCGGTCGACCCCGGGCAGGCCGTGGAGAAATGCCCGAAGGGTCGCGTTCGATGACGCGATCCCCGCAGGCGAAGTCGTCAGTGTTGACACCACCCCAGCATCGCCGACCGGCCTGATTGTTCCAAACCGAGGCATCAGCCGAGGTGGCGCCTGATATTTCAGCAAATGTCGCCGTGAGCCACCCACCTTGCCCTTTACGGCGGGCCGGTGGCTCACGGCGACCTCTCCCGGCGGCTTACGCCGCCAGAGAAACCCGGCGGATCACCACGCCACCGGGAGCGACTCCACGCCGTACACCACGGAGTACGCCCGGAACGGGACCTCCTCCAGCGGGACGGCCAGACGCAGCCCCGGGAAGCGGCGCAGCAGGGCGGGGAAGGCGGTGCGCATCTCCATGCGGGCCAGCGGCGCGCCGAGACAGTGGTGGATGCCGTGCCCGAACGCGATGTGCGGACCGGCGTCCCGGCCGAGGTCGAAGCGGTCGAGATCGTCGCCCAGGGCCGGATCGCGGTTGGCGGAGGGCAGCGAGCAGAGGATCACCTCGCCTGCCTTGATGAGCTGGCCGGACAGGACGACGTCCTCCTTGGCGACCCGGGGGAGGACCGTGTGGACGATCGACAGGTAACGCAGCAGCTCCTCCACGGCCTCCTCGACCTGGTCGCCGTCGCGCACCATGGCCAGCTCACGGGGGTTCTGCAGCAGCAGGAGCGTGCCGAGGCCGAGCATGTTCGAGGTGGTCTCGTGCCCGGCGAGCAGCAGCAGGTCGGCGATGCCGGTGAGTTCGTCGTCCGCCAGCTCGTCGCCGTGCTCGCGCACCAGCATGCCGATCATGTCGTCGCCGGGCTTCTTACGCTGCTCGGCGACCAGCCCGGCCATGTAGGCCAGGGACTCCTCGCCCGCCTGCAGGCGGGTCTCGATGGGAAGAAGGACGTTCAGCCGGTCGTTGCTGCGCCGCTGGAACTCGTCCCGGTCGGCGTAGGGGACGCCGAGCAGCTCGCAGATGACCAGCGAGGGGATGGGCAGGGCGAACGACTTCACCAGGTCGGCGGGCGGCCCGGCGTCCTCCATCGCCTGAAGGTGTTCGGCGACGATGGCCTCGATGCGGGGCTGGAGCCGGCGCATGCGCCGCATCGTGAACTCGCCGGTGAGCATGCGGCGCAGCCGGGTGTGGTCGGGCGGGTCGTAACCGAGCAGCATCCCGGCGCCGGGACGGCCCGGCTGCGGGCGGCCCTCCGCGGGACCGCTCTCCGTTTCTAATCCCGACCGGACGCCCGCCGGGGCGAACGGGGGACGCACCCGGTTGCTGAACCGTGCGGTGTCGCCCAGCACCTCACGGACGTCGGAGTACCTCGTCACCAGCCAGGCGTCCGTGCCGAACGCGGTCCTGGTGCGGGTGACCGGCTCCTCGGCGCGTAGGCGGGCCAGCTCGGGCACGGGATCGAACCGATTTCTCATGATGTGGGGCGGGGCGAACGGAGTCTCGGTCATCGTTCGTTGTTCCTTCCGTGGGGACGGCTGCGCCCTGAGGGGGCTCCAGCGCTGAAGGCCACTAAAGTGATAGTACGCTATCACCTGTTACCATGGCTCAGATGAGCAGCACCCCTCGACGCCCCCTCCGGGCCGACGCGGCGAGAAACGCCGAACGGCTCGTGCGCGCGGCGCGGGCGGCGTTCGCCGAGGCCGGTGTCAGTGTCTCGCTGGAGGAGGTCGCCCGGCGGGCAGGGGTGGGGGTGGCCACCCTCTACCGGCGCTTCCCGACCAAGGAGGACCTCGTCCAGGCCGTGCTGCTGTCGTCCTACGACGAACGGGTCGAGCCCGCGATCGCCCAGGCCCTCACCGACGACGACCCCTGGCGGGGCATGGTGCGCGTGCTGGAGGCCGTCCTCGCCATGGCGGCGGAGGAGCACCACGTCATCAAGGCGACCCATGACCCTTCGGTGCTCAAGGGCCTCCAGGCGCGGTTCTTCGTCGCGCTCGCCACCGTTGTCGAGCGCGCGCAGCGGGCGGGGCGCGTCCGTGCCGACCTGTGCACGGACGACCTCCCTCGGCTGTTCCTCATGCTGGTGAGCACGATGTGGTTCGGGGAACGCGCCGCCGACGTGTGGCGGCGCTACCTGGCGCTCCTACTGGACGCCCTGCGGCCCGAGGCGGCCCATCCGCTGCCGGCCCCTTCCTTCCCGGTGGGTTCGCTCACCCACCGCGATCCCTGCCACGCGCGACCGGAAACCCTCTCCGACCAGCGATGACGTCCCGCCGCCCGGCCCGCCTCAGACGGGCTCGAGCGGCGTCTAAGGCGTCCTGAGCGGGGCCTAGGCGGTCCTAAGACGAAGGTGGCCCGTGAGATAAGGCATCCGCCCGATGTGAGGAGGGGGGCCTTAGGGCGAGTCTTGAGGTGTCAGAAAAAGACGACCTTCAAGGAGATGCCGAAATGGCTCCCGAGCTTCACTACCAGCTCATCGTCAACCGGGTATCCGAGCTCCACCACGAGGCGGAGGCCCACCGCCGGGCCAACGAGGCGGCGGCGAGCCGCAAGGCCGCCAAGAACGGCGGCCCGCAGCGGCGGGTGCGCGCGGTCTTCGGCAAGCTGCGCACCTCGTGACCCCGCAGGTCACCGCTCAGCGGGCCGCCCGCCTCGGCGGCGGACGCGCTCACACGGAGCGGACGCCCGTTCGTGTCGCCGCCCAGGATCACGCCGGGCGCGAGAAACCCTGGACGACGAAGCCCGGCCGGAGCCTCCCTCCCGGCCGGGCAACCGAACCCCCTTAATCCATTTCACCTAGGGATAAACAGGGCCGTACCACGTCATAGGTCGTGACATGCTTGCAGACATGGTGGGTCGGATGGTGAGTCCCGTATTCGTGGGACGCGAAGCCGAACTGGGAACACTGTCCGAGGCATTCGAAGAGGCACGCAAGCAGGCCGCGTCGGCGGTCCTCATCGGCGGCGAGGCGGGCGGCGGCAAGACGCGCCTGGTGACCCGCTTCGCCGAACAGGCCGCGTCGGCCGGCGCGCACGTGCTCATGGGCGGATGCGTCGAGCTGTCCACCGAAGGCCTCGCCTACGCCCCGTTCACCGCGGCCCTGCGCCAGCTCGTCAAGGAGATGGGCGCCCCCGACGTGGCCGCCCTGCTGCCCGAGGGCGGCGACCGCGACCTCGCCAGGCTGCTGCCCGAGTTCGGCGAGCCGAGCGGCGACAAGGAGACCGAGACCGGCCGGGCCCGCCTGTTCGAGCAGTTCCTCACGCTGCTGGAGCGCCTCGCCGAGCGGCGCCCGGTGATCCTCGTGATCGAGGACATCCATTGGGCCGACCGCTCCAGCCGCGACCTGATCGCCTTCCTCAGCCGTAACCTCAAGGACGCCCCCGTCCTGCTGGTCATGACGTACCGCTCCGACGAACTGCACCGCCAGCACCCGCTCCGGCCGGTGCTCGCCGAGCTCGGCCGGGTCGAGGGCGTCGCACGGATCGACCTGCCCCGCCTCACCGAGGAGGAGGTGGCGGCGCAGATGGCCGGGATACGTGGGGACGTCCCCGAATGGTCGCTGGTGAAGAGCGTCTACCGGCGCAGCGAAGGCATCCCCCTTTTCGTCGAGGCCCTGATGGAGTGCGGGGACGCCTGCAGCCTCCCCGAGTCGCTCCAGGACCTGATCATCGCCTCGGTCGAGCGGCTCCCCGAGGAGACCCAGCGCGTCCTGCGCATCGCGGCGGCCGGCGGCAACCGCGTCGGGCACGAACTCCTCGCCGCGGTCACCGACCTGTCCGACCTGGACCTGGAGGCCGCCCTGCGGCCCGCCATCGCCGGCAACGTCATCCAGGTCGCCGACGGACGGGCGTACGCCTTCCGGCACTCCCTGATCCGCGAGGCCGTGCACGACGAGATGCTGCCCGGCGAGCACAACCGCATCCACGCCCGGTTCGCCGAGGAGATCGACCGCGACCGCAGGCTCGTGCCGCCCGGGCGGGCGGCCATCGAGATCGCGCACCACTGGTACTCCGCGCGGGACAACCTCTGGGCGCTCGTCTCCGCCTGGGAGGCGGCGGGCAAGGCGCACGCCGCCTTCGCCTACACCGAGCAGATCCAGCTGCTCGAACGGGTGCTCTCCCTCTGGGACCGGGTCCCGGACGCCGCCGAACGCATCGGCGTGTCCCACACCACCCTCCTGGAACTCGCCTCCGAGGCCGCCGCGATCACCGGTGAGCCCGACCGCGGCCTGAAGTACGTCAAGGGCGCCCTGGCCGAACTGGACGAGGCCGCCGAGCCGGAGCGCGTCGCCAACCTGCTCGTCCGCCGGAGCCAATTCAAGATCGACAAGGGGCGGTCGGACGCCGCCGACCACCTGAGGTACGCCGAGCGGCTGGTCCGGACACCGAGCGCCGCCCGCGTCCGGGTCCTGTCCAGGCTCGGCTCGTACCTCATGTTCACCCACGAGACGCAGGAAGGCGCCGCGCTCACCCGGGAGGCGCTCGGCATCGCCCGCGACCTCGGCGACGAGTGCCTGGAAGCCGAGTTGCTGACCAACCTCGCGCTCGGGCAGTCGCTGGACGGCGACCTGGAGGCGGCGCTCCTCACCAACCAGCGCGCCATCGAGATCGGCGAGCGCCTCGAATCACCCCGCATCGTGCTCCGCGCCCTGGCCAACAACGTCGACGCCCTGAACAACCTCGGCCGCTCCGAAGAGGCCGTCGAACTCGCCCTGCGCGGCGAGGCCAAGGCGCGCAAGTACGGCCGGTACCGCGTCTCGGGCGCGTTCATCGCCAACAACCGGGCCGAGGCCCTGGAGGCCCTCGGCCGCTGGGACGAGGCCGTCGAGATCATCGAGCGCGCCCTCACCATGGATCCGCTCCCGCGCACCCGCGGCTACCTGCTGCGTGTACGTGCGGACATCGCCGCCGGGCGCGGCGAGATCGACCTCCTGGCGGCCGTCCTCGCCGACATCGGCGGCATGCACGGCCAGCCGGACGAGTTCGCGCAGCGGTGGATGACCAACCTTCGCCTGAACGTCGAGCTGCACCTGCTGCGCGGGAATCCCGTCGAGGCGCTCCGCGCGGCCGAGCAACTGCTGTCGTCGCGCACCCCGCACTCCAGCAAGCCGATGCTGGGCTGGCGCAGCATGGCACTGATCCGCCTGGTGCACCAGGCGGCCGAATCCATCGCACCCGAGCTCTCCCGGCAGACGTGGGCCAAGGTGCAGGAGATGGTGGAGAGCCTGCCCGCCAAGGGGGCCGTCGCCGAGGCGTACCGGCTGATGTGCCGCGGCCGGTTCGACGAGGCGGCCGCCGCCTGGGAACGGCTCGGACGGCCGCACACCCGCGCCGTCTCCCTCACCGAAGCCGCCGCCGAGGCCGCGCAGTCGGGCGACCGGGACGGGGCGGCGTCCCGGCTGCGGGAGGCCTACCCCCTCGCCGCGGGGCTCGGCGCCAGGCCGCTGCTCACCACGATCGAGTCACTGGCCCGCCGCGTCGGAGCCGTCCTCACCGAGAGCCCCAAGGAGCCCGCGGGCGCTCTGAACGGCCACGTCACCGCGGCCGAGCTCACGCCGCGCGAGCTGGAAGTGCTCCGCCTGGTCGCCCTCGGCCGTTCGAACCGGGACATCGCCACCGAACTGTTCATCTCGGCCAAGACGGTGAGCGTGCACGTCTCCAACATCCTCGCCAAACTCCGCGTCTCCACCCGCGGCGAAGCCGCCGCCACCGCCCACCGCCTCTCCCTCCTCACCTGACCCAGGCCCCCCTTCAGGGTCAGAGGGTGAGGCCGACCAGGACCGGCTCGTTGACGAGGGTCACGCCGAACTTGGCCTCCACGCCCTCCTTGACCTCTCTGGCCAGGGCCATCAGCTCGGACGCCGTGGCCGCGCCGTCGGGCGGCGACGCCCAGCCCTGCTCGGCGGACCCGAAGCCCGGAGCCTCGGGGTCGGTCGGGAAGCCGGTGACGTGGAGCCCGCCCGGGTTGGTCAGGGCGAGGGTGTGCTTGGTGGAGATGCGCGCCGGGCCGCGGCGGTATCCCTTGGGGAAGCCCGCGTGCTCGATGAGCCACGCCGCCGGCACCTTCACCGCGCCGCCCGGCATGTCCCACCGGGGGAACCCGGGAGCCCGGAGCTCCAGCTCGGCGGCCTGCTCCTCGCCCAGGACGGGATTGGTGAAGAACGACCCCGCGCTGCACGTGTCGGGGTCGGACGCGTCGAGCACCATGCCCTTGCCCCGGCGCAGGTCGAGCACGGCCCTGCGCGCCTCGTGCAGGCCGACCCGCTCGCCGATCTCCACACCGAGCTTCGCCGCCAGCTCCTTGTAGGCGACGGGCCCGGACCGATCGGACTTCTCCAGGGCGTACGTCACCGACAGCACCACGTAACGCGCGAGATCGGCCTTGAAGGCGCTGTGCCGGTAGGCGAAACCGCACTGCTCGGCGGAAAGGTCGAGCACCTCCCCCGCCCGCCGGTCGTACACCCGGACCCCGGTGACGGTCTGCGAGACGTCCTGCCCGTACGCCCCGACGTTCTGGATGGGCGTGGACCCCACGGAACCGGGAATGCCGGACAGGCACTCGATGCCTGACCAGCCCTCGGCCACCGCCCGGGCCACCAGGGCGTCCCAGTCCTCCCCCGCCCGAGCGGTCACCACGGCGCGGTTCCCGTCGTCGCGCACGTCGACCCCGCGCGAGGAGACCCGGATCACCAGGCCGTCGAAGCCGTCGTCGGAGATCACGAGGTTGCTCCCGCCGCCGAGCAGCAGCACCGGCTCGCCGGCCCGGTCGGCCTCGGTCACCAGGTCGACGATCTCCTCGTCCGTCCCGGCCTCGACGAAGGCACGGGCGGCCCCGCCCACCCTCAACGTGGTGTACGGCGCGAGCCGTACCCCTGCCACACGCTCAGCCATGCACCTTCCCCAGCCACGTACCGACGGGCGCCCGCGGCCGGGCACACCGCCCAACAGCCTAAACCGCTCCGCGAAGCCGCGGATCAGCGGTGGGCGCCGGAGCGGAGCAGGCCGAGGACGCGCTCGTACGTGCGGCGGGACTCCCTGTCGCGGTAGCCGGGGTCGACGTCGTGGTAGCCGCGGTGCCGTTCCTGGTGGACGGGAAGCCCGACGTCGGGCACGACGACCTTGCCGGGCAGCGTGAGCGAGAACTCCAGGTCGGCGTTGCGGTAGTACCGCGCCTTCTCCGGGAACCCGCCCACGCGCAGCGCCGCCTCGCGGCGGACGGCGAGGAGGTACCCCAGCAGGCCCCGCACCTCGCCAGGCCCGGCCTCGTGCCAGTCGCGGCCGTCCTCGTCCGGCTCGACGCCCTTCCATCCGGCGGCCACCACGTCGCCGGTGAGAGCGGCGGCCAGCGGCGTGATCGCGTCGCCGTCGAGGACGGTCGAGGTCTCCATGACGACGTGCACGTCAGCGGAGTCCAGTTCGAGTAGTTTGTTGCGGCTCGCGCCCCACCCGGCCGTGCCGCCCCGCCAGTGCGGCGTCTCGGCGACGTGCCAGGCCTCGACGCGCTCGGGGTGCCGCTGCGCCAGCTCGTGCAGGACCACACCCGCGCCGTCGACATCGCCCAGGTCGAGCGCCATGATCTTGGCGTCGGTGTGCGTGATCAACGCGTCGAGGCACTTGCGCAGGTCGGCCGGGTGGCCGTCGACGAGCAGGGCGACCGTCACGACCGTCGAGGCGACCTCGTCGTGGCTCTGGGCGGTCGCGGCGGCGCTGATCGCCTCGTCCAGTCGGGACGCCGACAGAGTGGAGTCCCACAGCACCTGTGCGGCGACGATGTTCTCGGTGCCCGTCTCGGCCTCGGTGTCCTCGCCGAGCCCCGGAGTCTTCGCCGCGCCCCCGGCCGCCAGCCTCCGGCCTCCGGGGTGCCGCGCCTGGACCGCCTCGGCGGCGGCCTCAGGTTTTCCGCGGTCGTCCGTGGAGGCCCCGCCCGACGCCGGGATGGCGGCGACCGTGGGCCAGACCTTGAACGGCGGCTTCGGAACCAGCTGGAACCCCTCGACTGCGTCGTGGACCAGCCAGCCCGCGCCCTCTATCTCCTGCCTGAGCACGTCGGCCGTGTCGAAGTCGTGTTCGGCCCTGGCCTTGGCCCGTTGCTCGGCGAGTCCGTATACGTGGTTCGGTGGCTCGTTCACGCTCGCCCATTACCCAGCTCGGGCCGAAGCATTCGCGCCCGCCGGTCAAGGACGGCCGTATGCGAACCCTCAGGCCAGGCGCACGGTGGCGCGGGCCCGGGAGAGCACCCGGGCGTCCCCCGACCTGGCCGTGAGCGAGAGGACCACCCGGTTGTCGTCGAGCTTCTCCTGCACGACGCCGCTCACGGTGATCACCGCGCCCTCGTCGTTGTCGGGGACGACCACCATGGAGGAGAACCGGACGCCGAAGTCGACGACCGCGCCCGGGTCGCCCGCCCAGTCGGTCACGAAGCGGCCGGCCTCGGCCATGGTGTACATGCCGTGCGCGATGACGTCGGGCAGGCCGACGGCCTTGGCGTACCGCTCGTTCCAGTGGATGGGGTTGAAGTCGCCCGAGGCGCCGGCGTACATCACGAGGTCGACGCGGTGGACGGGGTAGTCGACGGCCGGGATCTCCTGCCCGACCTCGACCTCGTCGTACTTCACGGTCGCGGTCATCGGTTACGCCGCCCCTCCGCGCTCGATGATGATGTTGTAGGTCCTGCAGACCGGCTCGCCCGCGAGGGTCGTCACCTCGCTGGTGACCGTGAGCAGCTCGTTGCGGCCGACGCTGCGGATCTCGCTGATCGTCGAGGTGCACAGCAGCTCGTCGCCGGCGTAGATCGGGCGGGTGTACTCGAAACGCTGCTCGCCGTGGACCACCATCGAGAAGTCGAGGTTGAGCTCGGGGTCGGCGAGCGCCTCGCCGGCGCCGGAGAGGCTGAACACGATGGGGAAGGTCGGCGGGGCGACGACGTCGGGGTGCCCGGCGGCCCTGGCGGCCTCCCGGTCGCGGTAGATCGGGTTGTGGTCACCGATCGCGGCCGCGAACTCCTTGATCTTGACGCGGCTCACCTCGTACGGGGTGGACGACGGATACGTCCGCCCCACGAAATCACGGTTCAAAGCCATCGTGCCGGTGCCCTTTCGCGACGCGGGAGCTGATGAGCCGACGGTAACAGAACAACATTCGGCAGTGCTGCGGGGCCCGCCGACGCAGGGCCCCGGACGCGACAAACCGGCGCTCTCTCCAGGAGAACGCCGGTGGTGTCGATGCCAGGTTTGCGGTACCGCGAGGCGATGGCGGATGCGCGCCCGAGGACGTACCCCCCGCACGCCGGGCGCCTGCCCTCAGCACGTCGCGGCGGCCCGGCCCCGATCACTCGGCGGCGGTCGGCCGGCGCGAGCGGTGCCTGCTCAGCGTCAGCGCGTCTCGCGGTGGGGACGGTGGCACTTGCAGTTGGGGCAGTACTTCTTCAGCTCAAGCCGGTCCGGGTCGTTGCGCCGGTTCTTCCGCGTGATGTAGTTGCGGTGCTTGCACTCCTGGCAGGCCAGCGTGATCTTCGGCCTAACGTCGGTGGCAGCCACGTGGGAGTGCCTTTCTACGTTTGGGACACATGGACAACCCGAACCCGGCCCTCCTTGTGGGGAGGACCCGGCAGGGTAGTAGCGGAGGCCGGACTTGAACCGGCGACACAGCGATTATGAGCCGCTTGCTCTGCCTGACTGAGCTACTCCGCCTCGGGGGCCGGCGAACTCGACCGGCCTCGAAAGGATACCCGACCTGTCGGACGATCGCGCATGCCCGTTCGCATGCCCGATCGGGACCAGGTGCTCCAAGTATGCCTGACCGCTGGGCCCTCGCACTTCCCCTATTTCAGGCGGACCATTGAGCATCGGATATCCACCCAAGCGAAAAGCCCCACCTCGGAATCCCGAGAGAGGGCGTTCACGCTTTCGAGCCCCTTTACGGAATCGAACCGTAGACCTTCTCCTTACCATGGAGACGCTCTGCCGACTGAGCTAAAGGGGCCTGCCCTGGCAGTGGCTCCCGGTCTCCCGGTCGCCCCCTGCGGACAGGTGTAACCATACACGGACCACGCGACCGATGCGAATCAGAACTCCCGGGCAGGTCCCACCCTGGCGGGGGCCTCCGGCGGCCCTCTAACGCACCGCCTCCTGACGCCGGCGCGCCATGCCGAAGGGAAGCGTCACCACCTCGCACAGGTCCGCGAGGTCCACGAAGCGGCGCAGCTCCTCGACGCTGAAGCAGTCGGCGACGACCTCGCCGTACCGCCGGAGACGGAGCACCTGCCGCCCGCCGTTCGTCGCGGCCGTGATCTCGTAACCGTCCGGCCCCACCCACCGCGTCTCCATAGCCGCCCAGAGTATTCCTAATCACCACCTGTTTCAGAAGGGACTCCGATCCCATATCCATCAGGTATCCCGGCACGTCACCGGCCTCCCGCAGGCCTCGGCGGACCCTAAGTCGCCCGCAAGAAAGCGACAAGTACCCCCTCGGATGCTGGCAGCGACACGTCTCGGACCCACCGCAAGGAGCACACGATGACCAGCACTCCGGACACCCTGGGGTTCCGTATCGCTCACCGGGCCATGCGAGGGGACACCCGGCGCCTCGCGGCCGTGACGGCGGAGATCGCCGCCGGACGGCAGACCTGCGACCGGACGAGGGCCGCGGCCATCTCCGACTTCGTGGCCAAGCTCTGCGCGAGCGTCCACCACCACCACACCGTGGAGGACGAGGTGCTCTGGCCGCTCCTGGAGCGCTCGGCGGGTGCGGCGGTCGACCTCTCCGACCTGTCCGACGACCACTCCGAGCTCGTCCCCCTGCTGGAGGAGGCCCGCCGGGCCGCCCACGCCTTCGCCACCGGCCCCTCGCCGGCCGGACGGCTCGCCACCGTGCTCGCTACCCTCGCCGACCTCCTCGACGAGCACATCCAGGAGGAGGAACGGACGATCTTCCCGATCATCCGGACGTACGTCTCCGCCGCCGACTGGCGGATGGTCGAGAACGAGGCCCGCAAGGGCGGGAACATCGCCTTCGAGCTGCCGCGCATCGGCGAGTACGCCCGGCCCGAGGAGATGGCTCAGCTGCGCGAACTCGCCGGCCCGGTGCTCTCCCTCATGCTGGCGCTCACGCGGGGCCCCCACCGGCGCCGCCGTCGCCTCATCTTCGGGCCGCTCGCGGAGGTCTGAGCCGCCCGAGGGCCTGCCGTGCCCGCTCGGCCCAGTGCGGGGAACCCACCTGCTCGGCCACCTGGACGGCCTGCTCGAAGTGACCGGCCGCGACGTCGGCACGGCCGAGGAGCAGCGCGATGTCGCCGAGGATGTGCGCGACCGGTCCGACCGTGACCGAACCGCAGTGCAGCCCGCCCAGCTCGCCCCGCCATGGCAGGAGCTCCTCGTAGCACCGCTCCGCGATCCGGTGGTCGCCCAGCGCCACCGCGGTCTCGCCGCGCAGCGACATCATGCCGAGCCAGGTGTAGTCGCGCGGCACCTCCGACTCCGGATGCCAGACGGCGCGGGCCTCCTCCAGCCGCCCGGCCGCCACCAGGGCTCTGGCGAAGAACTCGGTGAAGATGTCCCCCAGCCGCGCGTGCAGTTCCCGCATCTCGGAGAGCATCTCCCCGCCGTCGCCCCGGGCGAGGCCGATGATGAACCGGCCGACGATCCTCTGGAGGTGCGCGTTCAACCCGCCGGCCGCCTCCATCCGGCTCACGACCTCGGCGTGCCTGCGCCACGACTCCTCGAAGTCGCCACGGATCATGAAGGCGAGCGCGTCGAAGATGGCCAGGATGCTCAGGGCCAGGCCGAACTGGCCGCTGGTGGAGTACTCCACCGCGCGGTCCGCATGGTGCCTGGCGGTCTCCAGGTCGTTGTGCCCGAGGGCCACCATGAAGAGCGAGTGGTGCGCCTGCGTCTGGTAGGCCAGCAGCCCGTGCCGGGCTCCGACGTCGAGCAGTTCCCGGCCGTTCTCCTCCAACTCCTCCCGGTGCGCGGGGTGGAGCAGGCTGAAGGAGCGGGCGTTGAGCGCCCGGCACAGCAGTTCCGGGTCGTCGAGGCGGCGGGCGATCTCCAGCGCCTCGACGCCGGCCGCCTCCGCCCGCCGGAGGTCGTGCCCCTCCACCTCGAAGGTCAGGGTCACGAGCAGCCGGCACCGCATCGAGCCCTCGGCGCCGGCGAGCGCCTCCTCGATGGCAGCGACCAGGCCGGCGTTCATGATGCGGTTCGGCTGGATCGTCCAGGTGACCGGCGCGTCGTACGCGGTGAGGGCCCGGGCGACGGCCTCGCGGTCCCCCGTGCGCCGGGCCTCGGCCAGCGCCTCGGCCCTGGCGTCCAGCGCGCCGAGCACGTCGCCGGCGTGGGCACGGGCCGAGACGAGCCTGCACAGCAGGTCCAGGCGCCGCGGGTCACGCTCGTCCGCCAGCAGGTCGAGGGCCCCCTGGAGCAGGCGCGCGGCCTCCGCGTGCGCGTGCAGGCCCGCGGCGCGCCTGGCCGCCGCGGCCGCGTACTCCACCGCGCGCCCCACCGTACGGGTCGTGGCGGCCGCGAGGGCGTGGTGCCCGAGGGCGGCCACGTCGGCCGGGCAGACGCGCTCCAGCGCCGTGAGGACGCGCCCGTGCAGGCGGGCCCGGCGGATCTTCGGGGTGTCCTCGTACAACGTCTCCTGGACCAGCACGTGGGCGAAGCGGACGTGGCCGGGGCGAGGCTCGGCGAGCAGCCCGGTCAGCACCCCGGCCTCCAGCCCGGCGAGGACGGTCTCCTCGTCGGCGGCGTCGTGCATCGCGAGGAGCACTTCCACGTCGACGTCCCTGCCGACGATGGCGGCGTCGCGCAGGACGGTCTGGGCCGTACCGGGCAGCCTGGCCACCCTGCGGCGGATCAGGTCCCGCACTCCGGGAGGCAGGGCGTGGACGGCCGCGGAGCCGTCGGTGGCCAGCAGCCGCGCGGTCTCGCAGACGAACAGAGGATTGCCGCCCGTGCGCTCGGTCACGACGCGCGCCGTCGCGGCGTCGACCCGTAGGCCGGAACGGTCCAGGAGGAGGCGCGCCACCTCGGCCTCGTCCAGGCCCGGCAGGTCGAGGTGGGCGGCGGTGCGGGCCGCCAGGGCCGCCCGGGTCGCCGTCAGATCGGCCTCGGCCTCGGCGGGACGGTAGGACGCCACGACGAGCACCGGCGTGGCGGGGACGGCGAGGTACCTCAGTAGGTGCAGCGTCTCACCGTCGGCCCGGTGCACGTCCTCCAGGACGACCAGCAGCGGAGCCGACGCGGCCACGCCGGTGAGGTACTCGGCCAGGGCGCGGGCGAGCAGGAACTGCGCGGACGTCGCGCCGTCGTCGGTCAGCAGCGGCGCGAGCCGTGCCGCCAGGTCGTGCGAGGGCGGGCGGTGCGCGACGAGGCCGCGGAGGACCTCACTCCAGGCCCAGCCGGGAGGAGCACCGCCGCCGGTCTCAGGGCAGCGGCCGTAGGCGACCAGCAGGCCCTCCCGCTCGGCCAGCGCGGCGAGGGCGTCGAGCAGGGTGCTCTTGCCGGACCCGGCGTCGCCCGCCACCCAGACCATCCGGAAGCCGTCCGCGGGCCGCCGGACGACCTCCTCCAGCCGCCCGAGCTCCGCCGCGCGGCCGACCATCTCGGGCTCCCGCCGCACGTCGGGGACGGCCGGTCGCGGCTCCGGAGGGGGAGGCCAGGGGTCCGGTGCGGCCGACCTGCGATCCAGGGAGGCCGCCTGGACGAGGATGTCGGCCTCCAGCTCCCGCAGGGCGGGACCGGGGTCCAGCCCGAGCTCCTCCGCCAGATGCCGCCGGGCCTTGCGCAGCACGGTGAGGGCGTCACCCTGCCTGCCCGAGCGGTACAGGGCGAGGGCGAGCAACCGGACGGCGTTCTCCCTCAGCGGGTGCGCCCGTACGTGGTTCTCCAGGTCGGGTACGGCCTCCACGTGGCGTCCCAGCCCGAGGTGCGCCTCGGCCCGGTACTCCAGGGCGGCCAGGCGCAGCTCCTCCAGCCTGGCCACCTCGGGCGCCGCCCACTCCTCCTCGGCGAACTCGCCGTAGGGCCGGTCCCCGAAGAGGGCGAGGGCCTGGTCGATCAGCGCGGCGGCCTCGGCGTACGCGCCGGAGACGAGGCCGGCGGCGCCGGCCTCGAGCATCCGGGGGAACCGCCAGACGTCGACGTCGTCGGGGCCCAGTTGAAGCCTGTATCCGGGAGGGGCGCTGACCAGCACCGACGCCGGTGTTCTCGGACGCCTGTCCGGTTCGAGGGCACGGCGGAGGTTGGAGACGTACACCTGGAGCGCGGCGAGCGCCTTGGGCGGCGGCTGGCCCTGCCAGAGGTCGTCGATGAACCGGTCGGTGGAGACGACGCGGCCGCCCTCGGCGACCAGGCGCGCCAGTACGGCGCGCTGCCGGGCGGTCCCGAGATCGACGTCCGTGCCGCCGACACTCGCGCGCAGGGTACCGAGAACCGATATCCGGACCATGCCGCAAGCATTATGTCGCCGGAATCCGGTTCCACCTATTACTGGCTGATATCGGGCTCATAACCGGTCTCAGGAAGTCGTCCACCGAGACTCTTGTCCTCTTGTTCAACAATATTTACCGTTGAGGGGACTCACCCTGGAGGTCCCTGATGTCCTTACGTACCACGCTGGTGTCGGCCGCGACGGTGGCGGCCCTGATCGCTGCTGTCGTCACCACGATCGGGCTGTTCCACGGCTTCGACAGCACCAACGGCGGAGAGGTCGCCGTCATCCGCGACGGCGGCCCGCTCGACGACAACCGCGTCCGCGACGTCATCGACCCGGGCTCCGGGCTCACGTGGACCGGCTGGTGGTCGCAGGTCCACAAGTACCCCGCCCAGCAGCGCTTCTACACGATCACCGCCGACGCCAAGCGCAGCACCCTGCTCGGCGTCGACGTGGTGACGGTGCCGAGCAGCGACGGCGTCAACATGGGCATCGAGGGGACCCTGTACTTCTCGATGAACCTCGACCACCAGACGCTGAAACTGTTCGACGACAAGTTCGGCACCCGCCGGTTCCGCGGCCAGGACAACGAGATGCGTTACGCCTGGGACGGCGAGGAAGGGTGGTCCGGCTTCTTCGGGCAGGCCATCCGCCCCGTCATCGACAACGCCCTGCGCAGCCAGGTCGGCGCGTTCCGGTGCGCCGAACTGGTCTCCTCCTGCGCTTTCGTGGAGAGCGGCGCCCAGCAGAAGGCCATCCGGCTCGCCCCCCAGGACAACAACGCCACCCTCACCAAGGTGCAGAACGCCATCAACAGCACGCTCGAACGCGACGTGCAGCAGATGCTGGGGGCGAGGTTCCTGGTCGACCTGAAGTTCAACCTGGTCAGGGTCACCCTGCCGGCCCAGGTGCAGGCGGCGGTCGACCGCTCGCAGGCGGCCTTCGCCGCCGTGGCCGAGGCCCAGGCCACCGTCGCCTCGGCCCGCGCGCAGGCCGAGGCGAACAAGGTGCGCCAGGACGGCTACAACAAGTGCGGCACCTGCGCCGAGATCGAGAAACTGAAGGCGCTGCCGCAGGGCATCACGGTGTACGCCCCGGGCAACGCCGGCGGCGTCGCCCTGCCCACCAAGTAGGGCCCGGTCAGGACTGGTACGACTCGGCGAGGGCGTTGAAACGGGCGAGCATCGTCGCCAGCAGCCGTACGTCCTCCTGCGGCCAGGTGCTGAGCAGCGCGTAGAACCGCTGCTGGCGCGCCAGCCTGGCGCCCTCCAGCCGTGTGCGGCCCTCCTCGGTGAGGGCCAGCAGGTGGGCACGGCCGTCGAGCGGGTCGGGCTGGCGGCCGATCAGGCCGAGCTCCTCCAGCACCTTCAACTGGCGGCTGATCGTGGCCTTGCCGACCCCGAAGTACGCCGCCAGGTCACTCGGACGGGCCGGGGCCGCCTCGTCGATGCGGACGAGGATGCCGTACGCGCCCGGCTCCAGCTCCGGGTGCACCTGGCGTCCCATCTCCGCCGACATCGACCGTGAACGCCGGAACAGCACGCCGAGCTGGCGCTCCAGGGCGCAGTACGCCTCGTACTCGTCCACCGGCACCGCCGACTGGGTCTCGGTCATCACGTCGCCTCCCCTCCCTTCATTCCCCCTGCACCGCCTGGATGTCCAGCTCCACCTTCAGCGTCGCGCCGATCAGCGAGATCCCCGCCGCCACCACCTGGTTGTAGTTCATGGCGAAGTCCTCACGGGTGAGCTCGGTGACCGCCTGGAACGCCGCGCGGAGCCCACCCCAGGGATCGGGACTCGTACCGAGGTAGGTCAGGTCGAGATCGACCGGGCGGGTGATGCCGCCCAGCGTCAGCTCGCCCTCCACCGTCCATCGGTCGGGACCGGCGGCGCGCAGGGCGGTGCTCCGGTAATAGATCACCGGATGCGCCGCCACGTCAAGGAAGTCCGCCGAACGCAGGTGGTCGTCGCGCGTCCGGTTGCCGGTGTCGATCGACTCCGCCTCGATCCGCGCCACCACGCCCGACGCCTCGGCGGTGGCGCCGATCTCGATGCGCCCGGCGAACTCCGAGAACCTTCCCTGCACGCTGGACAGCCCGAGGTGCTGCGCGGTCGCCGCCACCTTGGAGTGCGCCGGATCGATGATCCACACCCCGGGCGGCGGCAGCTCCACGCCGCCCTGCCGGGCCAGCACCAGAACGCCCAGCTCGGCGCTGCCGGACCCCGTCGCGATCGCCGTTGATGCGACCGGCGCGTACCCGAGGGCCGTGACCACGACCGTGTACGGGCCGGGGGCGAGCGGGGCGGTCGCGACGTTGCCGTCGGTGTCCGCCTCGGCCCGCGCGACCTGCCTGCCGGACATGTCCGTCACGGTGACGACCGCGTGCGGCACCGCCCAGCCGTCCTTCGTCCGCACGACGGCCCGAAGTCCGCGCCGCCCGGTGGTCACGCCCTGAGCGGCGTGATGGCTCGTGTACATCGTGCTCTCACTTTCCGCCGCGGTCATTCGGCGTGGCCGAGCCACAGGTCGTGGGCGTCGTCACCCCGCCCGTTGATCGTCAGGGTGCTGGCCACGGGCGGGTAGCCGGTCGCGATGACGGTGTACTGGCCGCCGGTGAGGTCGGCGAAGGCGTACTCGCCGTCCTCGCCGGTCGTCGAGGTGCCGACGACGTTGCCCGCGGCGTCGAGCAGCGTGACCCGGGCGTCGGCCAGCGGGCGGCCGTCCTTCACCCGGACCGTGCCGTGCACGTGCGCGCCGAGCAGCAGTTCGACGTCCTGCCGGGTCTGGCCGGCGCCGACCTCGACGGGCACGGCGGCCGGACGGTGGCCCTCGGCGCTGACCGCGAGCGTGTAGGTGCCCGCCACGACGCCGGCGAAGCCGAAGGCGCCGTCCGCGCCGGTCGTGCCGGTGGTGACGACCTCGCCGCGCACGTCCGTCACGACGACCATCGCGCCCTCGACCGGCGCGCCCAGCGGGTCCCGCACGACGCCGATCAGCTTGCCCGAGCCCGTCAGCACCAGGTCGAAGTCGAGGGGCCGGTCACCGACGACGAGCGTGGCGACCTGCGGGTCGTGGTCGGCCGCCGAGGCGATGAGCACGTAGGTGCCGCTGCCGGGCGTCCACAGGCTGTACCCGCCCTCGGCCTGTGTGACCGCGCGGCCGAGCTGGTGGCCGCGTACGTCGATCAGGGTCAGGGTCGCGTGGCCCACAGGGGAGCCGTCGGCGCCCCGGATGAACCCGCGGATGCCGCTCCCGTTCTCGGCGCCCGCGGGCGGCGCTCCGACGGCCGGCACGTCCCTGGTGTCGGAAAGGGGGCTGTCGCTCAGGGCGAGCTCCTGGTCCTCCCAGCCCGCGGGCTCCTCGGCCTCGCGCTGGGCGTGGCGGCCGGGCACGACACCGTTGCCGCGGGCCGGGGCGTGCTCGTCGGCGCCGGCGCGGATCTGCTCGGCGCTGGCGGTGCGCAGCGGGATCTCCTTGATGAACAGGATGGCCAGCAGGGCCAGCAGGGCGCACGGCGCCGCGTACAGGAACACGTCGCCGACGCCGTGGCCGTAGGCGTCCTCCACCACGCCGCGGACCGGGGCGGGCAGCTCGGACAGCCGGGGCACGCCGCCACCCGCCGGGGCGCTGTGGATGCCCAGCTTGGCCAGGCCCTCCCGCAGGTAGTCGGTCACCCGGTGACCGAGCACCGCGCCGAGCGCCGACACGCCGATCGCTCCGCCGAGGGTACGGAAGAACGCCACGACCGAGCTGGCCGCGCCGAGCTCCTGCGGGCGGACCTGGTTCTGGACGGACAGGACGAGGTTCTGCATGGTCATGCCGACACCGGCGCCCATGCAGAACATGTAGATCGCCAGCACCCAGTACTCGGTGTCGTACCGCAGCGTCCCCATCAGGCCGAACCCGGCCGTGAGGAACAGGCCGCCGATGATGAGGAAGATCTTCCAGCGGCCGGTACGCGTGATGATCTGCCCCGCGACCGTCGACGAGATCGCCAGCCCGAGGATCATCGGCAGGGTCATGACACCGGCCATCGTCGGCGTCTCACCGCGCGCGAGCTGGAAGTACTGGCTCAGAAAGGTGGTGGCGCCGAACATCGCGACGCCGACGAGGAGGCTGGCCAGCACGGCCAGGCTGATCGCGCTCTTGCGGAACAGGCGCAGCGGGACGATCGGCTCCTCGGCCTTGGACTCGACGAGCAGGAAGAGCAGTGCCAGCACGACGGCGCCGCCGACCATGGCCGCGGTCTGCCAGGACATCCAGTCGTACTTGTTCCCGGCGAACGACACCCACACCAGCAGCAGCGACACGGCCGCGGTGATCAGCGTGGCGCCGGCCCAGTCGATGCGCACCTCGCGCCGGTAGACGGGGACGTGCAGCGTCTTCTGCAGGACGATCAGCGCGACCAGGGCGAACGGGACGCCGACGTAGAAGCACCAGCGCCAGCCGAGCCACGAGGTGTCGACGATGACGCCGCCGATCAGCGGGCCGCCGATGGTGGCGAGGGCGAACACCGCGCCAAGGTAGCCGGAGTAGCGGCCGCGCTCACGGGGCGAGATGATCGCCGCCATGATCACCTGGGCCAGCGCCGTGAGGCCGCCGGCCCCGAGCCCCTGGACCACCCGGGCCGCGATCAGCATCCCGGGATTCTGCGCCAGACCCGCGAACGCCGAACCGGCGACGAAGACCACCAGGCCGAGCTGAACCAGCACCTTCTTGCTCGTCAGGTCGGCGAGCTTGCCCCAGATCGGGGTGGAGACAGTGGTGGCGAGCAGCGACGCGGTGATGACCCAGGTGTAGGTGGTCTCGTCCGCTTTCAGGTCGGCGATGATCGTGGGCAGCGCGTTCGACACGACCGTCGACGACAGGATCGCCACGAACATGCCGAGCAGCAGGCCCGATAGCGCTTCCAGGATCTGCCGATGAGACATCGGGGCGGCGTCGGGGGCCGCCTCCCGAGCTCCGGTCGATACTGCGGTTGCCATCAATTTCCTTTCGCGGTCTGTGCCGTACGAGCCGTCCGGGGTGTGGCGGCCGTCTTCGGCTTGGGGGAACGCGGCGCCTCGTGGGGCCGTGCCGCGCGGGAGAAGTGTGAGGGGCAGCCACGGCGGGCGTCGAAGCTGGCGCGGAGCCGGGCGAGCAGACCGGCGAGCTCGGCGATCTCCTCGTCGTCCCAGTCCTGCAACATGCCGGCGAACATCTGGCGGACATGAGCGGTGGCCTCCTCGACGATGCGCCCGCCGTCCGGGGCCAGCCGCACGTACCAGGAGCGCCCGTCGCGCGGGTTGGGGATACGCTCGATCCAGCCGTGCTCCTGCAGGTCCGCCACGTGCCTGCTCACGACGGACTGATCGACGTCGAACAGGTCGGCCAGCTCGCCCAGGCGCAGCTCACCGCACCGGGCCAGCGCCATCAGCATGGCGAGACCGGATCGCGGCCCGGCGAAGGGCATCTCGCGCTTGACCGCCCTGATCACCGTGTTCACATCGCTCAATCGGACGAGCAACTCGCCGCAGCTCTCCTCGGACGCCATGACCCGCCTCCATCTGGTTGCCTAGGGCAAGTATATATTATTGCCTTAAGCAACTTTCAAGTTGATATGCGGAGATCTGTCCGATTTTCGCTGTCCGCCAGGCCACCCGACGCCACGCCCCGGCAGCTCCACCCCACCGACCAACGCCCCACCTACCAGCACCCCGGCGGACGCCCCCACCTCTCCCCGCACTCCCCCTCCCCGCGCTCTCCCCGCACTCCCCCTCCCCGCGCTCTCCCCGCACTCCCCTCCCCGCGCTCCACCCCCGCTCGCGGCTGCGCGTGCCTCACCACTGGGGCGCCGCGTCGGTGAGAAGCCGTACGGCGAACCCGGCGCCGCCCTACGGCGAGCACCCGGTGAACCGGTTCTAGGAGTCCGGACAAGACATCAAGAGGTGCGGCGCGGCCAGGGTTCGTGGCGAAGCCGAGGTATCAAGGGGAGAAAACTGTGGAAAGCGCGCCCATCGGGGAGTCACTCCCCCAGCCGGACGGCACCCCGCGGCCGTTCGCGCCGCTCCGCATACTCGCGGCACCGCCCGGCCTGCCGCTCCTCGGCGCCACCGCCGCCGACGCGTTGCTGTTGTTGTACGACGCCAGCGCGCCCGGCGGGTACTTCAACGTGTTCCTTCTGACATTCTTCGGGACCCCGGCGATCATCGCCATCTGGATCCTCCGCCTGGCGATCGCGGTCGCGAGGCGGGACGGCCGCCGGGGCCTCCAGCGTCACTGGGCACGGTGGGCGGCGCTGCCGATCGCCGGCGCACTGGCGATCGGCGCCGTTCACCTGGACATACCCCTACGAACCCGCTAGGCGGCCTCCGAAGCCGCCTTCGAACAACTAGGCCAGGACGTACGAACAGGCCGGGTCCCCGAGGGCCGGAACCTGGGATCTGACCCATTCCAGCCCCCACCGGCCCTCGAAGTGGTCAGGGTCAGATCGCGGGCACTTCCCGGGCCCGCTCGATGTCCGGGCCGCGGTAGAGCTCCTCGGGAATTCGTGCCAGCGTCGACGGGTGCACCTGCGGGCCGAGCCCGTAGAGCTTCTGGAAGCTCATGATCATTGGGCGCCACGCATCCGGGTCGATGCGGTCGTTCGTCCCCTTCATCCGGATCTCCTCGTGCACATGGACGCGCTGCACGCGCACCTCGAAGACCAGGATCCCGCCGCGCTGCCCCTCGTCGTCCTCGGCGAGCGGGTGCACCGCCTCGACGACCGCCTCCATGTTCACCGGGCACTCGGCCACCCGCGGCGGCGTCACGGTCTCGGCGGCGATCGCCGTCAGCCCGGCCCGCCGGAACTTGTCGCGCACATGGCGGTAGCCCCGCTCGTACTTGCGCTCGGGAACCGGGTCCGCCCCGGTCGTCAGCGCCAGCCGGTCGACGGCCGAGGCGAGCGCGTCGGAGGGCAGGTTCATCACGCACTCACGGGTACGCAGCATGTTCTGTGCGGTCTGTGAACGAGAGCCGAGGCCCAGCATGGCCCGCCACCCGAGCCAGAAGGCCGACGACATGGGCGCGAGGTTCGGCGAGCCGTCCTCGTTCGAGGTCGAGAGCAGCACCACAGGCGTACCGAAGTAGAGAATGCCCGGTTCGATCCTGCTGTGCGTCGAGGTGGTCGCAGTCACGCGCCCCAGTCTCACCCAGGCGGTTCACGGGAAGCTGGCGGAGATCGGACCTGGCGTTCGAAGCGGTTCCACCGGCGGGCGCGGCCCTCGCACCGTGATCGTACGCCGGCCGGCCGGCCACCGGACTCCCGGTCACCGGCCGCGCGCCGCCACGTACGCCCGCGCCGTCTCCAGGAAGCGGGTGAGGAGCGGGGTGGAGTCCTCACGGCGGTGGCACAGCGTGACCGTCGTACGTGGAGAACCTCCCGCGAGCCGCCGGTAGGCGACCCCGGTGATCCGGATGCGCCGGACGCCCGCGGGTGCGAGGCTAACCCCCAGCCCGGCCGCGACCAGCGCGCACACCGTCTGCCACTCCACCGCCCGCTGCGCGACGCGTGGTGTGAAACCGGCCCGGCGGCAGAGCTCGACCAGCCGGTCGTGGAACTCGGGACCGTGCTCACGCGGGAAGAGCACCAACGGCTCCCCGGCCAGCGCCTCCAGCGGCACGCGGCGCTCGCCGGCCAGCGGATGGGTCGCGGGGAGCACGGCCACGACCTCCTCCGACAGCAGCGGCTCGGCGGTCAGCCCTTCCCGGTCGACGGCCTCGCGCACCAGTCCGACGTCGATGCGCTCGGCGTGCAGGGCCCGCACCTGTTCGGTCGTCGTCATCTCGTGAACCTCCAGGCGGACCCCTTCGTGCGCCTGCCGGAAGGCCGCGATCACCCCGGGAAGGACGGTCAGCGCGAGAGAGGCCGCGAAGCCGAGCCGCAACGTCCCGAGCTCACCCCTGCCCGTCCGCCTGGCGGCTTCCAGCCCGCTGTTCACCTGCTCCAGGGCCTGGCGCGCGGCGGGAAGCAACTGCCGTCCGGCCGGCGTGAGCCTGACCCCGCGCGAGGTGCGCTCGAACAGCGGGTAGCCCACCCGCTCCTCCAGCCTGCGGATCTGCTGGCTGAACGGCGGCTGCGCGATCCCGAGCCGTTCGGCCGCGCGCCCGAAGTGCAGCTCACCGGCCAGCACCACGAACGCGTGAAGCTGCCGCGACTCCAGCTCGGGGCGGGGTTCATCCATATCACCAGAGATATCACCGGTGTGCTGTAGGCGTGTTGGACATATCGATCGAGGCCCTGTGAGGATGCTCGCCATGACGGCAGCACGCAGGTTGATCTCCAGCGGATCCGGCTTCGAGAAGGCCATCGGGTACTCCCGGGCGGTCGTCGTGGACGGATGGGTGCACGTGTCCGGCACGACGGGCTTCGACTACCGGACGATGACGATCTCCGACGATGTGGTGGAGCAGGCGGAACAGTGCCTGCGCAACATCGAGGCCGCCTTGCGGGAGGCCGGGGCCGCCCTCGCGGACGTGGTCCGGGTCACCTACATGCTCCCGGACCCCGGCGACTTCGAACCCTGCTGGCCGACCCTCCGCCGCCACTTCGAGGACATCCGCCCGGCCGCCACCATGATCGCCTGCGGCCTGTCGGACCCGAGAATGCGCATAGAGATCGAGGTGACCGCGTACATCGGCAGCGGGCGCTCACCATCCTGAAGCGATCATCGGCGCCGGCTCAGCACGGCATCACCGCTTGAGTACAGCGTCCGGACGTGACGGCCAAGAATGTCGGTCCGTGCCCGTACTGTTGGTCCCGCGGCGGCGCCACGCCTGCCGCTCCCTGCCGTCCGGCGCCGCCGCCCGCGCCGGACGCGGGTCGGTGTGTCCACCGCCACGCCGAACGACCACGAAGAGTCTCCACGAATCGAGGCACTCTTGAGCACCGTCACCTCTCAGGACGGCACGATCATCGACTACGACCGTCACGGCGACGGGCCGGCCGTCATCTTCGTCGGCGGCGCCACCCAGTACCGCGCCATCGACCAGAACACCTCGCAGTTCGCGCAGCGGCTCGCGGCCGAGGGCTTCACGGCGATCGACTACGACCGGCGCGGGCGAGGACGATCCGGCGACACCGCCCCGTGGGCCCTGGAGCGAGAGGTCGAGGACGTCGCCGCGCTGATCAAGGCGGCCGGTGGCACCGCGACTCTGTACAGCAGCTCGTCGGGAGCGACCGTGGCTCTGGCGGCCGCGGACGCCGGCGTCGGTGTCACCGCGCTGGCGCTCTACGAGCCGCCGCTGTTCGCCGGCGTCGACCATGCCGAGCACATCGCCACGCTGCGCTCGCTGCTGGACGCCGGCAAGAACGACGAGGCGATGCGCTACAACATGACCGCGGTGATCGGGGTGCCGCCCCAGGTCGTCGACGGCATGGCGCAGTCGCCCGGATGGGCGGACATGGTGGCCGTCGCCCCCACGCTCGTCTACGACCTCACGGCGTGCCAGGAGATCAACACCGATCCCGACTGGCCCGGCCGCTGGGCCGCGATCACGGTGCCGGCGATCGTGTACTCGGGTGACCAGACCTTCCCCGGCATGCCCGAGGCCGCCGACGCGGTGGCGGCGGCTCTGCCCGACGCGACGCGACGCGTCCTCCCGGGCCAAGGCCACGGCCCCACTCCCGACGCCATCGTGCCAGCGCTCCTGGAGTTCCTCCGCTGAGCCGGCCGGCCCGCTGACGGACGATCGCGGAGGTCTTCACGAAGTCATCGCTTCGCGAGGACCCCGCGGTCACCGCCTCCGGCGAAGGGAAGGTTGCCGCGTACGCACGGCGGCCTTCCCTCCTGGCCTGGTCGTCACGCCACCTTGGACGACGGCGCGCTCCAGGTGTTGCAGGAGCCCGGGTCGGCGGACTTGAAGCCCTGGTTGATCCAATAGGTGAGCGACTTCCTGGTGCCGTCGTGCTTGCTCTCCCAGCCGCGCACGAAGTAGAGCAGATCGTCCCACTCGTCCTTGCTGCGGTGGAGTGACTTCCAAACGCTGCCGATGAAGGCTCCGGAAAAACAGACGTTCTGCAGGCTGTACCGCCGGTCCTGTTCGGCAAGCTCGGACTTATTGCGGTACGTCATGTCCTGCCAGGCAGAAAACACGCCCGCCATGTTCTGCACGTGCTCACCGTAATAGGTCGCCAGCAGATTGAACAGGAACAGGTCCTCCGGCTCCTCCAGAAGCCTCTTGCTCAGCAGGATCTGAATGGTCCGCGAGGCGTCGCAGTAGTAGGCGTCCCAGTCCTTGTCCCACTTCACCTGACAGAACTTCGCAGGCGCCTTGGTCACGTATGTCACCCTAGGTTTCGACCACTTCACGCCCGCCTTCTCCAGATGCGCGGACCAGGTGTCGTCAAGGCAGGTCAGGACACTGTTCAGGTAGCTTTTCGCCGAACCCGCGTTCAGCTTCTTCACCGGCTTTTCCGGGCACTTGCCGACCGGCAGCGGTCCGGCCGAGTACAACGGATTGTCGGTGAGAGCGGCGCTCTTCACCGGATAGGCGGCGGCCGAAGTGGCGGCGGCGGACGCGGGAACGGCCGGGAGGATCCCCACGGCCACCGAACCGGCAAGAACCGTCAAGATACGTTTCACGAGTGACGAGGTTAGAGGAAGGTTAAAGACCAGGTAAAGCGGTTCGGTTGCGATTGCGTTTCGACTCGCCATACGACAGAAGTGACGTCCGCGACGGCGCGCCCGGCTGAAATGCATCGCCCATTCCGCCGTGGGGCCGCATCGCCGGCAGGAGACCGTGCCGCGTCGATTCGTCGGCGACGGGAGGCGTGAGGGAGGCGCAGGAGGGCAGCAGTGACAGCCGCGGAACTCAGCGGACGGTCGGCGGGCCAGGCGACTTGCTGAAGTAGCCGGAGGAGGACGTATGCCGCGAATCGACAGGATCGGCGATCCCTGGGGCACGCGCACCCCGTACGGGCCGGGAGAGCCCTGGCCGACCCGCGTGGACACGTATCTACGTCCAGGAGTCACCCCCGATGAGGTGGACCGCTGGGTGCAGAGCGCGACGATGTTGCACAGCAACGGCGACGGCCTGGACATCGCGGTCAAGGACGGACAGATCGTCGGGGTACGGGGACGCGCCGAGGATCGCGTCAACCACGGCCGCCTCGGGCCGACCGACCTGTACGGCTGGCAGGCGAACGCCTCACCGGACCGGCTGGTCCGGCCGCTCGTCCGGGAGGGCGGCCGACTGGTCGAGACCGACTGGGACACCGCCATGGACCGCGTGACCGGGCGCCTGCGGGAGCTGCTCGACGAGCGCGGCCCCAGCTCGGTCGGCTTCTACACCACCGGTCAGCTGTTCCTGGAGGAGTACTACACCCTCGCCCTCGTCGCGCACGGCGGCATCGGCACCAATCACGTCGACGGCAACACCCGCCTGTGCACGGCGACCGCGGCGGCCGCCCTCAAGGAGTCCTTCGGCTGCGACGGCCAGCCGGCGAGCTACACCGACATCGACCATGCCGACGTCATCGTCCTTTACGGCCACAACATGGCCGAGACGCAGACCGTCCTGTGGACGCGCGTCCTCGACCGGCTCGCCGGCCCGAACCCGCCCGCGCTCGTCTGCGTCGACCCGCGGAGGACCCCCGTCGCCCGCGCCGCCACCGTCCACCTGGCGAACCGTCCCGGTACGAACGTCGCCCTGATGAACGGCTTGCTGCACGAGATCCTCGCCCACGGCTGGATCGACGAGGACTACCTGCGCCGCAACGTGGTCGGCTTCGAGGAACTGCGCAAGACGGTGGACCAGTACCCCGTCGAGGAGGTCGCGCGTATCTGCGACGTCCCCGAGAGCGACCTGCGCGAGGCCGCGCGGCTGATCGGCACGGCCGAACGTCTGCTCTCCACCGTCCTGCAGGGCTTCTACCAGTCCCACCAGGCGACGGCCGCCGCGGTGCAGGTGAACAACGTGCACCTGGTCCGCGGCATGCTGGGAAGCCCCGGCTGCGGCGTCCTGCAGATGAACGGGCAGCCCAGCGCCCAGAACACGCGCGAGTGCGGCGCGGACGGCGACCTGCCGGGCTTCCGCAACTGGTCGAACGACGCGCACGTCCGCGACCTCGCCCGCGTCTGGAACGTCGACCCCATGGCGATCCCGCACTACTCGCCGCCCACCCACGCCATGCAGATGTTCCGGTACATGGAGGAGGGATCCATCCGCTTCCTCCACGTCATCGGGTCCAACCCCGCCGTGTCGCTGCCGGAGCTGCGCCGCATCCGGTCGATCCTGTCCCAGGAACGGCTCTTCCTGGTCGTGCAGGACATCTTCCTGTCCGAGACCGCGCAGCTCGCCGACGTGGTGCTGCCGGCGGCGGCCTGGGGGGAGAAGACCGGGACGTTCACCAACGCCGACCGCACCGTGCACCTGTCGGAGAAGGCGGTGGAACCACCGGGCGAGGCCCGATCGGACCTGGACATCTTCCTCGACCTGGCCCGGCGGCTCGACCTGCGGGACAAGGACGGCGGCCCGCTGGTCAAGTGGACCGACGCCGAGGGGGCGTTCGAAGGCTGGAAGGAATGCTCGCGCGGCCGTCCGTGCGACTACAGCGGCCTGTCGTACGCCAGGCTGCGCGGCTCCGGCGGCATCCAGTGGCCGTGCGACGATGAGCACCCGGACGGCACCGAGCGTCTGTACGCCGACGGCCGGTTCCGCAGTACCCCGGAGGACTGCGAGAGTTACGGACGCGATCTGATCACCGGCGCGCCCCTGTCCGACACCGAGTACAAGGCGCTCAACCCCTGGGGAAAGGCCGTCATCAAGGCGGCCGAGTACTTCCCGCCGCACGAGACGACCCGCGACGAGTACCCCTTCTGGCTGACCACCGGCCGCACCCTCTACCACTTCCACACGCGGACCAAGACCGCCAGGGCACCCCAGCTCCAGCGGGCGGCCCCGGAGGTGTGGGTGGAGATGTCCGTCGCCGACGCCCAACGGCTGGGGTTCTCCGAGGGCGACCTGCTCGAGGTCGCGACGGCGCGGGGGGAGGTCCGCGCGCGGCTGCGGGTGAGCGGGATCCGCGACGGCGTCCTGTTCCTGCCGTTCCACTACGGCTACTGGGACCGTCCCGGCGGCGACGGTCCGGACGGCGGTCCCGGCCGGGCGGCGAACGAGCTGACGCCCACGGACTGGGACGCCGCGTCGAAGCAGCCGATCTTCAAGACCGCCGCCGCCCGGGTGTCGCTGGTGGAGCGTGGTGACGGCAGGCCGTCGACGGCTCCGACGACCACGGCGTCCGCACCGGCCGCGGCCGTTCCCCCTACCGCCGGCGACCACACGGCACATGCGGAAGAGACGGTCATGACGACGGGAGGCGCGTCGTGAAGCTGGATCTGGTGATCCGGGAACTGCACCGCTCGGAGAACGAGCTGGCCCATGCTCTGTTGCGGATGGCCGAACGGCACAAGGCCGACCACGAGACCCACCACATCACCGCCGACCTCGTCCGCTGGTGCCACGACCACGTACGCGAGCTGGCCGGCATCGGCAAGCACTACGGGCTGGACCTCGACCCCTCGCCGGCGGGCGAGCCCACCCTTCTCGAACGCGCGCGGGAGAAGGCCGACGAATGGCTGGGCCGGCACCCGCAGCCGTCCCTGCTCCTGCTGGCCGATCTGCGGCACCTCTACCGCGTCGCCTCCGGAGTCTCCCTGGACTGGGAACTGCTCGCCCAGGCCGCGCAAGGGGCGAAGCAGGTGGAGCTGCTCGAGCTCGCCGAGCGCTGTCACCCCCAGACCCTCCGGCAGGTGCGCTGGGCGAACGCGCGCCTGAAGGAGTCCGCGGCCCAAGCCCTGCTCAGCTGACCGACCCGGTGATGGCGTCGCGTTAGCTCAGGTTTGGGTGATATGCCGTGATGCTTCCCTGATGAGGCGCTTTATCGGGTTGTTCGCTAGATGCGCCAGGGTATCGGCAGAGGTGGGAGGCGGAACGATGACCGAGAAGCAGATGGAACAGCTCCGTGAGGACGACGTGGTGGCACTGCTCCTGCGTCAGCACGGCCTCGTGCGGGAGATGTTCGACGAGGTGGACAAGTCCAAGGGAGCCCGGCGAGCCGAGGCGTTCCAGCGTCTGGCACGGATGCTCGCCGTCCACGAGGCCGCCGAGGAGGAGGTGGTTCACCCCTACGTCGAGGAGAACATCAAAGGCGCGAAGAAAGTCGTTCAGGCACGGCTGCGCGAGGAGAAGGAGGCCAAGAAACTCCTGACCCAAATGATGGAGCGCGGCGCGGACGACAAATCCTTCGACAGCGACATCGAGAAGCTGAAGACGGACGTCCTCGAGCACGCCATGAACGAGGAGCACGAGGAGTTCCCCATAATCCTGGAAAACACCGGCGAAGACCAGCGACGCGCCATGGGAACGGCCATCAAGGCCGCCGTGCACGCCATCGCCACGGACAAGGACCTCACTTCACCTCAGGCCATCATGGACCGCACACGCGACGTCATCAACGACAAGATGGGGAAGGGTCGCTGAATCGGCCGGCGTGTTCACTCGTTCACGGACGAAGATCGGACCACGAAGGCCGCCACCAGCCGGATCGCCGCGATGACGACCGCCGGGGCGAGGGTGGTGACGCATATGCCGAGCACATCCCGCCATAACACGCCGACCATGAGCGCCACGAAGATCGACGATCCCAGGAACACGGCCAGGTAGAAAACCCTGCGCACGGGTTGCGGCGAACCGATCATAAGTGCCCCGACGGCCAGGAGCAGCGAAGGACCGTACACCGTTATCGTGTCGGTCATGTTCGACCCCTCCGCCGCGATTGCCGCATGATTTCATCGTAAGCGGATTCTCATATCGAGAACCTTGCTTCCTTGGAATTCAGGTACCACCGAGGCGCCCCTCTGACCTCGGAGTGGACAACGGCATTCCGGCCGGCTTACCGGCGCACCGGTTTCTCCTGGTCGGCGGTCTCGCCGTCGTCGCCGTCGAGGTCAGGACCGTTTCGTGAGCGCGGAGGGCTTGTGCACGGCCTTCCTGCCGCTCTTGTCGCTCTTGACCAGGTACTGCGGTTCCTCGGGCGAGGCGTCCACCACCCGTCCGGCCCGCTCGGTCCTCTTCGTGATCTTCTGCTCGACGGTCCCCGTCGCCTCGGACCCATGGCTCTTCCAGGCGACCTTGTCTCCCACAGAGATCTCGTCCCTTTTATCCTCTTTTCCCATACCACCGATCTGCCCCGCAGGCCGGGCGGCGACTCCTCCCGCACCCACGGATCAGACCTCGGCGAGCGACCCCTCAAGGACGAGGCGCGAGCCGCCCAAGTGGCACTCGACATAAGCGCAGGTCAGGTCGAGCGAGAATCATCTACTGTTAAGAAGCTTTCAAGAAAGAACTGTTAAGAAACTTGACAAAAGAACCCGCCGAACCAACGATGAGGTACGCGGATCCGCATCCGGCACGTCTCTCCACTTGATGCACGCACCGCGGCGGGCACAGCCCCGGCGGTGCGCCACCCCCCAAGGGCCGGGTCGGCACTACCCGGCCTGACTTCACTCGTGGGAGTCTTCATGCACCTCCGCACTCTGCTGCGCACGGCGGTCGCGGCTGTCACGACCGCCGTCACGGCGTTCGGCCTCGGCGTCGTGGGCACCGCGCCCGCCCACGCGGCGGCCGCGCTCCCCAGCCATGTCTTCGCCCCCTACTTCGAGGCGTGGACCGGGGACGACCCGGCGACACTGTCCCAGCAGTCCGGGGCCAAGTACCTCACCATGGCGTTCCTCCAGGCCGCGACCAAAGGGTCCTGCACGGCGTACTGGAACGGCGACACCAGCATGCCGATCTCGTCCTCGACCTTCGGCGCGTCCATCTCCAGCATCCGCGCCTCGGGCGGCGACGTGATCCCGTCCTTCGGCGGGTACACGGCCGACAACACCGGCACCGAGATCGCCGACAGCTGCACGAACGTGAACAGCATCGCCTCGGTCTTCGAGAGCGTCATCACCACCTACGGCGTCACCCGCATCGACCTGGACATCGAGGACAACTCCCTCACCAACAGCGCCGGGATCGACCGCCGCAACAAGGCGATCAAGCTGGTAGAGGACTGGGCCGCGGCCAACGGCAAGACCGTGCAGTTCGCCTACACCCTGCCGACCACGACCAGTGGCCTGGCCTCCAGCGGCCTGAACGTCCTGCGCAACGCGGTGACCAACAACGCCAGGATCGACGTCGTCAACATCATGACGTTCGACTACTACGACGGCGCCACGCACCAGATGGCGACCGACACCCAGACCGCCGCCACCGGCCTGCACGACCAGCTCAAGACGCTGTACCCCGGCAAGTCGGACACCGAGCTGTGGAACATGATCGGCGTCACCGAGATGATCGGCATCGACGACTACGGCCCCGCCGAGACGTTCACCACCGCCGACGCCGCCCCCGTGCTCAACTGGGCCACGAGCAAGGGCCTGGCCATGATCTCGTTCTGGGCGCTCCAGCGCGACAACGGCGGCTGCCCGGGCACCGGCGGCTCCGACAGTTGCTCGGGCATCTCCCAGAGCACCTGGTTCTTCAGCCAGACCTTCGCACCGTTCTCCGGTGGCGGCGGCACCCCGGGCAACGACTTCTCGGTCACCCTGTCCCCCTCCACGGGCTCGGTCGCCCCCGGCGGTACCGCGACGGCCACCGTGAACACGGCCGTCATCAGCGGCCCCGCGCAGACGGTGAACCTCACCGCCACCGGCGCCCCGGCCGGCGTCACCGCCACCCTGACCCCCGCCTCCGTCACCGCCGGCGGGTCCTCGTCGCTCAAGCTGGTCACCACGTCGTCGGCGGCGCCGGGAACCTACCCGATCACCGTCACCGGCACGGCCGCCTCCGGCAGCCACAGCGCGACCTTCACTCTCACGATCACCGGGTCGTCCGGCGGCGGCTCCGTCGCCAATGCCGACTTCGAGTCCGGAAGCCTCGCCCCCTGGAACTGCCAGCCCGGCGGCACGGTGACCGGATCGCCGGTACACGGAGGCACGCACGCCCTGCAGGTGACCCCGACCGCGAGCCAGACCGGCGAGTGCACCCAGACGCTGACCCTGTCGCCCAACCACGCCTACACGCTGAAGGCGTGGGTGCAGGGCAGCTACGCCTTCCTCGGGGTCTCCGGCGGCGCCAGCGCGAGCACGTGGACCTCCTCCAGCGGCTGGACCCAGCTCTCGCTGCCCTTCACCACCGGGTCCTCGGGCACCGTGACGCTGTCGGTCCACGGCTGGTACGGCCAGGCCAACGTCTACGCCGACGACTTCACCCTGACCTGACGATCCCCGTCCACAGACCCGAACCAACCAGGACAAGCTGACAGCCCACCCGTACCAAGGCCGCCGCACTCCGCCACGAGATGCGGCGGCCTCCCCATGCCCCGGGCCGGCGACGACTGTCGGTACTGATCGCTACCTTGGCTGCATTCGGCGTTCCCGAGAACGAGAGTGTGCGGGTGGAGATCACTTACGCGGACATCGCCTGGCTGGTCGAGGAAGAGGAGCTAGGCGATCTGTGGTGCCTGACCTACGTGAAAGGCCTCGATGAGGCCGAGGCGCTTCGGCGCATGGGTGCCGAAGCGGACAGCGTCCGGCCTCTGACGTACGAGGCGCTGATGGACGAGGGACTGTTCCAGGACACGGCTCTCGCCGCGCGTCTGGACGAGTGGACCGTGCTCATCGAGGTGTACGGCTGGCAGGCCACAGAATCTGCGGTCCTGCGGGCACTGTCGGCCGGGACAGAGGTCGTGTCGGTCTTACGGCACGACTACTACGCCAACGAGTTCGCGTATGCCGTCGACGGAGAACTGGTGACGTGCTTCAACTACATGCACCCCACACAGCGATACGGCAGTGATCCGGATCGCCTGGTGGACGTGATGAGGGAAGTCGGCTTCGATCCTGGCCGCGAGGGAGACCGTACGGAAGACGATAAGCCGATAGATCGAGCTCTACGGCTTGCGGCCCGGCTGACCGGCGTCGTCCTGACCCAGGAAGTCTTGGGCGGATGCCTCATGGGCGGTGTGATCTATCCACACGCCTGATGCGGCAGGCGGCGTGATGACGCGGGGCCAAGACTTACGACCCGCGCCAAGCACTGATCCGTCAGGGAACCGGTTGCGAGCGGAGGAGCGCGCTCCACTGCGGAGAGCCGGGTTTACGCGACTCGCTCACCGAGTCTGACATTTCCCACTATGGTGCCCAAAGATCCCCAGACGTCTGTCACAGGAGTCCTATGTCGCACGTCGAACCTCTCCGGGAAGGCGACCCCACCGCCGTGGGGCCCTACCGGTTGTTCGGACGTCTGGGCGCGGGCGGGCAAGGCGTGGTCTATCTGGGCCAGGGGCTCGACGGCAGACCGGTCGCGGTCAAAGTGCTGCGCGAGGGACTCACGGACGAGCGCTTCGCGAAGGAGATCGACGCGGCGCGCCGGGTGGAGCCGTTCTGCATCGCCCAGGTGCTCGACGCCTCCCTGGGCGACCGGCCGTACATCGTCACCGAGTACGTCGAAGGGCCCTCACTCCAGCAGGCCGGCCGCCACACCGGCGCCGACCTGCAACGACTCGCCGTGGCGACCGCCACCGCACTGGCGGCCATCCATCAGGCGGGCATCGTCCATCGCGACTTCAAACCCGCCAACGTGCTGCTCGGACACGGCGGACCCCGAGTGATCGACTTCGGGATCGCCCGGTCTGTCGAATCGGGGATCACGGCTACGAGCAGCATCGTCGGCACCCCCGCGTACATGGCCCCGGAGCAACTCGCCGGAGAGCGGATCGGGCCGGCCGTCGACGTGTTCGCGTGGGCGTCGGTGATCGTGTTCGCCGCCACCGGGGTGCCCCCGTTCGGTGAGGATTCGCTGCCCGCGGTGATCAACCGGATCCTGCACAACGAGCCACAGCTCGGCGACCTGCCGCAACCGTTACGCGGCATCGTCCTGACGTGCCTGGCCAAGGATCCGGCCCGCCGCCCCGCCATGCGCGACGTGTTGCTACAACTCCTCGGCGGGCAGACCGCGCCAGGGCGTCCGGACGGTGCCGACGCCAGGAGTCCGTCCACGGTTCCCGGGCGGCGGCGACGACCGCGCGGGAACAGGACGGTGGTCGTCGCGGGCCTCTCCGGTGTGGCGACGCTGGCGGTCGCCGGTGCCGTCTTCTGGGGAGCCACCAACGTCTGGGCCCCTCGGGAACCACAACCGAGTTCGCCACCAATGGCGTTCAACCCCGCCAGGACGGCGACCTCGGCGAAAACGCCGCCCCCGACGAAACCCCGCGAGCGTCCGAAAAGGACCAAGAGCCCGTCCCCGGCGAGACCGACGGCCACGACGAAGCCGACCATGAAGCAGACCGCGAAGCCGACCGTGTCCGTTCCCAAGCCGACGACCTCATCGGGCGGTGGTTCCTTCCGGATCGCGAGGGTATGGGCCATGGGCGCCCGGAAGGCCAACACCCAGGACTGTCAGATCGGCCAGAGCAACACCTTCGGCCTGGTCGAGGGGACCAAACTGTCCACCACGTTCCACTATGAATGGATCCTGGACGGACGGGTGGTGGAACGCAACGAGTCCGTCATCGCCGAGTCCCACACTCAGCAGGTCGTCGGCCCGCTGGTACAGCCGAACGGCCCGCACCGGATCACCCTCCGCCTCACCTCTCCCGCGACGACGTCGAGAACGCTCTCGTTCACCATCTGCCCGGTCGGGACCGAGTGATGAGCCCGCTCCTGCCAGAGGACCCCTCGGCCGTGGGCCCCTACCGGCTGCTCGGACGTCTGGGCGCGGGCGGCCAGGGAGTGGTCTACCTGGGCCAGGGGCCCGACGGCCGTACGGTCGCGGTCAAGGTGCTGGCGGACGGCCTGGCCGGTGACCACCGTTTCGCCAAGGAGATCGACGCGGCGCGCCGGGTGGAGCCGTTCTGCATCGCCCAGGTGCTCGACGCCTCCCTGGGCGGCCGGCCGTACATCGTCACCGAGTACGTCGAAGGGCCCTCACTCCAGCAGGCCGGCCGCCACACCGGCGCCGACCTGCAACGACTCGCCGTGGCGACCGCCACCGCACTGGCGGCGATCCACCGGGCCGGGGTGGTGCATCGCGACTTCAAGCCCGCCAACGTACTGCTCGGGAGGGACGGGCCGCGGGTCATCGACTTCGGCATCGCCCGCGCGTCCGACCATTCGCTGACCGTGACGAGCAGCATCGTCGGCACCCCCGCGTACATGGCGCCCGAACAGCTCGCGGGCGCCCCGCTCACTCCCGCGGTGGACGTCTTCGCGTGGGCCTCGGTGATCGTGTTCGCCGCCACAGGAAGCCCGCCATTCGGCAACGACTCGCTGCCCACGGTGATCCGCCGCATCCTCCACAACGAGCCGTACCTGGGCGACCTGCCGGGGCCGCTACGCCCGATAGTGCTGTCCTGCCTGGCCAAGGACCCCGGCGCCCGGCCCGCCATGCAGGACGTCCTGCTCCAGCTCATCGGTGCCCCACCCACCGGTACAGCTGGCGGTACGGCAACCGTTCCGGCCGGCCGTCCAGGCGGTACGGGAGGCGCCCCCGTCGGCCGTCACAGTGGTGCGGCGGGCGACCCGATCGGCCGCCCAGCCGGTACGGCGGGTCATGCTGGGAGTCGCCCACGCTGGAAGGCGGTGTCGGCGGGTGTCGGCGCACTGGTCGTGTCCGCCGCCCTGGTGACCGGAGCGATCACATGGAGACGCGCCCCGGCGACGACGACCGCGTCCACCCCATCGGCCGCGGCCCAGGGCGCCGCCGCGACAACCGGCACGCAGAAGCGGGGCACCGACGCGACGCCCAGCGCGCCGCCCAAGCGGACGCGGCCCACCAGAACCGCCGGCGCAACCTCCACCACAGCCCCACGCAGGCAGCGGACACCCACCCCTACGGCCTCCCCGCCGAAGACCACCACTTCCGTCCCGAGAACCACGACGACGACCGCGGCCGCGGGGAGCGTAAGCCTGGTGTCGCTGAAACTGGACGGACTGCGGACCGAAAAGGGCTGCTGGTCGTCCAGCCTCTTCCCTGTCGCCACCCTCAAAGGCCCGTCGGGAAAGCAGGTGGAGTACGGCTACCGCTGGATCGTGGACGGCCAGGACGAGGGATGGAAGACGGACTGGGTGACCGGCACGACCAAGAACCAGCGCAACCCCCTCGGCTCCTTCGAACCGGGCCGGCACACGGTCGTCTTCCGCCTTCTGACCCCTTCGAAGGCCAGCGAGAGTGTGCACTTCACGGTGTGCCAGCCGTACTAGCCGCGTCGTTCTCGCGGGTTTCGCGAGCCAGGGAACCTCGCCACATTCGGCGCACCGCGGCTCTGCCTTGTACGGTCCCGCCGATCAAGCACGATTGGCGTTCCGGCCGGAGGCCGGAATGATGACTTCCACATCAGACGAAGGCGGCCTCTGTTGGACATCGAAGTCAGGTATCAACCCACCCCCGACGAAGTGGCACGAGCTCTTCAACAGGGTCTCAGGCGACAACTCAAAGTCACCTATCTGGCACTCCCAGCGGTCCTGACCGTGTCAGGAATCGTGTGCCTCCTGCTCGGCACCGTCGGCATGGGCATGGGCATGCTGGCGGGCGCGATCGTGTTTCCCTTCGCCCTGAACCTGGCGATCCGCCGGACCGGCAAGCGGCAGCTCACCTACCTCTGCGTGCCCACCACGCTCCGGCTGACCGACGATGGGTACGAGTTCCATACCGATCGGACCACCAGCACCGTGCAGTGGTCCATGTTCCAGCGCATCGTGAGCACCCCCGAGTTCTGGCTGCTCTTCGTGAACAAGCAATGCACGGGCTTCCTCCCCCGACGCGCCTTCGACACCGGACAACAGTCCGAACTCGACACCTTCTTCACCGCCCACCAGAACACCGGGGTCAGCTGAAAACTCTCTCCGAGCTTTACGGACGGGAGAGGCTGACGAACTGGTCCTCAACGGCGACAGCTCAGCGGTGCGGAACTTTGGTGCTTCCGCGCTCATCCGGGACACTCCCGGCCGTCCCGGCGCCTAGACCCTACGGGCGGCGCGGCCCGAGTACGCGCTCCTCCCCCAGGGCAAGCGTCCGCAACATCCCGCGAGCATCACGCGAGCCATCCGGCGCCTTGAGACGGCCCCGCTCACCGTGACGGAGCCGCACGAGACCAAGACCATCCGGATCGCCCTCGATACGCTCGCCCTTCGCCTCAATGGTAAGAAGGCAGGCGCGAACACCGTAGCGTGGCGCTCTGCCACGTCCTTGAGTACCCCGTGGAGTTGGAAGAGCTGCCCGCAAACAAGCGGATCGAGGACGCGCTTGCGACCTGAGACTCGCCGTACGTCAAGGGTCCCGGATGATCTCCAGGACCCTTCGACGTTGCTAAGGCCATGCTGACGGTTGCCTGCAGTACATCTTCCCTGCTGTTAGCGCCGTCGGGGCAGCTGCGAATCATCAGTCTAGAAACTGTTCTAGGTACGCGGCAGCGCGCTCCATGCGTTCTGGATCGTGATCGAATGCACCCAGTCCGGTATTGCATCCTGCGCACAGCAAGCCTCTTACTCGGAGGGTTTCCCCCTCCCCATCATGATCTACCGCGATCCGCCTCGTGGTTCCCTGCGAGGTGGTACCACCTTCAGGGGCGGCACAGATCGCGCATCGGCCTTGCTGCTCCTCGTCGCTGCCGACCCCAATCCGCCGACCGTCGCCACCTGAAGATCTAGCTCCACGTTCACCGTTGACAGCCGCCTGGCGGGACGTTCCGGGAAGAAGGCTTCCAGCCGCCGCCTGGAGAAATAGATCATATTGTTGAAACGCATATCTCTCCTTGCTCGGTCTCACATGAATGATGCCTGACCCGATTCGTCGCGGCTCCGGTTTCTACTGTTAACTCTCGGAAACTGAGCTTGGTCAGTAATGGGCCTCGATCAGCTCCGGCTGTACCACTGATGATCAACGAGAGGAAGGCCGGAACTCGGACTCGTCGAGCTGGCTACGTCCACGGTGGCGAGGTTGTTGGAGGCGATCAGGGCACGTGCACGGTCCTTGAGCACGTGGACCTGCTCGGCATCGGCCAGGGCGAAAACCAAGATCCTTCGGCAACACATCGAAGAGTTCGGCGTCAGCCCGGACGGGCGGATCTTCCGCACGGAACGCGGCGGCGTGGTCGCCTCCACGCCTACACCGAGGTCTGGCAGGAAGCCCGAAAGCAGGTTTTCTACCCCGCCCAGGTCGCCTCGCCGCCCGCCCGCAGGCCGTACGACCTCCGGCACGCGGCCGTCTCGCTCTGGCTCAACGCGGGTGTGTCGGCATCTGACGTGGCCGAGCGGGCCGGGCACAGCGTTGACATGCTCCTCTGCGCCTACGCCAGTGCGTCGCCGGACAGCAGGAAATCGCCGATTGGAAGACCGATGATGCCGTGGTGGCGTGACGCGCAAGCCGTGCAGGCAGGGTCCCGGAAGCTCTCCGGGACCCTTCGGCGTTCCTGTGGCCTGATCGGCGAAACCCTCACCAGCCCGTCAAGCGCTGACGCCACCAGGCGGCGGCATGCCATCCGCTTCTGGCCGCCACATTCGGATCGGGCAAGGTGCGGGCGCGGAACTGCTCGTCCAGTGGATCTACGACCAGGCGTAGCTCGGCGCGAGCGGCTGCGGGGAGGGCTTGCAGAACCTCTTCCAAGAGGTCACGAGGCTCTACTGGATCACAGCAGAGATATTCCACCGGGTGCACGTAGACGTACCGGCCTCGCCTTCGACGAAAGCCGGCGTACTGTTCCAACGCATCGGCTATGGCGTTCAGCCAGAAACGTTGATCTTCCAGTCGCCATATCGCCCCCTGGGCTTTGGCGGAGAGTCCGCGGATGTGCTTGCGCGGTCCACGCTCTGATGATCGGCTCCGCTGGGATCGCAGAGCTCCAGGCCGCCTACGCGGCATTGTCCTTTCGGGTCAGCATGCAGCCGATCATGCCACGTCGTCGTGGACAGCAAAAGGGTCCTCTTCGTGCCCAATACGTGCTCGAGTGCGGCCTACGATGACGAGGCCGTGGCCTCATCCCCCAGCGGCCCCGAACGCGGGGCCTGACCTGGGGAAACGCGCGCCAAGGTCCATCCTGCGTGTATCCCGTGAGGGCCTGCGAACGGCCGCTCTGGACGGCCTTCGGCTGCATACCCCCGAAAACCAGAAGAGGCCCCGGAGGGCCTCTAAGCTGGGGTTTCTGCTGGTGGCAGGTCCAGGGTTCGAACCTGGGTAGGCTGAGCCGACGGTTTTACAGTCCCGCCGAAAAACCCTTCTGACCTGGACATTTGCCAGTTAGGATACCTGCTTGGCCGCGTATTGGCCGTCGCGGTAATGGCTCACGGCCCAGAGACGGCCTCTAACAACAGAGGACCGGCCTCCTACCGATGGACACCGACACGGTCGCGCTCGCCCCTCAACGGGCGCTACAGGCGCCCGACTCTCGATCAAGTCGGCTCGCCGTTCCCTTGCCAGCCCGCCGTCATCCCCGCCGCAGAATCCGCACAATCCGCAGAATTGCCAACCGAGACTCGTCCTTGCAGGTCAAGGAGCATGTCTCGCTTACAGGACTCACTTCTGCAGAATGCCGCGATTTTCCGCAGAATCCCCAGGGCTACGGCTCCCGCCACCCGCGTCGCCTATTCTGCGGGTTTCCGCGGCATTCTGCGGAAGGGGATCACCACGGCAGCGATGACTAGCTGACCTGCCAAGACAGTCACCTCAGGGCGTTCTGCGGATTGCGCGCTTTCTGCGGTGAGGCAACTCAATGACACGTACGTTCGAAGGGGCCACCCAGTCCGCGAACCAGTAACCCCATCGAGGCGAGATGCTCGCATACAGCTCATCACGACGCATATACCTCATTTATACACAAAAGCGACAATCTATCTCATACCTCAGGCTCTTGGATCGTGCGAAACTCGCTAGCGTGGCCAGGGCGTATCTTGGAGTAACATTTGGCCTCAGGGCATGGTTGGCGCGTGATCTTGAGTAGACCGTTGGACGGTAAGGAACACGGTGGGTGATAACACAGACGAGAAGCCCCGGCACGCCGCCGCAGAAGTAGCCGCGGCCCTAGGCGAAGAAGTGGAGTTCTTAGGGAGAGGCACATTCGGAGATACATGGCGTGCAGGCGACACCGCCATCAAGATCATTTGCTCCGAGGACTACCCCGCTGCCCGTTTGAAGAGGGAAGTGGAGGGCCTACGGCGCGTCAGCAGCCCGTATGTCGTCGCGTTGCTAGAAACCCTAACGCTGTCGCTTGGTGATGCGTCAAGGCCGGCGCTTCGATTCGAGTTCATCGCTGGTGGAGACCTCGCAAGGTCAATCACTGAAGAGAGGTGGCCGAACGCGGACGAAGCGGGAAGACTACTTCAAGGACTTCTCGCAGGTGCTGACGCTTTGCATCACACAGGCACCATCCATCGCGACATCAAGCCAGGAAATGTCGCTCTACGGGACGGAGACTGGGGCCGTCCTGTCTTGCTTGATCTAGGACTTGCAAAGCAACTCGATGGTTCGACGATTACTGTTTATCCTGGCCACATAGGTACGTACACTTACATGGCCCCTGAGCAGTTGGAAGGCCGTAGAGCCCGCAAGGCAGCTGATCTATGGGCGATCGGGGTTACCGTGCGCCAAATGCTATGCCGCCAGCACCCCTTCTACCGCACGGGCGAGGCGCTATCAATAGAGCAAGCGATCACGAGGATGTCTGACGGCCCAATGCCCTTGCCGGAAGCGGTCAGCGATCCTGTTCGATCTGTGCTTGACCGTTTGACTGCGGTACCTGAGTATGAGAGAGGAAGTACGGGTAGTAACCTGCGCCGCCTAGGAATCAAGTAGCAGCGAGGATCAGCTATGAGTGATGACGAAGAGGACATCTGGGAAGAAGAGCTTGACGAAGAGGATCTAGAAGATCTCGATTCTGGCCGGGAAACCGTACAAGAAGCTCTTTTCTGGAACACCGCTTCATCTGCCGTCCTTCTTGCGGGCACGAATAAAGTTCTCGTAGTCGAAGGGCCGGACGCCGGCCAGGTTTCCGAAGTCAACCAGGTCGCCAATATGGAAGAGGAGATCGCTCCTGCTCTTATCGGCCGAGATGAAGCCTTAGATGGCACGCGTCCTATCTTCCTCGCCCACCGCGGGGGGCAACACCACCGTCACCTGTCCCATGTCCTCACCCGGCTACACCAAGGACATGGAAACGACATCGCGGTAGGCGCCATCTTAAAGATTCACGGTCAGAGCGCGGATGCCAGTCGCGAGTTCTTCCAGCAATGCGCCACCGCTGCTGTCCGTATCGCAGATCCTGCATGCTACATGCTGGACGAGGACATTCTTCGGCTGAAAAAGGATCCGATCTCTAACCTCGCCACCAACAGAGCACCATATCTAAAGGGTCCGGATCATGCCGGGTTTGTAGAGGACGTCCTAGGTGCCCAACGCGATTTAAGAGCTAATCTCCTCCTAACTCCTGGCCGCGCCCTAGACGCCGACAGCCCAAAAAACTCACTTAACGCGCTATTCCAAGAAGGGGAGAATGCTCTCGCTTTGTTAGAGCGCGGGGAGCGTTTGGCGTTGAACTTGACGCTTCCTGCTCGCTGGCTTATCAGCCCTTCTCTACGCGAACAGCTCTTCAACGAACTCCTCGACCGAGATGAGCATCAAATCTGGTACGTCCGATCGCAATGGAGGGCTCAGCGGAGTTACGCCCAGCCAAGCGACATCGAACTACTCAACGGGTATAAGAGACTGTGCGAACTCGCCCTCGATGAAGACCGGCGCCTGCTACTCCCACAGACCGGCTTAACTGGGTGGCTCATGCTAGCATTCGGCGCAAAGGGATTCGGTGCTGGAAGCAGCGGAACCGATCAAGCGTTTACCGAACCAAGTTTTGGCAGAAAGCCAGGTGCTATTCGGAAGCAGCGATACTTCGAGCGGCAACTGCTGCATGCTGTGGAACGCAGCGTTCATGACGTACTCGAGACTGCTACAGATTACAAGTCTTGCGACTGCCCATACTGCCCCACTCTGTGGAACTCCCCTTCCTGGAGTCACGAATTCGCCGGTCTTCATCTGCTATACCGTACCGGCCAACTCGTTGCCGAGGTGGAAGAAGACACCAAACCGGGTGGTCGCCACTCCGCAGTTCGTCGGATAGTCCGCGATGCATTGAAGTACGTCAAAAACAAGGAGCTAACAGATATTAACGCGCCCCAGCACCTAGCAACCTGGGGTCAACTCCTGTAGTAGCGCTTAGCTGTCGCCCAAAGACGGGACTTAAGGGCCCACTCACGCTTCCTGCAAGATAGAGGGCAGCGGCCCTCTCGACAAGCAGATTACGATGAGCACTGTGAGGCTGGCGTATCTTCGCCGGCGCCTTAACTTCGAGATATCCCGAGCTTGCCGAGAGAGTCGCGAGGCCTACTTTACAGCTCAAGAAGCGATCTATCTTTTCTGAGCATCCTGCCCCATGCGCCGCGTCCATGACAAGCCAGGTGTAGTCTGCCGCTTGCCTATGAGCTTGCCAGAAACCACGCCGCCAGTCGCTAATCTTAGTCTCTATGGCTATGACATGGGACGCCAAAGACTTAAAGGAATGCGTAGCAGTCCAACAACCCCGCTTAACACGTCGAACGTGCCCCTGATCCGCCAATCTCTTCAGGACGACCGAAGATAGGTATCCGGCAGTGACACCAGTCTCCGCCGACAGTTCCGCCGATGTTGCGGTATCTTCAGAACGGCTGCGACACGCTAGTTCGCTCAGAGCAGTCATTACCGCTACGTCCGAGGCATCCACCACAGGTGGAAGGCTGAGTCGTTTACGGCGAGCGATTTCTTGATCATCAAAGGCAATCAGCACCATGTCTGGTATGCCAGAGGCGGATTGCACTTCGAATAGAACCTGAAATTGCCCCGTCAACGGTTGAATCAGTAGCGAGACCTGCTCGATAAGCGGCGTGAGCATGTCCGCCTCTGCCCGAAAGGTGGACATCTTGCCCCTTCCCCCATCTCAGACAGTACACACACGGCTACTTTACGATACATGCACAGGCGCATGGTTCCCTGGCTAGATGATCACTGTAGCTCCGTTGACCTACTGATCGAGCCTGAACAACTCTTTTGAGACAGTCAACCCATCTACAGCCATAGCTTCCAGCAAGTCTCAGATTTGGTAGAGAAACGTTGCTTCGGGACCGGATGCCTACTACCCGGCCGAGAGGCCCAAAACGAGTCTCGGGCCTCTCGGCGGTTAGCAGATCACCCTTCCAGGTAGTGGAACGTCGGCTTCGGATGCATCAGGAAGTCGTGATGGGAGATGTTCCACGCGTAGGCGCCGGCCATGAGGAACTCCACCACATCGCCCCTCTTCAGGTTCACTGGAACGTGTCGCGCCATGGTGTCCTTCGGCGTGCATAGCTGGCCGACAATCGTGGTCGGTTCTCCGGGCTTGTTGATAACCACCGGCTGGCTGTGCCCCTTGGTCGCCGGCGTCCGGATGTGGTGCGTTCCGCCTGCCACCACGGCGAACAACTCACCGTGGACGCGCTTGACGTCGATGACGCGGGTCACGTACCGCCCGCAGTAAACCGACAGGGAGCGTCCCGGCTCGATGCGTAGAGTCTCGCCCGGACGCCGCAGAGCCGCTAGCCCTTCACCGTAGGTCTTCCAGTCGAAGCGGGCGTCGGGATCGGCGTACGACACAGCCATGCCACCACCGAGGTTGATCTCGGTGACGCCGAGTCCGCGGGCGTAGTCGAGAATCGCGGACGCCAGTTCGAGCATGGCCGGCGCTTCCAGTCCGCTGGCCAGGTGGGCGTGGATGCCGCGCAGTCGGACCGCGTCCTGACCGGCCAGCATGTCAAGGCACTCGGAAACGCCCGCCGGGTCCATTCCGAACGGCGTGGCGCCGCCGCCCATGGCCAGGGACGCCCCGCTGATGGGGAGGTCGAGATTAACGCGGAGCAGCACGTCGGCGGGCCGGCCCGCCGCGAAGAGCCGTCGAATCTCACTCGGACTCTCGATGTGCAGCCTGGTCACGTCCGCGAAGAGTTCGGCGTCGGTCTTGCCGGGACCGCCAAGCGCGATCGGCGTGTCCGGGAAGTACGTGCGCACGTGGGCGAGTTCTCCCCCCGAGGCCACCTCGAAGCCGTCGACATAGGGCGCGATCACCTGCAAGAGCTTGGGATCGGGGTTGGCCTTGACGGCGTAGTAGACCTCGATGTCACCGAGGGCGGCCCGGACGGTGGCCATGTGGGCGTCAAGGTCGGCAAGGTCGTACACGTACGCGGGCAGCTCGCTCGCGTCGGGCAGGTCCAAGGCGCGAGCGTGCATCGGCACTGTGGCTGTCATTGCGTCGTCTCCGATCGGTCGTGTCTGGCCGTACGTCAGGTGAGGGGGAAGCTGTTCTCAATGATCAGATAGTGAGCGGGCGTAACGGTCGTGGTCACTTCCACGGCCCGCTGATCTGCGGTCTTGCCTACATGGAAGATGTCGAGAACGGTACGTTCCGGGCTGATCTCGAGCGCATCAGCCTCGGTGTCCGTAGGAGGTCGAACGACGATGCGCTCGGTCGCTTCCGTCTGCGCATAGCCGAGTTCGGCCAATGCCGACTTGACGCCACCGACGATGACCGGCCCCGCCTCCTCCAGAACCGTCCCCTCGGCGATGGACAGCGGGAACCACGACGCGTTCAGACGCACCGGGATTCCGGACGCGAGTAGGCGCCGACGACGGACGAGGGCGTTCTCTTCGCCCCGCGGCAGGCCGAGGGCATCGGCGACGTCGTCCGGCGGTATGGCCCTCTCGGTCGTGATCTCGTGCTGAGGTTCGAGCCCAATTGCCCGTACCTCCGCGTCGAACGCGCCGCGCGCCTGCCCACCCTCGCGCGTCTGACGGGAGTAACGCGCCGGCGAGTGCAGCATCGGCGGAATGTAGGTGACCAAGGTTCCCCTCCCTTGACGAGGGCGAATCATGCCCTCCGCTGCAAGTACCTGCATTGCCCTGTTGACCAGGCTTCGCGATGCCCCGTACTTCTCGGCGAGCACCGGCTCAGCCGGAAAGACCGTGGCGGGCGGATAGACGCCGTTCACGATCTCCTGCCGGATCTGCGAAGCGATCTGACGGAAGCCCAACTTTCCCGGCTGGCTCATTTCTCCCTCTTTCGCACCAGTAGTCCGTTTTCCGGTGCCCCTAGCTCAACTCGCAAACATCAAACGTTTGATGTTTATTGACAGCACCGGGAGAACGGGTCCATCATCGGGCTATCGACAAACGTTTGACGTTTCTAAGCGGCAGCATACCTGCCGCGTCAGGCCGGAGTCGAACAGCCAACTGAAGAGCCGTGGTGCGGCGGGTCGCGGTACAGGCCCCTCACCCCGGCGCCTCGCTACAGGAGGGCAGTACCGATGATCCAGACGCCCAAGCCCCGCCGGCTCGTCCCCATCCTGCTCATGGTCTGTGCGCTGTTCTTCATCATCCGCCAGCCCGCGCAGGCCGCCGTCACGGCCACGAACGCCTTCCACGGGCTCACGGTCGTCGCCGACGCGCTGATGACCTTCGCTTCCAACCTCGGCTGAGTCGGCCCAAGCAAACGGAGAAGCGGCCCCCATCCGCCAAGACACGGACCGCTTCCCGCTCCTCGCAACCCGTACGAGTCATCAAGGAGTACTTCCATCATGACGGAATCCGTCGCGATCAGCACGGGGAAGCTCACCACCGTTAAGCACGCTTCTCGCCGACACACGGTCGGCGTTGAGCTGGTCACCCCTGAGCTTCGCCGGCAGACCTACATCATGGGCAACCCCACGTGGGCTGCCGTCGAACGGTACGAGGGGCGCCTCGTCAAGGTCTGCGGAACCGCCGAGGACCCGGCCGACCTGGTCACG
>NZ_JAHDTF010000034.1 GCF_018531465.1 Sphaerisporangium fuscum
AGGAAGCCTGGGAGGCGCCGATGGCGCCGAGCACGTCGGCGGCGGAGGCGGCGGGCGCGGGCTGCGCCGGGGGCGTGGCGGGCGCCGCCGGGGCCGGCGGGATCGGAGCGGAGAAGGTGACGGTGCGGTCGGTGGCCGCCGCCGCGGAGGGGGTGGTGTTGGGGGCGGGCTCCACCAGGTCGGCGAGGCCGGACGGGCGCGTGGGAAGCGGTGCCTGGATCGTGGTGGCCGTCGCGTCGGCGTCGTCCGTCCTGCCCTTGTCCTCGGCGGGGGCGCCGGGGCCGGAGGACGAGGGGAGGTCGGGGCGGCTCGCCCCCACGCGCGCCGCGATCGTGCCCCCGAACGCGCCGTCGTCCTCGCGGACGCGGGTCCAGTACTCGTCGTCGTAGTCGTCGGCGCCCCACTCGTCGACGCCGCGCCGGCCGCGCGAGGACCCCTGCCTGCTGCTGCTGCGAGGGCCCGGCTTGCCGGCCGTGGCGGGCTTGCCGCCCCCCGGACGCAGGCGGGCGGTCACCCTCTCGGGCTCCTGGAAGGCGTCGAACCCCTCGGGGAAGCTGCGGAAGAAGGTCTCCTCGGCGGGACGACCGGGCTTCTTGGCGTTGGGGTCATCCGCCTGCTCGGCCATCTTGCGGATCCGCTCGGGGGGCAGGTTGCTCTCCCGGCGGCTCATCGAACGCATGCCGACGGCAACGACGCCCAGCACGAGCAGCACTACGGCCACAAGGCCGAAAATGACCGCTGTCATTGCACCACCTTCATGGCCATGGCCTTCCAGTGGCGCTGGTGAGACCGCGCGGCCATCGACGCGGTCTGCCCCCGTTGTCCACCTGCGCTCCGGGATTGCATCTGATTGTGTCCGACCACTATGACCGTTGTCACACCCTACGAGAAGATCCGGTATCGACTACTACCTCTGGTGCTCAGCATGTCACTCGATGTGGGTCGCCGAGAGGCGTCCGCGAGCGATCGTGTGCTGGGCGATGGCTTCCAGGGTCTCGCGAAGATCGCGGCCCTTGTTGCGCTCGAGCTTGGCGTTCAGGGCGTAGACGCTGAAACGGTAGGTGTCGTCGCGGCCGCACGGGGGCGAGTAGCCCGGCTTGCCGGTCGACGTGACGCCCTCCACGGCCCCCCTCGGCACGCTGTCCTGCGCCAGCTCCGTGGTGAGGGGGTCGATGTTGTACAGCACCCAGTGCACCTGCGCGGCTCCCTGGGCGTTGTTGGCGTCGACCACCAGGGCGATCGACTTGGCCAGCTTCTGCGGCACACCCGACCAGCGCAGGGGAGGGTTCCCGGACTTGCCGGCGCAGGAGTAGTCGGCCGGGAGCGGAGCCTCGTCGCGGAAGCGGGGGCTGGAGACGCTGAGCTGGTCGAGCGACTGGGCCGTGGGGGAGATCTGGCCGATGATGCCGCAGCCCGACACCGCCGCCGCGGCCACGGCGGCGGCCGTCGCCGCCCGCACGCCACGCCCCGCACGTCCAACGCGCACGGATATTCTCGCCTGCCCCATGGTCGCTGATGCTACGCGGATCTGGAGGGTGCGCCGACCTCATCGACGGAATGCGCAGCTCCGGAAAGCGGGAAATCAGCCAGAATCTAGGCATGGACGGGGCGAAGTCGGATAGGCAGGCGAGTTTCGCCGTCCTGGGTCCTCTGGAGGCCCGTCTCGGCGGCGGCCCCGTCGCGCTCGGCGGGCGGCGGCTGCGGGCGCTGCTCGCGTCCTTGCTGCTCACCCCGGGTCGTACGCTGCCCGTGGAGACGCTGGTGTCGGCGGTGTGGGAGGACGATCCCCCCTCCGGGGTCGGCAACGCCCTGCAGGCTCTGGTCTCCCGGCTGCGGGCCTGTCTCGGCCGCGATCTGGTGGCCGCGGACGCCACGGGTTACCGGTTGGTTATATCTCCGGATCAGGTCGACGCCCATCGCTTCGCCCGCCTCGCGGCGGCCGGCCGTGCGCAGCTGACCCGGGGGCACCCGGCCCCCGCCGCCGACACCCTCGGGCAGGCGCTGTCGCTGTGGCGGGGCGCGGCCTTCGCCGACCTCGGCGGCACGGGACCGTCCGCCGTCCCGGCCACCGGCGGCCGTGACCCCGCCGCCGTACCGAGCGCGGCCCCCGGCGCGGAGATCGTGCGGCTCGAACTGCTCCGCCTGGTCGCCATCGAGGACCGGGTCGACGCCGAGCTCCTCCTGGGGCGCCATCCCCAGGTCGCCGCCGAGCTCCCCGCGCTGATCGCCGCCCACCCCTTCAGGGAACGGCTACGCGGGCAGCTGATGCGGGCGCTGTACGAAGCGGGCCGGACGGTCGAGGCGCTCGCCGCCTACGAGGACGCCCGCCGGTACTTCGCCGGGGAACTCGGCGCCGACCCCTCACCCGGACTAGCCCGGCTCCACCTCACCATCCTCCGCGGAGAACCTCTCCCCCCACCGTCCCCGGCTCCGTCACCGGTTTCGGCTCCGTCACCGTCTCCGGCGCCGTTACCCGTTTCGGCGGCGGCGGCGCCGCCGGCCGGGGACGGGGCCGGGCCCTCCTCGCCGGACCAGGCGGGCGCGGGGGAGGGCCGGCGGAAGGGCGACCTGCGCGCCCGGCTGACCAGCTTCGTCGGCCGGGACAAGGACGTCCGGCGGACCGGGGAACTGCTGGCCCGGCACCGTCTGGTCACCATGCTCGGCCCGGGAGGCGCGGGCAAGACCAGGCTCGCCGTCGAGGCCGCCGAGGCCCTGCTGGACGGGGCCGGGGAGAGCGGCGCGGGCGGGGCGGCGGGTGGCGGGTGGCTCGACGACGGTGTCCGGCTGGTCGAACTGGCGCCCGTCGCCGAGCCGGACGACGTGCCGCAGGCCGTGCTGGCCGCGCTCGGCCTGCGCGACAGCGGTCGCGCGTCCGTACGCCCGGCCGGCGCCGCGCCCGCGGACCCCGTCGACCTCACCGACCGCATCGTGGCGGGACTCCGCGCGCGGCGGCAGCTCGTCATCATGGACAACTGCGAACACCTGATCGACGCGGCCGCGCTGCTGTCGGAGCGGATCCTGGCCGAATGTCCCGGAGTGCGCATCCTGGCCACCAGCCGCGAACCCCTCGGGATCACCGGCGAGCTGCTCTGGCCGGTGCAGCCCCTCGACCACGACCACGCCCGCAGCCTGTTCGCCGAGCGCGCCGCCACGGCCCGCCCCGGGTACGCCGCCGACCGGGACGCGGAGGCGATCGAGCGCATCTGCCGGGAGCTGGACGGCATGCCGCTCGCCATCGAACTGGCCGCCGCCAGGCTGCGCACCCTTTCCGCCAAGCAGATCGCCGATCGTCTGGACGACCGGTTCCGCCTGCTCACCGGCGGCAGCCGGACGGCGCTGCCCCGCCACCAGACGCTGCGCGCGGTCGTCGAGTGGAGCTGGGACCTGCTGGACGAGCGGGAGAAGGTGCTGGCGCGCAGGTTCGCCGTCTTCGCCGGCGGGGCCGCGCTGGAGGCGGTGGAGACCGTCTGCTCCTCGCCGGGCCTGCCTCCCGAGGACGTGCTGGAGGTGCTCGGCCGGCTCGTCGACAAGTCGCTGGTGATCTGCGAGAACGAGCGCTACCGCATGCTCGAGACCATCAGGGCGTACGCCGCCGGAAGGCTCGCCGAGTCGGGTGAGGAGGAGCCTCTGCGGCTCGCGCACGCCGAATTCTTCACCGGTCTGGCCGAGACCGCCGAACCGGAACTGCGCCGGGCGGATCAGGTCACCTGGCTCGCCGTCCTGGCCGACGAGCGCGACAACCTGACGGCGGCGCTGCGCTGGGCCGCCGGACGGGGGGATCGCGACCTCGGCCCGCGGCTGGTCGGAGCGCTCGGCTGGTACTGGTACCTCGCCGGGCGCCGCGCCGAGGGCGCCCAGCGCGCCGCCGAGGTCATCACCGTGCTGGAGGCGGGCGCGCCGGGGGTGGGGCGGGAGGAGGGCGGGGCCGGGGAGCCGGCGGTGGTGCTGGGTGCCGAGGGCGCCGCTGAGGTGGTCGCCGTGCTGGAGGCGGGTGCGCCGGGGGTGGGGCGGGAGAAGGGCGGGGCCGGGGAGCCGGCGGTGGTGCTGGGCGTCGAGCGCGCGGCCGAGGTGGTCACCGTGCTGGAGGCGGGTGCGCCGGGGGTGGGGCGGGAGGAGGACGAGGCCCGGAAGCTGGCGGTGGCGCTCTCGGTCCGCGGAATCCTCCTGGCGGCCGGCGCCGACCAGTGGGGGGAGGCCGAAGAGGTGCTGAACGAGGCGATGCGCCTGGCGAAGTCGTCGGTGCCGCGCCCCTGGCCCGCCATCATGACACTGGCCGAGCCTCTGCAGATGTTCTTCGCCGGCCCCACGCCGGACCCGGAGGGCTTCCTGACCGAACTGTTCGAGGACCCCGACCGGTGGGTCGTCGCCTGCGCCCACCTCCTGCGCGCCCACCTGCACTACTACAACGCCGGCCGGATCGCCGAAGGCGAGGCGGACGTCCGGACCGCGCTCGAACACTTCCGGGCGGTGGGAGACAGATGGGGCGTCGCCACCGCGATGGGGGCGCTCGGCGAGATGAGCATGCTGCACGGGGACGACGCCACGACCGTCGCGGTCATCGAGGAGGCCCTCACCCTGGCGGGCGAGATCGGCGCGGTGGAGGACACGCAGTACATGCGGACCCGGCTGGCCACGGCCCTGGGCGCCCTGGGCGACTGGGCCCGCGCCGAGGTGGTGCTGGACGAGGCGCTCGGCATCTGCCGGAGCACGGGGGACCGCATGGCGGAGTCGGGGGTGCTCGCCGTGTGCGGGGACCTGGCCCGCGAGCGGGGGGAGTTCGACATCGCGCGAGATCACTACGAGCACTCCCTCCGCCTGGCCGGGACGCCGCCGGTGATGCCGGGTCACTATCTGGCCATGCTGCATTCGTCCGTGGGCCTGCTCGCCGAGCAGGAGGGCCGCCTCGGCGCGTCGCGCGAGGCGCACGCCGAGGCGCTGAGGCTGGGGCGGGACACCGTCGACGGCCCGGCGTTCGGCCTCACCCTCATCGCCCTGGCCGGGCTGGTCGTGCGCGAGGGCGATCCGGCGCGGGCGGCGGCCCTGCTGGGCGCCGCCGCCGGCCTGCGCGGGATCGACAAGCCCGTGGGGTACGACCACGTGCGCATCACCGAGGCCACGACCGCCGCGCTGCCTCCGCAGGAGTACGCCCGGTGGTTCCGGCACGGCCGCTCGCTCTCCCGCGACGAGATCATCGCCCTCGCCGACCAATGACCCCGGCCCGCACGCCCCCCGGCGCGGTCCCCGGCTGGACGCCCTCCGCGCCGTCCCGCACGTCCTCCGCGCCGTCCCGGCCCGCACGCCCCCCCGCGCGGTCCCCGGCCGCACGCCCCCCCGCGCGGTCCCCGGCCGCACGCCCCCCGCGCCGTCCCGCACGTCCTCCGCGCCGTCCCGTCCCGCACGCCCCCCGCGCCGTCCCCGGCCGGACGCCCTCCGCGCCGGGGGATCCTATGACCGTCATGTGGGAGCCGGGCATGGGGGTGGTCAGACGCGGTTGCGGAAGGCGCGCAGGGACAGGGGGGCGAAGACCAGCGCGATGCCGAGGGCCCAGGCCAGGGAGATCGTGGCGTTCCCCGCGACCGGGCCGCCGCTCAGCAGGCCGCGAACCGCGTCGGCGAGGTGGGTGACCGGGTTGATCTCCACCCACTTCTGCAGCCACCCCGGCATCGTCCTGGTCGGGACGAAGGCGTTGGAGGTGAACGTCAGCGGCATCATCAGCGAGAAGGCCATGATCTGCACCTTCTCGGGATCGGAGGCGACCAGGCCGATCAGCACCGACAGCCAGGACATGGCGAGGGCGAACCCGACCAGCAGGGCCAGCGCGCCGAGCAGCCCGGCGATCCCGTTGTGGATGCGGAACCCGAGCACGGTGCCGAGCCCCATGAACAGGGCGAACGCCCACACCTGCTTGAGGGTGTCGGCCACGATGCGCCCGGCGAGCGGGGCGGAACGGGCGATCGGCAGGCTGCGCAGCCGGTCGAACACCCCCTTGGTGATGTCGGTGCTCAGGCCGATGGCGGTGGTCAGCGTGGCGAACAGCATGTTCTGCACGACCAGGCCGGGCAGCGAGAACTGGAGATACTGCCCGGTGGACCCGGCGATCGCCCCGCCGAAGACGTAGGTGAACAGCAGCAGGAACATGATGGGCTGCACCGACAGGTCGAGCAGCTCCATGGGGTTGTGCTTGATCTGGACGAGGCTGCGCCAGGCCAGCGTCATGGTGTGCCGCAGCGCGGCGACCGGGCCGACGCGGCCGGGGACGGTGGCCGCCGGCACGGATCCGGTGAGGGCGGTCACGCGGACACCTCCTGCTTCTCGGCCGTCTCGGCGGCGGCCGGCTCTTCGGCACGGTGGCCCGTCAGGGCCAGGAAGACCTCGTCGAGGCTGGACTTGCGCAGGCTCAGCTCCGCGGCCACCACCCCGAGGTCGTCGAGGCGCCGTACGATCGCGGGGACCACGGCGGGATCCTTGATGTTGACCGTCGCCTCACCTCCGGACAGCTGGGGACGGTCGCCGACGATCTCGGCGATGACCTCGCCCACCAGCGTGAGATGGCCCTCCCGCGTCGGGCGCACCTGCAGGACCTGCGCCCCGGTGGTGGCCTTCAGCTCGTCGGAGGTGCCCGCGGCGATGACCCGGCCGTGGTCGAAGACGACGATGTCGTCGGCCAGCTCGTCGGCCTCCTGGAGATACTGCGTGGTCAGCAGCACGGTGACGCCGTCGGCCTGCAGGTCGCGCACCACCTGCCACAGCTCGGTGCGGCTGCGCGGGTCGAGACCGGTGGTGGGCTCGTCGAGGAACAGCACCTGGGGACGGCCGACCAGGCTCGCCGCCAGGTCGAGGCGGCGGCGCATGCCCCCCGAATAGGTCTTGGCGGCCCGCCCTCCGGCGCCGGTGAGGTCGAACCGCGACAGCAGCTCCGCCGCCCGCGCCTTGGCGGCGGCACGCGACAGGCCGAGCAGCCGGCCGATCATCACGAGGTTCTCGACGCCGGTGAGCGTCTCGTCCACCGCGGCGTACTGCCCTGTGAGGCCGATCAGCGTGCGCACCTTGTGGGCCTCTCGGGCGACGTCGAAGCCGCCGACCGTCGCGCGCCCGCCGTCGGCCCTGAGCAGGGTCGCCAGGATGCGCACCGCGGTGGTCTTGCCCGCGCCGTTCGGCCCGAGAACCCCGAGCAGGCGCCCCTCGGGGACGACCAGATCGACGCCGTCGAGCGCCCGCGTCTCGCCATATCTCTTCACCAGGCCTTCGGCCTGGATCGCGTATCGCATCGTTTCGACTCCTCGGAGAGGGGGGTGACCGTGCACGCCCGACCCACGACCGAACGTGACACCCCGAGTCTGGCGGACGGCACTGACATTTTCCTGAGCCCGCGTCCGCGCGGTCCGTCAGCCGCTGACAGACCGCTGATACCGAGCGCGGCGGCCGCGTCCGGACGGCCCCGGAAGTCGAGGGAGTGGCGGTACGGGCGGCTGATGCTGAGCGCGGCGGCCGCGTCCGTGATGGGCGCGAAAGTCGAGGGAGTGGCGGCGCGGGCGGCTGATGCTGAGTGCGGTGGGTGCGTCTGGACGGGCCCTGAAGTCGAGGGAGTGGCGGCGCGGACGGCACTAGGCTGGTGGGGTGACTGTCCTGCGGGACCCCGCCCACCGGGTGTCACGCCGTGCGATCACCTTGTGGTCGCTGGAGGCGCTCTTCGGGCTCGCGCTCCTCGTGGGAGGGGCCGCCCTGGTGGCCGCGTGGGCGAGCGGCTCGGGCCGGGCCTGGCTGCCGGCGTGGGTCTCCCAGCACATCTGGTGGCTGCCGGTCGCGGTCGCCGTCGTGGAGCTCCCCTTCGTGGTCATCGAGCCGTTGTGGCGCTATGCCGTCCACCGGTGGGAGCTTTCCGGAGACGTCGTCTACGCCCGTTCCGGCTGGTTCAGCAGGCAGTGGGTCTTCGTGCCGGTGAGCCGCATCCAGACGGTCGACAACGAACAGGGCTGGTTCGAGCGCCTCCTGGGGCTCGCCACCCTCGAGATCCGCACCGCCTCGTACGCCGGCTCGTCGTCCATCAGGGGCCTGGACGCCGGCGTCGCGGCCCGCCTCGCCCAGGACCTCGCCCACCGGGCCCACCAGCTGCGGGACGACGCCACATGAGCGAGCCGGCGGACCCCGCCGGACCCGCGGCCCGGCCGGAGGGGATCGGGCCGTCGCGGCTGAGTCCGCTGGTGCTGCTGATCGACCCGGTCCGGATGCTGCCCTCGCTCTTCCTGCCCCTCGTCGGAGTGCTGTTCGTGGGCGGGTTCTCGCCGTCGTCGTTCCTCTGGGCGCTGCTCGGCGTGATCGGCTCGGTCGGGTACTCGGCGCTGCGGTGGGTCACGTCCACCTACCAGGTCACCGGTTACCACCTGGAGATCACCAGGTCGCTGATCCGCCGTTCGTCCCGCGCCGTCCCCCTCGATCGCATCCGGGGGGTGGACGTCACCACACCACCCCTGCACCGCCTGTTCGGCCTGGCGGTGGTGCGCGTCGACACGGGGGCGAACGCCGGTGACAAGCAGGAGGGTGAGCTCGACGGCGTCCCTCTCGCCGAGGCCGAGCACTTGAGGGAGCTCCTCCTGCGCCGCAGCCGTACCGTCCGGCGGCAGACGGGCCACCCCACCCCCGCCCCGGCCGCCCCGGAAGCACTCCCCCCGGCCGAGCCGGAGGTGCCGGGCACGCGGGTCGCCCCGGCCGTGCCGGAGGGGCTCACGCCTGCCGGTCCGGCGACGCCGGGCACACGGGTCGCCCCGGCGAAGCCAGAGGGGGTCGCCCCTGTCGGTACGGAAGCTCCGGGCACGTGGGTCGTCCCGGCCGAGCCGGCGGCGCCGGGCACGCCGGCCGAGCCGGGAGGACTCGCCGCTGCCGGTCCGGCGGTGCCGGTCGCCGGTGTGGGGCCTCCCGCACATGAAGACCTGGACGTACGGGTCCCCGCCCGCTGGCTCGTGTACGGGCCGCTGTCGGGTGCGTTCCTGTTCGCCCCGTTCGCCCTGCTGGGCGGCGCGATCGGCCTGGCCTTCCAGTGGGGCGGCCAGTTCGGCCTCGACGAGAGCGCGGCCATCACGCTGGGCGAGTGGCTGTGGCACCGCCCCGTCCTGCTGGTCGTCGCCGGGGTCGCGCTGCTGGCGGCCATGCCGGTGGCGGGCGTGATCATGTACGCCGTCTTCAACTGGGATTTCCGGCTCCACCGCCACGGCCCCTCGCTGGTCGCCGAAAGAGGCCTCGTCACGCGGCGCAGTGTGGCGCTGGAGCACGGCCGGATACGTGGGTACGAGTTCGCCGAGGGGATCCTGGAGCGCCGGGTGAACGTCGGGAGGCTGTGGGCGCTCGTCACCGGCCTCGGCGACTCCAGGACCAGGGGGCAGCTGCTGCCCGACACCCCGCGGGACTTCGCCCTTCGCGTGGCGGCCCAGGCGATCGGCCCCCTCGACGCCGCGCTTCGGCCGCATCCGCCCGCGGCCCGGCGCAGGCGGCTGTTCCGGGCCGTCGCGCCCGCCGTCGCCGTGGCCGCCGCCGCCCTGCTGCTCGGCTGGGCCTGGATCGCCCTGCTCGCGCTGGTCGCCGCCGCGCTCGGCGTCCCTCTCGGCCTCGACCGTTACCGTTCGCTGGGGCACACCTACGACGGCGCGCGGCTGTCGGTGCGGTCGGGGTCGCTGCCGCGTGCCCAGGCCGTGGTGGAACGCCGTGCCGTGGTCGGCTGGACGGTGCGCCAGACGTGGTTCCAGCGCCGTGCGCGGGTGCTGACGGTGATCGCGGGCGTCGGCGCCGGCAGCGGCGGCTACGCCGCCATCGACACGGGTGAGGAGCAGGGCGTGTGTTTCGCCGCCGAGGTCACCCCAGAGTGGATCACACCGTTCCTGCACCGGGAGAACCAGCCGGTTGCCGGAGCGGAGGATCGGCTGGTTGCGGGACGGGAGGATCGACCGGCTGCGAGACGGGAGGACCTGCTGGTGCCGGAACGGGAGGACCTGCCCGTTCCGGGACAGGAGGGGCGACCGGTTCCGGGAGGGGAGGACCTGTCGGTTCCGGGACAGGAGGGGCGACCGGTTCCGGAACGGAAGGATCGACCGGCTGCGGGACGGGAGGATCGGCCGGTTCCGGGACAGGAGGAGTGCTCAGGTTAGCCCGGCGGGGGGACGGGCAGGGGACTGGGCACCTTGGTGGTTCATGAGGGCGCCGGTGCGGCGGGATGACCGCCGCACCGGCGCCCTTTCTGTTTTGGGGCTGACCCTTCACAGGCGCCCCCTCCGTTTCGGGGGGCCGCCTCACGGGTGCCCTTTCGTCTCCGGGATGGCCGCCTTGCGGACAATCCCGATTGAGGGGACCGCCTTACGGGCGCCTCGGGATGGCCGCCTTATCGGCGTTCCCTCCCTTTGGGGGACTGCCTCACCCGCGCCCCTTCCGTTTCCGGATGGCCGCCTTGTGGGCGTTCCCTCCCTTTGGGGGACCGCCGCACTGGCGCCCTTGTCTGTTTTCGGGCTGACCGCTTTAGAGGCGCCCCTCTGTTCAGGGAGGACCGCCTCAGCGGTGCCTCTTCCGTTTTCAGTGGGCCGCCTTGCGGACCGGCTGGGTCCTTCGCTGATCAGTCCTGGCGGCGGGCTCCGAACATGATCTCGTCCCACGTCGGGACCGACGCGCGGCGGCCGCGGGACTTACGGGCCGGGCGGGCGGGTTTCGGCGGGGCCTGCGGTGGAACGGCGGGCTCGGCCGGCTTGGCCGGTTCCTTTTCGGGCTGCTCGGCCTTCTCGGGCTCGGCCGCCGCGGCGGGACGCTCGGCCGTCTCGCCGCTGGTGCGGGCCGCGGGGACGGCCACCGCCGCCTCCTCGGCTGCCTTCTTCGCGGCGGCGAACGCCGTCATCCTGACCGGCGCGGCTGCCGGAGCGGGCGCGGCTGCCGGAGCGGGCGCGGCTGCCGGAGCAGGCGTGGTGGCCGGGGCCGGAACAGACGCGGCTGCCGGGGCCGGGGCGGGCGTGGCAACCGGACGCGCGGGCTCCGCCGGAGGCGCCTGCGCCTCTTCGGCCACGGCGGGTGCGGAGGCGGCCGTGTCGGCGGAGGACGTGCCGTCGGCGGCGGAGGGCGCGGCCTCGGGGGCCGGGGCGCCTGCCGCCCGTACTTCCGCCGCGCTCTCGGCCGCCTGCCCCTGGGCCTCGGCCACGGTCGCCGTGCCGGAGGCGGGCCGGGTGGTCGTCCCGGTCTCGGGGGACGCGGGCTGGGCGTCCGCGGGCGCATGAGGCCGCACGGCGGCCTCGTCCGCGGAGCCGTCGGCCTGGACGGCGGGGGCCGCTGAGGCGTCCGCGGCCGCCTCGCGTGCCGCCCGTTCCGTGGCGTCCGGGGCCGTCTCGGCGGTGGCCTGCTCTGTGGCTGCCGGGGCGGTCTCGGCGGTGGTGGCCTCTGCGGCGGGGGCTTCGACGGCGTCCGAGGTCGCCTCGGGGGCGGTGGCCTGCTCTGTGGCTGCTGGGATCGTCTCGGCGGTGGCGGCGTGTGCGGCCGGGGCTTCGACGGCGTCCGGGGTCGCCTCAGGGGCGGTGGTCCGCTCTGTGGCTGCCGGGGTCGTCTCGGTGCCGGCTGCCTGAGCGGCCGGGACCTCCGCGGTGACCGAGGCGGCCTCGGCGGTGGCCGCGGCCGGGGCCTCCGGCTGTACGGCCGGGGCCTCTGCGACTGCCGAGACCTCCGCGACGGCCGAGACCGGCGGGGCTGCCGGAACCTCGGAGGTGGCCGGCTGGGCGGCAGCGGTCTCGTGAGAGGCCGCTTCGACCGCCGGGGCTTCCTCCGGAGCGGGCGCGCTGGTCCGGGTGAGGGCGGCGCTCGCCTCGTCCCCGGACGCCTGCTCGGCGCCCACGGCGGCAGGCGACCCGTCCGCGGCGGGGGCGGCCTGGGGTGCGGTCGGCGAGGTCTCCGCGGGGGCGGCGACCGGGGATACGGGCCCACCGGCCGGCTGAAGGGCGGGCGCGGGTTCGAACGCCGGCCGCGCGTCCCGGTCGGACGGCGGTTGCGAGACTGGCCGCGCGTCCCGGCCGGAGGGCGATTGCGAGACTGGCCGCGCGTCCCGGCCGGAGGGCGATTGCGGGACCGGTTGCGCGTCCCCGCCGGAGAGCGGCTGAGAGGCAGGGCGTGCGTCGCGGTCGGACGGCGGTTGTGAGACCGGCTGCGCGTCCAGGGCGGACGGTGGCTGGAAGGCCGGGCGTGCGTCGCGGTCGGACGGTGGCTGCGGGATCGGTCGTACGCCCTGGTCGGACGGGGCGTGTGCGACGCGTTCGAACGACGGCTGGGCGACGCCCTGCGGCGCCGCCTCGGAGTCGCCCCGGTAGGCCGGCGGGAGATCGCGCTCGAACGCCTGGGGAGCCGGAGCGTGCTGCCGCGCCGCGGGCTCGGCCTCCGGCCGCTCGACGGGCTCGGCGGCGCGCAGGGGCGTCGGCTGGGCGTAGGCGGCCGGCTCGGAGCCGGACAGGCCGGTGGGGCCCGACAGGGTCGTGGGGGGCTCCGCCAGGACGGGGGCGAGCTTGGCGGCGAGCCTCGGCACGAACGGCGTCACCGTCGAGTCCTCCTCGGGCTCGACGTACTCGGAGGCCGACAGGCGCATCGCCTCGTCGTCGTGCGGGGTGACGTGGCGGCGCCTGAGGTCGAACAGCCACTCCGCGTTACGCGTGTGACCGTTCCACACGAAACCGAGCTTGATGCGCCACAGGCCGTCGTCGCGCTTGCAGGAGTCCCAGTCGATCTCGTCGGCGGGGACGCCACGGCGGCTGAGCCGCTCGGCGACGAGCTCGCCGAGGGTGGGACCGGGGGTGGACTCACCGGGCAGGCGGACGGCGACCCGCTGGGCCTGCTGGGCGGTGTATTCACGTTCCTGGAGGACGGGTCCCTCGAACCAGCGGACACGCTCCACCGGGATACCCGCGGTGGCGGCGATCTCCTCCGCGGTCTCCCCGGCACGGATGCGGGCCTGGATCTCCTTGGGGCGCAACGGACTCTCCACTTCGATCTCGTACTGGCCGAGACGGGAGAAGTTGCCGCGGACCGCCGCTCGGAGCCGTTCGTCGACGGGAAGCGTGAACCGTGTGCCCCGGCCGGCCGTAGCCAGCACGAGGTATGTGCCGTCCTCGCTCACCGCGACGAGTCGGAGCTCCTGCATGCGAGTCCCTTCGTCGTCGTGCTCAACATTCCCCCGGACCCTTGAGTCTCTCGCGTGAGCCGGTTGCCTGCCAGCACCGTACCCGGCATGTCCGAACATCGCCTTCCTCAGGGGCGCGGGGACCGATGAGGGGCGGTTATGTATGTCGCATTCACCCTATCTAGCGCCTGGTCGATATGCAGCAAACGGGTTAGGCGTCCTTCCCGGATTCTCGCGAATCACGCGCGCTCGCGCCTCCGACTTACCCCAAGAGGTCCGGAAAACCGTCCGCGCGACCCCTCGGTCGCCCGGCGTCACCGGCCTCCGCCACGTCGTTCCCGGAAGTCAGCCGAGCACCGTGTCCAGGTAGTCGTTGGCGAACAGGCGGTGCGGGTCGAGTTCGTCGCGCAGGGCGGTGAAGTCCCCGAACCGGGGGTAGACGGTGGACAGGTAGGCGGCGTCCCGGGTGTGGAGCTTGCCCCAGTGCGGCCGGCCGGACAGCCGGGTCATGATCTCCTCGACGCCCTCGAAGTAGGCCGGGTTCGGGGTGGGCCGGTAGATGTGGCAGGCGATGTAGGCCGAGTCCCTGCCGTGGGCCGTGGAGAGCCAGGCGTCGCTGGGCGGGGTGACCCGCACCTCGATCGGGAAGGTGATCCGCCAGTCGTTCAGCTCGATCAGGTCGCGGGTCTCGCGCAGCGCCTGGCCGAGCCGCTCGCGCGGGACGGCGTACTCCATCTCCAGGAAGCGCACCGTGCGGACGCTGGTGAAGACCTTGTAGGCCGTGTCGGTGTGCGTGGACGCCGACAGCGCGCTCGCCGAGATCGCGTTCAGCGTCGGGATGGCGGCAGGGACGCGGCCGCCGACGGCGCACAGGGCGCCGAAGAGGGTGTTCTCCAGGAAGACGTTGTCGAGCCAGTGCTTGAACGCCCCCGGCGGGTCGGCGGGCCCGGGGGAGCGGTTGTTGGTCTTGGCCAGGCAGGTGTCGGTGTGCGGGAGCCAGAAGAAGTCGAGGTGCTCGTTGTCCGCGGTCAGCTCGTCGAGGGTGGAGAGGATCTCGCTGAGCGCCATCGGCCGCCGTACGCTGCGCAGCAGGAACGCCGGCTCGACGCGGAAGGTCACCGCGGTGAGGACGCCGAGCGCGCCGAGGCCCACGCGGGCGGCGTCGAACAGGTCCCCTTCCGACGCCGTGACGATCGACCCGTCGGCCAGGACCATCTCCAGTTCGACCACCTGGTCGGCCAGCCCGCCGACGTCCCGGCCGGTGCCGTGGGTGCCGGTCTGGATGGCGCCGGCCACGGTCTGCTCGGTGATGTCGCCCATGTTCGCCAGGGCCAGCCCGCGCCGGTCCAGTTCCTCGTTGAGCACGCGCAGCGGGGTGCCCGCCGCCACCCGTACGCGGCCGTCCCCGATCTCCTGGACGCCGGTCAGCGCCTCGGGGCGCAGCAGGATGCCGTCGGTGAGGGCGACCCCGGTGAAGGAGTGCCCGGTGCCCACCATGCGGACCCGCTGACCGCGCGCGGCGGCGTCGCGTACGGCCTGGGCGACCTCCGCGGCCGAGGAGGGCGAGCGGACCTCGGCGGGCGTGACGGACTGGTTGCCCGCCCAGTTCCGGAAGACGGGTTTCATGGTGGAGCACGATAAATGAGGAACCGGCCGATGACCAGAGACATGAGCCCGGCTCACGAAAATGTCAGGCGGCCGTGGAGGGGGCCTGGGAGGAGCCGGTCTCGGGGGTGCGGAGCCAGGAGTTGCCGGCGACCCCGACCGCCACGGCCAGCAGAGCGCAGGCGAACGAGAACGCGTAGGCGTTCGAGGGGCCGAACGCGTCGGTGAGCCGTCCGCCGGCCCAGGCGCCGAGCGCCACGCCGAACCCCACGGAGGTGGACACCCACGCCATGCCCTCGGTGAGCAGGTGCCCGGGCACGAGCCGCTCGATGAGGGAGTACCCCGTGATGATCGTGGGCGAGATGGCGAGACCCGCGCAGAACAGCGCCACGGCCATGACGCGGGCGTCCCCGATCAACAGGATGGGGACCAGCCCGACGGCGAACACGCCGAGCGCCCGGACGAACCGGTGACGCAGCGAGATCCGCCAGCGGTGGAAGCCGTACCAGATGCCCGACACCATGCTGCCGCCGGCGAACGACCCGAGCAGCAGGCCCGCCGCGCTCTTGGCGTCGTGGGCCTCGGCGAACGCGACGGTGATCAGGTCGACGGAGCCGAACACGGCGCCCATCGCCAGGAAGACGCACGACAGCAGCGCCACTCCGGGGATGGTGATGGGGCTGCCCGAGTGGGTCTCCGCCCGGCGCACGGGCGGCGCGCTGCCCCGCTGCAGTGCGAACGACACCGTGCCGATGACCGTGCACACCAGCGCCAGCACGAGCCCCGCGTAGAGGTTCACCGTCGTCGACAGCGCCGTGACCAGGGCCGGGCCGGCGACGAAGATCACCTCGTCGGCCACGGACTCGAACGAGAACGCCGCGTGCAGCTTCTCGGAGCCGCCGAGCAGGTGCGACCAGCGGGCGCGCACCATCGAGCCGAGCGAGGTCGAGGCGCCGCCGACGACCACGCCGCTCGCGAACAACGTCCAGGTCGGCGCGCCGTACCTGGCGCACAGCATCAGGGTCACCAGCGCGGCGCCGTGCAGGAGCACCAGCGGGATGAGTACTGTGGCCTGGCCGAAGCGGTCCACCAGCCGTCCCGAGAGCGGGGCTGCGACCGCGAAGGCCAGCGAGACGGTGGCCGAGATCGCCCCGGCGGTCGCGTACGAGCCCGTGAGGGCGGAGATGAGCAGCACGATGCCGATGCCCAGCATCGACATCGGCATACGCCCGAAGAATCCCGCGATCACGAAGCCTTTGACGCCGGGCATGCTGAAGAGCCCTCGATACGGCCCGACCACTTTTCCGCCCCTTTCGTGCGCCCCCCGGCGCACGTCGCACTGTCCCGCCTCACCTTTGCTCACGGCTCGCGGCCGGGCAAGTGATTTTCCGGCAACGTACCCGAATCCGGATTCCTAGGTTTAACGTGGGTCAAGTGTCCCAGCGTCCTCGGCTCGCGCCGACGCGTGCCGCCGTGGCCGGACTTGCCCTCGTCATCGTCCTCGGCGTCGCGGTCGGCGGCACCCTTCTGATCACCCGCGCGGCGGCCGACGACCCGGGCGGTGCGGCCCGTACGCCGCTCGCGGAGGTCCGTGACCTGACCTCGAAGGTCACCCCCTTCCCGGCCCTCACGCCGGGCGCCTCGCAACCGCCCGGTCAGCAGTCCGCACAGCCCCCGCAGGGGTCCCCGTCGCCCACGGCGCCGCCGCTCGCCCAGGCGACCGCCGAAGGACAAGTCGTGCTCGCCACGCCGCCCCGGCTGATCGCCGTCACCCGCCAGAGCGTGAGCCAGGACACCTTGCTGAAGGTCGCGGCGCTGAAGGATGTGACGAAGGTCACCCTCGCCGACGGCGGCGCCGTCCGCTTCTCCGCCGCCACGCTGAACCTCCTCGCGGTCGACCCCATGGAGTTCCGCACCTGGGCCCCGAAGGCCGTCGCCGAGGAGCCCGCGGTGTGGGACGCCCTGGCGCGCGGGGAGTTCGTCGCCGAGTCCGCGACCGCCGGGCGCTACATGCTGCAACTCGGCGGCGAGTACGACGCGGGCACGGGCTCCCGGCTGCGGGTCGCCGCCTCCGCGCCGTTCGGCCTGCCCGGAGTGGACGGGCTCGTGAGCAGGGAGGTCGGGCGCGCCCTCGGCCTGGTCCCGGGCGTCGCGGTCCTGGTCCACACCCCGCGGGCCAAGGCCTCCGACGTGGGCGCGCGGGTCAAGCGACTGCTCGGCAAGGGCGCGCAGATCATCACGATCGGTGCGAACCGGGTGACCAGGCCCCCGGTGCCCGTGCCGTCGGCCTCGCCGACCGCCGCGCCGGTGCCCGTGGCGGCGCGGGAGCGCAGCGGCACCTCGCTGGTGGGACGGCCGGGCAGCTACCTCGACCTCTACAAGATCTCCGCAGGGGTGTGCCCGGGGCTGTCGTGGACCGTCCTGGCCGCGATCGGGCAGGTGGAGAGCGGCCACGGGCGCAACAACGGCCCCTCGTCGGCGGGGGCGCTCGGCCCGATGCAGTTCATGCCCGCCACCTGGAAGGCCTACGGGGTGGACGGCGACGGCGACGGCAAGGCGGACATCTGGAGCCCGTACGACGCCGTGCCCTCCGCGGCGCACTACCTGTGCGCCAACGGCGGGGGCCAGGGCGGCGCCAAGCTGCGCTCGGCGGTCTTCCGCTACAACCACTCGTGGGACTACGTGAACAGGGTGCTCGGCATAGCCGAGGCCTACGCCCGCGCCTACCCCTGAGACCCGCACGCCCCCGGTGCCCCGCCGCTGGTGGTGCGGGACGGTCACTTGCCGCCGGGACGGCGGGGGGCGGGGCAGCAGGTGCCGGGACAGGGGGCGGGCTCGGGCTCGTCCAGGAGCTCGCGGACCATGGAGACGAAGCGCGGGTGGGTGCCCGCCGTGGCCGCCCGGGTCATGTGCATGCCGAGCTCGCGGGCGACGGCCGCCGCCTCGGTGTCGAGGTCGTAGACGACCTCCATGTGGTCGGAGACGAACCCGATCGGCACCAGCACCACCGCCTCGGTGCCGGCCTGGTGGAGCGCCCTGAGGTGGTCGCACACGTCGGGCTCCAGCCACGGCACCTGAGGGGGGCCGCTGCGGCTCTGCCAGACCAGGTCCCACGACCGGTCGCCCGCCACCAGCGCGGCCGTGGCGCGGAGCTGGGCCTCGTACGCCCCGCCGGACGGCCCCGCGGAGGCGGCCATCGACACCGGGATGCTGTGGGCGGTGAACACCAGCCGGGCGTGCTCGCGCCGCTCCTCGGGGAGCCGGTCGAGCGCCTCGCGGGTGTGGTCGGCCATGGCCGCGACGAACCCGGGGTGGTCGAAGTAGTGGCGCAGCCGGACGATCTCGGGGGCGCCGGGGACCTGCGCCCGCGCCCGCGCGATGTCGTCGAGGTACTGGCGGCAGCTCGAATAGGAGCTGTAGGCCGCGGTGATGAACGCCGCCGCGCGGCCGACCCCGTCGGCCGCCATCTTCTGCAGGGTGTCGGCCAAGAAGGGATGCCAGTTGCGGTTGCCCCAGTAGATGGGCAGGTCGATCTCGGGCCGCAGCGCGGCGATCAGGTCGCGGCACTGCTGGTTGATCGGGCTGACCCCGCCGAACCCCTGGTAGTGGGCCTCGACCTCGAGCAGCCGCTCGCGGGGCACCCCTCGCCCGCGGACGACGTTCTCGAGGAAGGGCATCACGTCCTCGGGCTTCTCGGGCCCGCCGAAGGAGACGACCAGCAACGCGTCGTAACGTGCCATGCCACCATCCAACCGCATGTTCCCGGGTGTGGGAGCTGTGGGACCGCCCGGTGCGGGGGGTAGGTTCGGGTAAGTGAGCCTCTTTAAGGACATTCGCCAATATGTCGGTGTGCCGCGGCTGCTGTCCCTGCGGCTGTCCCCGGACGGATCGCGGTTGATCTCCGTCGTCCAGTCGCTCAACCCCGACGGCAAGTCGTACGGCACCTCGATCTGGGAGATCCCCACCGAGCCCGGCGGCGAGCCGCACCGGCTGACCCGCTCGGCGAAGGGGGAGACGGGCGCGACGTTCACCAAGGACGGTGACGTGCTGTTCTTCTCCCGCCGGCCGGATCCCACCGTCAAGGAGCAGGACGACGAGGTGGCGGCCCTGTGGCTGCTGCCCCGCAGGGGCGGGGAGGCCCGGCGGGTGGCCGAGCGGCCCGGAGGCGTCACCGGCGTGGAGACCGGCGGCGGCACCGTCGTCTTCATGGCCGACGTGCTGCCCGGCGACGCCGCCACCGAGGCCGACAGGCGCAAGGCCCGCAAGGAGGCCGGGATCAGCGCGATCCTGCACGAGGGCTCCCCGATCCGGTACTGGGATCACGACCTCGGCCCCGGTCAGCCCCGGTTGTTCGCCGCCTCGCTGCCCGGGCTCGACGAGCCCCGCGACCTGACCCCCGGCGCCGGAGGCGCCCTGGAGGTGGGGTCCTACACGGTGAGCCCCGACGGCGCCACGGTGGTCGCGACCTGGCGGGTGCCGCTGCCCGGCGGCGAACAGCACTCCGAGCTGGTGGCGATCGACGTGGCGACCGGGGAGCGGCGGACGATCGCCTCCTCCCCAGGGCACGACTTCGGCGGCCCGCTCGCGATCTCCCCGGACGGCCGGTACGTCGCCTTCTCCCGCGAGTCGCACGGCGACCATGAGAAGGCCGCCGCGTACTGCCTGTGCGTCGCCGACCTCGCCACGGGCGAGAACACCGAGCACATGAACGGCCACGTGCCCGTGGAGGCCGTCTGGGCGCCCGACTCCCGCTCGGTCTATGTCATCGCCGACCTCGAGGGGCGCCGTCCGATCTTCCAGGTCCCGCTGGCGGGCGAGCCGGCGCGGCTCACGCGGGACGACCACGCCTACCTGTGGACCTGCCCCTCGCCCGACGGGCGCCATCTGTACGCGCTGCGCAGCTCCATCGCCGGGGCCGCCGCCCCGGTGCGCATCACGCTCGACGGCGGGGAGACCACCGAGCTGCCCTCGCCGGCCCCCGCGATGGAGGTCCCCGGGACGCTCACCGAGATCACCGCCGTCGCGGACGACGGCGTGGAGATCCGCTCCTGGCTGGTGCTGCCCGCCGGCGCCTCCGAGGCCGCTCCGGCGCCGCTGCTGGTGTGGGTGCACGGCGGCCCGAACAGCAGCTGGAACGACTGGTCCTGGCGGTGGAACCCGTGGATCATGGCCGAGCACGGTTACGCCGTCCTGCTGCCCGACCCCGCCCTGTCCACCGGCTACGGGCAGGAGATGCTGCAGCGCGGCTGGGGCGACTGGGGCCCGCGCACCCACGCCGACGTGATGGCGATCACCGACGCCTGTGTCGCCCGTCCCGACATCGACGCCGGGCGCACCGGCATGATGGGCGGGTCGTTCGGCGGGTACATGGCCAACTGGATCGCCGGGCACACCGACCGGTTCCGGGCGATCGTCACCCACGCCTCCCTGTGGTACCTGGACCAGTTCGCGGGCACCACCGACTTCCCGCCCTTCTGGATGCGTCAGTTCGGCCCGCCCGGCTCCGAGCGCCTCGAGCGGCTCTCCCCGCACCGGTCCCTGGACCGGATCAGTACGCCGATGCTCGTCATCCACGGCGACAGGGACTACCGGGTGCCGATCGGCGAGGCGCTGCGCCTGTGGTGGGACCTGGACAGATCGTCGGTGGAGGCGAAGTTCCTCTACTTCCCGGACGAGAACCACTGGATCCTCAAGCCGGGCAACGTCGTCGTCTGGTACGAGACGGTCCTGGCCTTCCTCGCCCAGCACGTGCTCGGCGAGGAGTGGGAGCGTCCGGAGTCCCTGGGATGAGCGACCTTCTCGAACTCGCGGTGGGCATCGCCCGCGAGGCGGGCGAGATGCTGCTGGCCAAGCGTCCCGCCCGTCCCGAGGTCGTGCAGACCAAGTCCAGCGGCACCGACGTCGTCACGGCGCTGGACCGCGCCTCCGAGGACCTGATCAGGCAGCGGATCCGGGCCGCCAGGCCCGGGGACGCCATCCTCGGCGAGGAGGGCGGCGAGACCGGGGAGGGGCGTGTCCGCTGGGTCGTCGACCCCATCGACGGCACCGTCAACTTCCTGTACGGCCTGCCCGAGTGGGCGGTGAGCATCGCCGTCGAGGTGGACGGCGAGGTCGTCGCCGGCGTCGTCAACGCCGTGCCGCGAGGGGAGCTGTTCGCCGCCGAGAAGGGCGGCGGCGCGGAGCTGCTCAGGGACGGCGCGCCCGCCGAGAGGCTGCGGTGCAACGGCGAGGTGCCGCTGTCCGAGGCGCTGATCGCCACCGGGTTCGGCTACCTGCCCGCCCGCCGCGCCGTGCAGGCGCAGGTGCTCGCGCACGTGCTGCCGAAGGTCCGCGACATCCGGCGGGGCGGCTCGGCGGCGTGCGACCTGTGCTCGGTGGCCGCCGGGCGGGTGGACGGCTACTACGAGCGGGGCGTCAACCACTGGGACGTGGCGGCGGGCGGGCTGATCGCCGCCGAGGCGGGGGCGCGGCTCGGCGGCCTGCGCGGCCGTCCCGCCGGTTCGGACATGACGGTGTGCGCCGCGCCCGCCCTGTTCGAGGAGCTGTGCGACCTGCTCGAACCCCTCGACCCCGAGCGCGACGCCTGATCGGGGACATGAAAAGGGCCCACCCTTCAGGGTGGGCCCGAGGTCGTGGCGGAAGAGATCGTGACTACTGGATCGCGACGCCGTTGTCGACCGCGATCCGCCGCAGGTCCTCTATCTCGGCGGTGAGAGTGTCGGCGAGGAAGTCGTCGCCGCTGGTGCGCGCCTCCTGGAGACCCTTGTAGGCCTGGTCGAGCCGGTGTTCGATCGTGGAAGTGAACTCGCCCATCTCACCTTCTTTCTCGAGGGGCGAAGGAATGTTCGGTCTGCCACACGGAGCCTGGGGAGGGGCCGAAACCTTCCCCGGCCGCGGGTCTTGCGGGTCTACCCACCGTCCTGTCGGCCTTAAACCACCTATCCCGAATGTCCGGGGTGTGCTTTATGTCACCTGTCGGACGCATCGTTGGCGGGTGCTTACCATGCGCTTAAGCCGAATATGGCAACAATGACCTGCGAGCTGTGACGCCGGGGCGTGCGCCGCCGAGGGCCGGGGAACAGAGCTGATCGCGTGATGGGTCGGGACTACGGGAGGTGCAGGGGCCGTGCGGGTGCTTGTTGTTGAGGACGAGCGGGTGCTCGCGGACGCGATCGCGACGGGGCTACGCCGGGAGGCCATGGCCGTCGACGTCGCCTACGACGGCGCGGGGGCGCTGGAGCGCACCGGGTACATCGACTACGACGTGATCGTGCTCGACCGTGACCTGCCCAAGGTCCACGGCGACGAGGTGTGCCGCCGGCTGGTCGCCGACCGCACCGCCTCGCGCATCCTCATGCTGACCGCCTCCGGCGAGGTGGACGACAAGGTCGAGGGCCTGGAGCTCGGCGCCGACGACTACCTGGCCAAGCCCTTCGCGTTCATGGAGCTCGTGGCCCGGGTGCGGGCCCTCGGCCGCCGCTCGGCGCCCGCGCTCCCGCCGGTGCTGGAGAGGGCGGGCATCCGCCTCGACCCCGGCAAGCGGCTGGTCACCAGGGACGGCACCGAGATCGCCCTCACCAAGAAGGAGTTCGCCGTCCTGGAGGAGCTGATGCGCGCCGAGGGCGCCGTGGTCAGCCAGGAGGATCTCCTGGACAAGGCCTGGGACGAGAACATCGACCCGTTCACCAACGTGGTGCGGGTGACGATGATGACGCTGCGCAAAAAGCTCGGTGAGCCGCCGGTGATCGAGACCGTGCCCGGAGTGGGATACAAACTGTGAGCGGCGAACCCGAGGCGCGTGGCACCGGGCGCCCGTCCTTCTCCTCACCCCCGCCCCTGATCGTCCCCCCGGAGGCCGCTCCGCAGGAGGCCGCGCCCTCCCGATCGGAAGGACCGGCGGCAGCGCCCGCCGCGCCCGCGGGCACCTCCGGACCGTCCGGCGCGCCGGACACCGGTTGGCGCAGCGAACAGCTCACGGTGGAGAGCACGCGCAAACCGCCGCGTCCCAAGGCCTCGCCGCCGCCCCCGACCGGCCCGCCCGCCTGGGACGGTCCGCCGCCGTTCGCGCCCGGCCCCGTCGGGCAGCACCTCATCGAGCGGCTGATGCGGCTGCCGGGGCGCATGAGCATCCGCATGCGGCTCACGATCACCTACGGCTCGCTCTTCTTCGCAGCCGGGGCGCTCCTGGTCTTCGTGATCTACTCGTTCGTCGGCAAGGCGATCTGGGACTCCTGGCCGGACTTCCCGTCTTTCCTGCTGGACGGGTACCCGCCGAGCTTCGTGGCGGGGATCCAGGACAGGTGGGCCTCCTTCCGGTCCGACACGATCGAGGCCGCGCGGCACCAGCTGCTGATCCGGTCGCTGCTGGCGCTCGGCGGCGTCGGCATCCTCGCCCTGCTGTTCGGCTACTTCGTGGCCGACCGGGCGCTGCGTCCGATCCAGCGGATCACCACCACCGCCCGGCGCCTCTCGGAGACCTCGCTCGCGCACGAGCGCATCGACCTGCAGGGGCCCGACGACGAGCTGAAGGAGCTGGCCGACACCTTCGACGCCATGCTCACCCGGCTGAACCGCGCCTTCGACGCGCAGCGGCGGTTCGTGGACAACGCCTCCCACGAGCTGCGCACCCCGCTGGCGATCAACCGCACGGTGCTGGAGGTGGCTCTCGGCGACCCGCACGCCTCGGAGGACCTGCGGGTGCTCGGCCGTACGCTGCTCGGCACCAACGCCCGCAACGAGCACCTGATCGAGGGCCTGCTGCTGCTCGCCCGTAGCGAACGCGAGCTCGCGGTGCGCAAGCCCGTCGACCTCCTCGACGTCGCCCAGACCGTGGTCGAGCAGCACTCCTCCTTCGCCAAGGAGAGCGGCGTCACCGTGACCGTCGACCTTCGCCCCTCACCCACGATGGGCGACCCCGTGCTGCTGGAACGGCTCGTCGCCAACCTCGTCGAGAACGCGGTCAAGTACAACGTTCCCGAGTCCGGTCAAGTCTGGCTGCGGACGGGAATGGTGGACGGCGCCCCCGTTGTTCAGGTGGCCAACACCGGGCCGCATGTGCCCGCGTACGAGGTGGACGACCTGTTCGAGCCCTTCAGAAGGCTCAACTCCGACCGCGTGGAATCCGCGCGCGGCACGGGGCTCGGGCTGTCCATCGTCCGCGCGGTCGTCCGCGCCCACCAGGGGAACGTTCACGCCGTTCCGAGGGAAGGCGGGGGACTGGTGATGACGGTGCGACTTCCGGCGGGCTGATCCGGCGGGGGGCGTCTCGTTCACGCCAGACATGTGGTTGGATGTGCCGTCGAACGCGATGGATCCTGTGGCCAATGCTGAGGTTTTCGCCATATTTGGCTAACCGGTGGCGAAGGCGGCAAGGCCGTCACGTGTCGGGAGGTTCGCCGACCGTTCCCACGGGGTACCGATTGCAAAATTCCCCGAGAGAAACGGGCACAAGATGGACCGCCCAGACGTTACAGACGCGCGACGCCCACGCGCACGCCATAGATGAGGGGGATGACTACGTAAATGGCCACTGACTACGACAGCCCACGCAAGACCGACGACGACCTGAGTGAGGACAGCCTTCAGGAGCTTCAGGCCCGGCGGACCGACAAGTCCTCCGGCAGCATCGACATCGACGAGACCGATCTCGCCGAGTCCCTCGAGCTGCCGGGTGCCGATCTGTCCAACGAGGAGCTTTCGCTCCGGGTGATCCCCCGGCAGGCGGACGAGTTCACGTGCTCGCGTTGCTTCCTGGTGCACCACCGCAGCCAGCTTGCCTCTGACAAGAATGGGCAGCAGATCTGCAGGGAATGCGCCGCCTGAGAATCAGGGAGGCTCCGTGACATCTGGAGCGGATCGACCATCGCAGGATCAGCCCGGCCCTCTGGAGCCGGCGCGGTCGGCCTCGGCCGACGCTGAGGTAGCCGAACTCGTCGGAAAGCTTTCCGAGGCGGGTGAGATGGATGGGGCCGAGCGGCGTCGGCTGCTCGGCCGCCTCAGCGTGTCGCTCTCGGCCGCCCGCAAGAAGGCGCGGGCCACCGGCGCCGCACGGGGCCGGTGGCTGGCCGACGTCTTCGCGTCCATCGCCCCGCGCCTGCCCATCCGCGATCTCGCGACGCTTCAGGAGCATCATTACGGCCTGTCCGGCGACGCGCTCGCCGACGACCTGATCCGCACCGCCGGCAAGGCGACGATGGCGGTCGGGGCGATCGGCGGAGCCCTGGCGGCGGCCGAGTTCGCCGCTCCGCCCCTCCTGTTGTCGGCGCCCGCCCAGCTGGTCGCCGAGACCCTCGTGGTCGCCGCGATCGAGGTCAAGCTGATCGCCGAGCTGCACGAGGTGTACGGCGTCCACGTCCCCGGCACCGGCACCCAGCGCGCCATGGCGTTCACCACGGCCTGGTCCAGGCAGAGGGGGGTCGACCCGCTGTCACCGGCCTCCGTGCAGATGGCCCTCGGAGCGGCCGCCAAGGCGGCGTTGCGCAAGCGCCTGATGCGCACGCTCGGGCGTCACCTGACCACTCTCGGCCCCTTCCTCACCGGCGCCGTAGCCGGGGGAGCGCTCAACCGGGCCGCCACCAGGAAGCTCGCCCATGTGGTGCGCGACGACCTGCGCCGGCAGCGAGGGCTCGACGCCGCCGACTGATCCACGGCCCCGTCCTGGCATCCCTCTCATCCCAGGACGTTCACGGCATCTTGTGATCTTTGTCATAGATTAAAGCCTCTTGTCCGGTTCAATACCTAACAGGGTGCACGGGCCGGAAGTGCGTACTCTCCGGACCCAGGCCGTTCACAGAGAGCTGCACCCCGTTTCGTATGGTGGTCCTGAACCGATCACGAGGGAGGAACGCGTGCGCAGCCCATTCCTGATCGTCGCGAACCGGTTGCCCGTGGACAGGACCGTCGGCCCGGACGGCGCCGCCTCCTGGCGACGGAGCCCCGGCGGCCTGGTCACCGCGATAGCCCCCGTGATGCAGCGCCGCGACGGCGCGTGGCTCGGCTGGCACGGAGCCCCCGACGAGGAGCTCAAGCCCTTCGAGCACGACGGCATGAACCTCATCCCCGTCCCGCTGTCGGCGAGCGAGGTCGAGCTTTACTACGAGGGGTTCTCCAACGCCACCCTGTGGCCCCTGTACCACGACGTGGTCGCCCCGCCGGTGTTCTCCCGCGTGCTCTGGGACGCCTACCGCGCGGTCAACGAGCGCTTCGCCCGCGCCGCGGCCGACGCAGCCGCCGAGAACGCCGTGGTGTGGGTGCAGGACTACCAGCTGCAACTCGTCCCCGCCATGCTGCGGGCGCTGCGCCCCGACCTGAAGATCGGCTTCTTCCTGCACATCCCCTTCCCGCCCGCCGAGCTGTTCTGGCAGCTGCCGTGGCGGCGCGAGATCCTCGAAGGCCTGCTCGGCGCCGACCTCGTCGGTTTCCAGCGGCCCGGCGGCGCCTCCAACTTCATCCGGCTGTGCCGCCGCCAGCTCGGGCTGCAGAACCAGCGGCAGGAGCTGTTCCACGAGGGCCGCACGGTGCGGGCCGAGGCCTTCCCGATCTCGGTCGACTTCGCCGAGCTCGACACCCTCGTCCGCGAGCCGCACATCATCGCCCGCGCCAAGGAGATCCGCGCCGAGCTCGGCGAGCCCGAGCACGTCCTGCTCGGCGTCGACCGGCTCGACTACACCAAGGGCATCGGCCAGCGGCTGAAGGCGTTCGGCGAGCTGCTGGCCGACAAGGCCGTCAGCCCGGGGGAGGCGGTCTTCGTCCAGATCGCCACGCCCAGCAGGGAGCGCGTGGAGACCTATCGCAACCTGCGCGACGACATCGAGCTGCGGGTCGGCCGCATCAACGGGCAGTACGGCGTGCTCGGCGTGCCGCCGGTGAACTACTTCCACCAGTCGTACGACCGCGAGGAGCTCGCCGCGATGTACTGCGCCGCCGACGTCATGGTCGTGACGCCGCTGCGCGACGGCATGAACCTCGTCGCCAAGGAGTACGTCGCCTGCCGGCACGACCTGGGCGGGGCGCTGGTGCTCAGCGAGTTCGCCGGGGCGGCCGACGAGCTGAAGCAGGCCTACCTGGTCAACCCCTACGACGTCGAGGGCCTCAAGCGGGCCATGGTCGCGGCCATGCGGGCGACGCCGCACGAGCTGTCGCGCCGCATGCGCTCGATGCGCCGCCGCGTGGCCACCTACAACGTCGACAGGTGGGCGGGGGACTTCCTCGCCGCCCTGGAACGCTGACCCGCCGCCCCGCGGCGGCCCGGTTCAGGACTTGACGATCCGCTCGGCCTTGGCGGGCAGGGCCTTCCAGGCGCGGTACCGCCTGTGGGCCGAGCGGGTGGCGACGATGCGGGCGACCTCCATGCCGACGCCGAGCACCACCGCGAACCCCACGGCCTCGGCGAGGCCGGTCTCCAGCGAGTCGGAGTCGGCCGGGGGCTTCTTGCCCGTGGCCTTCTCCCAGCCGAACTCGATGGCCTTGCGTGTGACGAACCCCACCCCGAGCGCGACCACCGCGCCGATGAGCCGCCACGCCAGATCCGGCTTCTCCGTCTCCTCGGAACCGCCCGCCATGATCTCTCCCCTCGTCGATCTACCAGAACCCTAGTCTGCCGTGCCGGGCGGCACCGTCACGCCATACCATAGGGCGCCATGACCCAACAGCGACCGCGCCATGCCACCGTTCCCGAAAGACCCTCCCTCGACGGTCTGGAGCAGGTATGGGTAGCCCGCTGGGAGTCGGGCGGCACCTACCGGTTCGACCGCTCCAAGACGCGCGAGCAGGTGTACTCCATCGACACGCCGCCGCCCACCGTCTCCGGATCGCTGCACGTCGGCCACGTCTTCTCCTACACCCACACCGACACGATCGCCCGCTTCCAGCGCATGCGCGGCCGTGAGGTCTTCTACCCCATGGGCTGGGACGACAACGGCCTGCCCACCGAGCGGCGCGTGCAGAACCACTTCGGCGTGCGCTGCGACCCCTCCCTGCCGTACGACCCCGGCTTCGAGCCGCCCGCCAAGCCCGACCCCAAGCGGCAGGTGCCCGTCTCGCGCCGCAACTTCATCGAGCTGTGCGTGCGGCTGACCCAGGAGGACGAGAAGGCCTTCGAGGCGCTCTGGCGCCACCTCGGGCTCTCGGTCGACTGGTCGCTCACCTACGCCACCATCGACGACGCCTCCCGAGCCGCCTCCCAGCGGGCCTTCCTGCGCAACCTCGCCAGGGGAGAGGCCTACGTCTCCGAGGCGCCCACCCTCTGGGACGTCACCTTCCGCACCGCCGTCGCCCAGGCCGAGCTGGAGGACCGCGAGTGGCCGGGCGCGTTCCACCGCGTGCGGTTCGGCGGCGTCCCCGGCACCGACCACGCCGGCGGCGTCCACATCGAGACCACCAGGCCCGAGCTGATCCCGGCCTGCGTGGCGCTGGTCGCCCACCCCGACGACGAGCGCTACCGGCCGCTGTTCGGCTCCACCGTCACCACGCCGATCTTCGGCGTCGAGGTGCCCGTGGTGCCCCACCACCTCGCCGAGCGCGACAAGGGCTCCGGCATCGCGATGATCTGCACCTTCGGCGACCTCACCGACGTCGTGTGGTGGCGTGAGCTCGACCTGCCGACCCGCCCGGTGATCGGCTGGGACGGCCGCCTGCTGCCCGAGCCGCCCGACGGCGTCCCCGCCGGGCCGTACGCCGAGCTGGCCGGCAAGACCGTCCACAGCGCCCGCGAGCGCATCGTCGAGATGCTCCGCGAGTCCGGCGACCTCGACGGCGAGCCACGGAAGATCTCCCGGCCGGTCAAGTTCTACGAGAAGGGCGACCGGCCCCTGGAGATCGTCACGACCCGCCAGTGGTACATCCGCAACGGCGGGCGCGACGCCGGGCTGCGGGAGGCGCTGGTCGGGCGCGGCGAGGAACTCGTCTGGCACCCGCCGCACATGCGCGTGCGCTACGAGAACTGGGTGCGGGGCCTGGCCGGCGACTGGCTGATCTCCCGCCAGCGGTTCTTCGGCGTGCCGATCCCCGTCTGGTACCCCCTCGACGCCGAGGGGCAGCCGATCTACGACAGTCCCATCCCCGCGTCCGAGGAGACCCTGCCGGTCGACCCCTCCAGCGACGTGCCGCCCGGCTACGCCGAGGACCAGCGGGGCAAGCCGTTCGGCTTCGCCGCCGACCCCGACGTCATGGACACCTGGGCGACCTCGTCGCTGTCGCCGCAGATCATCTCCGGCTGGGAGCGCGACCCCGACCTGTTCGGGCGGGTCTTCCCCATGGACCTGCGCCCGCAGGCCCACGAGATCATCCGCACCTGGCTGTTCTCGTCGGTGGTCCGGTCCCACCTGGAGCACGACGTGCTGCCCTGGAGGCACGCCGCGATCTCCGGGTGGATCCTCGACCCCGACCGCAAGAAGATGTCCAAGTCCAAGGGCAACGTCGTGACGCCGATGGGGCTGCTGGAGGAGTACGGCTCCGACGCCGTCCGCTACTGGGCGGCCAGCGGGCGTCCCGGCACCGACACCGCCTTCGACACCGGGCAGATCAAGGTCGGCCGCCGCCTGGCCATCAAGATCCTCAACGCCTCGAAGTTCGTCCTCGGCCTGGGCGAGGCCGAGGGCCCGGTCACCGAGGCCCTCGACTCCTCCATGCTCGCCCGGCTCGCCGGGGTCGTCGACGACGCCACGGCCGCCTTCGAGGCCTACGACTACACGCGGGCCCTCGAGGGCGCCGAGAGGTTCTTCTGGGAGTTCTGCGACGACTACCTGGAGCTGGTCAAGGCGCGGGCGTACGGCGAGGGTGCCGGGGCGCACTCGGCCCGCGCCGCGCTGCGCCAGGCGCTCGACGTCCTGCTGAGGCTGTTCGCGCCGTTCCTGCCGTTCGTCACCGAGGAGGTGTGGTCGTGGTGGCGCGACGGTTCGGTCCACCGCGCCGCCTGGCCCTCGGCGGCGGAGCTCGCCTCCTCCGGCGACCCGGAGGTGCTCCCGGCGGTGTCGGAGGTGCTGCGCGAGGTCCGCAAGGCCAAGTCGTCGGCGAAGCTGTCCATGCGCGCCGAGGTGTCGCGGCTGGTCGTGGCGGGCGCCGGGGCGGGCCTGGTCCGGCACGCCCAGGACGACCTGTGCGCGGCCGGGGTGGTGGAGGAGTTCGTCGTCTCCCCGGGCGGCGGCGAGCTCGCGGTCGAGGTCACCCTCGCCGCGGCCACGCCCGCGTAAAGCCCGCAGGTAGCATACGGATAGTTCCCCCATTTCTCTGCGAGCGGGACGAATCCGCTGGCAGGGGAATGGGGAGAAAACAGACCGGGGCTTGAACCCGCGCGTAACGTGCGCGCGTTCGGCCGCCTGACGTGCCAGTCTGGAGGGGTGATCGCGGAAAAGGAGAGCGACGAGCGGAACGTGCCACGGGTGCTTTCGGTGCTCGCGGCGTGGAGCTGGCGGCTGATCGTCATCGGCGTGGTGGTCTACTTCACCAGCCAGATCATCGTCCATCTCAGCTTCGTCGCGCTGCCGGTGGCGGTCGCCCTCCTCCTCACCGCCCTGCTGTTCCCGCTCACCCGGCGGCTGCGCGAGGCGGGCCTTCGCCCGATCTGGGCGACGTGGATCACGATGCTGTTCTCCTTCGCCGTCCTGGTCGTCGTCGGGTTCATCATCGGCAATCGGGCCAACGAGGAGTTCCCGCGGCTCGCCGAGCAGGTCAGCAAGACCTCCCGTGAGGTGCAGAACTGGCTGCTGACCGGGCCCTTCCACCTCAAGGAGGCCCAGCTCGGCGACATGGCCGACGAGGTGGTCCGGCAGTTCAACGCCCAGCGCAGCGCGATCACCAGCGCGCTGCTGTCCACCGCCGCCACCTTCATCGAGGTGCTCACCTCGATCGTCCTGCTGCTGTTCATCACCTTCTTCCTGCTCAAGGACGGCGAGCAGATCTGGTCGTGGTTCCTGCGCGCCTTCGGCTCGGCCGCGCCGCGCGTCGACCGCGCCGGCCGCGCCGCCTGGCACACCCTCTCGCAGTACATCCACGGCACCGTCATCGTCGCGGCCATCCACGGACTGGTCATCGGCGTCGTGCTGTTCGGCATGGGGGTGCCGCTGTGGGCGCCGCTGGCGGTGCTGATCTTCCTGGCGAGCTTCATCCCGATCGTCGGCATCTTCATCGCCGGCGGCCTCGCCACACTGGTGACGCTCGGCGCCAAGGGCCCCATCCTCGCCCTGGTGTTCCTCGGCATCCTGGTGGTGGAGCAGCAACTGGAGAACCACGTGCTCCAGCCGCTCATCGTCGGCCGCGCCGTGAAGTTCCACCCGCTCGCGATCATCATCGTGCTCGCCGTCGGGGGCATCCTCGGCGGCATCGCGGGCGCGGCGATCGCCGTCCCCGTCGCGGCGGTGGTCTACCGCGCCATCCCCGAGCTGCGCAGAAAGCCCCCCGAGCTGCCCCCCGGCGCCCCGCAGGAGCCCGCCTCCGAGGAGCACCCGGCGACCGCCCCGGGCGGTCCGCCGCGCCCCCGTTCACACGAGGGGAACGCCGCTGACGCCGGGAAGGACGTGTCGGCCCAGCACAGCGGGTAAGGTCTCCCTTCGTGACTCGTTGCGCACCCGTCCGTCCCCGGCCGAGCCGAGGGCGTAGCTTGAGGCTGAGGGCCGAGGTGAATCGATGATCGAGGTGCTGATCCAGCGACTCGACCCCGGGCTGCCGCTCCCGTCGTACGCCCATCCCGGCGACGCGGGGGCCGACCTCTACGCCGCCGAGGACGTCGAGCTCCTGCCGGGCGAGCGAGCCGTGGTGGGCACGGGGGTCGCCATCGCGCTGCCCGACGGGTACGCCGCGTTCGTGCACCCCCGCTCGGGCCTGGCGGCGGCGTTCGGGGTCACACTGGTGAACGCCCCGGGCACCGTCGACGCGGGCTACCGCGGCGAGATCAAGGTGACCCTGCTGAACACCGACGCCAAGGACGCCGTACGTCTGCGCCGCGGCGACCGGATCGCCCAGCTCGTCGTCCAGCGCGTCGAGAAGGCGGCTTTCTACGAGGTGGAACGGCTCCCCGGGTCCGTGCGCGGCGCCGGCGGGTTCGGTTCCACCGGCCGATGATCTAGTGCGTCGCCCTCGGGACGCCCGGGGGCCCGCAGCGATAAGGAGTGTGAAGGACGTGTTCCGACGCCGCCGTCATGCCGAAGCGGAGGAGACGGCACCCGCCACCGGCACCGCGCCGGTTCCTCAGCGCGAGTCGGGACCCTGGGACGCCGAAGAGCCCCACCCCGACACCGAGCGGGTCGACCTCGGCGGCCTCCGGCTGCCCATCGGCCCCGGCTTCGAGGTGCAGCTGAACGTCGCCGGCGACCAGATCGTCGGCGCCGTGGTGCTGGTCGACGAGAGCGCCCTGCAACTGCACGCGTTCGCCGCCCCGAAGAAGAGCGGCATCTGGGACGAGGTGCGCGCCGAGCTCGCCCGCGAGCTGAGTGCCGCCGGCGGATCCTGCGAGGAGCGCGAGGGGCCCTTCGGCACCGAGCTCGCCGCCGAGATCCAGCAGGAGGGCACCGCCCAGCCCGTCCGGTTCATCGGCGTCGACGGGCCGCGCTGGTTCCTGCGGTGCGTCATCAGCGGCCGCGCCATCGCCGACCCCGGGGCCGCCGAGATCCTCGAGGGCGTCGTCCGCGACGTCGTGGTGGTGCGCGGCGACCAGCCGATGGCCCCCAAGGACCCCATCGAGCTGCGCCTGCCCGCCGAGGCCCGTCACGCCGTGGACCAGCACGCCGAGGGGGAGCAGAAGCCCGACCTGAACCCGTTCGAACGCGGCCCGGAAATCAGCGAGATTCGCTGACGTAAGCTGCGGGTGTGGAGCGCAGGCATCCCCACAGGGCTCCCGAGGAGTGAGCGAGAGATGAGTACGGCAGAGCCCGTCAAACGCCGCGGGCTGCGCGGCTTCCTACGGCGGCTGACCGAGAGCCAGGCCGAGCTGGAGGCCGAGGAGCTCCAGGAGGACCTCGACCGGTACGGGGCGACGCCCATCGCCTCCTGTGGCCAGCGCAAGAGGTTCTGCGTCAAGGGCACCCTCCGGACGGTGACCCTGCGTCCCAGGGGCGGCGTGCCGTCCCTGGAGGCCGAGCTGTACGACGGTTCGGACGTCATCGACCTGGTCTGGCTCGGCCGCCGAAGGATCATCGGCATCGAACCCGGCAGGGTCGTGCGCGCCGAAGGGCTGGTCAGCATCCAGGACGGCCGTAAGGTGATGTTCAACCCCCGCTACGAACTGCGGCCGGCGAGCGGCCAGTGACCGCGGTCCCGTCCGGCGAGGAGGCCGATCAGCATGAGGCGTCGACGCGCCACCGAGTCACCGGCGACGAGGTCGCCCCTGCGGACCGGCCCGAGGGGGCCGAGGTGAGCGGGGTGCCGTCCGACGCCGTGGCCGCCGAGGAGGCCGCCCACGACACCGTGGAGGCCGCCGTCCGGGCCCAGCTGTCCAAGGCGCTCGGCGGCGTGCGCGGCATCGTCGAGGCGGCCGTGCCCACGGTGGCGTTCACGATCACCTGGATCGTCACCGAGCAGCTCAAGACCTCGCTGATGATCAGCATCGGGGTGGCGGTCCTGCTGCTGATCGTGCGGCTGGCCCAGCGCTCCACGCCGCAGTTCGTCCTCAACAGCCTCGTCGCGATCGGCATCGGCGCGTTCTTCGCCACCCGCTCCGGCGCGGCCAAGGACGTCTTCCTGCCCGGCATCCTCTACAACGGCGCCTACGCGGCGGCCATGGTGCTGTCGGTCGTCGTGCGCTGGCCGGTGGTCGGGTTCCTGATCGGCTCCATGACCGGCGACCCCACCGGGTGGCGCAAGGACCCCGGCATCGTCCGGCTGTGCTCGCGGCTCACCTGGCTGCTGATCCTGCCGTGCCTGCTGCGGGTGGTCGTCCAGCTGCCGCTCTACTACGCCGACCAGGTGGCCGCCCTCGGCGTCGCCAAGGTCGTGCTCGGGTGGCCCTTCCAGGTCGCCGCGCTCGCCGCCATGGTGTGGGTGCTGGCCAGGGGCCGCACCCCGATCACGGCCAGGACGCCGACTCCGGGCGCCTGAGCCCCTCCTTCAGCACGAACGGCCCCGCGCGATGCGCGGGGCCGTCGCCGTTCTCGCCGGTCAGGTGGCGGAGCCGCGCGGCTCCGACGGGCGCGAGTGCGGGGCGAGCAGGTGGGCGAGCTCCTGCTCGACCTCCTGGCTGGCCACGAACAGCAGCTCGTCGCCCGCCTCCAGGGGGTCGTCGTCGGACGGCACGAGGACGCGGCCCTCGCGGAGGATCGCCACCAGGGCGGCGTCCTGCGGCCAGGGCACCGACCCGGCCCGCTGCCCGACGACGGGGGCGTCCTCGGGGAGGGTGAGCTCGACGAGGTTGGCCTGGCCCTGCCGGAACGTCATCAGGCGCACCAGGTCACCGACGCTGACGGCCTCCTCGACCAGGGCCGACAGCAGGCGCGGCGTGGAGACCGCCACGTCGACGCCCCAGGACTCGTTGAACAGCCACTCGTTCTTCGGGTGGTTGATGCGGGCGACCACCCGGGGGACGCCGTACTCGGTCTTGGCCAGCAGCGACACCACGAGGTTGACCTTGTCGTCGCCGGTCGAGGCGATCATGACGTGGCAGTTGTTCAGCCCGGCCTCGTCGAGGGAGGAGATCTCGCAGGCGTCGGCCAGCAGCCACTCGGCCCGCGGCACGCTGTCGATCTTGATGGCCTTGGGGTCGCTGTCGATGAGGAGGACCTCGTGGCCGTTCTCCAGAAGCTCCTGGGCGATGGAACGGCCGACAGCCCCCGCGCCCGCGATCGTGACGCGCATCAGTGAGACTCCTCTTCGGGTGCGCCGGACAGCACCTTGTTGATGCGGTCCATGTCGTTCTCGGCGGCGATCATGTGCAGGATGTCGCCCTCCTGCAGCACGGTGTCGTCCTTGGGCAGCAGGGCCTCGCCCATCCGGTTGATGAAGGCGGCCCTGGCGCCCGCGGCCTCCTCGATCGCGCTGACCAGGCTCCCGATCCAGCCCGGGTGGTAGGCCACCTCGGCCAGGACCACCGCGCCCGTGGGGTCGCGCCACAGCGGCTCGGCGCCCTCGGGGAGCACCCGGCGGAGGATCTGGTCGGCCGTCCACCGCACCGTGGCGACCGTCGGGATGCCGAGCCGCTGGTAGACCTCGGCCCGCCGGGGGTCGTAGATGCGGGCGACCACGTTGTCGACCCCGAACGTCTCCCGCGCCACCCGGGCGGAGATGATGTTGGAGTTGTCGCCGCTGCTGACCGCGACGTAGGCGCCGGCGGACTCGATGCCGGCCTCCTCCAGCACGTCGCGGTCGAAGCCGATGCCGGTGACGCGGCGCCCGCGGAACCCCGCGCGCAGGCGGCGGAACGCCTGCGGGTCCCTGTCGATGATCGCGACCGAATGGCCGCTGTCCTCGAGGATGTGGGCGAGGGTCGAGCCGACCCGGCCGCATCCCATGATGACGATATGCATGCTCCCCCGCCGTTGGCTCTGAGGCGGCAACTTCTGGACGTTATACAGCTACCAGCCCAAGTATGGACTGTTCTGGCGATGCCCTCGGATGTCATCGGGCGAGTGCCCCGTTTTGCCCCCTGATATGCGTGATCTGCGCGGCGCTTCCGATCGTGTGCCCCGCTCGGCGGACCAGGAAGGTTCCGGCCTGCCGAAAACCGAGGAGTGGCGTAGGGAGCACGGTGGGCGACGACTAGCATCGTCCTTCGTGGCCAAGGTTGCAGATATGGTGAAGCGACTACTCGTGGGGCGTGCCCTCCGAAGCGCGCAAGCACACGAGCAGTTGCTCCCCAAGCGCATCGCGTTGCCGGTGTTCGCCAGTGACGCGCTCTCCTCGGTGGCGTACGCTCCTCAGGAAATCCTGATCACGCTCGCCGCCGCCGGCCTGGCGGCCTACCACTTCACGCCCTGGCTCGCCGCCGCCGTCGTGGTGATCCTGCTGACGGTCGTCGCGTCCTACCGGCAGAACGTCCGGGCGTACACCAGCGGCGGCGGTGACTTCGAGGTGGCCACGACCAACCTCGGCTCCAACGCCGGACTGACCGTCGCCAGCGCCCTGATGGTCGACTACGTCCTCACCGTGGCCGTGTCGGTCTCCTCCGGCATCGAGAACATCGGCGCGGCCATCCCCTTCCTCGCCGAGCACAAGGTCGGCGCCGCGCTGGCCGTCGTCGTCCTCCTGACGGTCGTCAACCTCCGGGGCATCAGGGAGTCGGGCGTCGCCTTCGCCATCCCGACCTACGCCTTCATGATCAGCGTGTTCGCGATGATGATCTGGGGTGGCCTGCGGCTCGCGTTCGGCGCCGACCTCAGGGCCCCCACGGCCGACTACCAGGTCGTCGGCCAGAGCAGCGGCCTCGCCGGTTTCGCGCTGGTCTTCCTGCTGCTGCGCGCCTTCTCCTCCGGCTGCGCCGCGCTCACCGGCGTGGAGGCCATCAGCAACGGCGTGCCGGCCTTCAAGAAGCCCAAGGGCAAGAACGCCGCCAACACGCTGCTGGCCCTCGGTGTGCTGGCGGCCACGATGTTCGCCGGCATCACGGCCCTGGCCTACATCACCGGCACCAAGCTCGCCGACCCGTCCCAGGGCAGCCGGCTCGTCGACCCCAGCGGCCGCACCGTCGACCACCCCGACCCGGTGATCGCCCAGGTTGCGCACACCGTCTTCAGCAACTTCACCCCGGCGTTCTACGTGATCGCGGCGATGACCGCGCTGATCCTGATGCTGGCCGCCAACACCGCCTTCAACGGCTTCCCGGTGCTCGGCTCGGTGCTCGCCCAGAACCGCTACCTGCCGCGTCAGTTGCACACCCGGGGCGACCGGCTGGCGTTCAGCAACGGCATCGTCATCCTCGCCGCCATGGCCGGCGTGCTGATCTACGTCTTCCAGGCCGAGACCACCCGCCTGGTGCAGCTGTACATCGTCGGCGTCTTCGTGTCGTTCACGATCAGCCAGGTCGGCATGGTCCGCCACTGGAACAGGCTGTTGCGCGCCGAGACCGACCCCAAGAAGCGCGCGCAGATGATGCGTTCCCGGGGGATCAACACCTTCGGCGCCATGCTGACCGGGCTGGTGCTGGTGGTCGTCCTGGTCACGAAGTTCACCCACGGCGCCTGGATCGCGTGCGCCGCCATGGCCGTGCTGTTCATGATGATGCGCGGCGTCCGGCGCCACTACGACAAGGTGGCCACCGAGCTGGCGGTGCCGGAGGACTCGCACGTCGACGAGTCGATGATGCCGGCGAGGAACCACGCCATCGTCCTGCTGTCGAAGATCCACAAGCCGTCGCTGCGCGCCCTGTCGTACGCCAAGGCCACCCGCCCCTCCACCCTGGAGGCCGTCACGGTCAGCGTCGACCCTGAGGAGGCCAGGCAGCTCCAGCAGGAGTGGGAGAACCGCGGCATCCCGGTGCCGCTGAAGATCCTCGACTCGCCGTACCGCGAGATCACCCGACCGGTGCTCGAATACGTCAAGAAACTGCGCCGCAAGTCCCCCCGGGACGTCGTCACGGTGTTCATCCCGGAGTATGTCGTCGGCCACTGGTGGGAACACCTGCTGCACAACCAGAGCGCGCTGCGGCTGAAGGGGCGGCTGCTGTTCCAGCCGGGTGTGATGGTCACGAGCGTGCCGTGGCAGCTCGAATCCTCCGACAGGCTCAAGGGGCGGCAGGAGTCGTTCGCCCCCGGCTCGGTGCGCCGGCCGTACGCTGAGGCGCGTAAGGATGACCACGTCAAGACGTGAGCGGGGGGACCGGAGTGCCGATCGAACTGAACGTTGAGCGCGTAGCCAACGGTGGCTGGTGCGTGGCCAGGCACGAAGGACGGGTGGTCTTCGTCCGTCACGCCCTGCCCGGCGAGCGCGTGCTGGCCGAGGTGACCGACGAGACCACGCGTTTCCTGCGGGCCGACGCGATCGAGATCCTCGACGCCTCGCCCGACCGGGTCACGCCGCCGTGCCCGTTCGCCGGGCCCGGACGGTGCGGCGGCTGCGACTGGCAGCACGCCACCCTCGAGGCCCAGCGCCGCCTGAAGGGCGAGGTGGTGGCCGAGCAGCTCCAGAGGCTGGCCGGTCTCGAGATGAAGGTCGACGTCGAACCGGTGCCCGGCGACCGGGGCGGCCTCGACTGGCGGACCCGCGTGCAGTTCGCCGTCACCCCCGAAGGGGTGCCGGGCCTGCGCCGCCACCGCTCCCACGAGATCGAGCCGGTCGACGCCTGCCTGATCGCCCACCCGGAGGTCGAACGCGTCGGCGTCGAGGGCGGCAACTGGCGTGGCGCCGCGAGCGTGGAGGCGATCGCGACCTCCGCCAAGGAGCGGGCCGTCGTGGTGTCCCCGAAGGGCCACCGCACGGTCGCGGTGCCCGAGCTCGGCGCCGAGGCCGGCGTCCTGGTCGACGAGGGCCGGGGCCACGTCCGGGCCGTGCGGGGCCGTACCGCTCTCACCGAGCGGGTCGGCAAGCGGGAGTTCCAGGTCACCGGCAGCGGCTTCTGGCAGGTACACCCGGGAGCGCCCGCCGTGCTGCTGGACGCCGTCCTGGAGTTCGCCGCCCTGCGTCCCGGAGACTGGGCCCTCGACCTGTACTGCGGCGTCGGGCTGTTCGCCGCCGGCCTCGCCGAGGCGACCGGCGCCGAGGGGGCGGTGCTCGGCATCGAGTCCGACGCGCGCGCGGTGCAGGACGCCCGCCACAACCTCCGCGACCTTCCGCAGGCGCGGGTCGAGCGCGGGCGGGTCGAGGACGCCCTCGACCGCTTGGGCGTCGAGCGGGCCGACGTGGTGGTCGCCGACCCGCCGCGCACCGGGCTGGGACGGGACGTGGTGAGCCGCGTCGCGAGCCTGGACGCCGCCCGCATCGTCTACGTCTCCTGCGACCCGGCCACCCTGGCCCGCGACCTGGCCTGGTTCGCCGGACGCGGCTACCCCCTGGCCGACCTGAGGGCCTTCGACGCCTTCCCGATGACCCACCACGTCGAATGTGTGGCGCTCCTGGTCAAAGAGGCGATCTAGGCCCTGACCAGCAGTTATGCCACACGTGATGGGACACGGTCGGTCAGCGTGGGCCAGGGTCTTCCAAGATCTTTGCGCATACTCTGCGCACGATCATGGCCCTGGCCCGTGTCACGCTGCGCATGGGCACCTGCCTGCACGTAAATGCGAACGCCCCGCCGATCGGGTGTCGCCCGTTCGTAGCGGCGGATCGCGGTGCTGGTGGCGCCGAGCAGGTGGGACATCCGGGCCGGCCGGTAGCGGACCAGGACCCGGTGCACGGTGGATGAGGTGCAGCAGGTAGGCGATCCGGGCTGGTCCCCAGTGGCGGCCAGGCGGACTTTGATGATGCGTCGTTCGGTACGGGTGGCGGTACGCCGGGGACTGTGGTGCGGGCGGCTGGAACGATCGGCCATGCCGGCTGCGCCGTAGCGAGCTCGCGCTGGCCATGAGCGGCGGAGATGGCTACCGGTCCGACACAGGATCTCCGTGGCGACACTGACCATCTAAGTATCCCATACAGGCATTAATCGGGCGCTGGGCCCCAGCCTGTCGGCTCGGACGAAGGTCGTCGCCTGGGCGGCGAAGACCGCGGCGCGTCCCGAACGTGCCCCATGGATCCTGGCGGATCTCAAGGCCAAGCAGCCGCAGTTCGATTCGATCCAGGATCAGATCGCGGACGTCGAACTACTGCGACGGCGCGGATACCGCGAAGTCTTCTCCCGTGACGGATACGTCGTCCTGTGCGATCCCTCCTCGGGCAGGTCGGCGAGCAGCGAGGACCGCTGAACTCTCCTCGGGGGTGGTCAGAAGCCGCAGGAAGGCGTCGACGTACGGCTGTGTGGCGCCGCGGTGGCGGCGGGTGGTGGCGACGCCGATGTGGCGGGACGGGCTCGGCGGCTCCAGCGGGACGGTGACCAGATCGGGGGCCTCCATCAGGGCGATCTCGGGGATGAGGGCGACGCCGACGCCCGCCGACACCAGCGACTGGGCGAACATGTAGTCGGTCGCGCTGCAGGAGACGCGCAGCTCGAACCCCGACAGGGTGGCGTAGTGCCCGAGCAGGCCGACCGTCTTCAGGCAGCCCAGCACCCAGCGTTCGTCGGCCAGTTCGGCCAGGTGGAGGCTCGGGCGGCCGGCCAGCGGATGGGCGCGGGGCATCACCACCCGCAACGGATCGGGCCGCAGCGCCGTCCAGTCGAGGCCGGACCGGTCGCCGGGACGGGCGGGCGGCGGGCCGTCGAAATGATAGGCCAGCGCGATGTCGGCCAGGCCCTGCCGCAGGAGCGGCAGGCTGTCCTCCGGCTCCCGCTCCAGGATCGTCAGGTCCACCTCGGGGTGCTCGGCGGCGAACCGGGCCAGCGCGGAGGGCAGCAGCCGCCGCCCGCCGCTGGCGAACGTCGCGACGGTGAAATGGGCACGGTCACGGGAGAGCCGGTCGATGCGTTCCTGGGCGTCGGTCAGCTCCGCCGCGATGGCCTCCGCGGTCTCCACCAGCATGCGGCCCGGCTCGGTGAGCGTCACGCCCCGGGTGCTGCGCTCGACCACGGCCAGGCCGAGGCCCCGTTCCAGCGCGGCGATCTGCTGTGAGACGGCCGAGGGGGTGAAGCGCAGCGCGGCGGCGGCCCGGTTGAAGCTGCCGTGCCGGGCCACCTCGCGCAGCACCCGCAGGCGCTGGACATCGATCATCAGCTCTCCTAACGACGGCCTAAGCAAGTCATCACTACCACTGATGACCATAGGCCCGCCAGGCTGTCCTCATGAACAGCGTGTGCGTCATCGGCGGCAGCCGGTACTTCGGAAGACGAGTGGTCGAGCGGCTGCGGGACGAGGGCGTCGCGGTGACCGTCGTGAACCGGGGGTCCTCACCGGCCCCCGAGGGGGTGACCCACCTCCTCGCCGACCGCGACGACGAGGAAGGGCTGCGCGCCGCCCTCGCGGACCGCGCCTTCGACGTGGTGCTGGACCAGGTCTGCTACACCCCGCGCCAGGCGGCCGTCGCGCGGCGGATCTTCGCGGGCCGCACCCGGCGGTACGTCATGACCTCCACCATCGAGGTGTACTCCTCCCTCGACGCCTCCACCGGCACGCCCCTGGCCGAGGACGCCGTCGACCTCGCCGCCCAGCCGGTCCGGATGGACCTGCCCTGGGACGACCCGGCGTTCCTCGACGAGCACTACGGCGAGGGCAAGCGCCAGGCCGAGGCCGTGCTCGCCGGTGAGCCGGCGTTCGGCTTCGTGAGCGTCCGCGCCGGCCACGTCCTGGGTGGTGAGGACTTCACCGGCCGGCTCGCCCACTACGTCACCCGCGTCGCGGAAGGCCTCCCGATCGTGGCACACCCCGCGCCGCGCCCCTCGTCGTTCATCAACGACCAGGAGATCGCCGACTTCCTCGTGTGGGCCGCGCGGTCCGCCTTCACCGGGCCGGTCAACGCCTGCTCCGACGGGCCGCTCGACGTCACCGGCCTGTGCGAGGCGCTGGCGGCCGCCGGGGTCGGCCACGCCGTCCTCACCACGGACGGACGGCCCTCGCCGTTCTCCTTCGACCGCGCCTACGGCATGGACAACGGACGCGCGGCCCGGCTCGGATTCACGTTCTCGCACACCGCGGACTGGCTGCCGCGCGTCGTCTCGGAGGCCCTGGCATGCGTCTGATCGGAAACGTCCCCGCCGGCCCGGTCGGGCTCGGCGCCATGCCCCTGTCCATCGAGGGCAGGCCGGACGAGACCCGGGCCGTCGCGACGATCCACGCGGCGCTCGACGCCGGCGTCACGCTCATCGACACCGCCGACTCCTACCACTGGCACGCCGGGGAGGCCGGGCACAACGAGCTCCTCATCGCCCGCGCGCTGGCGAGGTACGGCGGCGACACCACCGGCGTCCTCATCGCCACCAAGGGCGGCCGGGGACGTCCCGGCGACGGCTCGTGGACGGTGAACGGCGACCCCCGGCACCTCAGGGCCGCCTGCGAGGCGTCGCTCAAGCGGCTCGGCACCGACGCCATCGGGCTCTACCAGTTGCACAAGCCCGACCCGGCGGTCCCGTTCGCCGAGTCGGTGGGCGCGCTACGCGACCTGCTCGACCAGGGGAAGATCCGCATGGCGGGGGTGTCGAACGTCGACGCCGCGCAGATCCGGCTGGCGCGGCGGGAGCTGGGGGAGGGGCTGGTCTCGGTGCAGAACCGGTACTCGCCCGCCGTCCGCGACGGCGAACCCGAACTGCGGCTCTGCGCCGAACTCGGCCTCGCCTTCCTGCCCTGGAGCCCTCTCGGCGGCATCGCGCTCAGCGCCCTGGAGAAGGGCGAGCCCGCTCCGGCTCAGGCGGCCGGGCGTACCCCCTTCCACGAGATCGCCCGGGAACGGGGCGTCAGCCCGCAGCGGGTGTGCCTCGCCTGGCACCTCGCCGCCGGCCCCCACGTCATCCCGATCCCCGGCGCCACCCGCCCCGAGTCCGTCCGCGACTCGGCGGCGGCGGGCGACCTGACGCTCACCCCCGAGGAGCTCGCGAGGCTGAACCGCAGGCCCTGACCCCGTCATCGAGCTCCACGGCCTCGAAGACCTGGGCCGGCTCGGCGGGCAGGCGCGGCGGGCCCGGCGATCGACCGGATTCGGCCGCCCCCAGGATCCTTGACAGGAGAGGCCGCCGGCTGCGTCCGCTTCGAACGCTGAGACCTGACCGGCGCCCAGTTCTCCGGCGCCCGGCTGGAGGGGGCGAGGTTCAGCGACTGCGTGCTCCTGGGGATCGGCGGCGTCACCAGCCTCAGGGGCGCGACCCTCAGCAGCCGCGACGCGCAGAGCCTGGTGCACACCCTGGCGAGCGCCATGGGCGTCACCATCGAGGAGCGACCAGGGCTCAGCGGGGGGCGAGGATCTCGGTGATCCGGAGGAAACCGTCGGTGCCGTGCCCCCGGCCGATGGCGCGGCGCGCCAGGCCTTCGGCCGCGCGCATCACGCCGGCCTCGATGCCGTGGCCCTCGGAGGTGTGGACGATGTGGGCCATGGACGACACCGCCGAGGTGATCGGGTTGCCCTCGCCCGAGTACCTGCCGCTGTCGACCTCCTCGGCGCCCTGCTGGAAGATCGGGGGAAGGATCGCCCCGATGCCCCTGGCGAACGGCGCCAGCTCCCGCGCGCTGATCCCCTCGGCCCTCGCCACCGCCAGCGCGTGCGCGTACCCCGCCATCGCCGTCCAGAAGATGTCGAGCAGCGCGATGTCGTAGGCGGCCGCCCGGCCGATCTCCTCGCCGAGGTGGGTGTGGGTGCCGCCCAGCGCGTCCAGCACCGCCCGGTGCTCCCGGTAGAGCTCGGCCGGGCCGCTGTACAGGAACGCCGCCGCCGGCGTCCCGATGGTGGTGGCCGGCGTCATGATGGCGCCGTCCAGGTACCCGATGCCGTGCTCGGCGGTCCAGGCCGCGGTGTCCCGGGCCCGGTCAGGGGTGTCGGCGGTCAGGTTCACCACCGTGCGCCCCTTGAGCGCGCCGGTGACCGCCTCGTCCCGCAGGACGGCGTCCGCCGCGTCGTAGTTCACCACGCAGACGACGGTCAGCGGGCTCGCGGCGACGGCGGCCTCGGGTGATCCGGCGCCGGCCGCGCCTCGTTCGACCGGTTCCCGGTCCTTGCCCGGCGTCCGGTTCCAGACCGTGGTGCGCAGGCCGGCGTCCAGGAAGGCGCCGGCGAGCGCCCGGCCCATCGGCCCGAGGCCGAGCACGGTGACGGCAGACTGTTCGGTGTGCATGACGACTCCTTGCATGGATGGAGGGGGAAATGACGCGCAGCCGTGCCCAGGACCGGAACGTGTGCGGAGTGACCGCCGCCATCGCCGTGATCGACGGCAAATGGAAGACGGTGCTGCTGTGGCTCCTGCAGACCCGCCCGCACCGTCCCGGTGAGATGCGCCGGCGGCTGCCGGGCCTCACCGAGAAGGTGCTGACTCAGACGCTGCGGGAGATGGAGGCCGATGGACTGGTCCACCGGGAGGTGCACGATGAGCGGCCGCTCAAGACCGTGTACTCCCTGACCGCCTTCGGCCGCGAACTCTCCGCGGCGTTGGAGCCTCTCTCCGACTGGGGCCACCGCCGCCTGGAGAAACTGGCCGAGGCCGAGCAGGTCTCCTGAGACATCCCCGGCCTCCCATCTCCGCGGACCCGACCGCCACGACCAAGCTTCACGCCGCCCCGCTCTCCCCGACAAGTACGCACAAAAAGGTGGCCATCCCCGGCAGGGGTGCGCGGCGTCCCGGCGAGCCGTGATCGGGGTTCCCGGAAGTGTCCATCCGGCCGGTTCTCGTTCGTCGTCCGGGTGAGGCCGCCTACGAGGGGCGGTGTGGTGAGAGGTGGGAGTGGAGATGGGCCGCCAAGCTGGAGCGGATGGCGGTCGAGGAGCCGGACGGGGACGGCGGCACCGGTCTCCCCGACGACCGGCTGCGTCTGCTGTTCACCTGCCGTCATCCGGCCCTGGCGCTGGAGGCCAGGGTGGCGTTGACGCTGCGCACCGTCGCGGGCATGAGCACGGCGGAGATCGCCCGAGCGTGCCTGGTGCCGGAGGCGACCATGGCCGCGCCGCCTCGGCCGCCACACCGAGGCGGCCGACGCCTACCGTTCGGCGATCGGCCTGGCCGGCAGCGACCCGGTGAGCGAGTACCTGACCCGCCGCCTGTCGGAGCTGCCGGTGTGAGCGGCCCGGCCCGCGTTCGCCGTCCCGGTGGCCGCCGGACGTGGCACGGCCCGTCCGGGCGGTCGACGAGCCCGGCGGCTACTGGTTCTCCGGGGAGACGGCGTCCCAGACGGTCGCGGTGGCCTTGTAGGCCTCCCTCGAATCGTCGAACGACTTGACGGTGACGAAGGCGGTGCGGCCGCCGGCCGTCCTGGCGCAGAAACGAGTGCCGCTGGTGATCCGCAGGGTCTCCGTCCCCTGGGTGGAGATCATCTCCGTGCACTGTTCCCGGGTGGGCTTGGCCGCGGTCTCCCAGAGGGCGACGGTGGGGTTCGTCGTGAAGAGCGCGCCCCTGAGCCCGTAGACCTCGTTCTTGTCCGAGCCGTAGTTGACCCAGACGCTGGCCCGGTCGTTGCTGGACAGCACCGTGGGCGGGACGGTGTCGAGGTCGACGTAGGTCAGGATCAGGGGACCGGACCACCGGATCTCATCCCCGGACGCGCGCGACGGGGACGGGGAAGGGGTGGCGGGGGGCGTCCCGTCGGTCCCGGAGCCGACCGGAAGGGGCGCACTGTGCTGGGCCTGCGACGGGGGAGCCGCCGGGGCCGATGACGGGGGATCGTTGCTCAGCCCGAGCATCGTGCGTATCTCCGGCACGACGATGAGGGCGGCGAGAGCGCTGACGACGGCGACGACCAGGCCGGCGACGGTCAGGACGAGGGATGAGCGGCCTGAACCGCCGGAGTTCCCCTCGCCTTGCGGCGTCTGCTCTGACATCGCCCTCCTCGCTGCCGTGTGATCATCATAGATCGCACCGGCCGGCCGGATGGGCGGTTCCTCCCGCGGGCGGGGCCGGTGCACGGGCGGCGTGAGCGGCTGGATGCCTCAGGCGGACGGTGAGCAGAGGCGGAGAACAGATGCCTCAGGCGGATGGTGCGCAGAGGGCGGTGTCGAGGGCGGAGAACAGGTGCTGGTCGCTCTTCGGGGTGCCCGTGACGTAGACGGTCGCGGCCCTGCCGTTCCGGACGCGTCCGCTGAGCACCCGCACGCCGGGCAGGCCGCCGTCGTGCATCCAGGCGGTTCCGCAGCTCAGCGGATAGGTGTAGAGGCCGAGGCCGTAGTGGCTGCCCTTGGGGTCCGAAGCGGGGACCGCGCCGGCGAGCATCGTGCGCAGCGTCCGGTCCGGGACGGCCTGCCAGAAGCGGTTCAGGTCGTCAGGGGTGGTGACCAGGCCGCCGGCCGCTCCGAAGACGTGGCCGGGGAGCCGGGTGAGGTCGGTCTCCCCGGCCTTCGGGTTCAGCGGGCTGACGCCGTACGTGTGGGCGTGCTCGCCGCGGATGCCGAGCTCGCCGTTCTTCGGCCAGTAGGTGCCGCGCAGGCCCTTGAGCACGCCGTCCTTGGTGACCTGCCGGAAGTCCTTGCCGGTCACCTTCTCGATGAGCATGCCCGCCACCAGGTAGTTGGTGTTGGAGTAGAACCACCGCTCGCCCGGCTTGCCGACGGGCTTGCGGGTCAGGGCCAGGGCGAGGTGGTCGGCGGGGGTGGCGGGCTTGCTCCAGTCGACCAGGTCGAAGTACTCGGGCAGGCCGCTGGTGTGCTGCAGCAGCTGGCGGACGGTGACCCGCGCGCCGTGGAGCGAACCGGGCAGGTAGTGCTCGACCCGCTCGTCCAGGTCCACCTTGCCGTCGGCGACCAGGCGCATCACCGTCACCGCGGTGACCGACTTGGTGACGCTGGCCGTGCGGAAGCGCCCGTCACCGCCGACCATCGGCTTGCCCGTGCCACGCTCGGCGGTCCCCGAGGTCCACGTCCTGGTGCGGCCGTCACGCTCACGCACCGACAGCACCGCGCCCGTCAGGCCGTCCTGGGTGGTCAGGCGATCCAGCTGCCGCTGCACGCTCTCGTGCGCGCCGGCGGAAACGGACGAGGCGGCCGCGACGGGCGAGGCGGCGGCACCCAGCAGGACGACGGCGGCGGCCGCGGCGGCAAGATACTTCTTCATGTTCACATCTCCATGTACTCGCTGGTGATGTGAACATTCTTCGGCCGACGGGCCCGCAAGATCAGTAACGCCTACCGGCTTCTCGAGGTAGGGACAGCCCTACCATCACGACTACGGGAGCAGGCCGGTGCGGCGGGCGGTGGTGACGGCTTCGAGGCGGGTGTGGGCGCCGAGTTTGCGCATCGCCGAGCGCAGGTAGCTCTTGATCGTCTCCGGGAGCAGGCCGAGCTGGCGGGCCGCCTCCGCGTTCGTGCAGCCGATCGCCACGCAGGCCAGCACGTCGGTCTCTCTCGGGGACAGGCGAAGGGCGGGCGGCGTGGCCGAGCCGGCCGGGCGGGACGCCGCGGCCAGCCGGTCGGTGAGGCCGCTCAGCCGCTGCCTGAGGTCCGGATCGGGGACGCGCTGGGCCAGGGTGCGCAGCTCGGCGTGGACGTGCCGGACCTCCTCCCACTCGGCGCTCCCGGGAGACTCGGCGCCCGGCGGAGAACCGGCCGTCCCGGCGGATCCGCCGTCCCCGGGGTGGACCCCGGCCTCGAGGAGATCGGCTCTCCGGGTGGCATCGGTGTCCCGGTGCGCGGCGAGGGCCGCGAGCATGCGCCGGGCCTCGTCGCGGACCACGAGGTCCTGCTCGAGCTGCCGCGCCCCCTCGATCGCCGCCGAGATCACCCGGTCGCCGAACGCCAGCGGCTCCCGGGTGGCACCGTAGAGGACGGCGCGGACCACCCGCCGTACGACGACGGGCACGGCCAGCACCGACCGCAGCCCCTCGGCCGAGACGGCGCCGTCGTACTCGTGGCTGATCGTGCGGGCGGCCTGGTAGTCGGACACGGCCAGCGGGCGTCCCAGCGCGAACGCCTTGCCGCCGAGCCCGAACCCGGAGGTGACGACCAGCCCGCGCAGCGACCCGGTGGTGGTGCCGATCAGCTCGCCGAGCCGCATCTGGGCCCCGCCTCCGAGGACGGCCCCGGCGAAGGCCACCGGCAGTCCGGTCGCCCGGCGCAGGGTCAGGAGGGCGTCGCGGACGTGGTCGGATTCGCTCGGGGGAATGGCGGGAACGAGGGGCACCACATCATCTCCTCCCCCCATCCGGGGGTGGTGAGACGTCGCTCACGGACGTGAAAATCACGTGAAAATCACCCTACAAGAGCCGTAGCCGTGCGGCTACCAGGAGGAATACGCGATGGCCGGCGCCGAGGCCTTCAGGGCAGCCCGTGACTTCCTGCTCGCTCACCGGGAGGACTACGCCATGGCGTACGAGAAGTTCCGGTGGCCGGGCCTGACGGAGTTCAACTGGGCGCTCGACTGGTTCGACGTGATCGCCCGCGGCAACGACCGGACGGCGCTGTGGATCGTCGAGGCCGACGGATCCGAGCGGCGGTGGTCGTTCGCGGAGCTGTCGCGCCGCTCCGACCAGGTGGCCGGTCACCTGCGCGCCCAGGGCGTACGGCCGGGGGACCGGCTGCTGCTGATGCTGGGCAACCAGGTGGAGCTGTGGGAGACGATCCTGGCCGCGATGAAGCTCCGCGCCGTGATCATCCCGGCGACGCCGCTGCTCGGCCCGGCGGACGTCGCCGACCGCCTCGAGCGGGGCGGTGTCCGGCACGTGGTGACGGCGTCCGGCGAGACCGGCAAGTTCCCGGCCGGCGACTACACCCGGATCGTCGTGGGGGAGCCGGTGGACGGCTGGGTGGGCTACGCCGAGGCGTACCGGGCGGAGGGCGCCTTCGAGCCCGACGGTGTGACCAGGGCGGACGACCCGATGCTGCTCTACTTCACCTCGGGCACGACCGCGCGGCCCAAGCTGGTGGAGCACACCCACGCCTCCTACCCGGTGGGGCATCTGTCCACGATGTACTGGATCGGCCTGCAGCCGGGGGACGTCCATCTGAACATCTCCTCGCCGGGCTGGGCCAAGCACGCCTGGAGCAGCGTGTTCGCCCCCTGGAACGCCGAGGCGACCGTCTTCGTGTTCAACTACGCCCGGTTCGACCCCGCCCGGCTGATGGCCGAGATGGACCGCTGCGGCGTGACGAGCTTCTGCGCCCCGCCCACGGTGTGGCGGATGCTGATCCAGGCCGACCTCACCCTGCTGCGCACGCCCCCGCGCAAGGTCGTCGGCGCGGGGGAACCGCTCAACCCGGAGGTGATCGAGCAGGTCTCGGCGGCGTGGGGGGTGACGATCCGCGACGGATTCGGGCAGACGGAGACGACGGCGCAGGTCGGCAACCCGCCCGGCCAGCCGGTCAAGCCCGGCTCCATGGGCCGTCCGCTGCCCGGGTACACCGTGGTGCTGGCCGATCCCGTGACCGGCGCCGCCGGCGACGACGGGGAGCTGTGCCTCGACCTGTCGTCCGGGCCGCTCGGCCTCATGACCGGGTACCACGGCGACGCCGGGCTCACCGGCGCGGCCATGGCGGGCGGGCTGTACCACACCGGCGACCTGGCCTCGCGGGACGCCGACGGCCACCTCACCTACGTCGGCCGCACCGACGACGTGTTCAAGGCCTCCGACTACCGGATCTCGCCCTTCGAGCTGGAGAGCGTCCTGCTGGAGCACGAGGCGGTGGCGGAGGCGGCGGTGGTGCCGTCCCCCGATCCGGTGCGCCTGGCGGTGCCCAAGGCGTACGTCGTGCTCGCCCCCGGGTGGGAGCCGGACGCCGCGACGGCGGCGGCGATCTTCGCGCACAGCCGCGAGCACCTCGCGCCGTTCAAGCGGATCAGGCGGCTGGAGTTCGCGGACCTGCCGAAGACCATCTCGGGCAAGATCCGCCGGACCGAGCTGCGCGGCCGCGAGGAGCACGAGCACGACGGCCCGCGGACGCGCCCGTCCGGCGAGTACCTCGAGGAGGACTTCCGGTGAACCCGGCGGAGTGACTTTGCTGGCCTTTGACGTGCGGTTTCCTATTCTTCCCGCATGTCGCGGTGGGTGGGGAGCAGAGGGTTCGAGGTCGAGGCGATCAGGCTGGACGGACGGGCGCTGCTGCGGGTGCGGCAGTACGGCTTCCTGGTCGCCTACTGCGGTTCGGTGACGGAGGTCGCCCGGCACGTCGACCTGGACGACCTCGTCGAGCTGATCCCCTTCCCGCCCGGCACCGCCTGGTAGGCCGGTCGGTGCGGGGGCCGATCAGGCGGTGGGGACCACGATCAGTGCGGGGTCCAGGGCGAGCGTGGCCACGGCCAGGGCGAGGAACACGATCGCCAGGTAGAACTGCGGCGAGAAGTCGCCGACCCGCAGGTGGGTGTAGAGGGCGCAGACGAAGTAGAGGACGAGGCCGGCCGCGGCGGCGGTGCCGACCAGCGGTACGCCGAGCAGCCCGAGCGCCACCCCGAGGGCACCGGCGGCCTTGAGCGCGCCGATCGGGAAGACGAGCCAGGTCTCGGGCACGCCCGCCTTCCGCAACGAGGGGCGTAGCGTCCGCATGATCGGCTCGAGACGGGTCATCGCGGCGAAGCCGGAGAAGCTGTTGGCCGCGGCGGTGACGAGGGCGGTGACGATGTAGGCGATCGACATGCGAACTCCGGGAGTGGACGCCGTTGGGCCCGGGGCCACGGCCGTGGAACCGGTCAGGTCCGCGGGACGGCCCCGTGGCCGCACGCCTGGAGGGGCGTGGCCGGCGGTGCCGCCCGCTTCACCGATCCCTGAGAGCCTCCCGGGCCGGGAAGTGTGACATGCCGTGCGAAGCGGACCGCCTGGAGTGTCACCCCGCCGCCGGCTCAGCCGGCGAGCTGGGGCGGTTCGCCCTCGCGGGTGATGTTCTCGGGGGACTTGTCGTCGCGCAGCCCCCGCCAGGAGGGGTGGCGGAGGCGGCCGTCGGGGGTCCACTCGGCGTACTGGACCTCTCCCACCAGCGCCGGATCCACCCAGTGGGCGTGACGGGCCTGCTCACGCGGCACGGGGCCGTCGAACGGCGAGGCCGGGCGCTCCAGCGGGGCGAGGATCTCGCCGAGCTCGCGCAGCGTCTCCTCGGTGAACCCGGTGCCGACGTTGCCCGCGTACACCAGGCGGGTGTTCTCGTGGACGCCGAGCAGCAGCGAGCCGATCGTGGACGACCGGCGGCCCTGCCCCGGGGTCCAGCCCCCGATCACGACCTCCTGCGCGCGGAAGTTCTTGACCTTGGTCCACTCCGGTGTCCTGCGGCCGGGCCGGTAGGGCGACTGGAGGCGCTTGGAGACGATCCCCTCCATCCCGAGCCGCCGGCTGAGCTCCATCGCGTGCGCGCCGTCGTCCTGGAACCAGGCCGGGATCTGCCACCGGGCGCCGGTCGACACGACGCTCTCCAGCAGTTCCCTGCGCCGGACGTACGGCAGGGCGATCGAGGGCTCCGAGCCGATGTGCAGCACGTCGAACAGCATGTACGTCACCGGCACCGTCCGCGCCAGCCGCCGCACCCGCTCCTCGCGCCGCTGGTGCATGCGGGGCTGCAGGGCCGAGAAGCTCGGGCGGCCGGCCTCGTCGAAGGCGACGATCTCCCCGTCCAGGACGACGTCGTGGCCGCCGACCGCGCCCGCCAGGGGGTACAGCTCGGGGTAGGCGACGGTGACCTCCTTGCCGTTGCGCGAGATGAGGCGCAGGGCGGCGTCCTCGATGTACGCCAGGGCGCGCACCCCGTCCCACTTCATCTCGTGTCCCCACGCGTCGTCCTCGCCCGGCGGCGGCAGCGGCCCGAGCTGGGCGAGCATCGGAGAGTAGGTAGGAAGTCCCCCCATGGGCGTTTTCTTACCCGCTGCCGGGGTTCTTACGAACCCCTACGGCACCCCGGAGAAATGTCCGGGCTGACGGGATAATGGCCATATGAAACTAAGGATCTTCACCGAGCCCCAGCAGGGGGCTTCTTACGAGGACCAGCTCCGGGTGGCGCAGGCCGCCGAGCGGCTGGGGTTCGACGCGTTCTTCCGCTCCGACCACTACCTGCACATGGGCGGGGTGGACCCGGAGCCGGGGCCGACCGACTCGTGGGTGACGCTCGGGGCGCTGGCCCGCGAGACGGAGACGATCCGCCTCGGCACGCTCGTCACGGCGGCGACGTTCCGTCTGCCGGGCCCGCTCGCCATCAGCGTCGCCCAGGTCGACCAGATGAGCCGTGGCCGAGTGGAGTTCGGTTTCGGCACGGGCTGGTTCGACGCCGAGCACAAGGCGTACGGCATCCCGTTCCCGCCGGTCGCCGAGCGCTTCGCCCGGTTCGAGGAGCAGCTGGAGATCATCACCGGCCTGTGGACCACCAAGCCGGGCGACACCTACTCCTTCGAGGGCGCCTACTACCGGGTGGCCGACTCGCCCGCGCTGCCCAAGCCCGCGCAGAGCCCGCGTCCGCCGGTGATCATCGGCGGCACCGGCGCCAAGCGCACGCCGCGGCTCGCGGCGAGGTTCGCCGACGAGTACAACGTGCCGTTCAATCGCCTGGACGACACCGCGGCCGCCTACGGGCGGGTCCGCCAGGCGTGCGAGGCCGCCGGCCGCGGGTCCATGGTCTACTCGGCCGCTCAGGTGGTCTGCGTCGGCGCGGACGAGGCCGAGATCGCCCGCCGCGCGGCGGCCATCGGCCGCGAGGTGACCGAGCTGCGCGGGAACGGCCTGGCCGGCACGCCGCAGGAGGTCATCGACAAGATCGGGAAGTTCGCGGAGATCGGCTGCGAGCGCGTCTACCTCCAGGTGCTCGACCTGTCCGACCTCGACCACCTGGAGCTCATCGCCTCCGAGATCCTGCCGAACGTCTGAGGCGGGGCGCGGGGAACGGGGCCCCGCGCCCGGGAGGTGACGGCGAGCCGAGGGCCCGGCCACACGCCTAATCCGGTGGCCGTGGTGATCCGGTTAGGGAAAAATCGGGCAACGTGCTCCTGACCATCTCGACGACCACGCGACCCGCCACCGATCTCGGCTTCCTGCTGCACAAGCATCCGGACCGGGTGCAGGAATTCGGCCAGTCCTTCGGCACGGCCAGGGTGCTCTACCCGGAGGCCTCCGAGGAACGCTGTACGGCGGCGCTCATGCTGGAGGTCGACCCGGTCCGGCTGGTCCGCTCGCGCGGCAGATCGTCCCCGGACTTCAGCCTGGGCCAGTACGTCAACGACCGCCCCTACGCGGCCTCCTCGATGCTGGCCGTGGCGCTCGCGGACGTCTTCAGGACCGCCCGGGCCGGCATCTGCAAGGCCAGGCCCGAGCTGGCGGCCGGGCCGGTCGAGCTGGAGATCACCGTGCCCGCCCTGCCGTGCCGGGGCGGTCCGGAGCTCGCCCACCAGCTGTTCGAGCCGCTCGGCTGGCAGGTGGAGGCGCGGGCCGTACCGCTGGACGAGGGGTTCCCCGAGTGGGGCGACTCGCGGTACGTACGGCTGGTGCTGCGCGGCGCGGTCCGGCTGGCCGACGCGCTCAACCACCTGTACGTCATGCTCCCGGTGCTGGACGACGCCAAGCACTACTGGATCGCCTCCGACGAGGTCGACAAGCTGGTCCGCGCGGGGGAGGGCTGGCTGGCGTCCCACCCGGAGCGCGGGCGGATCACGCGCCGCTACCTCGGCCGCCGCCGGAGCCTCACCCACGAGGCGTTCGCCCGGCTGGCCGAACTGGGCGACGACGTCGAGGAGGAGCTGGAACCTCCCATCGAGGAGGAACCGGGCGCCCAGGCCGAGCCGGAGGCCCAGGAGGCCGCGGCCGAGGCGGTCGTGCCGCCCGGGGGCGAGCCGCCCGCGCAGCAGGAGGGCGGGCCCGAACGGCGGCCGCTCAACCTGCTGCGCAGGGACGCCGTCGTCGCCGTGCTCGCCGAGCTGGGGGCGCGCAGCGTGATCGACCTCGGCTGCGGCTCCGGCGGGCTGGTCGGCGAGCTCCTGCGCGACCCCGCCTTCACCAAGGTCACCGGCGTCGACGTCTCGGCCCGCGCGCTCGCCCTGGCGGCCCGCCGCCTGAAGCTCGACCGCATGCCGGACGCCCGCCGGGAGCGCCTGGAGCTGTTCCAGGGCGCCCTGACCTACACCGACGAACGGTTCGCCGGGTACGACGCCGCCGTGCTGATGGAGGTGGTCGAGCACGTCGACCCGCCCCGGCTGCCCGCCCTCGAGCGGGTGGTCTTCGGCGACGCCAGGCCGGGCACGGTGATCGTCACGACGCCCAACAGCGAGTACAACGTGCGCTACGAGTTCCTGACCGGGATGCGGCACCCCGACCACCGCTTCGAATGGACCCGCGCGGAGTTCACCGCGTGGGCGGAGAGGGTCTGCCGCGAGTACGGCTACCGCGTGGCGTACCGGCCCGTCGGCGACGATGACCCCGAGGTGGGCCCGCCGACCCAGATGGGGGTGTTCAGTCGTGGCTGAGATCAGGGTTCCGGCGATGTCGCTGGTCGTGCTGGTGGGGGTGTCCGGCAGCGGCAAGTCGACCTTCGCCCGCAAGCACTTCCGGCCGACCCAGGTCGTCTCCTCCGACTTCTGCAGGGGGCTGGTCGCCGACGACGAGAACGACCAGGCGGCGACCCCGGACGCCTTCGACGTGCTGAACTACATCGTGGGCACGCGGCTGCGGCGCGGGCTGCTCACGGTCGTGGACGCCACCAACGTCCAGTGGGAGGCCCGCAAGAAGCTGGTCGAGCTGGCCAGGAGCCACGACGTGCTGGTGGACGCGATCGTCCTCGACGTGCCCGAGGAGGTCGCGGTCGCCCGCAACGCCCTGCGCCCCGACCGGGACTTCGGCTCCCACGTCATCACCCGGCAGCGCAAGGACCTGCGACGATCCCTGTCGAAGATCTCCAGGGACGGCTTCCGGCGCGTGCACGTGCTGCGCGGCGACGAGATCGACCAGGCCACGATCGTGTACGAGAAGGCCTGGACGGACCGCCGCGAGCTGACCGGGCCGTTCGACATCATCGGGGACGTCCACGGGTGCCTCGGCGAGCTCACCACCCTGCTCGGCGCGCTCGGCTGGGAGGTGCGCCGCGACGAGACCGGCAGGCCGGTCGGCGCCGCGCACCCCGAGGGCCGCACGGCCGTCTTCGTCGGCGACCTGGTCGACCGCGGGCCGGACTCGCCGGGCGTGCTGCGGCTGGTCATGGGCATGGTCGCGGCCGGCACGGCGCTGTGCGTGTCGGGCAACCACGAGCAGAAGCTCGTCCGCGCGCTCAACGGGCGCAAGGTCACGGTCGCGCACGGCCTCGAACGGTCCCTGGAGCAGCTCGCCCGCGAGCCCGAGGAGTTCCGCGAGGCGGCCAAGGCCTTCATGGACGGCCTGATCAGCCACTACCAGCTCGACGGCGGCGCCCTGGTCGTCGCGCACGCGGGCCTGAAGGAGGCCTACCACGGCCGCGCCTCAGGGCGGGTGCGCTCGTTCGCCCTCTACGGCGACACGACGGGCGAGACCGACGAGTACGGCCTGCCCGTCCGCTACCCGTGGGCCAAGGACTACCGCGGCCGGGCCATGGTCGTGTACGGCCACACGCCGGTCCCGGAGGCCGAATGGGTCAACAACACGATCTGCCTGGACACCGGCTGCGTGTTCGGCGGGAAGCTGACCGCGCTGCGCTACCCCGAGCGGGAGCTGGCCTCCGTCCCGGCCGAGCGGGTCTGGTACGAGCCGGCCCGCCCGCTGGCGGCGGCGCCCGTCGAGCGCGACCCCGGCGTGCTCGACATCGGGGACGTCCGGGGCACCCGGTACGTCGAGATCCGTGCCGGCGGCAGAGTGAAGATCCGCGAGGAGAACTCCGCCGCCGCGCTGGAGATCATGAGCCGGTTCGCCGTCGACCCGCGCTGGCTCGTCTACCTGCCGCCCACCATGGCACCGACGGAGACCTCCTCACGGGAGGGCTACCTGGAGCACCCCGACGAGGCCCTGGAGGAGTTCCACCGGGCGGGCGTCGGCGAGGTGGTGTGCGAGGAGAAGCACATGGGCTCGCGGGCGGTGGCCGTGCTGACCCGCACCCCGGAGGTCGCCGCGGCGCGGTTCGGCGTACGGGACGGCAGCTGCGGCACCGTGCACACGCGCACCGGGCGGCCGTTCTTCGACGACCCGGCGCTGACGGCGGAGCTGGTCGACCGGCTCAGGGCGGCCGTGTCGGAGGCGGGATTGTGGGACGAGCTCGGCACCGGCTGGCTGGTGCTCGACGGCGAGCTGCTGCCATGGTCGGCCAAGGCGGGCGGGCTGATCCGCGAGCAGTACGCGTCCGTGGGCGCGGCGGCCCGTGCCGCGCTCCCCGAGGCCCTCGCCGTACTCGAAGCGGCGGCCGGGCGCGGTCTGGGTGTGGAGGACCTGGTGGATCGCACCCGGCGCCGCGCCGGCAACGCTGCCCGATTCCGCGACGCTTACGCACGGTACTGCTGGCCGGTGTCCGGTCTGTCGGGGGTGCGGTTCGCGCCGTTCCAGATCCTCGCGGCGGAGGGACGGGCCACGGCGGGGGAGGAGCCGCACTCCTGGCACCTGTCGACGCTGGCGCGGCTGTCGTCCGACATCATCACCCCCACCCGGCACCTGTTCGTGTCCCTCGGCTCGCCGGAGTCGCGCGCGGCGGCCGTCGAGTGGTGGACCTCCCTGACCGAGGCCGGCGGCGAGGGCATGGTCGTCAAGCCCGCCGCCCCGGCGGCCGGGCGGGTGCAGCCGGGTGTCAAGGTGCGGGGGCGGGAGTACCTGCGCATCATCTACGGCCCCGACTACACCGAGAGTCTCGCCGACCTGCGGGGCCGCTTCCTGGGCAAGAAGAGATCGCTGGCCCTGCGCGAGCACGCGCTCGGCCTCGAATCGCTGGCGAGACTGGCCGCGGGCGAGCCCCTGTGGCGCGTCCACGAGCCCGTCTTCGCCGTCCTCGCGCTCGAGTCCGAACCCGTCGACCCTCGTCTCTAGGCCTGTTCTCCGTACGAGCCCGGATCTCCCTGGCGGCGCGCTACATGTGCTCCTGCGGGGATGAGGGCGATGTGCGGAGAACGGGGCTGAGGGCCGGCGGAGCCGGCAGCGGGACGACCTCGCGGCGGACGTAGCCGGGCAGGTCCTCGCCCTGCTCGTACAGCCGGGCCAGGGCGGCCAGGCACGACTCCACGGCGGCCGGGTCGGTGATGCGGCGCCCACCGAGGTGGGCGCCGCCGGCGTCGTACAGCACCTCGTACATCAGGCCCGACTCGAAGACCAGCAGCTCGGGCAGCGGGCGGCCCGGGCGCTCGTAGCGCCGGACGGCGGAGGCGGGCACGACGCGGGCCCGCTCCCCGGCATCGGCGCGGGCGGCGAGCACCAGCAGCTCCCACTGCATGTACGGGGTGAGCGGCGGCTCGACGACGCGGACCCTGCGGAACTCCGCGTAGCCCGCGTAGTCCCTGACCAGGGAGTCGCGCATCTCGTCGATCAGCCGCAGGGAACGTTCCCAGTCGCCCTCCGCCATCGCCACCCAGCTCGGCTCGTACGGCTCGTGGAAGTGCTGGGCCCGTTCGAGCTTCCACACCACCCCGTCGGCGCTCTCGTAGGCCTGGCGGAACTCCGGGCCGTACAGCTCCGGGGGGAGGACCGCCGCGTCCAGCCCGCGCACCCGCTCGAAAACATCGGGATCAAGCCGACTGTCCGTGGCCGGGACCATGGAAACTCCTCGTCTTCGGGGGCGGTGCCCACAGGGCTGGCGGCGCGAAGTACTCGCGGACAACGTGCGCCACCATGCCCGGACACGCGCGAGCCGAAACCCGGGAATGGCGACGGTCGGGACGACAGGCCGATCATGAAACGGCTGACTGGCACCGTCAAGGCCCAAATACCGCCCCTCCGCCCTTCCCGGCGGCCCCTTTCCCCCTCAGACGGCGAGATCAGTAGCGGCGTCCCAGGCGGGGACGGTGGTGATGGTGCCGGTGGTGGACCAGGCCCAGCACGGCGAACACCACCCACCCGAGGAACAGCAGCTTCAGCGCCCCGAACACCGGCATCAACGAGCCGGACACGAGCGACGCGATCGCGAGGACCGCCAGCACCAGGACGACCGGATGCGGCCTGCCGTGGTGCCCGCGCCGGCGCCGGTGACGCTCCCCGCGCGCGGCGGCCAGGTGGTGCCCCCAGGTGGCGAGGTCCGCCTGCGGCGGGGGCGCCCAGCCGCCCGGCGGGCGCCACGCGTGATCCACGGGACGTGCCTGCGGCCCGGGAAGGTCGGCCGTCACCCGGCCCAGATCGCCGGCCGTGCGGGCGGCGAGGACGGCGTCGAGCCGTTCGTCGAGTTCGTCATGGGTGAGACGGCCCTGCGCGAAGTGCTCGCGCAGGGCGTTCATCACCTCGTCGCGTTCCGCGTCACCGATCCGCAGATCGTCCCGCGAGGTCATCGACCGTCACTCCTCCGAGGTGTCGCCGTCGGCCAGGATCTGGTACAGCTTGCGGCGGGTCTCGGTCAGGATCTGCTTCGCCTGCCTGATCTGCCCGTCACTGCCAGTCTGCGCCACCTGGAAGAGCGCTGCGGCGGCCTGACGCGACAAATCGAACAATTCGTAGACGCTCTCGTCGACGTTCGGCGTCATCTCCTCCCACGGGGAGCCCACCTCGTCGGGGTGCTCGGTCACGTAGGCACGGCCGGCCTCGGTGAGGTCGAAGGTCTTGCGGCCGTCGGCCTCCTCCGAGCGCACCAGCCCCTCGTCGGTGAGCTGCTGCAGAGCCGGGTAGACCGCGCCCGGGCTCGGCTTCCAGCCCCCGTGGCTGCGCTCGGCGATCTCCTGGATGATCTGGTAGCCGTTGCGCGGCTCCTCGGCGAGCAGGGCGAGGATGGCGGCGCGGACGTCGCCTCGCTTGGCCTTGCGCCCGCCCCTGCCGAACGGCGGCCGCCCGCCTCCCCAGCCGAAGCCGGGACCGAACGGGCCTCGTCCGAAGTCCCAGGGGAAGGGGCCGGGGCCGCGCCTGCCGCGATACCGGCGCTCGCCGCGGGCCTCGTCGTCGTGCTCGCCGTGCGGGCCGCGGTGGTGCCCGTGCGGACCGTGGTGGCCCTGCCAGCCGGCGGCCATCGTCCCGAGTGCGGCCAGCGCCGCCCCCTTGAGCGCCCGCGGGTCGGGCCACGGCATCTCTCTCATGGTGTGTGCGTGTGACATCTCTGCCTCATCTCTTCTTTCCGAACGATCGTCCATCGACCGCTCTCGATGCCTCAAAGATATATCGATAGTGTTCCAAGAACAACCCACATGCCAAGAAGGCCGCCACTTCCGACGTGGCGGACGTGTGGCTCGTTCTTCGGCGCCGACGCGGTGAGACGTGGGGCGGGGGCGGCGCCGCTCGCGGCGGGAAACCGCGCGTGTCCGCGGGTCGCCACCTCTGGCCGCCGGACCGCCTCGCCGCTAGCATGTAACCGGCAAAAGCCTTTTGGTGGTTGGAGTGGGTGTGACGGAGACGATCGTCGCGATCGACGAGGGTGCGCTCGGGCGGCAGGCCGAGCGGGTGCGGCAAGGGCCTGAGACGGTCGCCGAAGCGGGCGGCGCTTCGAAGAGCCGGACGAGGCCTGCCAGGGCGGCCGAGGACGGTCGCGGGCGGCGGAACGAGGTCGTGCTGGTGGCCTTCACCGGCGTCACCAATCTCGCCGACGGGATCGCGAAGGTGGCGCTGCCGCTCCTCGCGGTACAGCTCACCGCGTCGCCCGGCCTGGTCGCCGGGGTCGCGCTCACCCTCACCCTGCCCTGGCTGCTGATCTCCCTGCCCGTCGGGGTCCTGGTCGACAGGAGGGACCGGCGCCGCCTGGTGGCCGGCGCGAACCTGGTGCGCCTCGCCATAATGGCGGCCGTCCTCGGCATGGGAACGGCCGGCGTCCTCGGCCTGCCCGCCCTCTACGCCGCCGGGCTCGGCATCGGCGCCGCCGAGGTGGTGGCCAACACGGCCGTCGGCGCGCTGGTTCCCGCAGCGATCCCCCGCAACCGGCTGGGCAGGGCCAACGCCTGGATCGCCGGAGTGGAGACGCTCGCGAACGAGTTCTGCGGGCCGGCGGTCGGCGGCCTGCTGGTCGGCGCCGGCGCGGCCGTCGCCCTGGGGTCGGCGGCGGCCGGGTTCGCCTTCGGCGGCGTGCTCCTCGCCCTGCTGGCCGGACGCTTCGTGGCCAGGGTCGACGCCGCCCCCGCCGCGGACGGCCCGGCCGCGGCGGAGGTCGCGTCCCCCTCTTCGGAGACGCGGGCGGGCGGTTCGTCCTCGGTCGTGGCGGAGATACGGGAAGGGCTGGCGTTCGTCTGGCGGCATCGGCTGCTTCGCACCATGTCCCTGACCATCGCGGCGCTCGCCGCCTGCTGGAGCGCCTGGCTGGCGCTGCTGCCGACGTACGCGGCGGACGTGCTGTCTCTCGATCCGGCCGGGTACGGCCTGCTGATCAGCTCCATCGGGGTCGGCGGGCTGGCCGGCGCCCTGGCCGTCACCGTCGTGAACCGGCTGCTCGGCGTGCGGTGGGCGCTGTTCACCGACCTGGTCGGGACGTTCGTCATGATGCTCGTCCCGGCGGTCCTTCCCGTGGCGTGGGCGGTGGGCGCGGCGGCGTTCGCGGGCGGCATGGGCGGCACGCTGTGGACGGTCAACTCCCGCACGATCGCCCAGACCGTCGTCCCCGGCCGCCTGCTCGGCCGGTACGGGGCGGCCTCCCGGCTCCTCGGCTGGGGCACCCTCCCCGTGGCCGCGGCCCTCGCCGGGGTGATCGCGGAAGTGGTGGGGACCCGCGCGTCGTTCGCGGCCTTCGCGGTCCTGGCGGCCGCCACGGTCGTGCCGTTCCTGCGGACCGTAACCGGCAAGGAGCTGACGGCGGCGGGCCACGGCACCGCCCCCCTCCCGGCCGCCGGCGACCGGTCCTAGTCCCGCGGAGCCCGCGCGGCCGGGAATCCAGTTGCCCCGGGGGCGCGACGGTCCGCATGATCAGGTATGACGGTGACACGGGAAGTCCTCGACTACTACGAGCGGGACGAGGAACACCGGCGGCTGCGCGAGGGACGCGACCGGCTGGAGTTCTGGCGGACGCAGGACGTGCTGCGGCGGGTGCTGCCACCGGCCCCGGCCCGGGTGCTGGACGTCGGCGGTGGCACGGGGGTGCACGCCGAATGGCTGGCCGCCGACGGCTACGAGGTGGAGCTCCTCGACCCCGTCCCCCTCCACGTCGAACGGGCGGGGCGGCTGCCCGGCGTGCGGGCGCGGCTCGGCGACGCGCGGGAACTGCCGGTGCCGGACGAGAGCGTGGACGCCGTGCTGCTCCTCGGCCCGCTCTACCACCTGCCCGACCGCGCCGACCGGCTGCGGGCCCTGGCCGAGGCCCGCCGGGTGGTACGGCCGGGCGGCCCCGTGGCGGCGGCCACGATCAATCGCCACGCCGCCGTGCACGACATGATCTACCAGCGCCTCTACCTCCAGGAGTCGTACCAGGAGGCGGCGCACGCCGCGGTGGCCGACGGCACCCTGCTCGGCCCGAACGGTTTCACCGCCTACCTGCACGATGCGGAGGAGGTTCCCGGTGAGTTCGCCGACGCCGGCCTTCCCGGCGCGGTGCGGTACGGCCTGGAAGGCGCCTTCTGGCTCTACGGCGACATCGAGGACTGGCTCGACGACCCCGGACGCCGTGACCTCATCCTCCAGGCGCAGCGCTCGATGGAGTCGGTCCCGAGCCTCATCGGGGTCAGCGGCCATGTGCTCACCGTGGCCCACCGGCCGGCGCCGGCCGCGTGAGCGTGGAGCGGGTGCCGCCGGAAGATCTACCCGCGAAGTGACGCAGATCACGCTGAGCGGGGAACAGAGGCCGAGACCCGAGCGTTATCCGCTGTGGAACGGGATCGTTCTGCTCTGAGAGGGCTGGGGGGTGCTCTTGGAGCGGAACGGTCCCGTCTTCCTTTTCCCCGCTTCTCCGCCCGCCGGGAGCGGCCCGTGTGCGGGGCCGCGGCGCTCCCATCGGCCGGAAGCCCGGACGGGAGGCGACACGCCGGACGGGTGACATAACTCTTCCGCCGCATTGGAGCGTTTTTGCCATAGGGTGCCCGAACGTGATCTACGCATGATGGGGCACACGCACGCGCTGAGCGGGGCGGCCGTCTGGCTGCTCGTCGCACCGGGGCTCGCCGCGCTTCCGGCCGCGGGGGGCCTGGCGGGTGACCTGGCGCCGATGGTGGCCAACATACTCACCCCGAGCGAGCTGATCGCCGGGGCCCTGGTGTGCGCGGGCGCCGCGATGCTCCCCGACCTCGACCACCCGAGCGCGACGATCGCCCAGACGTTCGGGCCGGCGACCTGGGTGCTGAGCAAGTTCTTCAACTGGGTGAGCGGCGGGCACCGTCACGCGACGCACTCCCTGCTCTTCGCGGCCGCCGCCGGGGTGGGCACCACGCTGCTGGCCGAGCACTACTCCATAGGCCGGGACATCGTGGTCATCCTGATGATCGGCCTGGCGCTGCGGGCGATCGGCATCGGCATCCCCGACAAGACGATCACCTCGGCGTTGATCAACATCGGCCTGACCGCCGCCGCCTTCATCATGTTCCGCTCCCGTGACGTGGAGTACCTCTGGCTGGGGCTCGCGATCGCGATCGGATGTCTCACCCATGTCGTCGGCGACTGCCTGACCGAGCGCGGCTGCCCCGTGCTGTGGCCGCTGAAGCACCGGTGGCTGCTGCCGTGGAAGATAGGCATCAAGACGGGAAGGGCGTTCGAGGTGAAGTTCCTCGGCCCGGCGCTGTCGGTGGTCGTGATCGGGTTGTTCGCGATCCGCCTGATGCCCGCGTCGCTCTGAGGGGCGCCACCTGAGCTACTGGCGAGTAACTTGATGTCGAGATACGTGGCCCGATATCTTGATATCGAGACATCCGCGGCAACCGGGCGTGGTAAGGGCAGCCTAACTGGCGACGGCACTCCACCGGTGCGGCAGGATCTATGGGCGAACCCGGCACAATGTGGCGGCCCATCATCAGTGGCGATGAGCGTGAAATGAGGGAGGCGAGTCTCCGTGTCCGCGAACAGCTTCGGCAGCCGTGACACACTCCGCGTCGGTGACGCGGCATACGAGATCTACCGGCTGGACGCCGTCGAGGGGTCGGCGCGCCTCCCGTACAGCTTGAAGATCCTCCTTGAGAACCTGCTGCGCACCGAGGACGGCGCGAACATCACCGCCGACCACATCCGCGCGCTCGGCGGGTGGGACCCGACGGCGGCGCCGAGCGTCGAGATCCAGTTCACCCCGGCCCGCGTGATCATGCAGGACTTCACCGGCGTGCCCTGCGTGGTCGACCTCGCCACCATGCGCGAGGCCGTACGCGACCTGGGCGGCGACCCGGCCAAGATCAACCCGCTGGCCCCGGCCGAGATGGTCATCGACCACTCGGTCATCGTCGACTTCTTCGGCGGCCCCGACTCCTTCCAGCGCAACGTCGAGCGCGAGTACGAGCGCAACCGCGAGCGCTACCAGTTCCTGCGCTGGGGCCAGACCGCGTTCGACGAGTTCAAGGTCGTCCCGCCGGGCACCGGCATCGTCCACCAGGTCAACATCGAGCACCTGGCCCGCGTCGTCATGATCCGCGACGGTAAGGCCTACCCCGACACCTGCGTCGGCACCGACTCCCACACCACCATGGAGAACGGCGTCGGCGTCCTCGGCTGGGGCGTCGGCGGCATCGAGGCCGAGGCGGCCATGCTCGGCCAGCCGATCTCGATGCTCATCCCGCGCGTGGTCGGCTTCAAGCTCACCGGGGAGCTCCCGGCCGGCGCCACCGCCACCGACCTGGTGCTGCGCATCACCGAGATGCTGCGGCAGCACGGCGTGGTCGGCAAGTTCGTCGAGTTCTACGGCGAGGGCGTCGCGGCCGTCCCGCTCGCCAACCGCGCCACGATCGGCAACATGAGCCCCGAGTTCGGCTCCACCTGCGCGATCTTCCCGATCGACGACGAGACCGTGAAGTACCTCAAGCTGACCGGCCGCAGCGAGGAGCAGGTCGCGCTGGTCGAGGCGTACGCCAAGGCCCAGGGCCTGTGGCACGACCCCTCCCACGAGCCGGTGTTCTCCGAGTACATCGAGCTCGACCTGTCCACGGTCGTCCCGTCCATCGCCGGCCCCAAGCGCCCGCAGGACCGCATCGCGCTGTCCTCGGCCAAGGAGACCTGGCGCCGCGACGTGCGCGTCTTCGTGCCCGATGACGGCGAGGTGGACGAGGCGATCAAGGAGTCCTTCCCCGCCTCCGACTCGCCGGCCTCCAACGCCCAGGCCGACGGGCACGACAACGCGAAGGACCATCCGCGCGCCGCGCCGGCCGAGCCGGCCCTCGGCCGCCCGCACGACCCGATCCCGGTCACGCTCGCCGACGGCACGTCGTTCGAGCTCGACCACGGCGCGGTGGTGATCGCCGCGATCACCTCCTGCACCAACACCTCCAACCCCTACGTCATGATCGGCGCCGCCCTGCTGGCCAGGAACGCCGTCGACAAGGGCCTGTCGCGCAAGCCGTGGGTGAAGACCTCCCTGGCCCCCGGCTCGCAGGTCGTCACCGGCTACTTCGAGCGGGCCGGCCTCACGCCCTACCTCGACAAGCTCGGGTTCAACCTCGTCGGCTACGGCTGCACCACCTGCATCGGCAACTCCGGCCCGCTGCCGGAGGAGATCTCCGCGGCGATCCAGGCCAACGACCTGGCCGTCACCGCCGTGCTGTCCGGCAACCGCAACTTCGAGGGCCGGATCAACCCCGACGTCAAGATGAACTACCTGGCCTCGCCGCCGCTGGTCGTCGCCTACGCCCTCGCCGGCACCATGGACCTCGACCTGAACACCGAGCCGCTCGGCGTCGGCGCCGACGGCGAGCCGGTGTTCCTCAAGGACATCTGGCCCTCCGGCGAGGAGATCGCCGAGGTCGTCAACTCCTCCATCGGCGAGGACATGTTCAAGCGTGACTACGCCGACGTGTTCAAGGGCGACGAGACCTGGCAGTCGCTGCCCATCCCGACCGGCGACACCTTCGAGTGGGACCCGGCCTCCACCTACGTCCGCAAGGCGCCGTACTTCGAGGGCATGCCCGAGAAGCCCGAGCCGGTCACCGACATCCACGGCGCCCGGGTGCTCGCGCTGCTCGGCGACTCGGTCACCACCGACCACATCTCCCCGGCCGGTTCGATCAAGGCCGACTCGCCCGCGGGCACCTACCTCAAGGAGCACGGCGTCGCGCTGAAGGACTTCAACTCCTACGGTTCCCGCCGGGGCAACCACGAGGTGATGATCCGCGGCACCTTCGCCAACATCCGCCTGCGCAACCAGATCGCGCCGGGCACCGAGGGCGGTTTCACCCGCGACTTCACCCAGGACGGCGGCCCGGTCTCGACGATCTACGACGCCTCGGTCAACTACCAGGCCGCCGGGACCCCGCTGGTCGTCCTGGCCGGCAAGGAGTACGGCTCGGGCTCCTCGCGCGACTGGGCGGCCAAGGGCACCGCGCTGCTCGGCGTCCGCGCGGTGATCGCCGAGTCGTACGAGCGCATCCACCGGTCCAACCTGATCGGCATGGGCGTGCTCCCGCTGCAGTACCCGGAGGGGGAGAGCGCCGCCTCGCTCGGCCTGACCGGCGAGGAGACCTTCGAGATCACCGGGGTCGAGGAGCTCAACTCCGGCAGCACCCCGGCGACCGTCACCGTCAAGGCGGGCGACAAGGAGTTCCAGGCCGTCGTGCGCATCGACACGCCCGGCGAGGCCGACTACTACCGCCACGGCGGCATCATGCAGTACGTCCTGCGCTCCCTGCTCGCCAAGAGCTGAGCGGGGCGGGGCGGAGCCTCCGGCTCCGCCCTTCGGGGGTCCACGACTCCTACAACAGAGCGGTCCGGCGGAACACCCACCCGCCGGGCCGTTCGGCGTTCCCGGGCCCTGTTCTCCGCACGAGCCCGAATCTGCCTGGTCAGCGCTGTTTGCGGTCCGCGTCAGTGACCGGCCCAGCTCGATGAGGGCGATGTGCGGAGAACAGGGGCCGGCTAGCCGGACATGCCCAGGGGGCCGTACTCGGCGTCCCCGGTCAACTGTCTTAGAAGGCCGCCGTAGAACCCCCACGCCTGTTCGGTGTCGGTCGTCCGCCCATGGGGTGCGCGGAACTGGCCGACGTAGACGCCGAGGTCCTCCAGGTCCCAGCGGAGGCGGTGGAGCGTCAGGGCCGACGGGTCCGGCGCCTGCCCGGTGGCGTCCGCGTAGCGCGCGAGGTCGCCGGCGTCCTCGGCGACCTGCCACAGATCGCGTTCGGGCTCGGCGACGCCCACGGTGTCCCAGTCGACCAGCAGGAGCCGCTCCCCGAGCCGCAGGAGGTTGCCGGGATGCGGCTCCCCGTGCGTCAGGACCGGCTCCCCGGCCTTCCCGTCGAGCTCGGCGACCCGCCGGTCGAACTCCTCCAGCCGCCGGCGCAGGCCCGGGGCGTGCTCCGCCAGCAGGGCCCTGGCCGGCCCGGCGTACGGCCCGCCCTCCCAGGGGCGGTCCAGCTCGCCGAGGCCCTGCTCCAGATGGGCGCGGGTGGAGAGCTCCGGCCGCAGGAGCGGGGCGTGGGACGGCGGCTTCGCCCGGTGCAGTTCGGCGAGCAGGTCGATGATCGGGGCCCGCTCCGCGGGGGTGAGCGCCCGGCCGAAGTCGCCGGCGACGCCGTCCACGAACGGGAAGACACTGACGGCGTACCGCTCCCCGAGGCGGCGCAGGGTCTCGCCGCCGGCGTCCGGCAGGGGCGCCACCACGAAGTCCAGCCCCGCCTCGTCGCGCAGCGCCGCGGCGGTGTCCATGGCGCGGCGCAGCCCGTCGAAGGCGGCCTCCGCGCCGACGCCGCAGTGCGTCTTGTGCGCCAGGTCGGCCACGGTGACGAACCACCGCCGGTCCCCGTCGCCGGCCGCCGTCCAGTGGTAGTCGCCGAAGCCGACCGGCGCGTACTCCAGCCGGGCGTCCGCCACGCCCCAGGCGGCCAGGCCGTCCCGCAGCTCGGATTCGCCGAGCCCTTCGGGTAAATCGTTCATGCCGGCCAAGGTATACGGCCGCGCCTTCGCCGGGCACGTGGTTATCTGTCGCGCTCCAGGTCGTAGGTGACGTCCGCGACCCGCACCGTCGCGACCCGGGGATCCTCGATGATCTTGCGGAGTTCCTCGACGGTTGCGACGGTGTCGACGTAGGCGTAGGTCTGCCCGCCGGCGGCGGATTCGCGCAGGCGCTTCAGGTTCACGCCGAGCCTTCTCAGGTTGGCGTCGTCGTACTCCCGCAGCGAAGCCACCCAGGCGCGAAAGTTCGCCAGCTCCTTCGGCACCAGATCGTGGCACGTGCCGCCGTCCATCCCTGAGGTGCTGGGGGACATGTCCCATCCCCAAGTGATCGGGGTGGCACGCGGGCGGTTCTCGTACACCACCAGATCAGGGCACGAGTCGTACTGTCTGCCGAAGGCGGCGAGCTGATCGGTGCCGAGCGGCGCGGCGAACTCCACGACCGCGAGCGCGTTCATGGTCCGGGGCAGCCGGGCCAGCACCTTGCGCATGCGGTCCTTGGGCTGGTTGCCGGTCCCGACGTTGTAGAGCGCGTAGGTCAGGGGGGTCTCGGTCGCGTACCCGAGCGGTGAGTGCAGCACGCGGCCGAAGAAGTCCTGGGTGATCTCGTCCTTGGTGTCCCCGAAGGCGGCCCCGGTGGAGAACGAGCCCTGCGCCCGCAGCGGGGTGATACCGACGTCGAGGGAGAGTGACAGCGGAGAGGCACTGATGCCGCCCAGCGTGATGCGGTAGCCCGGGTTGGCGATCTGCAGCGCTGTCCCCAGGACGTCCCGCATGCGCTTCTCCCGGTCGCCGCGCCGCTGGACCCATTCGGAGCCCGCGGTCGCGGCCACGAAGAGCAGCACCAGGGTGACGGCGGCCACGAGGCCGGTCCGCAGGACGCCCCTGCGCACGGCCCTGCGGGTCCTCCTGGGGTCGAACTCCGGGATCTCGAAGGCGTCCTCGCCGGGTCCGGCGGGGTCGTCCGGGGTGGTCGTTCCGGTCATCGGGAGGCTCCGTACATCTCGGCGAAGGCGGCGCGGGCCCGCCACACGGCGGTCTTGATGGAGGAGGTGGAGCGGCCGGTCATCGCGGCCACCTCCACCAGGGAGAACCCGTCGAAGTAGACGAGGGTGAGCAGGCGTCGCTGCGGGTCCGGCAGCCGTCCGAGCACGTCGCGCACCGCGACGGCGTCCGTGACGAGCTCGGGCACGCCGAGGGCCTCGGCGTCGGGAAGGGGCAGTTCGGCGTGTCCGCGACGGAAGTGGTCGGCCAGCACGTTGCGGGCGATGCTGAGCAGCCAGGCGACCGGCGACTCACCGCGCCAGCCCAGCAGCGCCCGCGTCGCCCTGACGAACGTCTCCTGGGCGAGGTCTTCGGCCAGGTGCGGGTCACGGGTCCGGCGGAGGAGGTAACCGCAGACCAGGGGCCAGTGCTCCCGGTAGAGGTCTTCGATGCGGGTGCCGATGGTCGCCTCCGCGTCCGTGGTGGAATCTTCACACCCTGGGAGACGGAGCTCCGGCCCCCTTGGTCACATCTCTCCTGCCGGGGAGGTTACGCCGCCGGGAGGAGAGCGGGCCCGGCGGGTGCGACCTCGGTAGCAGGGCGGGATCGGACGTGCGGGCGAGGCGGGCGGGCCGGTGCGGCCCGTAGCGTGATCCGCATGAGTTCGATCTTTGATGTCGCGTGAGGCGGCGGGGGACCGGTGAGGTGCCGGCGCGTCCGGGCCGGCGCCGTTGGAGGCGGGCGCTGGCGGGGGCGCTCGCCCTGGTCGCGGTCGTGAGCGTCTGCGGGTGGGCGTACGAGACCCTGGCCCGGCGCGGCGACCCCGCCCGCTATCCCGCGCCGGGACGGCTCGTCGACGTGGGCGGGCACCGGCTGCGCCTCGACTGCACCGGCCCACGGGGGAGCGGTCCGACCGTGGTGTTCGAGGCAGGGCTGGGGGAGTCCGGTCTGACCTGGGCGCGGGTGCAGCAGGAGGTCAGCGGGCCGTCGTCCGGCGGTGGCCTGCGGGCCTGTTCCTACGATCGGGCGGGGTACGCCTGGAGTGAGCCGGGCCCGGGGCCGCGGGACGCGGGGAGGCTGGCGGGGGAGTTGCACGCCCTGCTCGGCGCGTCCGGCGAGCGCGGGCCGTACGTGCTGGTGGCGCACTCCTACGGCGGGAACGTGACACGGGTGTTCGCCGACCGGTGGCCCGCCCTCACCGCCGGCCTGGTGCTGGTCGACGTGACCGACGAGCAGGGCGTCGGCGAGCTGCGGATGGCGGAACGGCTCCTCGGCGTGCAGACGGCGGTCTACGGGGTCGCGGCCCGGGTCGGCGTCGTACGGCTGTTCGGGAGCCGTCTGGTGCCCGGCGGCACGCCAGAGGTCGCGCGGCGGCAGGCCGCCGTCGTCTACGGCGCCGGCACGATCGCCACCTCGGGCGCGGAGGGGGCGACCTCGGTGGACAGCGCGCGCCAGGTCCAGGCCACCGTACGGCCCGGGGCGTGGGGGGCGCGGCCCGTGGTGGTGATCGCCTCCTCCGGCCAGCCGGAGGAGGCGTATGACCACTACGCCGCGCTCGCCCGGCTGAGCAGCAGGGGCCGGTTCGTCAGGGCCGCCACCGCCGACCACTACGTGCACTACGCCCAGCCGGACCTGGTCGCCGACGCGGTCCGGGACGTGGTGGCCGGGGCGTTCTCACCTCCACCGAGGTGACTCTACTTTGTAAAGGACGGCGGACCGGTTCCCGCGCTCAGGCCGAGGGCGCCAGGTCGCGGCGGCAGAAGGACGCCAGCCCCGCCGCGGCCAGGGCCCCGGCCGCGAGGGTCAGGCCGAGGAGCGGCACCGCCGGCGAGGAGGCCTCGCCCAGCAACGTCCCCGGCACGTGCACGAACGGCGACAGATCCTGCACGAACCCGCCCGCCAGCTTGAACTCCGCCAGCAGGTCCACCAGCAGGATGAGGCCGAACACGGTCCAGCTCACGGCCGCCGCCGGCCGGGGCAGCACGCCGAACAGCAGCGTCGCGAGCCCGACCACGGTCCACACCGCGGGCAGGTAGGCCAGCGTGGCGCCGGTGACGCGGACCACCTCGCCGTCGTAGGCGAGGCCCGCCGCCGCGCCCAGGGCGGTCAGCGACAGCGCGGGGCCCGCGACGGCGAACAGCAGGTGGCTCAGCGCCCAGCGCAGCCGGCCGACCGGGGTGGCCAGCAGTATCTCCGCCCGCCCCGCCGCCTCCTCGCCCCGGGCCCGCAGCGCCGACACCAGCGCCGCACCCGTGACGAGCTGGCTGAGGACGTAGATCATGAACGTGAAGAACACGTCCGAGATGCGGGCGCCGGAGCCGCCGATCGTGGTGGCGAACTCCCGGAACTGCGGCGTGTCCAGCTGGGCGTCCAGCCCGTGCGCCGCCGCGCCGAGCAGCGCGCCCAGCAGCCCGAACCCGATCGCGAAGCCCGCCAGCGTGCCGCGGTGCAGCCGCCCGGCCAGGCCGAACGGGCCCCGCAGGGTTCCGGCGGCGGGTCCGGGGCGGGCGGGCATCAGGGCGCCGGCCACGTCACGCCGGGCCGACAGCGCGAACGCGGCCGCGGCCAGGGCGGCGGCGAACGCCCCGAACAGCCCCAGCACCCACCACTGGTCGCCGGCGTAGGGCCTGGTCAGCCGGGCCCACCCGAACGGCGACAGCCACGCGAGCCAGGGGACGCCACCCGCGTCGCCCACCGAACGCAGTGCGAACAGCAGGCCGCCGGCGGCGATCGCGGTGCCGCGCGCCGTGCCGGACGAGGCGGAGAGCTGCGCGGTGACGGCGGCCACGGCCGCGAACGCCGAGCCGCCTCCGGCGGTGGAGAGCCCGAACAGCAGCGACGATCCCGCGGGCAGCCCGGCGGCGGCCAGGCCGGGAACCGACAGCAGGGCCGTCAGCAGGCCGGCGGCGACCACGACCGCGAGCGCGGCGGCCAGCGGGGCATGGCGGCCGACGACGCCCGACGCCAGCAGCTCGCGCCGGCCGGTCTCCTCCTCGGCCCGGGTGTGCCTGATCACCAGCAGGGCGCTGACCAGGCCCGCGATCAGCACACCGGACGAGCCGAGCGTCCAGGCGGTCAGGCCGCCGACGCTCGCGTCGTAGATGACGCCGCGGGTGGCGAGCTGGGCGGGGTTGTCCATGGAGGCCGCCGCGAACGCCTCGCGGGCCGCCTGGTCGCCGTACAGGCGGGTGGTGGCGGACGCGACGGCCGCCGGGAGCAGCGCGCTGATCGCGATCCACACCGGCAGCAGGACGCGGTCCCTGCGCAGGATGAGCCGGATCAGCGTCCAGGTGCCGCTCATCTCGCGGCTCCCTCGTAGTGGCGCAGGAACAGCTCCTCCAGCGTCGGCGGCTGCGTGGTCACCGCGCGCACGCCGGCCCTGGCCAGCTCGGCGAGCACCGGCGTGAGGGCGTCGGCGTCCACCTGGCAGTGCAGCCGGGCGCCGTCCACGGTGAGGTCGTGCACGCCGGGCAGCGCGGCCAGGCCGTGGGCCGGTCCGGCCAGCTCGGCCGTCACCGAGGTGCGGGTGAGGTGGCGCAGGTCGGCCAGGCTGCCGGACTCGACGGTACGGCCGGCGCGGATGATGCTCACGCGGTCGCACAGCGTCTCCACCTCCGAGAGGATGTGGCTGGACAGCAGGACGGTGCGGCCGCCGCGCTTCTCCCGCAGCACGCACTCGTTGAAGACCGCCTCCATGAGCGGGTCGAGGCCCGAGGTCGGTTCGTCCAGCACCAGCAGGTCCACGTCGGAGGCGAAGGCGGCCACCAGCGCCACCTTCTGCCGGTTGCCCTTGGAGTAGGTGCGGCATTTCTTGCGCGGGTCGAGTTCGAAGCGTTCGAGCAGTTCGGCGCGCCGCCGGGGGTCGAGGCCGCCGCGCACCCTGCCCAGCAGGTCGATGACCTCCCCGCCGGTCAGCGAGGGCCACAGGGTGACGTCGCCGGGCACGTAGGCGAGCCTGCGGTGCAGTTCGGCGGCGTCCCGCCAGGGGTCTCCGCCGAGCAGGTCGACCCGGCCGCCGTCGGCGCGCATCTGGCCCAGCAGGATGCGGATGGCGGTGGTCTTGCCCGCGCCGTTGGGGCCGAGGAAGCCGTGTACCTCGCCCGTCCTGACGACGAGGTCGAGCCCGTCGAGCGCCCTGGTGGGGCCGAAGGTCTTGACCAGGCCCTCCATGCGTACCGCCGCCTTCACTGCCGGCCCTCGAATCGTTCGAGGCCCGTCCGTGCCTGCTCGAACAGCTCGCGGCCCAGGAACTCCGGCCTGATCAGGTCGAGCTGGGCCCTGCCGGTGCGCAGCGCGCCCTGCGGGCTGTGGAGGTCGGTGCCGAGAGCGCGGGAGACGTGCTCGTGCAGCACGGTGATGCCCAGTTTCATCGCCGTCAGCACGGTCGCGCGGGCGCGGTGGTCGGCCTGCGGGTCGTCGTCGCGGGACAGATGCTTCTCCGTCACGCTCACGAGCTCGTCGAACATGGCGGCGGCCCCGGGGGAGCCGTCCACCAGTGCGCGGCCGAGGTACTTCATCAGCGGTGGCGCGGTGCGGTGGACGCTCTCGACGAACTCGGGCTTCTCCAGGTTGCGCCCGGTGATGCCCGTCTCGACCTGCTCGCGCACGTAGCTGAGGACGTATTCGTCGCAGGCGTGCCTCAGCTCCTCCTTGGAGCCGAAGTGGTGCTGCACCAGGCCGGGCGAGACGCCGGCCGCCTCGGCGATGCCCCGGATCGTGGTGGCCTTGACCCCCCGCTCGGCGAACAACGCCATCGCGACGTCGCGAATGCGGGCTCGCGCCGTGAGGTCCTCTTCAGATACTGGTCGCATGTCCAAGGATTTAAACACCTGTATGGGTGCCAATACAAGTGTTCAATGAGCTCATCGGTGCTACGCGCCGGGGACGACCTTCCTGACCTCGGTGTCGGCGGGGTCCAGTCGCCGGCCGTCGGCGGAGTGGACCTCCAGCGTGCGGAGAGGCCGGCCGTGCCGGCGGTCGACCATCTCGGAGTGCGGTTCGTCCGGGGCGAAGAAGTGGGCCTCACCCCACTGCCGCAACGCCACGATGACGTTGAAGAGATCTTCGCCTTTGGGGGTCAGGACGTACTCGTTGTAGGCGCTGCCGTCGGAGGCCGGGACGACCGCGAGGATGCCGCCGTCGACGAGCGTGCGCAGGCGCGCCGCGAGGATGTTCTTGGCCACGCCCAGGCTGCGCTGGAAATCGCCGAAACGGCGGCTGCCGTCGAAGGCGTCGCGCACGATCAGCAGGGACCACCAGTCGCCGATGGCGTCGACCGACCGGGCGACCGGGCAGTGATCCTCGTTGAGCCGCGTCCGCCTGACCATCGCGCATCTCCCTCACCATCGTGGTTGCAACATGCTACCAAATCCGGCTAGCGTCTGTCTGGTAGCAACTTGCAACTGATTTTCGGGAGGATCGATGGCCGTCCGGCCGAGGACGACGACCGCCGACCCTGCGGCGGAGGCGCCGGAGATGTCGCGCGGCACCACGCTGCTGTTCGCCGCCGCCTGCGGGACGGCGGTCTCCAACGTCTACTTCGCGCAACCTCTCCTGGCGACCCTGGGAAGGGACTTCGCGATAGGGGAGGGGGCCGTCGGCGCCGTCGTCACTCTTACGCAGGTCGGTTACGGGCTGGGGCTGTTCCTTCTCGTGCCGCTGGGCGACCTCCTCGACCGGCGCCGCCTCATCGTGACGCAACTGCTGCTGCTGGCCACGGCGCTGGTCGCGGTGGCCACCGCCGTCACCGCGCCGATCCTGCTGGCCGCCCTGGCCGCGGTGGGGCTCCTCGCGGTCGTCACCCAGGCACTGGTGGCCTTCGCCGCGTCCCTCGCCCGCCCCGAACGCCGAGGGCGCGTCGTGGGCCAGGTGACCAGCGGCGTGGTGGTCGGCATCCTGCTCGCTCGAACGGTGTCCGGAACGCTCGCCGACCTCGCCGGCTGGCGGTCGGTCTACCTCACCTCGGCCGTCCTGACCCTCGTCATCGCCCTGGCCCTCCTGCGCGCGCTGCCGCGGTACGACAGGCCCAGGGACACCATGAGCTACGCGCGGCTGTTGTCCTCGACCCTCGCCCTGTTCGCCCGGGAACGCCTGTTCCGCGTCCGTGCCCTGCTCGCCCTGCTGGTCTTCGCGGCGTTCAGCACCTTGTGGAGCTGTGTCGCGCTGCCCCTGAGCGCCCCTCCGCTGTCGCTCTCCGAGACCGCGATCGGGTCCTTCGGGCTCGTGGCCGCGGCCGGCGCCCTGGCCGCCGCCCCCGCCGGGCGCCTGCACGACCGCGGCCGCGCCCAGTGGACCACGGGCGTGGCGCTGGCCCTGCTGGTCGTCTCGTGGCTCCCCTTGGCCTTCACCCGGGAGTCGCTGTGGGCCCTGGTCGCCGGGGCGGTCGTTCTGGACCTCGCCGTGCAGGCCGTCCACGTCACCAGCCAGAGCATGATCTACACCCTGCGCCCGGAGGCGGGCAGCCGGCTGATCGGGGGGTACATGATCTTCTACTCCGCCGGCAGCGCGATCGGGGCCCTCGCCTCGACCTCCGTCTACGCGATCGCCGGATGGACGGCCGTGTGCGTCCTGGGGGCGGCGATCAGCCTGTCCGCGGTCGTCCTGTGGGCCTGCACCGCCCGCGACAGGAAGGGCGGGACGAGAATCTCGAATTGATCGGGGTTACCGTGACCGCGTTTCACGGAGTTCGCGGGGAGGACGGCGCCGATAAGCGGCGGCGGCCCGGGACGCCGGGGGTATGCGGGAAATTTACTGCACCCGATAACTCCCTTAATTCACTGAAATTTCAGGGCTTGTAAGGTCTGGTGGAAAAGGGAGGAGCGCATCATGACGCATGCCATGTCGAGCCCCGTGGCCCTTCCCCTCGAACGCCGGAACCCCTTCGACCCGCCCCCGGATCTGCGCGCCTGGCGCGAGGAGGGCCCGATCAGGCCGCTGCTCTACGCCGACGGGCACGTGGGCTGGCTGGTGACCGCCTACTCCACCGCCCGCGCCGTGCTCGCCGACCCCCGTTTCAGCAGCGACCCCGACCTGCTGCACCCTCCGGTGGGGCAGCGGATCACCCAGCAGCTGCTCGCCGAGGTGCCGGGATTCTTCCTGCGTGAGGACCCGCCCGAGCACACCCGCTTCCGCCGCCGGCTGACCGGTCACTTCACCGTCCGCCACATGCAGCGGCTCGCGCCGAGGATCGCGGAGATCACCGCGGCCCGGCTCGACGCCATGGAGGAGACCGGCGCCCCCTGCGACCTGGTGCAGGAGTTCGCGCTGCCGGTCCCGTCGCTGGTGATCTGCGAGCTGCTCGGCGTGCCGTACGCCGGGCACGAGCGGTTCCAGCGGCGGTCGGCGGTGATGCTGAACCTCGACTCGACGCCCGACCAGGTGCGGGAGGCGATGTACGACCTGCTGGACTTCATGCGTGAGCTCGTGGACCACAAGCGCGCCGAGCCGGGCGACGACCTGGTCAGCCAGCTCGTGGCGGGACGGCAGCTGACCAAGGACGAGATAACGGGTGTGTCGATGCTCCTGCTCGTCGCGGGCCACGAGACGACGGCCAACATGCTGGCCCTCGGCACCTTCACACTGCTGCGGAACCCGGCGCAGCTCGCCGCGCTGCGCGAGGATCCTCTCCTGGTGGGAGCCGCGGTGGAGGAACTGCTGCGTTACCTGACCATCGTCCACCTCGGCCCGGTGCGCGCCGCCCGGGAGGACGTCGAGATCGAGGGGCACATGGTCAGGGCGGGAGAGTCGGTGACGCTGTCCCTGGCCGCCGCCAACCGCGATCCGGCCCAGTTCGAGGATCCCGACACCCTCGACATCACGCGGCGGCCGGTCAACCATCTCGCCTTCGGCCACGGCATCCACCAGTGCCTCGGGCAGCAGCTGGCGCGCATGGAGATGTGCGTCGCCTATCCCGCGCTGCTGCGGCGCTTCCCGGACCTGCGCCTGGCGATCCCGGCCGAGGACGTCGCCACCCGGACGCACATGGCGATCTACGGGGTGCACCGTCTCCCGGTCGCCTGGTAGCCCACGGAGGCGGGCTCGGGGCTAGATTCGACATCATGCAGCCGCTAGATCCGGACATGTTCGATCCCGCGTGCCCTTCCAGCGTGTCGCCGATCCGCATCGGCGACAAGTGGGGCGGCATGGTCATCCTCTGCCTGACGCAGGGGCCGCGCCGGTTCTCCGAGCTCCGCGTCCCGTTGCGCCGTGTCACGCCGAAGGTGCTGGCCGAGACGCTGCGCGCGCTCGAACGCGACGGGTTCGTCACCCGGACCGCCTACGCCGAGATCCCGCCCAGGGTGGAGTACGAGCTGACGCCGCTCGGCCGCACCCTGCTGGAGCCCATCGCGGCCTGCCGGGAGTGGGCGAGCAGGAACCTGCCCGCCCTGCTCCAGGCCCGCGAGGCCTACGAGAGCCGCGCCTCGGCGTGACCCGCGAGGCCGTGACCGCGCTCCGGTGTGGGCGGTCCGGTCAGTGGACGGCGTTCCACACCGCGAGCGCGGTCCGCCACACCAGCAGGGTCATCTCGGCTCCCAGCCGCAGCCATTCCCGCCGTTCGCGGTCCCCGCACCGGCGGCCGTGCCTCTTTCGCCTGTCGGACATCGTGCCCCCTTCCCGCCTGTCTGCCGAGGCGGAACGTCGAAAGCGGGCGCCGCCTCATTGCCGTGTTCGTCGAAGCCTGCGCGGGATGGAGGAACTCGCGGCGGGCGACCGGGGGGCGGGTCGTGAGCCGTTTCGCACTGCGACCATGCCGGCGCGTCGGTGAACGTGAATTGCCGTGGTGTTCCGGCGCGTAGGGTGCGGGTCCCTCCGGCCGGCGGAGGGGAAATCGCCTCATCCGCGCACGACTATCAGTGGCATGATCGTACCCAGCGGTAATAAGGATGTAACCCGCAGGAATCCAGGTTGGTGATACATCCCGATATGTCGGCTCGATAAGTCCTGATTTGGGAAGCTCCCGGCCCAGAGGAAGGCGATCGGGAACCAGCGGCACCGGAGCCGCGCGGGAACGGCCGCCCCCGAGCCGCTCCAATAACCCGTTGCGGCCGGTGGACGCCCGCCCTCTAGCGTGCCGTGCATGACACATGAGCTTTTTCTCCTCTTTCTGGGTGGTTTGGCGGTATTTGTCGGCGCGGTCGTCCAGGGCGGGGTGGGGTTCGGGCTGGGACTGGTGGCCGCGCCGCTGATCACGGTGCTCGACCCCACGGTGATGCCGGGCGCCGTCCAGATCGTCAACGTCACGCTGCCGCTGCTCACCCTCGCGAAGGAGTGGCGGGGGGTCGACTGGCGCGGCCTCGGCTTCGCCCTGCTCGGCCGGCTCCCGGGGAGCGCGGTGGGGGCGTTCGTCGTCGTCTACGTCAGCACCCGGACCCTCGGGGTCTTCGTCGGCCTGATGGTGCTGGTGGCGGTGACGGTCACCGCGGCGGCGGTGGCGATCCCGAGGAACGGCGCGACCCTGACCGCCGCAGGGTTCCTGTCGGGCGTCACCGGCACGGCGACCGGGATCGGCGGCCCGCCCATGGCGATCGTGTACCAGCACGCCAAGGGCCCGCAGATCCGCGCGACCCTGGCCATGTACTTCTTCCTCGCCGCCGCCCAGTCGATCGCCATCCTCGCCGCCGTCGGCAAGCTGCCCGGCCGGTCGGTCGTGGCGGGCGCGGTGCTCATCCCGTTCATGGTCGCGGGCTTCGCCGCGTCGGGGCCGCTGCGGCGCTTCCTGGACGGCGGGCGGGTGCGCGCCGGCGTGCTCGTGGTCGCCTCCGCCTCCGCCTTCGTCCTGATCGCCCAGAGCCTCGCGGGTTAATCTTGCGTTTCCTGATTGTTACCGGCGACAACAAACTTTGCCCTCCGGGGGTCTGGCGTCCCGGCGCGGGACGGAATACGTTGCCGCAAACAACATTCAAGAGGGCGGCCGGGCCCGCGACCCGGCGAAGGTCGTCCTCTCCCCGGTCAGAGCTCGGCCGGGCACCTCCCACCAGACCCCCACGGCCACGACTTCCGTGGCCATCTCTGCAGAAAGGACCCGGTGCACTCATGCGCAAGGGGATCCTCGGCCTGACCGCCGCCGCCGCGGCGCTCTCTCTCGGTCTCACCGCCTGCGGGGGCGACGGCGGTGGCACCAGCACGGCCCAGAACTCCGGTGGCGCCTCCGCGTCGTCGGCCGCCAAGCCCGGCAAGATCGGCGTCATCCTGCCCGACAGCAAGTCGTCGCCCCGCTGGGAGACCGCCGACCACAAGTACCTCGAAGAGGCGTTCAAGGCCGCCGGTGTGGCCTACGACATCCAGAACGCGCAGAACGACAAGTCGGCGTTCCAGACCATCGCGGACCAGATGATCACCAACGGCGCGACGGTACTGATGATCGTCAACCTGGACAGCGGCACCGGCAAGGCGGTCATCGACAAGGCCAAGGGGCAGGGCGTCCCGGTCATCGACTACGACCGGCTGACCCTCGGCGGCGGCGCCTCGTACTACGTCAGCTTCGACAACGTGAAGGTCGGCCAGCTGCAGGGCGAGGGCCTGGTGAAGTGCCTGGCCGACAAGAAGGTCGAGAAGCCGATCATCGCCGAGCTGAACGGCTCGCCCACCGACAACAACGCGACGCAGTTCAAGCAGGGCTACGACGGCGTGCTGAAGCCGAAGTTCGACTCCGGTGAGTACACCAAGGGCCCGGACCAGTCGGTGCCCGAGTGGGACCCGGTCAAGGCCGGCACGATCTTCGAGCAGATGCTGACCTCCCAGCCCAAGATCGCCGGTGTGCTCGCGGCCAACGACAACCTCGGCAACGCCGCCATCACCGTGCTGAAGAAGCAGAAGCTCAACGGCAAGGTGCCGGTGACCGGCCAGGACGCCGGCGTCCAGGGCCTGCAGAACATCCTCGCCGGCGACCAGTGCATGACGGTCTACAAGGCGGTCAAGAAGGAGGCGGACGCGGCGTCCCAGCTGGCCGTCGCCCTCGCCAAGGGCGAGAAGCCCTCGGTCGGCGGCACGACCAAGGACACCCAGACCGGCCAGGACGTCCCCGCGGTCCTGCTGGACCCGCTGTCGGTCACCTTCGACAACGTCAAGGACGTCGTCGCCGACGGGTTCGTCACCAAGGACGAACTGTGCAAGGGCGAGTACGCCGACAAGTGCACCAAGGCCGGAATCCAGTAGCCGAGGTCCCAAGCGGCACGCGCCTGAGGGGAGGCCTCCGGAAGGGGGCCTCCCCCTCGGGACGTGCGTGGCGTACCTTCAGTCTCTGAGGAGCAACGTGTCACCCCATCCCGTCCTGGAGATCCGCGGGCTCGACAAGAGCTTCGGTCCCGTGCAGGTCCTGCACGACGTCGCCTTCTCGGCCTACGCCGGTGAGGTCACCGCGCTGGTCGGCGACAACGGCGCGGGCAAGTCCACCATGGTCAAGTGCATCGGCGGCACCTACACGGCCGACGCCGGGGAGTTCCTGTTCGACGGCGCGCCCGTCCAGATCACCAGCCCCCGCGACGCCGCCGAGCTGGGCATCGAGATCGTCTACCAGGACCTCGCCCTCTGCGACAACCTCGACATCGTCCAGAACATGTTCCTCGGCCGCGAGAAGCGCAGTGGCCTGGTGCTGGACGAGGCGACCATGGAGGAGATGGCGGCGAAGACGCTGGAGAGCCTGTCGATCCGCACCGTCAGATCGATCCGCCAGCTCGTCTCCAGCCTCTCCGGCGGCCAGCGCCAGACGGTCGCCATCGCCAAGGCCGTGCTGTGGAACAGCAAGGTCGTCATCCTGGACGAGCCCACCGCCGCGCTCGGCGTCGCCCAGACCGCCCAGGTGCTGGAGCTGGTGCGCCGCCTGGCCGACAACGGGCTCGCCGTCATCCTCATCTCCCACAACATGAACGACGTCTTCGCCGTCTCCGACCGGGTCGCGGCGCTCTACCTCGGCCGCATGGCCGCGCAGGTGAGGACGGCCGACGTCACCCATTCGCAGGTCGTCGAACTGATCACCTCAGGGCGCAGCGGCGAGCTCGGCCTGCAGAACGTCAACGGAGTGACCGCATGAGCACGACGACGCTCCCCGGCGAGAAGACCGCCGCGCCGCCCAGAAGCCTCGGCGGCAACTTCCGTGATTACCTCGGACGCGTCAGGGGCGGCGACATCGGCGCCCTTCCGGCCATCCTCGGGCTGCTCGTGCTGTGCACGGCGTTCGCCGTCCCGCGGCCGGTGTTCCTCTCGGCGACCAACTTCGCCAACCTGTTCACCCAGGGCGCCGCGATCAGCCTGATCGCCATGGGCCTGGTCTTCGTCCTGCTGCTCGGCGAGATCGACCTGTCCGCCGGCTACACCAGCGGCGTCTGCGCGGCCGTCCTCGCGGTCACGATGACCCAGCACGGGTTCCCCTGGTACGTGGGCGTCGGCGCGGCGATCCTCACCGGCATGGTGATCGGGCTCGTGCTCGGCACGCTGGTCGCCAAGCTCGGCATCCCGTCGTTCGTGGTCACCCTGGCCGCCTTCCTGGGGTTCCAGGGCCTGCTGCTCGTCCTGGTGAACGAGGGCAACAACATCGCGATCCGCGACCCGGTGATCATCGCGATCGAGAACAAGTACCTCCCGCCGGCTCTGGGCTGGATCCTGTACGTCGTGTGCGTCCTGGCGTACGCCGCTCTCCAGGTCGTGCGGGCGCGCCGGCGCGCGGGACGCGGCCTCGCGGCCGACCCCGCCGGGCTCATCGCCGTCCGGGTGGGCTCCCTCGCGGTCCTCGGCGGGCTCGCGGTCTACGTCCTGAACCTGGAGCGCAGCCGCAACGCCCTGCTCGTGTCGCTCAAGGGCGTGCCGATCGTCGTCCCGATCGTCCTGACGCTGCTGATCCTCGGGACCTTCGTGCTGCGCCGCACCTCCTTCGGCCGGCACATCTACGCCGTCGGCGGCAACGCCGAGGCGGCGCGCCGCGCGGGCATCAACGTCGACTTCATCCGGGTGAGCGCCTTCGTCATCTGCTCCGGCATGGCCTCGATCGGCGGCATCGTCCTGGCCTCCCAGGCCAGTTCGGTGGACCCCAGCACCGGTGGCAGCGACGTGCTGCTGTTCGCGGTGGGCGCCGCGGTCATCGGCGGCACGAGCCTGTTCGGTGGCAAGGGGCGGGTGCTGGACGCGGTGCTCGGCGGAGCGGTGGTCGCGGTGATCAACAACGGCATGGGCCTGATGGGCTACAGCGCGAGCGTGAAGTACATCGTCACCGGCTGTGTGCTGCTGCTGGCCGCCGGGGTCGACGCGCTCTCCCGCAAGCGGGCCGCCGCCTCTGGTCTAAGGTGATCTGCGGCCGGGGCAGGGGGACCACCCCCGTCCCGGAGCCGCTGATTTGCCAAAGGAACGTCCAAGATGTTCACATGAACGCCGACGGTGTTCCCAGCCGGCGCGCGCCGGGGCGGTTCCCGTCCCGGGCGGCGTACGCCACCCTCCTGGTCGCCACGAAGAACCCTAAGGACAGCGATGATGCGCGCGGGCCCCTCACAGGAGGAGATCCGGCGCCACAACCTCGGGGTGCTGCTTCGCCACGTCCACCTGGGCGGTCCCACCTCCCGCGCCGAGCTGACCACGCGCATGGGGCTCAACCGCAGCACGATCATGGCGTTGACCGCCGACCTCACCGCCGCGGGCCTGGTGCGCGAGGAACTGCCCAGGGAGACCGGCCGCGCCGGGCGGCCGTCCCTGGTGGTCCGGCCCGAGTCGGCGCGGGTGTACGTGCTGGCCTTCGACATCGGCGTCGACCGGCTCGTCGCCGCGCGGGTGGGGCTCGGCGGGGTGATCCTCGACCGCCGTGAGGCCATCCGCAGGCGGGGGCCGCTCGTCCTGGACGAGGTGACCGCGCAGCTCGGCTCCTTCGCCCGGCAGATTCTGAAGAAGACGCGTTCCGACACCATCTGCGTCGGCGTCGGCGTCTCCTTCTCCGGCGGCGTGCGCAGCGGCGACGGCATGGTGCGCTACGCCCCCAACATGGGCGCCGACGACACCCCGCTCGGCGAGGCGCTCGCCGAGCGCCTCGCCCTCGGCGTCCCCGTCGCGGTCGGCAACGACGCCAACCTCGGCGCGCTCGCCGAGCAGGCCCGCGGCGTCGGGGTCGGCTGCCGCGACCTCATCTACCTGCACGGCGACGTCGGCATCGGGGGCGGCATCATCGCCGGGGGCCAGTTGCTCGGCGGCCGGGACGGCTACGGCGGTGAGGTCGGCCACATGGTGGTCAACTCCGGTGGCCGGCCCTGCGGGTGCGGGGCGCGCGGCTGCCTGGAGGCCGAGGTGGGGGAGCGGGCCCTGCTGGAGGCGGCCGGGCGCTTCGGCCGGCAGGTGGGCCGCGACGCCGTACGGGCCGTCGTCGACGCCGCCGACCGGGGCGACGTCGTCGCGCAGGACGCCCTGGCCCGGGTGGGCGACTGGCTGGGCCTCGGCGTCGCCAACCTCGTCAAGATCTTCAATCCCGAGATGGTGATCTTCGGCGGGATGCTCCGCGAGATCTACCTCGGCGCGGCGGCCCAGGTGCGCAGCCGCGTCGCCACCGACGTCATGCCCGCCTCCCGCGAGGGGCTGCGGCTGCGCACCCCGGTGCTCGGCGACGACACCACCCTGGTCGGCGCCGCCGAGCTGGCCTTCGCCCAGGTGCTGGCCGACCCCCTCGACACCCTGGCCCGCGTCGGCGCCTGACCCGCCTCCCACCGGGGCGGGCCGAGGCGTCCCCGTGCCCGCCGGCGGGTCCGGGTCCGGGACGTCAGGTGGCCGGGGTGGCGGCGACCATCGCCGCGCCGGCGGACCAGGTGTTGCAGGCGGAGGGGGAGGCGGCCTTGTAACCGCGGCTGAGCCAGTTGGCGATGTTGCGCCCCTTGCCGTGGTCGCGGATCTTGGTGTACTCGTCACCGCTCTCGCGCGTGGCGTCGATCAGGTAGTCCCAGTCGTCGGTGGTGCGGTCGAGGGAGTCCCAGACGCTGCCGATGAAGGCCCCGGCGAAGCACTCGGCCTGGAGCTCCAGCCGCCGGTACTGCTCGTAGTACTCCTTCTTGTCGCGGTACTGCAGCCTGTTGAAGGCGCTCTCGATGCCGGCGAGGTTCTGGATGTGGTGGCCGTACTCGTGGGAGATCACGTCCATGAGGAACAGGCTCTCGGCCTGCTCGACGATGTCCTTGTCGAGCAGGATGACCATCTTGCGGTACGACGGGCAGTACAGACCCTGGGTCTTCTTCGGCCACTTCTCGCCGCACACCCGCTGGGGCCGGGTGATGAACTGGATGCGGGGCTTGGAGAACGCGATCCCCGCCTTCTTCAGCTGCTGCGACCACGACTGGTTGAGGCAGTTGAGGAGGGGCATGACGTACTTCCTGGCGGAGGCCACGCTCCCGGCGGTGACGGGCTGCTCCGGGCAGTCGGCGGTGGGGAGCGCGCCGGAGGTATAGAGAGTGCTCTTGGTGAGCGCCGGGGCTTTGACGGGGTAGGCGGCGGCGGAGGCGGGGGCCGCGTAGGCCGCTCCGGCCAGGAGGGACGCGGCCAGCAGCCCGGCGGGCAGCGCCACGGAAGAGGGGGAAACGATCACAGCAGAGCAGGTTAGCCGGTATGTCTCCCTAAAGACGATGATTACGCCAGTTGCCGGATTTAGGACGGGCATACCGGGTGGTTACGGCCCGGGTCCGCCGCCCACGCGGTCCCGGGCCGCTGCGAAAGGTTCTCAGGCCCGCTTTCCGCACATCGCCCGCGTCTGTCTTGGCCGACCACGCACAGCGCAGGACCGTGGACGGCGTCCGGATTCGGGCTCGTGCGGAGAACAGGCCTAGGCGACCGTGGCCGAGCCGGCGCTCCAGGTGTTGCAGCCGGAGGGGGAGACCGCCTTGAAGCCCCGGTCGAGCCACTCGGCGATGTTGCGCCCCTTGCCGTGGTCGCGGACGTCGGTGGTCTCGTCGCCGCTCTCCAGGTCGTCCCGCAGCAGGGTCTTCCAGTCCTGGCCGGTACGGTCCAGGGAGGTCCAGATGCTGCCGATGAACACCCCGGCCAGGCACTCGGCCTGCAGCTCGTGGCGGCGCGTCTGCTCGAGGTACTCGGCCTTGCCGCGGTTGGGCAGGCGGTCCAGGGCGTGCGACATCCCGGCCATGTTCTGCACGTGGTGCCCGTACTCGTGCGCGATCACGTCCATGAGGAAGAGGTCCTCGGGGTGGTCGACGACGCTCTTGTCCAGCATCACGGTGATCTGGCGGGTCTCGTCGCAGTACAGGGCCTGGACGTCCTTGCCCCACTTCTCGCCGCAGACGCGCTGTGGGGTGGTGATGAATTTCACACGCGGCTTGACGAAACCGATGCCCGCCTTGGCGAACTGGGCGCTCCACGCGGTGTCCAGGCACTTCAGCAGCGGGGTGAGGTAGTTGCGGACCGAGGCGACGTCGCCGGCCCGGACGGCGGGCTCGGGGCAGTTGGTGCCCGCGAGGCGGCCGGAGGCGTACAGGGCGTTGTGCGTGAGGACCGTGGCGTTCTCGACCGGGTAGGCGGCCGGGGCGGCCTGGGCGGTGCCTCCCAGGAACAGGCTTCCGACCAGGGCAAAAAGCAGGGCAAACGTGGGCTTTCGCATGGTTCCGTGAGGGTATGCGAGTGGAGCGCTTGCCGTAAAACGGATCTAATGTGGACAAGTCGTGGAGGTTTGGCGAGGGCGGCCCACGAGCCCCGCAGGGGTGGGACGCTTGGGGTAAATAAACTCGGGCTGGCCGGCGACCGGTCGGTCAACGGGCGGAGGAGATGATTCCGTGAGTGAGCGGAGCCGGTGGACCGAGGGTCCGGGCGAGGGGCGGGCGGGTCTGCTGGAGTCCATGAAGGGCCCGGGGGACGTGCAGCGCCTGGAGGCCGGCGAACTGCCGGCGCTGGCCGCCGAGATCCGCGACCTGCTGGTCTCCACCACCTCCCGCTTCGGCGGGCACCTCGGCCCCAACCTCGGCGTCGTCGAGCTGACCATCGCCCTGCACCGGGTCTTCGACTCCCCGCGCGACCGCATCCTGTGGGACACCGGCCACCAGGCGTACGTCCACAAGATGCTCACCGGCCGCGCGGCCGACTTCACCGCCCTGCGCCAGGAGGGCGGCCTGTCCGGCTACCCCAGCCAGGCCGAGTCCGAGCACGACATCATCGAGAACTCCCACGCCTCCACCGCCCTGTCGTACGCCGACGGGCTCGCCAAGGCGTACAAGCTGCGCGGCGAGCACGACCGCACCGTGGTCGCGATCATCGGCGACGGCGCGCTCACCGGGGGCATGGCCTGGGAGGCCCTGAACAACATCGCCGGCCACGCCAAGGACCCCGACCTCCCCCTGGTGATCGTCGTCAACGACAACGGCCGCTCCTACTCCCCGACGATCGGCGGCCTCGCCTCCCACCTGGCGTCGCTGCGGATGACGCAGAACTACGAGCACATGCTCGAGTTCGTCAAGCAGAACCTCGGCCGCGTGCCCGTCGTCGGCCCCCCGCTGTACGAGACGCTGCACGGCGTCAAGAAGGGCATCAAGGACGTCCTCGCGCCCCAGGTGATGTTCGAGGACCTCGGACTGAAGTACGTCGGCCCCATCGACGGCCACGACGAGCAGGCGCTGGAGGCGGCGCTGCGCAAGGCGCGCGACTTCCGCAGGCCGGTCATCGTGCACGTGCTGACCAAGAAGGGCTACGGCTACTCACCGGCCGAGAACCACGACGAGGACTGCTTCCACTCCCCGGCGCCGTTCGACCCGCTGACCGGCGAGGAGCAGCCCAAGCCCCACAGCTGGACCAACGTCTTCAGCCAGGAGCTCGTCCGGCTCGGCGCCGAGCGCGACGACATCGTCGCCATCACCGCGGCCATGCTCCATCCCACCGGGCTCGCCGCGTTCGCCGAGGCCTACCCCGACCGCACCTACGACGTCGGCATCGCCGAGCAGCACGCCCTCACCAGCGCCGCGGGGCTCGCCCTCGGCGGCCTGCACCCGGTCGTCGCGGTCTACGCGACGTTCCTCAACCGCGCCTTCGACCAGCTCCTCATGGACGTCGCGCTGCACCGCCTGCCCGTCACGGTCGTGCTCGACCGCGCCGGCGTCACCGGCGACGACGGGGCCAGCCACAACGGCATGTGGGACCTGTCGATCCTCCAGGTGGTCCCGGGGCTCGCCATCGCCGCGCCGCGCGACGCCGTTCGCCTGCGCGAGCTGCTGGCCGAGGCGGTCGAGGTCGACGACGGCCCCACCGTGGTCCGCTTCCCCAAGGGCGCCGTCGGCGCCGACATCGAGGCCGTCGGCAAGATCGGCTCGATGGACGTCCTGCGCGGCGGCCTCGACGGCGCCGACGTCCTGCTGGTGGCCGCCGGTCCGATGGCGCAGGCGTGCCTGGAGGCCGCCGCCCTGCTCGACGCCCACGGCATCTCCTCCACGGTGATCGACCCCCGCTGGGTCAAGCCCCTCGACGCCGCGCTCGTCGCGGCGGCGGCCGGGCACAGGATGGTCGCCGTGGTGGAGGACAACGGCCGCGTGGGCGGGGTCGGCGACGCCGTGGCCCGCCTGCTCAGGGACGCCGACGTCGACGTGCCCGTGCGCACCTACGGCATCCCGCAGCGGTTCCTCGACCACGCCAAGCGGGCCAAGATCCTCTCGGAGGTCGGGCTGACCGGGCAGGACATCGCCCGCGAGATCACCGGCGCCATGGCCAAGCGCACCGCCCCCCTGGAGGGCGACCCCGCGCGCTGACCCCCGTCCCGCCGCGCGCGCCGCCGACACGGCGGTGGCGCGCACGGCCACGGGCCGCCGTGATCGCGCACGGGCGCCGCGGGACCGTCACCAGGGCGGTGCCGCGGGATCGCCGCGCCAGGGCAGCCGAATGTTTGCCTTATGGTGAAGGTGCGCATGACCTGCGTTTTCTCGGGCAGGCGCCCGGTGCGAACCACGGCGAACAGGGAGGCGTGCCCATGACGATCTTCCGCACCAAATCCGTCGAACAATCGATCCAGGACAGCGAGGCGCCCGAGCATCGGCTCCGGCGTAACCTCAGCGCGCTCGACCTGACCGTGTTCGGCGTCGGAGTCATCGTCGGCACCGGCATCTTCGTCCTCACCGGCCAGGTGGCACGGGACACCGCCGGTCCCGCCGTCGCCCTGTCGTTCGTCGTCGCCGCGGTCGTCTGCGGGCTCGCCGCCCTCTGCTACGCCGAGTTCGCCTCCACGGTGCCGGTCGCCGGGTCCGCCTACACCTTCTCCTACGCCACCATCGGCGAGTTCCCCGCCTGGATCGTCGGCTGGGACCTCATGCTGGAGCTCGCCCTCGGAGCCGCGGTGGTGGCGGTCGGCTGGTCGGGCTACTTCAGCGAGCTGCTCACCTCGCTGGGGATCCACCTGCCCGCGTCCATCGCGGGCGACCACGCCGTCTTCAACGTCCCGGCCGTCGTCGTGGTGCTCGCGCTGACGGCGGTGCTGGCGGCCGGCATCAAGCTGTCGGCCAGGTTCAACCTCGTGGTGGTGGCGATCAAGATCACGGTCATCCTGCTGGTCATCGTCGCCGGGCTGTTCTTCATCAAGACCGGCAACTACACCCCCTTCATCCCGCCGGCGCAGCCCACCGAGGCCGTCCACGGGCTCAAGGCGCCGCTGATCCAGACCCTGTTCGGGATCACTCCCGTCGCCTACGGCGTGTTCGGCGTCTTCGCCGGCGCCGCCGTCGTCTTCTTCGCCTTCATCGGGTTCGACGTCGTCGCCACCGCCGCCGAGGAGACCCGCCGGCCGCAGCGCGACCTGCCGATCGGCATCATCGCCTCGCTCACCATCTGCACGATCCTGTACGTCGCGGTGTCGCTGGTCGTCGTCGGCATGCAGCCGTACAACCGGCTCAGCCGGTCGGCGCCGCTGGCCGGCGCGTTCCGGGTCGTCGGGCAGGACTGGCTCGCCGGCATCATCAGCGTCGGCGCGCTCGCCGGGCTCACGACCGTCGTCATGATCCTGATGCTCGGCCAGAGCCGCGTGTTCTTCGCAATGAGCCGTGACAACCTGCTGCCCCGCCGCCTGGCCGCCGTCCACCCCCGCTTCGGCACGCCGTACATCATCACGATCGTCATCGGCGCGGTGACCGCGCTGCTCGCCGGGCTGATCCCCCTGTCGGCGCTGGCCGAACTGGTGAACATCGGCACGCTGTTCGCGTTCATCCTGGTCTCGATCGGCGTGGTGATCCTGCGCCGGACCCGCCCCGACCTGCCCCGGTCGTTCCGCACACCGCTGGTGCCGCTGGTGCCGATCCTGTCGGTGCTGGCCTGCGTCTACCTCATGCTGAACCTGCCGGTCGAGACCTGGCTGCGGTTCCTGGTCTGGATGGCGATCGGCGTCGCGGTCTACTTCCTGTACGGCGTGCGGCACAGCCGGGTCGAGGAGGAGCCCCGGGTGGCGGTGCGCTGAGAGCGCCGGTCGCCGCGCCAGGGTGAGAGCACGCCCCGCGCGGCCCCACAATGAGGAAGAAGCCGTGAGGGGCTCGGGGAGGGCGATCATGGTCACGCTGGAAGACGTCGCCAGGCACGCGGGGGTGTCGCTGGCGACCGCCTCGCGCGTGCTCAACGGCAGCAGCCGCCAGGTGGGGGCGGCGATGCGCGCGAGGGTCGAGTCGTCGGCCGCCAAGCTCGGCTATCGTGCCGACGCGACCGCGCAGACCCTGGCGCGGGGCGCGAGCAACGTCGTCGGCGTCGTCATCCAGGACCTCACCGACCCCTACTTCGCCGCCATCGCCGACGGCGCCATCCGCGCGGCCGACACGCACAACATGGTGGTCACGCTCGGCACCACCTACCGCGACCCCGAGCGCGAGATCGCGCTGGTCGCCACGCTGAACGCCCAGCGCGCCCGCGCCGTGCTGATCGCGGGGTCCCGCCTGGCCGACGAGGTCATGCTGCGGCGGCTGCGCGCCGAGCTCGACGTCTACCGCGCCTCCGGCGGACGGGTCGCGATCATCGGGCAGGACCTCCTCGGCACCGACACCGTCGCGCCGCTCAACCATGAGGGCGCCCGCGATCTCGCCCACGCGCTGGCCGGGCGGGGGCACCGCCGTTTCGCCGTGCTCGCCGGGCCGCCCGGCCTCTACACGGCCCTCGACCGCGCCTCGGGTTTCGCCGCCGGGCTGGCCGAGCTCGGGCTGCCCGCGCCGGTCGTCGTGCACGGCGGGTTCGACCGGGACGGCGGCCACACCGCCGCCGTCGAGCTGCTGCGGATGGGGACGGACGCCACGTGCGTGTTCGCGGTGAACGACGTCATGGCGACGGGGGCGCTGTCCGCCATGCGCGAGCACGGCGTCGACGTGCCCGGCGCCATGTCGCTGGCGGGCTTCGACGACGCGGCGTCGCTGCGTGACGTGGTGCCCTCGATGACGACGGTTCGACTGCCGCTGGCCCGTATGGGAACCCTCGCGGTCGACCTCGCCCTCTCGTCCGACGGGCAGCCCCGCGTCGAGCACATCGAGGGCGAGGTCGTCCTCCGCGACAGCGTGCGCACCCTCCCCGTCTCCTGAGGGCCGGCGGCCCTCCCCTTACCCGCTGGGGACGGTGTGTCCATCGGCGCCGGGTCGGCGAAGTGGAGTACGGCGAAGCCGGCGCCCCCGTACGGCGAGCGGCCGGTGGAACGCCGCACGGGAACGCCGCTCAGCCGAGGAGGTCCTCCTTGCCGGCCAGGCGGATCAGGGCCTTCGACAGCGGGCGCGCGGTCAGGCCGATCTGCCACTCGCGGGCGCCCAGGGCACGCAGGCGGGCCGCCACCGACTCCTCGCCGAGGTCGTCCGGCGGCTCCCAGGTCAGGCGGCGGATCGCCTCGGGCTGCAGCAGGTTCTCGGTCGGCATGCGGTGCTCGTCGGCCAGCGCCGCGACGGCGGCCCGCGCCGTCGCCAGGCGCCTGGCGGCCGCCGGATCGCGGTCGGCCCAGCGGTTCGCCGGGGGCGGTCCCTCGCCGGGGCCGGTCGGCTGCGGGAGCTGCCCGTCGGGCAACGCGCGGGCCTTGTTGACGGCGTTGAGCCAGGCCCGCAGATGGCGGCGCGCGCTGCGGCCGGTGAACGGCGTGATCTCCGTCAGGGCCTTCGTCGTGCGCGGCTGCTCCAGCGCGGCCGCCACGATCGCCGAGTCGGGCAGCACCCGCCCCGGCGCGAGGTCGGCCTCCCGGGCCAGCTCGTCGCGCAGCGTCCACAGCTCACGCACCACCGCCAGGCCGCGCAGGGAACGCACCTTGTGGATGCCGGAGGTGCGCCGCCACGGGTCGGTGCGCGGCGGGGCCGGGGGAGCGGCCAGGATGGAGGCGAACTCCTCCAGCGCCCACTCGAGCTTCCCGCTGTCGGTCAGCTCGTCGTACAACTTGTCGCGCAGCTCGATCAGCACCTCGACGTCGAGCGCGGCGTAGCGCAGCCAGGCCTCCGGGAGCGGGCGGTGCGACCAGTCGGCCGCGGAGTGGCCCTTCTCCAGGCGCAGGCCGAGGACGTTCTCGACCATCGTGCCGAGTCCGACGCGCTCGTAGCCGAGGAGCCGGCCGGCCAGTTCGGTGTCGAACAGCTTGCGAGGGGTGAAGCCCAGCTCGGCCAGGCAGGCGAGGTCCTGCGTGGCGGCGTGCAGGACGACCTCGGCGTCGGCCAGCACGGCGTCGAGCTCGGAAAGGTCGGGGCAGGCGGTGGGGTCGATGAGGGCGCTGCCGGCTCCGGCGCGGCGCAGCTGCACGAGGTAGGCGCGCCCGCTGTAGCGGTAGCCCGACGCGCGTTCCGCGTCGACGGCGACGGGGCCGGTGCCCTTGGCGAACGCGCGTACGGCCGCCGCGAGCGCGGCGGGGTCCTCGATGACCGGCGGGATCCCCTCTCGGGGCTCCAGGAGCGGCACTATTTCGGATGCGGGGATGATTTCGTCGTCGGTCACGTCCTGAAGGACTCCGGGTCTTCGCGACGCGCGGACCGCGGCGGGAGGGCCGCGACGTCGGGTGGCAGGGGTGGAATGCCCGCCGCGAGGCAGATCAGGTCGCACCAGGCGGCGACGTGCGCCGAGAGGTCCTCCTCCAGGGGGGACCAGGAAGCGCGCAGCTCCAGCTCGGTGGTGACCGGGTCGTCGGCCTTGTTGCCGAACCCCTCGGACACCGCCCGGGTGACCGTGCCGCCGGCGGCGGCGTAGCGTGCGTGGTGGGAGTCGAGGGCCTCGGTGAGCCAGCTCCACGCCACCGGCCCCAGCATGGGGTCGGAGGTGATCTCCGGCTCCATGTCGGCGCGGACGTAGGCGACCAGCCGGAACGGGCCGTCCCAGCCGCGTTGCCCGTCGGGGTCGAAGAGCATGATCAGGCGGCCGACCGCGAGCTCGTCGTCGTCGCGGTAGACCGAGGCGCCCACGGCGCCGGAGTAGGGCGCGAGCCGCTGGGGAGCGGGGATGTCCTCCAGCTCGATCTCGGGCCTGACCTGGGCGGGACGCAGGCTCGCGAGGGCCCGCCGGAAGGCGGCGGGGGCCGGCGGCGCGTCACCGATGGTCATGATGGCAGCGTAGGCCGGGGCGGGCGGTGCCGGAAGCAGGGGGGTATGCGCTTGGGACATCGATGGTGATCAATCCGCCATCACCGGGGCGTCGCCACGCTTCCCGTAGACCCTGTGGCCGTGATGGTCGTACCCGTCGAGGCGCGGTCGTCGCCCGGACTCCGGTTTGGCGGCACGGAGCGCACAAGGCACAGTGCGGTGCTCGGAGGAACTCCACATCGCGGTCATCGCGGGCCTTTCGTCGGGTCCCATGATCGAGAGTTCGCACGGACAGGAATGCGCGTCGCCTGGCCGGCGCTCCCCGTCGCGCGCCTTGTCCGTGAACTCGACGGCTGGTCCGACGTTGACACGTCACGGCGACATTTCCCCGCAACGCGCTCGGCGTGTCCCGAAAGTGGTCACCGAATCGGTGCCGCGCGGTGATTTGACCAACGTTTGAGCCAGCCGCGACATGAGCCCGGACCTAACGTGAGACGTACTGTACCTGCGCTTTCCGACCCGTTGACACCGGCGACCGGCGCACGGGGCTCCCGCTTGCTCTATCGAATCAGACATAGTGTACGTATCACACCCCGCAAGGCCGTGACCGGACATGATTCGGGTAACCCGCAATTCCCGCCAGCCCAGCCCTCGCCGTACGCCGGCCTCACCCCTCGCCGTACGCCGGCGCCGGACCGCCCCCGGCGTGCCGCCCGGCGGACGTCGGCGCGGCGACGAAGAGAGGCCGAGGTCGTGGTGCGGGTGGAGGGGGTGTACGCGGTGCGCCGACCGGTCCTGCCGCGTGGCACCCTGGTTACGTGAATCCCGAGACCGCCGAATCACCCTTCATCCGCGCCTGCCGGGGCCTGTCCGTGCCGCACACCCCGGTCTGGTACATGCGCCAGGCGGGGCGCGCGCTGCCCGAATACCGGGCCGTCCGCGCCGACGTGCCGATGCTCACCGCGTGCGCCACCCCCGACCTCATCGTGGAGATCACGATGCAGCCCGTGCGCCGCTACGGCGTGGACGCGGCGATCTTCTTCAGCGACATCGTCGTGCCGCTGAAGGCCATCGGGATCGACCTCGACCTCAAGCCCGGCGTCGGCCCCGTGATCGCCGACCCGATCCGCGACGCCTCGGGCCTCGCGCCCCTGCGGCCCCTTTCGGCCGAGGACGTCCCCTATGTCACCGAGGCCGTGCGGGCGCTGGTCAAGGAGCTCGGGTCCACGCCCCTCATCGGCTTCGCCGGGGCGCCGTTCACGCTGGCGTCCTATCTCATCGAGGGCGGCCCCTCGAAGAACCACGACCACACCAAGGCCATGATGTACGGCGAGCCCGAGCTGTGGCACGCCCTGATGGACCGCCTCACGGGCATCACGATCACCTACCTCCGCACCCAGATCGAGGCCGGCGCGTCGGCGATCCAGCTGTTCGACTCCTGGGTCGGCGCGGTCGCCCCCGACGACTACCGCGAGTTCGTCCTGCCGTACACCAGCCGCATCTTCGCCGGCGTGGCCGACCTCGACGTGCCGCGCATCCACTTCGGCGTGGGCACCGGCGAGCTGCTCGGCCTGCTCGGCGATGCGGGGGCCGACGTCGTCGGCGTCGACTGGCGGGTCCCGCTCGACGAGGCCGCGCGCCGTGTCGGGCCGGGCAAGGCACTGCAGGGCAACCTCGACCCGGCCGTGCTGTTCGCGCCCTTCGAGGTCGTCGAGCGCCGCGCCCGCGACATCCTGGCCCGGGGTCGCGCCGCCGAGGGGCACGTGTTCAACCTCGGCCACGGCGTCCCGCCCTCCGCCGACCCCGACCAACTCACCCGCCTCACCGACCTCGTCCACGAGGCCACCACCTCCTGACCCGCCCACGGGGACGGATCCCTCCGGTGTCGGAGGGAAGGGCGATGGTTCCGGCGCCGGTCGCGGTGGGTGACCCGCCGGGGCGAACGGCGGGGCCGGTCAGTCCTCGGAGGCCGCCGGCGCCGGGCGTTCCGGCGCCTGTGAAGCCGGTTCCCCCGTTGCCGGTGGCTGCGGTGCCGCAGGCGGCCGAGGGACCGTGGTCGTGGTACGGCGGGTTCGCCGGCGTAGCAGGCGGAAGGCCAGCACCATCAGGGCCAGGGGGATCGCCCAGGGCAGGAGCACGCCGGCGCCGGTCACGGCGACCTTGACGCTGGTCACCAGGGCGTGCCAGCCGGTCTTGAGGCCGCCCAGGAAGCCCGACGGCTCGTCGTCCGTCTCCGGGAGTACGGCGGCGGGCCCGACCAGGCGCAGGGTCAACGTGGCGGCGGCCGTCTGCGCGGCCAGCACCTTCTGGCGGGCCTCCAGCGACTCCAGGTCGGCCTCCCTGCTGGAGATCTCCCGCTCGATGGACAGCACCTCACCGATCGTCTTGGCCTTGCCCAGCAGCGCGCGGAGCTGGTCGAGCGACGAGCGGGCGGACTTCAGCCTGCTCTCCACGTCGGCGACCTTCTCGGTGACGTCCTCGGTGCCCTGCTGGAGCGCCTCGCGCTTGCCGAGGACCTTCCCGAGCTGGTCGAGGACCGCCGGGTAGCGGTCCGGCGGGATCTTGAAGACCAGGGTGGCGCTCTCCTCCCCGCTGCCGGAGGCCGACTCCTCGTGGTCGAGGCGGCCCCCGGCGCCGGTGACGATCTGCTTGGCCCTGTCGGCGGCCGCGGCGACGCTCTTGGCGCGCACCGTCATGTCGCCGGTGTAGATGATCGCCCGCTCGGGCTGCCGTATCCGCACCTTGGACAGGCCGCCGGGCGACCTCATGGGCACCGTGTCGCCGTTCTGCGGGGACGGGACGGCACCCTCGTCCCGCAGGGGCGCGGGCGCGCCGGCCGCCGAGCCCTCCGTCTTGACCGCCCCGCCGGCGCACCCGGAGACGACGAGGACGACCGCCGCCAGCGCCGCGGCGAGCGGCGGACCACACCGTGATCTGCTCATACCCTGTTGACGAAAGCCGGGAGGCGCGGGTTTGGTGACCGCCGTCACGATGCGGTCACGTTCTCGCCCACATTGATCGAGGTCGGCGGAGCGACCGCCTACCTGGGCGGGTAACGTCTGAAGGCATGGAAGGGACTCGCCCGCACGTCGTGGTGGTCGGCGCAGGCATCGCCGGTCTGGCCGCGGCGTGGCACCTCCGCCAGGAGGACGACCGCCTCGCGGTGACCGTGCTCGAAGGCTCCCCGCGCATCGGCGGCAAGCTGCACGCCTCCGAGGTCGCCGGCATACCGGTCGACGAGGGCGCCGAGGCCATGCTGGCCCGCCGCCCCGAGGGCAAGGAGCTCGCCCGCGTGGCCGGGCTGGGCGACCGGCTGGTGCACCCCGCGCCCGTGGGAGCGTCGATCTACAGCAGGGGCGCGCTGCGGGCGATGCCCAAGGGGCACGTCATGGGCGTCCCCTCCGACGTGGCCGAGCTCGGGCGTTCGGGCATCCTGTCGCCCGCGGGCTTCGTCCGGGTTCCGCTCGACCAGATCCTGCCCGCCACCCTCATCAGCTCCGACGTGTCGGTCGCGGCGTACATCCGCGCCCGCATGGGTGGCGAGGTCGTCGACCGGCTGGTGGAGCCGCTCCTCGGCGGCGTCTACGCCGGGCGGGCCGAGTTCCTGTCGCTGGACGCCACGATGCCGCACATCGCGACCGCGGCCCGCACCGAGCGGTCACTGCTCAGGGCCGCGCGCGAGATCTCCCAGGACGCCCCGAAGAACGCCGGTCCGGTGTTCACCACGATCGAGGACGGCATGGGCGCCCTGCCCGGCGCGGTCGCCGCGGCGTCCGGCGCCGACGTCAGGACCGGCGTCATGGTCCGCGAGCTCAAGCGCACCCGCGACGGCTGGCGCCTGGTCACCGGGCCGGCCCGCGCCCCCGAGACGATCGAGGCCGACGCCGTCATCGTGGCGGTCCCCGCGCCCGCGGCCGGGCGCCTGCTCGCGGACGAGGTGCCCAAGGCCGCCGCCGAGCTGGCCCGTGTCGAGTACGCCAGCATGGCCATCGTCACCCTCGCCTACCCTCGCTCGGCGTTCCCCGAGCAGCCCTCGGGCAGCGGCTACCTCGTGCCCTCGGTCGAGGGGCGGGCGGTGAAGGCCGTGACGTTCAGCACGGTGAAGTGGCCCCACCTGGCCGCGGCCGACCCGGGTCTGCTGGTGCTGCGCTGCTCCATCGGGCGCCTCGGCGAGGAGTACCTCCTCCAGCGCGACGACGGCGAGCTCGTGGCGATGGCGATGGCCGAGATGGCGGAGGTCATGGGGGTCCGCGGGCTTCCGGTGGACAGCCGGGTGACCCGCTGGGGCGGCGCCCTGCCGCAGTACGACGTGGGCCACCTCGACCGGGTCGCGCGCGTGCGGGCCGCGGTCGCCGTGCAGCCCGGCCTCGCGGTGTGCGGCGCGGCGTACGACGGGGTGGGTGTCCCGGCGTGCGTGGCCACCGGCCGTACGGCCGCGGCGAAGGTCCTGGCGTACCTGGCGGAGGACCACGGAGGAGAATGGCACGAGGACAGGCGGACGGCGGGCACCCGCTGAGCGGCCGGCCGTGCCGAGTGATCGAAGCCGTCGATTGGGAAGGCGAGTACGACCAGTGACCGAGAGCAACGCGAAGCCGAAGGCCCGCGATCTCAACCAGGTGATCCGCTACACGATGTGGTCGGTGTTCCGGGTGCGTGAGCCGCTGCCGGGCGACCGCACGCAGGTGGCCCACGAGGTGCAGGCCGTGCTCTCGCAGGCGGCCGAGAAGGACGTCGTGACCCGGGGCTCCTACGAGGTGGCCGGCTTCCGGGCCGACGCCGACTACATGTTCTGGTGGCACGCCTCCACTCCGGACGACCTCCAGGAGGTCTACGGCCGCTTCCGGCGCACGTCGCTGGGGCGGGCGAGCGAGCCGGTGTGGTCGGTGATGGCGCTGCACCGTCCGGCGGAGTTCAACAAGTCCCACATCCCCGCGTTCCTCGCCGAGGAGGAGCCGCGGGGCTACGTCTCGGTCTACCCGTTCGTCCGGTCGCTGGAGTGGTACCTCCTGGACGACTCCGAGCGCCGCGCGATGCTGGCCGAGCACGGGCGCATGGCCCGGGGGTACCCCGACGTGCGGGCGAACACGGTGGCGTCGTTCGCGCTGAACGACTTCGAGTGGATCCTCGCCTTCGAGGCCGACGAGATGCACCGCATCGTCGACCTGATGCGCGATCTGCGGGCGGCGCAGGCGCGCCGGCACACCCGTCTGGAGATCCCGTTCTACGCCGGCACCCGCAAGCCGCTGGAGGAGCTGGTGGCGGCCCTGCCGTAGCCGCGCCCAACCGGACAAAGCCCTTCGTTCATCACTTCAGTCGCAAACGCCACCACGGCTGGTTTTCCGGGAACAAGTCACCTCAGTTTCCGATCTCTGGCATACTCGGTGTGATTCCCGTGTCTACGTGAGGCAGAGGGTGAACAGGGGCAGAAGTCTGGCGCGTTCCAGGCGAGGGGGGCAACACCGGCGGCGCAAGTCCGGCCGCCGACGGGTTCTCGAGTATGTGGCGGGGCTGGCCGCCGTGGCGGTGCCCGCCGTGGCGATCGGCGCGGTGTTCGCGAGCCCGGGTGGCGGTTCGGCCGCCTCCGGGGCGGAGTGGGCGCCGCCCAGCGTGGCCGCGGCTCCGGCGACGACCGGTGCCGCCCAGGCCATGGGCGATCCCGCCGGTGACGGCGGCAAGGTCTCGACGGCGAGCAAGCGCGTCAAGAAGGCGCGCGACCCCGCCGATACGGCGTCGGGCCCGTCGAAGCACACCGACACCAAGGCCGTGACGTATTTCAAGCAGCGCTGGGCGAAGGACAAGGCCGTCAAGCGCATCACCGACATCAGGACGGTGGGCAAGTACCTCCGGATCTACACCAACCTCCCGGAGAACGCCCACAACTCCAAGTCGGCGATCGACCTGTGCAAGCGGGGCCTCGAATACCTCTCCAAGGAGGTCGGCGAGCAGAGCCCGGTGGTGTTCGTCCAGGCGCAGTTCGGCCAGAACGGCAACCCGGTGCTCGCCAACGTCATCGGCCCCGGCGACCACTCCTGCCGCCTCAGCGCGCCCGACCCCAAGTAGGGCTCCTAGGCCTGTTTTCCGCACGAGCCCGAATCTCCCTGGTCGGTCGCTACATGCGGTCCGGCACTATCAGTGATCACCGCAGGTCATTGAGGGCGATGTGCGGAAAATGGGCCTACGGGGTGGGTGGCCGGGGCGCCGGGTCCGGCGGGCGGGGCGGACGGCGCCCCACCCGCACCCGGGTCTTGCCGCACACTTCGCATCGCTGGGTGACCACCTGGCCGATGGCCTCGATGGTCTCCCATCTGTGGCGTATGTGCACCGCGGCCCCCAGACCGGGCTGCCCTGCTCCGCCGACGCGGGTGGCGCGGAGGACCCCATGGCTCATTACCCACTCAGGGTCGTGACCATACCGGTCCGGTGACCGTGCGCGTGCTTTCCGTTACCATCGGCGTGGGCGCGCTCGCGCTGCGGCGGGCGCGCCCACGAAGGCGGGTCGTCCGGTCACTCCGCCGGCACGAGGCGCAGCGAGATCGAGTTGATGCAGTAGCGGTCGTCGGTGGGGGTGGGGTAGCCCTCGCCGTGGAAGACGTGGCCGAGGTGGGAGTCGCAGCGGGCGCAGCGGACCTCGACGCGTGACATGCCGAGCGAGTGGTCCTCCACGAGGGTCACGGCGTCCGACTCGCTCGGCTCGAAGAACGACGGCCAGCCGCAGTGCGACTCGAACTTCGTCTCCGAGCGGAACAGCTCCGCCCCGCAGGCCCGGCAGGCGTAGACGCCCACGGTCTTGGTGTCGACGTACTCCCCGGTGAACGGCCGCTCGGTGCCCGCCTGCCGCAGCACCCGGAACTCCTCGGGCGAAAGCTGCACACGCCATTCGGCGTCACTCTTGACCACCTTTTCCATGCCCCAAGCCTATGCGGGCCCGCCCGAACCGGCGGCGGCCCGTCCCGCCGGCCGAATTTTTCCGGGGGCAGGCATCCTTCGGGGCCGCTTTCGGCGTCTTCCCAGGCGGAGGGTTGATCACCTCCGCGTGAGGGAAGATCGCTGGTTCGTCCTCGTTTCAGGCGATGTCCGGGTCAAGGCCGGGCGCCGTCGTACGGTCGGGGACGGCGCCGGACGGGTGGCACGTCAGCGCCCGCGCCGGTGCCCGTGACCAGCGGTCTTCACCAGGTCCGCCCCGTTCGAGCGCCGGTCCGCCACCGGGGGCTCCGGGGCGGGCCTTCCTCCCGGTTTCTGTCGGCGGCGGGGGGTACGGTCGAAGGCATGGCGTCGCCGTACATCGAGCTCAATGTCGAGGGCCGGGTCGTGAAGGTCACCAACCCGGACAAGATCTATTTCCCTGAGATCGGGGCCACCAAGCGCGAGCTTGTCGAATATTACGTCGCGGTGGGCGAGGGCGCCCTGCGCGCCCTGCGTGACCGCCCGACGTATCTCAAGCGCCACCCGGACGGCGTGCAGTCCGAGGCGATCTACCAGAAGCGCGTGCCGCCCCGCCACCCCGACTGGCTGGAGACGGTCACGATCCGCTTCCCCAGCGGGCGCAGCGCCGACGCCCTGAGGGTCACCGAGATCGCCTGCCTGGCCTACTGCGCCAACCTCGGCACCATCGACTTCCATCCCTGGCCCACGCGGGCCGACGACGTCGAGCATCCCGACGAGCTGCGCATCGACCTCGACCCGCAGCCCGGCACCGACTTCGACGACGCCAGGCGCACCGCGTTCATCGTGCGCGAGCTGCTCGACGAGCTCGGCATGCGGGGGTTCCCCAAGACCTCCGGCACGCGCGGCATCCACATCAACGTCCGCATCCAGCGCCGCTGGTCGTTCACCCAGGTGCGGCAGAGCGCGATCGCCCTGGCCCGCGAGGTCGAGCGGCGCCGTCCCGACCTCGCCACCTCGGCCTGGTGGAAGGAGGAGCGCGGCGAGAAGGTCTTCATCGACTACAACCAGAACGCCCGCGACCGCACCATCGCCAGCGCCTACTCCGTGCGAGCCCGGCCGCACGCCCCGGTGTCGACCCCGGTGACCTGGGAGGAGCTCGCCGACGTCGATCCGCGCGACTTCGACATCCGCACGGTGCCGCAGCGTTTCGCCCGCCTCGGCGACGTCCACAAGGAGATCGACGACGAGGCGTTCTCGATCGAGCCCCTACTGGAGTGGTACGCCAAGGACGAGCGCGGCGACATGCCGTACCCGCCCAACTATCCCAAGATGCCCGGCGAGCCCAAGAGGGTCCAGCCGAGCAAGGCCCGGCCCTCGGAGAGCTGAGGGCCGAGCCCGGGGCGCCTGCTACCAGTTGGCGGGCAGGCCGGGAGTGGTGGGCGGGAGCCGGTGGCCGGCGGGGTGGATGATGTAGGCGACGCCGCCGCTGCCGGTGCTGCGCAGCCAGACGTTCTCGAAGTTCGCGCGCGGGTAGACCCGGCGCACGGCCTCGTCACCGGGGGAGGCGGGGTCGTTGGCGATCACGTCGCCGGTCGGGGTGAAGCCGATCACCACCATGAGGTGGCCGTTGGTGCTGTACCCCGCGCCGGGCAGCTCGCCGGCCTGGAACGACTGCGAGGTGATGACCGGGATGCCGGCCTTGATCAGGCGCTCCACCTCGGTCAGCGAGCGCAGCCGGGTGATGAAGCCGTCGAGCCCGTAGCGGCCCGCGTAGGCGGTGTTGAACGGCCAGTTCCCCGCGCCCTGGTAGGCGTAGTCGTAGGTGTACCTGGCGGCGTAGTCGACCTCCGGGTCGGCGTAGGACGGGTCGACCCAGGAGGTGTCCTGCGCGCTCGGCCACCTGCCCCAGTAGCCGAGCACCATGGTCGTCGAGGTCGGGCTGCACCACGCCTCTCCGCCGCCGTCCCACTCGGGGTACTGGCCCTGGTGGATGCTCTGCGAGCGGCGCGGTACGTTGAGCTCGATCCCCCAGGCGCGGCCGCCGGGGCTGACCGGGACGGTCGGCCGGTCGGGCACGGCCGACGCCATCGCGCCGAGGGTCCGCACGACGGGGGTGACCGCCGAGCCGGGGGTGCGGTGCAGCGTGACGCGCAGCTGGTAGGCGGTGATGGGCTTCCCGGTGGCGGCGACGAAGGTGTCGACGGAGACGGTGCCGTCGGCGTCCCGCTGACCTGGCAGGGAGGTGCGCTGGATGTCGCCGTCACCGTACGCCCAGCGGCCGAGCACGTACCACTTGGTCAGCCCGGCGGCGTTGCGGCCGCGCATCTCGATCTGCACCCAGCTGCCGGGCGGGGTGTCGGCGGTCCAGGAGGCCACGAGCTCGGTGGCGGCGAAGCCGATGCGCTGCTCGGCGCCGGTCCAGCGGGCGTACTCCCAGTCCTTGGTGCCGAGCGCGTCGGTGTAGGTGGTGGTGCCGGCGGGGGAGGCGAAGGCCAGCCTGTCGTGCTTGGCCGTCACCCCTTCGGGGGTGCCTGTGGTGAACGAGGTCCGCTTGTAGACGACGTTCACGGTGTCGGGCGAGGTCGCGGCCTCGGCGGAGGCGGGGCTCACGACGGACGCCGCGAGCGTCGTACTCATGACGATCGAGAGGAACACGGTCAGCACGCGCATGGCTCACCTTGCCTGTGGGGTTGTCGACGTCGCCGACGGTAGATCGCAGGTGCGCTTCCCGCATCGGCCGTTTTACGTATGGCGGGTCACTCGCGGACGGAGCCTTCGAGCATCCCCCGGATGAAGTGCCGCTGGAGGAACAGGTAGAACACCACCACGGGGGTGGCGACGATCACCGCGCCCGCGGCGAGCAGCGTGAAGCCGGAGGTGTACTGGCCCTGGAAGAACGTCAGCCCGAGCGGCGCGGTGCGCAGTGACTCCTTGGTGACCATGATGAGGGGGATGAGGAACTCGTTCCACGTCCACATGAACACCAGCACCGTGAGCGTGACGATGGCCGGGCGGGCCGGGGGCACGAGCACCTGCCACAGGGTGCGCCAGTGCGAGGCGCCGTCGATGCGGGCCGCCTCGACGATGGCCCGGCTGCTGGAGCGGAAGTAGGCACGCATCCAGAACGTGCCGAAGGACACCGACATGGCGACCTGCGGCAGCGCGACGGCCCAGAACGTGTCGGTCAGGCCGATGGTGCGCAGGTCGAAGAACAGCGGCACCGCGACCGCCTCGCTCGGCATCATGATCCCGAGCAGGAGGAGGTTGAACAGCACGCCCTGCCCCCGGAAGCGCATCGTGCCGAAGGCGTATCCGCTCATCACCGACAGCACCACGGCGAGCACGACCACGAACGCCGAGATGGCGAGGCTGGTGCGCAGGTAGCTGCCGAACCTGCCGATCTCCCAGGCGCGGGCGAAGTTCGCAAGGCCGGCGGACCCGCCCTGGGCGTCGTCCGGGCCGAGGGCGGCCGACAGGATCGACACGATGGGGAACAGCGCGAAGGCGGCGAAGACGATGAGGACGGTGTAGTTCGCCGCGCGCTCGGCCCGCGAGATCATCGGCTGCCGCCCCGGTCGGCCAGGCGGTTGACCGCGAAGGACACCACGAAGATGATCGCGGTCAGCGTCACGCCGACGGCCGCCGCCGAGCCGACCTGGCCGAGCTCGAAGGCCCGCCGGTACACCTCGAACGACGGCACCGACGTCGAGTCGCCCGGCCCGCCGCGCGTGGTGACGTACACCAGGTCGAAGGTCCGCAGCGCCGCGATCACGGTCAGCGTGAGCGCGACGGCGATCTCGCCGCGCACCGAGGGCAGGGTGACGGCGAAGAACTCGCGGACCGCCCCCGCGCCGTCCAGTCGCGCGGCCTCGTACAGCTCCAGCGGGACGCGGCTCATCCCGGCCAGCAGCAGTACGGTGACCAGACCGCTCTCGAACCACGTTCCGACCACCCCGACGGCGGGGAGCGCGAAGGTGTAGTCGCCGAGCCAGCCGCGGGTGAGGGCGTCGAGGCCGACGGCCCGCAGGACGTCGTTGAGGCCGCCGTCCGGGGCGTACACGCGGCGCCAGGCGACGGCGACCACCACCATGGCGATCACCTGCGGGAGGAACACCACGGTGCGGAAGAAGCCGAGCCCGCGCACCTTGGCGTGGTTGAGGACGGCGGCCAGGATCAGTCCGACGGCCAGCGGCAGCAGGGCGTAGAACGCCACGAGCACCGCCGCGTGGCCGAAGGCGGCCCGCAGGCCCTCGTCGGCGGCGATCGCCGCGTAGTTGCCGAGCCCGATCCAGCGGCCCAGGGTGAGGCCGTCCCAGTCGTACAGCGAGAACTGCACGGCACGGCCGATGGGGAAGAGGAGGAACGCCGCGTAGACGGCGAAGGCGGGCAGGATGTAGAGGTAGGCCACCCGCCGAGGCTCGCCCGGAGGCGTTCCCGCGGGCCTGCGGCCGCGGGTCGAGGACGTCAGGGCCATCGCCCGGCGCTACCCGTTGCTCTCGGCGAAGGCGTGGTAGTCCTTCTCCAGCCGGTCGAGGAACTGCTGGGGCGTGGTCCTCCTTGCCAGCAGGTCCTGCAGCGCCGCGCCCAGGGTGTCGTACATGGTGGGCGTGGCGTAGTCGAGGTAGGGCAGCAGCCCGCCGGCCGTGCTCACCTGGCCGAACGCGCTGTAGACCTGCTTCTGCGCGCCCTCGGCCGCGCCCTGCCGCGCGGTGTCGACGACGGGCAGGTTGCCCGTCTCGGCGAGCACCTTCATGGCGTCGGCGTCGGTGATGAAGTCGATGTACGCGGCGGCGGCGTCGGGGTTGGGGCTCTTGGCCGTGACGGCGAACGGCAGGCCGGTGCCGCCCGTGGCCACCGGCGGCGCCCCCGCGGTGGTGCCGGGCGGGAGCATGAAGCCGAGGTCGGCCCCGAGCGCCTTGGACAGGTCGGCCAGCAGCCAGGTGCCCGCGATGAGGAAGACGCCCTGGCCCTTGCCGAAGGCCTGCCACGCCGGGTCGTAGCCCTGCCCGTTGAAGCCCTTCTCGAAGTAGCCCTTGTCCACCCAGCCGGCCAGCTGCTCGGCGGCCTTGGTGTTCTCGGGGGTGTTCCACGAGGCGCCCCTGCGGCCGAAGGCGAGGGTGCGGATCACCTCGGGGGTGACCGCGCGTCCCTGCACGGTGCCGAAGACGTGGATTGCCGGCCACTTGTCGAGGTTGCCGAGCTGCATCGGCACCTCGCCCGCCTGCTTGGCCTTCTCCAGGGCCGTCTGGAAGTCGTCCCAGGTGGCGGGGGGCTGGAGGCCGAGCTTGCGGAGCTTGGCGGCGTTGTAGTAGATGCCGACGACCTCGCCGACCTGGGGCAGGCCGAACAGGTTGCCCTCGCCGAAGATCTTGCCGTCGGCCGTGTAGCGGGAGTAGCTCAGGACGGAGGCCGGATAGCGCCTGACCCAGCCGTACGCCTCGGCGTAGGCGTCGAGCGGGCGCAGCTGGCCCGCCTTGACGAAGGCGCCCATGTCGGAGCGGCCGTTGTTGGCCTCGACGACGTCGGGGGGCTCGTTGCCGGTGAGGGCCAGCCGCAGGGTGGTCTTGAGGTCGTCGAACGACCGGGAGACCCGTTTGATGGTGATGTTCGGGTATTTCGCCATAAAAGCGGCGTTGAGCCGCTTCATCTGGGCGTCCTGGCCGCCGCGGACCTCCTGGTCCCACACGGTCAGGGTCACCTTGCCCAGCGCGGCGACGTCGGTGCGCACCGCCTGAGTCGGTGCGGGGCTGGAGGCCACGGGCGCGCTCCCCGAGCCGGGGGCGCAGGCGGCGGTGAGCGCGACGAGACCGGCGGCGAGCGCCATGGCGCGGCGCGGGCGGGAGGTCATGGGCCTGTGACGGACGGTCGGGGGGCGGTACCGGGGGTCATGTCGGCCCTGTCCTTTCTCCTAGTCCGCGAGCTCGGTGGCGCCCGCTTCGACGTCGGCGTGCCGGGACATGGTGGCGGCGGCGCGGCGCACGGCGCCGACCGGCACGGTGGGGACGAGAGTGTCGAGAAAGGCGTAGCGGCGCAGGAGCGACTCGATGTACGCCCCGCCCCGCCCCTTGGCGGCCCGCACGTCGTGCCACCAGTCGGCGATGTCGCCCCAGCCGGGCGCGGCGAGCGAGCCGCCGAACTGCTGGACGGCGAGCGCCGAGCAGACCCCGGCGAACGCCAGCCGGTCGGTGAGCGGCCAGCCCGACAGCGTGCCGAGCACCAGCCCCGCCCCGAACACGTCACCGGCCCCGGTGGGGTCGAGGGCGGTCACCCGCAGCGCGGGGACGTACGCCTCCTCGCCGGTGGTGGAGTCGATGGCCATGGCCCCGTTCGCACCGTCGGTGACGATGGCGAGCGGGACGCGGTCGGCGATGGCGTACAGGGCTTCGCGCGGGGTGTCGGTGCCGGTGTACGCCATGGCCTCGACGGCGTTCGGCATGAAGCCGTGGCAGGTGGCGAGCTGTTCGAGCACCGACGACGACCACGTCTCGGAGGGGTCCCATCCGACGTCGGCGAAGACCAGCGCCCCGTCCTTGCGGGCGAGGTCGGCCCAGCTGCAGCCGTCGGGCTCGCCGAGCGGCTCCTCGGGGGACAGCGTCACGATCACGGCGCTGGACCGCGGGGGGTGGCCGATCATCTCGGTGGCCGCCATGGGCGGCGGGTGGCCGTGGGTGACCATGCTGCGGTCGCGGTTGACCGCCATGGAGACGGTGACGGGGGAGTGCCAGTGCTGGAAGCGCCGCGAGCGCGACAGGTCGACCGACTCCTGCTCCGACAGGATGCGCCAGTTGAAGTCGGCGTAGTCGTCGTCGCCGAAGGCGGCGGCCATCGAGGTGCGCAGGCCGAGGCGGCTGGTGGCGATGGCGAGGTTGGCGATGCCGCCGGGGCACGAGCCCATGCCCTCGGCCCAGACCTCGGTGCCGGCCGCCGGCATGGCCTGCAGCCCGGTGAAGACGATGTCCAGGAACACCGTTCCCGCGGTGAACACGTCGAACTCTGGACCATCGGGGCTGCGCTTGTCGGCGAGCGGATCGTAGGCCTGGGCAGACAACGGAGTGGATCCTCCTCGACTGTGCGAAGATGTGCGCACTCTTGCACGTTTCGGTTGCCCATATCAAGCGTTGACGGGCTTCGGTGCTCATTCTTGCTTAGTTGCGCCTGCCGATGATTGGTACGATCCTGCCGTGCTGCAGCACGTCCGGAACGGCGAGATCGCGAGGCGGCGGCCATGAGGCTGACGATTCTCGGGGGCGGCGGATTCCGCGTCCCCTTGGTGTACGGCGCGCTGCTGCGCGACCACGGGCGGCCCAGGGTCGAGGAGGTCGTGCTGCACGACATCTCCGCCGAACGCCTCGAGGCCATCCGTCACGTGCTCGTCCAGCTCGCCGCCGGGCACGCCGACCCGCCCCGCGTCCGGGTGACCACCGACCTCGACGACGCGCTGCGCGACGCGACGTTCGTCTTCTCGGCGATCCGGGTCGGCGGCCTCGAGGGCCGCACCGCCGACGAGCGGGTGGCGCTCGACCTCGGGCTGCTCGGGCAGGAGACCGTCGGGCCGGGCGGCATCGCGTTCGGCCTGCGCACGATCCCCGTGGCGATGAGCGTGGCCGAGCGCATCGCCGTGCTGGCCCCCCGCGCCTGGGTGATCAACTTCACCAACCCCGCCGGCATGATCACCGAGGCGATGCAGCGGGTGCTCGGCGAGCGCGTCGTCGGCATCTGCGACTCGCCGCTGGGCCTGATCCGCAGGGCCGCCCGCGCCCTCGGCCTCGACCCCGTCCGCACGGCCCCCGACTACGCCGGGCTCAACCACCTCGGCTGGCTGCGCGGCCTGTCGTACGGCGGGCGTGACGTGCTGCCCGACCTGCTGGCCGACGACACCGCGCTCAAGCGCGTCGAGGAGGCGCGGCTGTTCGGCCCCGAGTGGGTGCGCTCGCTCGGCGCGCTGCCCAACGAATATCTCCACTACTACTACTTCACCCGCGAGGCGATCGCCGCGATCGGCGGCGCCGCGCAGACCCGCGGGGAGGCGCTGCTCGAACAGCAGAGCCGGTTCTACGCCACCGTGGCCCGGGAGCCGCACGGCGCCCTGGCGGAGTGGCAGCACACCCGCAGGGAGCGGGACGCCTCCTACATGGCCGAGACCCGTGAGAGCGCCCAGGCGGGCGAGCGCGAGGCGGCCGACCTCGCCGCCGGGGGGTACGAAGGCATCGCCCTCGCCCTGATGGCGGCCATCGCCCGCGGCGGCACCACCACCATGATCCTCAACGTCCGCAACGGTTCGGCGGTCGCCGGCCTGCCGCCCGAGGCCGTCGTGGAGGTCCCGTGCGCGGTCGACGCGGGCGGCGTACGGCCGCTGGCGACCCGCCCGCTGCCGGGCCAGTTCCTCGGGCTCGTCCAGCAGGTCAAGGCGGTCGAGCAGCTCACCATCGAGGCCGCCGTCACCGGCTCGGCCGGTGTGGCCCTGCGGGCCTTCGCCACGCACCCGCTGGTCGACTCGGTCTCCGTGGCCCGCCGGCTCCTCGACGGCTACCGCGCCCGCATCCCCGAGCTGGCCGCCGTCCTCCCGCCCGCCTCGGCGTCCGGGTTCTGATCAGCAGACCCCCTCAGGTCTGGATGATGGCGGCCTTCTCGCGCGTATAGGCGAGGACGGCGTCGTGGCCGTAGCCGCTGTCCTTGACGCCGCCGAAGGGGAGGCCGGGGGGCATCTGGCGGAAGGTGTTCACCCACACGGTGCCGCTCTCCAGGTCGCGGACGAAGCGGTGGGCGCGGCCGAGGTCGCGGGTCCAGACGCCGGCGGCCAGGCCGTAACCGGAGTCGTTGGAGATGGCCAGCGCCTCCTCGTCGGTGTCGAACGGCAGGGCGACCGCGACCGGGCCGAAGATCTCCTCCTGGCAGATCCGCAGGGAGTTGTCGGTGGTGGTGTAGAGGGTCGGGGCGACCCAGTAGCCGCCGGGCATCGACGGGACGACGCAGGCGCCCGTCGCGCCGCCGAACACCAGCTCCGCCCCTTCCTTCTCCGCGATCCGCAGATAGCCGGTGACGCGCTCGTACTGGCCGGCCGAGACGATGGGGCCCATCGTGGTGGCGAGGTCCAGGGGGTCGGCCAAGGTGAGCCCGCCGGCGATCGCGGTGATGCGGCCGATCATCTCGTCCCAGACCGGGCGCTGGATGAGGATGCGGGACCCCGCCACGCACACCTGACCGGCGTTCCCGGTGTAGATGGAGTTGACGGTGACGCCCGCGGCGGCGGCGGCGAGGTCGGCGTCGGCGAAGACGATGTTCGGCGACTTGCCGCCGAGCTCGAAGGTCAGCGGCTTCAGCGAGTCCGCGCTGGCGCGGGTGATGGCCCGGCCGGTCTCGGTGGAGCCCGTGAGGCTGATCTTGTTGACGCCGCGATGGCGTACGAGGGCGTCCCCGGCCTCCTCGCCGAGCCCGCTGACGATGTTGAGCACGCCCGGCGGCAGCACCTCGGCGAGCAGTTCGCCCAGGCGGAGCACCGACGCCGACGCCTGCTCGGCCGGCTTGACGATCACGGTGTTGCCGGCGGCCAGCGCGTACGCGGCCTTGGCGGAGAACGTCGAGATGGGGGAGTTCCAGGGGATGACGCCGAGCACCACCCCGTACGGCTCGCGCCGGGTCATGCCCAGGGTGTCGGGGCCGAGGATGACCGTGTCGCCCTTGACCGCGTCGATGACGTCCCCGGCGGCGATCTGCCACAGGTAGGTCATGCCGGGCAGGTCCTTGTTCAGCGTGTCGCGCAGGATGCGGCCGTTGTCGCGGGTCTCGATACGGGCGAGCTCCTCGGCGTTCGCGGCGAAGACCTCGGCGACCCGGCGCAGGAAGTGGGCGCGGCCCAGGGCGGGCATCGCCGACCAGGCGGGGAAGGCCTTGCGCGCGGCGGCCACGGCGGCCTCGGCGTCGGCCCGTCCGCTCGCGGGGATCCGTGCCCATGGCTCACCCGTGGCGGGGTTGACCGAGTCGATGGTGCGGCCGTCCGCGGCGGCGACCAGCCTGCCCCCGATCAGGTTGCGGTATTCCACGATGCTCTGCGCCATCCTCAACTCCCGCGTCGGGCCGCGTCGAACCGTACCAAGCGTACGCTTGCTTGAGCGTGGAGTGGAAGCGTCCGTGTCCCCGCACGCGGAGCGAAAGGGGACAAATCGCCATCAACCGGGTACATAGCGGGCAGGAGAACGGCGACGGGAGGGCTGCTTACCAGGGACTCGCTTTCCACGCGGGAGGCAGCGGAAAATATGGAGCGCGGTGACCGGCCCGCACTGCGGGTCGTTCTTCTGGGCGGCTTCCGGCTGCTGGCCGATGAGGAGCAGATCGTGGTCTCGGGCGGGTCCGAGCGGCTGCTCTCCTTCCTCGCGCTGTGCGGCCCGGTCGTGTCCCGGACGTTGATGGCGGGCACCCTCTGGCCCGACCGCCCCGACCGTCAGGCGTACGCCAGCCTCCGCTCCGCCCTGGCGCGGGTGGAAGGGGCCGGACGCCTGTTCCTCGACATCGGCGGGACCGAGGTACGGCTGCGCGAGGGCACCGAGGTCGACCTCGAGGAGGCACGGGCCCTCGCCCGCCGCGTCCTCGACCCGGCCGAGCCCATCAGCGACCACGACCTCAGCGCCTTCTCGGTGGAGGCCCTGTCGATGGACCTGCTGCCCGGCTGGTACGACGACTGGGTGGTCCACGTGGCCGAGGAGTGGCACCAGCTGCGCCTGCACGCCCTGGAGGCCCTGGCCGAGGAGTTCACCCGGGAGGGGCGCTTCGCCGACGCGGTCACCGCCGCCGGGGTCGCCGTACGCGCCGAGCCGCTGCGCGAGAGCGCCTACGCCGCGCTGATCCGGGCCCACCTGGCCGAGGGCAACCAGGCCGAGGCGCTGCGCGACTTCGAACGCTACGAGCGCCTGCTGGACACCGAGCTCGGCCTGCGCCCGACCCCGCGTCTGGAGGAGCTCGTCGCCGACCTGCGGGCCCTGCCGCACCGCTGAGATCGGCCCTCACGGGCGGGCCGTCACGACCGGCGTCACGGCGGCGTCACGGCGGCGTCACGCCGGTGTCGCGTGGCGGTCGCGGGCGTCCGGTCATGATGCGGGAGACGGAAGGGCACAGCTCGAAGGAGGAGTGCATGTCCGGTAAGACGTATCTCGCACTGCTGGGCCCGGCGCTGGCCACGGCCCTCACTCTCGGTTCCGCCGGAGTCGCCGGGGCCGCGACCGTCTCCACCGCGCACTCGGCGACGGCCACGACCTCGTACGGCCTCCCCTACGACAAGACGGAGTACAAGAACGGCTACCGGGACGGCTTCAAGGACGGTCTGGCCGACTGCAAGTCCGCCTCGAAGAAGAAGAGCATCCAGGGCCTGGCCGCGCCCAGCGACTACGAGCGCGGTTACGGCGAGGGCTACGACCATGGCTTCACCAACTGCGGCAAGCACGAGAAGTCGTCCAAGGGCTCGGGGAAGACGAAGAAGTCCGAGAGGGGACAGATGGGCCGGATGGACGGCATACAGGAGAGCGGGGACATCCTGCCCGGCATGTGATCGCCGGCCCCACCCCGTGAGCGCCACATGAGAACCCCCGGAAGGGGTACGGGCCCGGCCCGTACCCCTTCTCCGCGTCCCGGCGAAGACGGGTGGGTCAGCGGGCGAGGATGTCGTCGAGGTTGTAGCCGATGGGGCGTTCGAGCTGGTCGTAGGTGCACGACTCGGGGGTGCGATCGGTGCGCCAGCGGCGGAACTGCGCGGTGTGGCGGAACCGGTCGCCCTCCATGTGGTCGTAGGCGACCTCGACGACCAGCCGGGGGGTGAGCGGGACGAAGGCGAGGTTCTTGCCGGCGCTCCAGCGGGAGATCGCCCCGGGCATGCGCTGGGTGGTGGTCTCGTCCTGCGACATCCACGACCCCCATGGGTGGTCGCCGAGGTCCTCCAGGAGGTAGGGCTTGAGCTCGTCGACCAGCTCGGCGCGCCGCTTCATCGGGAACGACGCGGCCACCCCGACGTGGTGGAGCACGCCGGCCGAGTCGTAGAGCCCGAGCAGCAGCGACCCCACCACCGGCCCGGACTTGTGCTCGCGGTAGCCGGCCACGACGCAGTCGGCCGTGCGCTCGTGCTTGACCTTGAACATCGTGCGCCTGTCGGGCTCGTAGGGCTGGTCGGTGCGCTTGACGACGATGCCGTCGAGCCCGGCCCCCTCGAACATCTCGAACCACTCGCCGGCCCGCTCGTCGTCGGCCGTGACGGGGGTCAGCCGCACCATGTCGCCCGCGCCGGCGAGCGCGGAGGCGAGGCGGGCGCGGCGCTCGCCGAAGGGCGTCTCCATGAGGTCGTCGTCGCCGAGGGCGAGCAGGTCGAAGGCGACGAACGACGCCGGGGTCTGCTCGGCCAGCAGCTTGACCCGCGAGGCGGCCGGGTGGATGCGCTGCTGGAGGGCGTCGAAGTCGAGGACGTCGCCGCGGCGCAGGACGATCTCGCCGTCGACGACGCACCGCTCGGGCAGCTCGCGCCTGACCGCCTCGATGAGCTCGGGGAAGTAGCGGTTGAACGGGCGCTCGTTGCGGCTGCCCAGGTAGACCTCGTCGCCGTCGCGGAACACGATGCAGCGGAAGCCGTCCCACTTGGGCTCGTACAGCAGGGTGCCGTCCTGGCGGGGCAGCTCCTTGACGGCCTTGGCGAGCATCGGCGCGACGGGCGGGCCGACGGGGAGGTTCATCCGGGGCGGCTCGGACTCGACGGGCACGGTCATGCCTGCTCCCTTGTGTATCTGCAGAACAGGAAGCCGTCTTCCTCGAGGATGTGGGAGACGGCGAGGTTGGTCAGGGAGGCCGGGCCGTTGAGGACGCGCGCGGCGTCGCCTCCGATCAGCAACGGGCTGACGGTGAGGCACAGCTCGTCGATCAGGCCCGCCGCCGCCAGCTGGGCGTTGACCCGCGGCCCGCCCTCGCAGAGGATGCGGCCCAGGCCGCGCTCGCGCAGCACCCTGACGGCGGTGGCGAGGTCGACGCGGTCGTCACCGGCGACGATCACGTCGGCGTGCTTGGCCACCTCGTCGCGGCGGTCGCCTGGGGCGCTCCCGGTAGTGATCACGATGGTGCGGGCGCCCGGCTCGGCCTCGGTGAACAGCGGGCTCGCCAGGTCGAGGTCGAGGCGCCGGGTGACGACGGCGACCGGCGGCACGGGCGGCCGCCCCTGCCGCGGCTCGGCCCAGGAGGCGCGCGGGCGGACCGGGCCGTACCCCTCGGTGCGGACCGTGGCGGCGCCGACCAGCACGACGTCGGCCAGGCCGCGCAGGACCCCGAACACCCGCCGGTCGGCCTTGCCGGACAGGCCCTCGGACAGGCCCTTGAGCCATGCGCCGCCGTCGACGCTCGCCACCATGTTGAGGCGGAGCCACTCGCGGCTCGGATAGGCATAGGCCTCGGCGAGGTCGACCTCGTCACCGGGGCTGGGAAGGATCCGTCGCACGTTCCTACCTTGGCACAGGCCCCCGACAGTTCCACGGCGCGGGGCGGCGCGCGCCGTTGCAGTACCACTTCCGCATATATGGCGAGATGTGAGATAAGGAATGCGTAGCGTTACCTCGCCGGGCGGAGATGTAAGGGAGAACGGAATCCGGCGCGGACACCGGGAGGACACGGGTGCGGTGGGTCACTGTGGCGACATGGCTCGTCACCGCGGGATTCGGCGCGTATCTGCTGTGCCTGTGGCTGGCCGGGGGAGGGCTACGCCGGCAGAAGACCAAGGTGACCCGGTTCCCGACCGCGCTGATCTTCGTGCATCCCGTGCTGGGGCTCGCGGGCCTCGCCTCCTGGCTGGCCTTCGCCTTCTCCGCCGGGCGCGGGTACGGGTGGCTGGCCCTCGGCCTGCTGTCGCCGGCGGCCCTGCTCGGCTTCGTGATGTTCACCCGCTGGCTGGGCGGCGGAAGGCATGAGAAGGGCGCCGAGCAGGGCTTCCCCCTGCTGGCCGTGATCATGCACGGCGTGCTCGCGGTGGTGACGTTCGTCCTGGTGCTCCTCGGCACGACGACCCTGTAGACGCCGGCGCGACGGCCTCTCTCGGCGCGGCCGGACGACCCTCCGGGTGCGGCGCGACGACCCGTGCCCGTGACCCGCGGTGTCCATAGTGACGACGAGCGATTCATGAAATACACTTCGGTAAAAGTTCATCGGGTGTGGCCGGCTCCCGGCCGCACCGTTGCCGTGAGGAAGGCGGGGGAGCGGGGTTGAGCGACAGTGTGGCGGGTGACAGGAGCTGGACGTTCCTGACCAACCACGCCCGGGTCCTGGTGGAGATCGCCCGGCACCCCCACTCACGCCTGCGCGACATCGCCGCGACGATCGGCATCACCGAACGCGCCGCTCAGACGATCGTGACCGACCTGGAGCAGGCGGGTTACATCACCCGCACCAGGGTGGGGCGCCGCAACCACTACAGCGTCGACCCCAGCCGGCCCTTCCGCCACCCCGCTGACGCCAACCACAACGTCGAGGCGTTGCTGGCGGTCTTCGCCGGGGAGGACCAGGAGGACCGGCCGCAGGATGAGGAGCGGTGATGAGCCCGACGCGGCGGCCCCCGCTGGTCCTGGTCGTGGAGGACGACCCGGGCGACCAGGTGCTGATCCAGGAGGCCTTCGCCGAGCAGGCGATCGACCCGGCCCCGCGGCTGATCCTGGCCGGCGACGGCCAGGAGGCGCTCGACTTCCTCCACGGGCGCGGCGCGCACGCCGGCGCGTCCCGTCCCGATCTGGTGGTGCTGGATCTGAACCTGCCCCTGTGCGACGGGCGGGCGGTGCTGCGGCAGGTCAAGTCCGATGAGGGGCTGCGGTCGATCCCGGTGGTGGTGTTCACCACCTCCACCCTGGCCGAGGACATCGCCGAAACCTACCTGCTGCACGCCAACGCGTACGTGGCCAAGCCGCTGGACTTCGCCGACTTCACCGCCGCGGTCCGCAGCATCGGCGAGTTCTTCACCCGTACCGCCCGCCTGCCCGGCCTCACCGCCGTCTGACCTTGCGCGAGCCCTGCGATGTCAGGGCGTGCGGCCCCGACAAGGACGTCCGATTTCCGCCGACGGTGCGCCGTCCTGACAGGACACCATGGGCTCATGACCACGGAGACGAGGTTGAACGACGAGAGCAGGCGCTCACTCGAAGTCCTGGAGAGGTTCTACCGGGCGGAGGCCGTCTACATCGGCGCCGGCGGCCCGGGCAAGGCCGACTTCGGTGTGATGGCCGAGTGCCTGGATCCCGAGGTGGTGATGTACCAGGCGGACTCCCTGCCGTACGGCGGCACCTGGCACGGGCCGAGCGGCATCGAGGGGTTCATGGCCGGCATGAGCGAGGCCTGGGAGTCCCTGGAGTTCCTGGAGCAGAGGTACGTGGTCGACGGCGGCAGCGTGGTGGTCTGGAACCGCGGCCTCCTTCGCGCCCGTGCCACCGGGCGTGAGCTGGAGACAGAGGTGATGCAGCTGATGACCATCAAGGACGGCCGCATCGCCGAGATCCGTCCGTTCTACCTGGACACCGCCGCGGTCCTCGCCGCCCTGCGCCCCGGCGGCGCGTGACGGGTCACCGGCCCGGGGATCTCTCCCTGGACCGCAGGATCTGCATCGAGCGGCTGGTGACCGCCACCAGCGACCCCGGCTCCCAGACATCGTCCTCGTAGCGCTCGGGGCCGGGCCCCTCGTCGGTGGTGTCGAGCACCGTCCGCCAGCCAGGCCCGAACTCCGGGCCCGGCAGGGAGAACGTGATGTTCTCGTGGTGGGCGTTGACCAGCAGCAGGAACGAGTCGTCGGTGATGCGCTCGCCCCGAGGTCCCGGCTCGCTGATGGCCTCGCCGTTGAGGAACACCGCCATCGCCTTGCCGAAGCCGCTGTGCCAGTCGTCGGCGATCATCTCCTTGCCCGAGGGCGTGAGCCACACGATGTCGCGGATGTCGCCCTCGGGGACCCGGCCCTGGAAGAAGCGGCGGCGCCGGAAGACGGGGTGCTCCCTGCGGAACCTCGCCAGCGCGCGGACGAAATCGAGCAGCTCCGGCTCGGACTTCACCAGCGACCAGTCGACCCAGGAGATCTCGTTGTCCTGGCAGTAGGCGTTGTTGTTGCCGCCCTGGGTGCGGCCCAGTTCGTCGCCGTGCAGCAGCATCGGCACGCCCTGCGACACGAACAGGGTCGTCAGGAAGTTGCGGCGCTGGCGGCGGCGCAGCCGTACGACCGCCGGGTCCTCGGACGGGCCCTCGGCCCCGCAGTTCCACGAGCGGTTGTCGTCGGTGCCGTCGCGGTTGTTCTCGGCGTTGGCCTCGTTGTGCTTGCGGTTGTAGGAGACCAGGTCGCTCAGCGGGAACCCGTCGTGGCAGGTGACGAAGTTGATCGAGGCGACCGGGCGGCGCCCGCTGGAGGCGTACAGGTCGGAGGAGCCGGTCAGGCGCGAGGCGAACTCCGGCAGCACCGAGGGGCTGCCCCGCCAGAAGTCGCGCACGCTGTCGCGGTACTTGCCGTTCCACTCGGTCCACAGGGGAGGGAAGTTGCCCACCTGGTACCCGCCGGGGCCGACGTCCCACGGCTCGGCGATCAGCTTGACCTGCGAGATCACCGGGTCCTGCTGGATGAGGTCGAAGAACGCCGACAGCCGGTCGACGTCGTGCAGTTCGCGGGCCAGGGCAGCGGCCAGGTCGAAGCGGAACCCGTCGACGTGCATCTCCATGACCCAGTAGCGCAGCGAGTCCATGATCAGCTGAAGCGCGTGGGGGGAGCGGACGTTGAGGGAGTTTCCGCAGCCGGTGTAGTCGAGCAGCAGGCGGCGGTCGCTGTCGAGCAGCCGGTAGTAGGAGGCGTTGTCGATGCCGCGGTACGACAGCGTGGGGCCCATGTGGTCGCCCTCGGCGGTGTGGTTGTAGACCACGTCGAGGATCACCTCGATGCCCGCCTCGTGCAGGGCCTTCACCATCGCCTTGAACTCCAGCACCTGCTCGCCGCGCTGCCCGGCGCTGGAGTAGGCGTTGTGCGGGGCGAGGAAGGAGATCGTGTTGTAGCCCCAGTAGTTGGTGAGCCCCCGGGCGACCATGGCGTGCTCGGGCACGAACTGGTGCACCGGCATGAGCTCCACCGCGGTCACGCCCAGGCTCTGCAGGTGCTCGATCACGGCGGGGTGCGCGAGACCGGCGTAGGTGCCGCGCTGTTCCTCGGGCACCTCCGGGTGGCGCATGGTGAGCCCGCGCACGTGCGCCTCGTAGATCACGGTCTCGTGGTACGGCGTGCGGGGCGGGCGGTCGTTGCCCCAGTCGAAGAACGGGTTGACCACGACGTTCTTCGGCATGTAGGGGGCGCTGTCGTCGGTGTTGCGCAGGCCGGGGTCGCTGAACTGGTAGGAGAACAGCGAGGGGTCCCAGTGGACCTCGCCTTCCACGGCCTTGGCGTAAGGGTCGAGCAGCAGCTTGGCGGGGTCGCAGCGGTGGCCCGAGGCGGGGTCGTACGGCCCGTGGACGCGGTAGCCGTACCGCTGTCCGGGCAGCACGCCGGGCAGGTAACCGTGCCAGACGAAACCGTCGACCTCGGGGAGGTCGACGCGGCTCTCGTTGCCGGCGTCGTCGAAGAGGCAGAGCTCGACTCGCTCGGCGACCTCGGAGAAGAGTGAGAAGCTCGTCCCCACGCCATCCCAGGTGGCGCCCAGAGGGTACGGCTCTCCAGGCCAGACCTCACGCATGTAGCCTCATTGTGGTTGTGAAACGGTCCGCGGAGCAGCTCGATCGCGTGCTTGTTTCCTTCTCGTGACGAGGCGGGCCTGATCAGCTCCTTCCTTCGAAGGCCCCGTGGTGGCGTACCTGGATGGTGGCGTCCCGGCTCTACAGTCGATATTAGGGCCGACCGTCTGATTTGCCAGATCTTTTGGGCCAGGCGGGGGGTGGCCATCCGGAACGGCCTGACGAGCGCCTCCGTGGACGGACAAACTACCCCAAATCCGACAAAAGCGCATAGTTCTGTCAAGGCTTCGGTAAACCCGGACGGCAAGGCCCCCGCGTGCCGCGCACGCGGGGGCCCAGGACGATGCTCAGCCGATCAGTTCGGCGTTCAGCGTGATCGTGGTGCCCGCGAGGGCCTTGCTGACCGGGCAGTTGGCCTTGGCGGTCTCGGCGGCGGCCTGGAAGTCCTCGGCCGAGATGCCCGGCACCTGGGCCCGGACGGACAGCACGATGCCGGTGATGCCCTCACCCGGCTGGAAGGTCACGTCGGCCTTGGTCTCGACGGTCTGCGGCGGCGTGCCGGCCTGGGCGAGCCCGTGCGACAGCGCCATCGAGAAGCAGGAGGAGTGGGCCGCCGCGATGAGCTCCTCGGGGCTGGTCTTGCCGTTCGCCTGCTCGGCCCGCGAAGGCCACGAGACGTCGAACGTGCCGACGCCCGAGGTGTCGAGCGAGACGGTGCCGGAGCCGTCGAGCAGCGCGCCCTTCCACTGCGTCGTCGCGGTACGTGTGGTCGCCATAGCGATCATCCCTTCGATTCAGATCCTTCACCGAACCTACATGTGCACCGGCAAGCGGGATGCCCGGCACGAACGGACCCGGCCGCCCGTGGAGGGCGCCGGGTCCGGTAGGTGATCCTATCGACGTCGGGCCCGTCGCCGGCGGGTGGCCACCTCGCCCGCCTCGGAGTCATGGTGGTACGGCGGCCGCCGTACCGTCGGCCACCGCGGTGAGCGGCGCCGTGCCGGCCCGCCCCTCGGCCCTCGCCGTGCGGCCGATGCCGTCCGTCCGCCGCGGCGGGGCTCTCACCAGCAAGATCAGCTCGTTGCGGCCGGTTCTGCCGAGGGTCCGTCGAATTCATCGCGTCTTTCTTCCGGAAGGTTGACGTAAATACCGGGTGACGCTTAGGTTTCGGACAGGTCGACGCCGAGCACACACGCGCTCCACCGCCTCGGTGCGCCCCCGGGGCGGGGAGGCGGCTTCGGCGTCCTGCGATGGACGCGCCGGGCGTCCCTCTCCCTTCGCGCGGCCTGGCACCGGTTTCCCCTGGTCAGAGGCATCGCCGTTTCGCCCGCCGAGTGAGAAGTTCTTTTTGCCACATTCTTGACAGAAAAACTAGGGATCTCTACGTTGCGACCCATGGCAACTCCCAGCGGAGTCCACGCACTCGTCCGCCGGTCCCACGAGGAACGGGTGCTGCGTGTACTCCGGCAGAACGGCGCCCAGAGCCGCAACGAGATCGCGGCGCAGGTCGGCCTGTCCCGCACCACGGTCTCCGAGATCACCGGCGATCTCCTCGCCCGCGGCGCCATCCGCGTCGTCGCCACCGACGCGGGCGAGCGCGTGGGCAGCGGCCGTCCGGCCGAACGCCTCGCGCTCGACCCCGCGTCGGGGCAGTACATGGGCGTCGACTTCGGCCACCGCCGGGTGAACGTCCTGGTGGCGGACGCCGCGCACGAGATCATCGCCTCCGGGACCGCCCGCTACGAGGAGTCGGCGCAGTGGCCCGAGCGCCTCCAGGCGGGGCTGGCCCTCACCGACCGGCTGAGCGCCGACACCGGCGTCCACTACGGGGCGCTGCAGGCCATCGGGATCGGCGTGCCCGGCTGGGGCGACCGGTCACGCGCCGACGGCGTCGCGGAGGTGTTCGCCGAGCGCTTCCACGCCGGGGTGATCGTCGACAACAACGTGCGGTTCGCGGGGCTGGCCGAGGCGCTGAACACCCAGAGCGACTCCGTGCGCGACCTCATCTACCTGCGCCTGTCCGACGGTGTCGGCGGCGGGCTGGTCGTGGGCGGCCAGCTCGCGCGGGGATTCAAGGGGTACGCGGGCGAGCTCGGCCACGTGAACGCGGTCCCGGGCGGCGCCCAGTGCCGGTGCGGCAAGCGGGGCTGCGTGGAGACCGTCGCCTCGGTGCCCGGGATCCTGCGGCGGTGCCGCGAGCTGGGCGTGCCGATGAACTCGCTGGACGACCTGGAGGCCGCCGTGCGGATCGCGCACCCGGTCGTGGACCAGGTGCTCCGCGAGGCCGGGACGGTCGTCGGCCGGGTGCTCGGCACGGCCGCGATGACGCTCAACCCGAGCGAGATCGTGCTCGGCGGCGAGATCGTCCAGATCGCCCCGGCGCTGATCCGGCAGGTCGCGGACACGGTCACCTACGAGCTGTCGTGGCTGACCGACGCCGTGCCGGTGATCCGGCCCGCCCTGCTCTCCGACGACGGCGGGGCGCGCGGGGCCATCGCGGCCCTGTTCCACGAGTCCCCCCTGCTCGCCGGATACGAAGCGAACGTGACGACGGACGGAGGCCGGCAGTGGCAGTGATCAGTGCGGATTCCGCGAGGGCCGTGAACGCTCCCGCCCGGACGCGCAGGAGCCGGACCTTCCTGGTCCTGAACGCCGTCTCGGTGGTGGCCGGGGTGGCGATCTGGTGGGGGCTGTCCCTGGCCGGTCTCCAGTTCCCGACTCCCGTCCAGGTGGTCGCGGCCGCCTGGACGATGATCCAGGACGGCACCCTGGTGACCGACATCGGCGCCTCCCTCGGGCGCGTGCTGGCCGGCTTCGCCCTCGGCTCGGTGGCGGCGGTCCTGGTCGGCTTCGTCATGGGGTGGTACACGGTCGCCCGCGGCCTGTTCGAGCCGTGGATCCAGTTCTTCCGGACCATCCCGCCGCTGGCGATGCTGCCCCTGGTGCTGGTCCTGATGGGCATCGGCGAGAGCCCGAAGATCTTCGTCATCTTCCTGGCGGCGTTCCTGGCCTGCGTGATCTCGACCTACCAGGGCGTGGTGAGCGTGGACAGGACGCTCGTCAACGCGGCCCGGGTGCTCGGCGGCAACGACGGCACGATCTTCGCGCGGGTCGTGGTGCCGGCCTCGACGCCGTTCATCCTCGTCGGGATGCGGGTCGGGCTCGGCTCGGCCTGGGGCACGCTCGTGGCCGCCGAACTGCTGGCCGCCCAGGCCGGGCTCGGGCACCGGATGCAGAGCGCCCAGCTCTACTACGACCTGCCGACGATCTTCGTGGGCATCATCACGATCGGGGTCCTCGGCCTGATCATGGACCGGCTGCTCATGCTCGCCGGCAACAAACTGACGGCCTGGCAGGAGAACCGATGAGCACCCCCAAGATCTCCGTGCGCGACGTCCAGAAGGTCTTCCCCGTGGGGAAGGAGGACTTCGTCGCCCTCGGCGGGGTCTCCCTCGACATCGCCGACAACGAGTTCGTGACCGTCGTCGGCCCCTCCGGCTGCGGCAAGAGCACCCTGCTCAACATCCTCGCCGGGCTGGAGGAGCCCACCGGCGGCACCGCGCTGGTCGACGGGAAGCCGGTCACCGGTCCCGGCCCCGAGCGCGGGGTCATCTTCCAGCAGTACGCCCTGTTCCCCTGGCTGACCGTCCGCGAGAACGTCGAGTTCGGCATGCGCACCGCGAAGGTCCCCAAGGACGAGCGGCGGCGGCGGGCCGAGCACTTCATCCGCCTGGTCGGCCTGGAGCAGTTCGCCGACGCGCTGCCGAAGACGCTCTCGGGCGGCATGAAGCAGCGCTGCGCGATCGCCCGCGCGTACGCGGTGAACCCGTCGATCCTGCTCATGGACGAGCCCTTCGGCGCGCTGGACGCGCTGACCCGGGTGAGGCTCCAGGAGCAGCTCCTCTCGACGTGGAGCCAGGACCGGCGGACGGTCATGTTCATCACCCACGACGTCGACGAGGCGGTCTTCCTGGCCAACCGGGTGGTCGTCATGGCCGCCCGGCCCGGCCGGATCGCCGACGTCATCGACGTCGACCTCCCCTATCCGCGTGACGAGGACATGAGGCTGAGCCCCGAGTTCGGGGCGCTGCGCAACCGCGTCTGGCATTCGGTGTACCACCAGCGGCAGATCAAGGAGTCCGCGCAATGAGGAAGACATTCATGGCCGCCGCGGCCGTCGTCGTGGCGTTGTCGGCGGCCGCCTGCTCGTCGGACGACTCCGGCGGCTCGGGCGGCGGCGCCACCCACGTGGACTTCGGCTACATCGGCGACTTCAACGGCGCGAGCCTGCTCGCCGTCGCCGACTCCCAGGGGCTGTGGAAGAAGCACGGACTGGACGTCAAGACCAGCGTCTTCACCAACGGGCCGCTGCAGATCCAGGCGCTCGGCACCGGCGACCTCGACTTCGGCTACATCGGCCCCGGCGCCATGTGGCTGCCCGCCTCCGGCAAGGCCAAGGTCGTCGCGCTGAACACGCTCGGCAACGCCGACCGCGTCATCGCCCAGGCCGGGACGAAGACGATGGCCGACCTGAAGGGCAAGACCGTCGGCGTGCCCGAGGGCACCTCCGGCGACATGATCCTCACGCTCGCGCTGAAGAAGGCCGGGCTCACCAAGCAGGACGTCAAGATCGTCCCTATGGACGCCTCCACGATCGTCTCGGCGTTCACCTCCAAGCAGATCGACGCGGCCGGCTTCTGGTACCCGGCCATCGGCACCATCAAGAAGACGGTCCCGGACCTGGTCGAGCTGGCCAAGAACGAGGACTTCGCCGACACGGTGTCGTTCCCGACCGCCTTCGTCGCCGGCAACGACGTCGTCGCCAAGGACCGGCCCAAGGCCGAGAAGGTGGTCGCCGCGCTGCGGGAGGCGATCCAGTACCGCAGCGACCACCTCGACGAGACCATCGCCGCGACCGCCACGATGCTCAAGCTGCCGGTCGACCAGGTCAAGGCCGACGCGGCCAACTCCAAGGTGCTGTCGCTGTCCGACCTGGACGGCTACACCAAGGACGGGACGATCGACAAGTGGCTCAGCGGGATGAACGACTACTTCGCCGGCGCGGGCAAGCTGACCGGGGCGGTCGACCCCAAGACCTACTACACGGCCGATCTGTTCACGGGCGCCGCCAAGTGAACATCCTCTTCCTGATGACCGACCAGCACCGGGCCGACACCCTGGGCACGTACGGGAACCGGCTGGCCGCCACCCCGGTGCTGGACGAGCTGGCCCGGACCGGGACCCGGTTCGACCGCTGGTACACCCCGACCGCGATCTGCACACCGGCGCGGGCGAGCCTGCTCACCGGGCAGGCGCCGTTCCGGCACAAGCTGCTCGCCAACCACGAGAGGAACGTCGGCTACATCGAGGACCTGCCGGAGGGCCAGTGGAGCTTCTCCGGGGCGCTGCGGGACGCCGGGTACAACTGCGGGCTCATCGGCAAGTGGCACGTCGGGCACCACCGGCGGGCGGCCGACTTCGGGTTCGACGGGCCGGACCTTCCGGGGTGGCACAACCCGGTCGACCACCCCGACTACCTGGACTACCTCGCCGCGAACGACCTGCCGCCGTACGAGATCCACGACCGTGTCCGCGGCACGCTGCCGAACGGCGGCCCGGGCAACCTGCTCGCCGCCAGGCTGCGCCAGCCCATCGAGGCGACGTTCGAGTACTACCTGGCCACCCGGGCGATCGAGATGCTCGAACGGTACGCGGCCGAGCCCCGGCCGTTCTTCCTGCAGCTCAACTTCTTCGGCCCGCACCTGCCGTACATCGTGCCGGACGAGTACTTCGACATGTTCGACCCCGAACTGGTCGAGCTGCCGAAGTCGATCGCGGAGACCTTCGCCGGCAAGCCGCCGGTGCAGGCCAACTACAGCGCGCACTGGACGTTCGACACCATGCCGCTGGAGGTGACGCGCAAGCTGATCGCCGTCTACTGGGGGTACGTCGCGCTCATCGACGAGCAGATCGGGCGGGTCATGGACGCCATGCGGCGCCTGGGACTGACCGACGACACGGCGGTGTTCTTCACCTGCGACCACGGCGAGTTCACCGGCGCCCACCGCCTGCACGACAAGGGGCCGGCGATGTATGAGGACATCTACCGCACGCCGGGCATGCTGCGCATCCCGGGCCAGGAGCCGGGGGTCGTCCGGACGGAGTTCGTCAGCCTGCTCGACTGCACCGCGACGATCCTCGAACTGGCCGGCCTCGACCCGGCCCCCGCCGTCGACTCGCGCAGCCTCGTGCCGCTCGCGTCCACCGGCGAGGTGGCGTGGGAGCAGGACATCGTCTGCGAGTTCCACGGGCACCACTTCCCCTACCCGCAGCGGATGATCCGGACCGACCGCTACAAACTGGTCGTCAACCCCGACTCGACCAACGAGCTGTACGACCTGTTCACCGACCCGGACGAACTGCTCAACGTGTACGACCACCCCGAGATGGCGCAGGTGCGCGCACGGCTGATGCGGCGGCTGTACCAGGTGCTGCGTGACCGGGGCGACAACTTCTACCACTGGATGACCTCGATGTACGACGTCGGCGACGTCTCCTACGACCCGACACTGAGCGGGCTGGACGAGGCGACCTACCGGTGACGCCGATCAGACGTCCCAACATCGTCATGATCCTCACCGACGACCACGCCGCGCACGCCGTCGGCGCGTACGGGTCGGTGGTCAACCGGACGCCGCGCATCGACGAGATCGCCGAGCTCGGCGCACGGTTCGACAACTGCTTCGCGACCAACGCGCTCTGCTCGCCGAGCCGGGCCAGCATCCTGACCGGCACGTATTCGCACGTCAACGGGGTATCAACGCTGGTCACGCCCATCGACGCCGCGCAGCCGACGTTCGTGAGCCAGTTGAAGGCCGCCGGCTACCGCACCGCCATCGTCGGCAAGTGGCACATGGGGGACGGACCCGGTCACGACCCCCAGGGGTTCGACCACTGGGACGTGCTGATCGAGCAGGGGGAGTACTTCGACCCCTCGTTCCTGTCGGAGGACGGCCTGCGGACCGTCCCCGGCTACGCCACCGACCTCATCACCGACATGGCGCTGGCCTGGGCGGACGGGCTCGACGGCGACGACCCGTGGTGCCTGCTGATCTACCACAAGGCGCCGCACCGCCCGTGGGAGCCCGACGAGAAGCACGCCGGGATGTACGCCGATCCCATCCCGGTGCCCGCGACGTTCACCGACGACCACGCGACGCGCTCGGCGTCCGCGCGGCGGGCCGCCATGCGGATCGCCGAGCACCTCAACGCCGAGGACCTCAAGCAGGACCCGCCCGAAGGGCTGTCCTACGAGGAGACGGCGCTGTGGAAGTACCAGCGGTACATGGAGGACTACCTGGCCGTCGTCGCGTCGGTGGACGACAACGTGGGCCGGGTCGTCGACTGGCTCCGCGCGCGGGGGGACCTCGACGACACCCTCCTGATGTACTGCTCCGACCAGGGCTTCTTCCTGGGCGACCACGGGTGGTTCGACAAGCGCTTCATGTACGAGGAGTCGCTGCGGATGCCGCTGGTGCTGAGCTACCCCCGGCGGATCCCCGCCGGGCAGGTGCACACCGGGATCGTCACGAACGTCGACTTCGCCCAGACCGTGCTGGACGTGGCGGGGGTGCCGCACCATCCCCGCATGCAGGGCCGCAGCTTCCTGGCCGACCTGACCGGCGAACCCGGCCCGCCCCCGGCGGAGGGGATGTACTACCGCTACTGGGAGCACGACGACGTCTTCCACAAGGCGCCGGCCCACTACGGCTACCGGACGTCCCGCTACAAGATCATCTATTTCTACAACGACGGCATGGGGATCCCCGGCACGGGTGCGTTCACCTACAGCGGCGAATGGGAGCTGTACGACCTGGAGGTGGATCGGGAGGAACTGCGCAACGTCTACCACGACCCGGCCTACCGCGGGGTCCGCGAGGAGATGAAGGTCCGCATGTGGCACGCCCAGGCGGCCCTCGGCGACGAGCCGCACCCCAGCCAGCCGGTGCCCGAGGGACTCCATACGGCTGGCGGGAACGGCCGGCCGGTGCCCGAGGAACTCTACGTGACCGGCGGGAGCGGCCGGCCGGTGCCCGAGGGACTCCACGTGGCCGGCGGGAGCGGCCGGCCGGCGCCCGAGGGGATCTGACGTGTCCGGAAGCTGCTGCACGCCCGCGACGCCGGGAGCGCCGATGGAGCCCGTGCGGTTCGCGGCGCGGGGGAGGCACGCCGTCGAGCAGGTGCGCCTGCCCGGCGGCGGGTTCGCCATGGGGGACGCCACCGGCGACGGCAACCCGGGTGACGGGGAGACGCCCGTGCACCGGGTCGCCGTGGCGCCGTTCTCGATCGACGCGACCGCCGTGACCACGGCCGACTTCGCCGCGTTCACCGACGCGACCGGCTACCGGACCGAGGCGGAGGAGTACGGCTTCTCCGCGGTGTTCCACCTGGCCCTGCGCGCCCGCCCCGAGGACGTGATGAACCCCGTCCCCGGCACCCCCTGGTGGGTCGGCGTGCGCGGCGCCGACTGGCGGCACCCCGGCGGCCCGCTGTCCGCCGCGGAGCCCGACCATCCCGTGGTCCACGTGAGCTGGAACGACGCGGCCGCGTACTGCTCGTGGGCCGGCCGGCGCCTGCCCACCGAGGCCGAATGGGAGTACGCCGCCAGGGGCGGCCTGGAGGGCGCGCGCTACCCCTGGGGCGACGACCTGCCCGAGGACGAGTGGCGGGTGAACATCTGGCAGGGCGTCTTCCCCACCGAGAACACCGAGGCGGACGGCTACCTGACCACCGCTCCGGTCCGCGCCTACGAGCCCAACCCCTACGGTTTGTGGCAGATGGTGGGGAACGTCTGGGAGTGGTGTTCGGACTGGTACGCGCCCGACTACTACGCCTACTCGCCGTCGGACGACCCGCGCGGCCCGCTTCACGGAACGGCGCGGGTGCTGCGCGGCGGCTCGTTCCTGTGCCACGACTCCTACTGCAACCGCTACCGCAACTCGGCGCGCTCGGCGAACACCCCCGACTCCTCGATGGCCAACGCCGGTTTCCGCACCGTGGCGCTCTGACGTCCGCCACCCGGCCGGCGGGCCCCGGCGACCGGCGGCAACGACGACCTGACCCTGATACCGACGACGCGAAGGCGGCGAGACGATGAGCACGATCCATGTCGAGGTGCTGAAGACCTCCTCCCTGGGCGACCGCAGCTACCTGGCCCACGACGGCCGCGTCGCGCTGGTGGTCGACCCCCAGCGCGACATCGACCGGATCCTGACCCTGGCCGGACGGCTCGGCGTGCGCATCACGCACGTGGCCGAAACCCACCTGCACAACGACTACGTCTCCGGTGGCCTGGCCCTAGCGCAGGTGACCGGCGCCGCCTACACCTGCTGGGCCAGCGGCACGCCCACACCCTGGCCCATCACCAGCACGCCTCCGCGCGCCGCCTGGCCGACCTGCACTGCGGTACCGGCTACCGGGCCGCCGCCGCCAGCCTGCTGGCCCGGAACGGACGGACGGTGGTGCACATCGACGACGCCTACGAAAACGCCGCCGATGCGGGACTTCTCATCACCGCCCCCGCGAACTGACCACCACGACCGCCCACCGGCAGAGCCGGCGCCCCCCTCGCCACCGGGCAAGCGCGCTGGGACCTGGAGCGCCAGGTGCGCCTGGCGGCCGGCTCCATCGTGCCGGCCTCGGCGGAGGGGCCGGGTGGCCCCTCCGCCGGGCTGTCCTGGGCCTGCTCAGGGGATCTTCACGGTGGCTCTCTCGATGATCGAACTGAGGTCGAGGCCAGGGGGGAGGGTGCCGAAGGCGTGTCCCCAGTCGGCGTCCAGGCGGGAGGCGCAGAAGGCGTCGGCGACGTCGGGGTGGCCGTACCTGACCAGCAGGGACGCCTGGAGGGTGAGGATGAGCCGTTCGACCACCAGGCGGGCCCGGTACTCCATGGTGGCGGCGTCGGTGACGGAGTCCTTGGCCCTGAGGATGGCGGCGTCGAGGCGGCGGTCGGCGCCTTCGGCGAGGCAGGCCTCCTCGAAGAAGGCGTCGAGGGCCTGGGGTTCCTTCATGATGGCCCGGAGCACGTCCAGCGCGGCCACGTTGCCCGATCCCTCCCAGATGCCGTTGAGGGGAGATTCCCGGAACAGCCGGGGCATCTGCGACTCCTCGACGTACCCGTTGCCGCCCAGGCACTCCAGCGACTCGGCCGCGTGGCCGGGGGCGCGCTTGCACACCCAGTACTTGGCCGCCGCCAGGGCGGTGCGGCGCAGGGCGCTCTCGCCGGTCACGCCGCGGATCGCCTTGTCCGTCGCCCCGGCGAGGCGCAGCATGACGGCCGTCGCGGCCTCCGACTCCACCACCAGGTCCGCCAGGACGTTGCGCATCAGCGGCTGCTCGGCCAGCGCCTTGCCGAACGCCTTTCGGTGGACGGTGTGGTGCACCGCCTGCGTGACGCCGTACCTCATGCCGGCCGCCGAGCCGATCACGCAGTCGAGCCGCGTCATGTTGACCATCTCGATGATCGTGCGCACGCCCCGGCCCTCCTCACCGACGAGGAACGCGAGCGCGCGCTCGTACTCCACCTCCGCCGAGGCGTTGGACCTGTTGCCCAGCTTGTCCTTCAACCGCATGATCCGCATGGCGTTGCGGGAGCCGTCGGGCAGCACACGGGGGAGCAGGAAGCACGACAGGCCGCCCGGGGCCTGCGCCAGCACCAGGAACACGTCGCACATCGGGGCCGAGTTGAACCACTTGTGGCCGGTGATCGCGTAGGTCCCGTCACCGAGGGGCTCGGCCCTGGTGGTGTTCGCCCGCACGTCCGAGCCGCCCTGCTTCTCGGTCATCGCCATCCCCGCCAGCACCCCGCGCTTGGTCGCGGCCGGGCGCAGCCCGAAGTCGTAGGTCCGCGAGGCCAGCAGCGGCTCCCACTCGGCGGCCAGAGCGCGGGTGTGCCGCAGGGCCGCCACGCTGGCGTACGTCATCGAGATCGGGCAGCCGTGACCCGCCTCCACCTGCGACCACACGTAGAACTTGGCGGCCCGCGCGACGTGCGCCCCCGGACGCGCCGACGCCCACGGCGCGGCGTGCAGGCCGTGCCCGACCGCCACCGCCATCAGCTCGTGCCAGGCCGGGTGGAACTCCACCTCGTCGACCCGGTTGCCGTACCGGTCGTGGGTGCGCAGCACCGGCGTGTGCTCGTTGGCGAGCCTGCCCCACTCCTGCGCCTTGGCCGAGCCGGCGAGCGCGCCGAGCGTGCGCAGTTCCCCGAGCGCCCAGTCGGCGTCCTCGCGTCTGACGCCCTCCAGCAGGCCGGGGTCGGTGGACACATCGTGGCCGGTGAGCGGGGGGACCTGGTTGAAGACGTCGTGCGTCAAGGGAGCCTCCGGGCGAATCGATGTGCTCTTGTACGGATACGATGAGCGCCGTTTCATGCGCGCTTCGCCATCCATCTCAACATTTCCGGTGAACAGTGGGATGCTCGGGTCTCGACCGACGAAGGGTGGAACCGGTGGAGGCGCCTTTGACGACCGACGACCGGGCGCTGCACCAGCGTGTCGTCGGCGGGGACGAAAACGCCCTGGGCGAACTCCACGAACGGCTGTACCCCCTGGTCCTGGGCCTGGCGCTGCGGATCACCCGTGACCGGGCCGTCGCCGAGGACATCGTGCAGGAGGTGTTCGTCACCTTCTGGGAGCGTCCCCTCGCCTTCGACCCCGACAAGGGGACGCTGCGCTCGTGGCTCGCCACGATCGCCCACCGGCGGGCGGTCGACCACGTCCGCACCGAGGAGCGCCGCCGCGTGTCGGCCCTCGCGCCGCGCCTGGCCGAGCCCGACGACCCGAGCCCCCTGGAGGAGTGGGTGCTCGCCGCCGACGAGGCCGCCCGGGTACGGCGCGCGGTGAGTGATCTGCCCGGGGAGATTCGCGAGGCGATCGAACTCGCCTACTACCGTGGCCGTACTTATAGGCAGGCCGCCGAGGAACTCGGCCTGCCGGAGGGCACGGTGAAGTCCCGGATCCGTCTGGGCCTCCGAAGGCTCGCCGGCGAACTCGCCGAGGAGGAGCTATGACGGTGGACCCCTACCCCGGCCCCGCGGACCCCCTCGGCGACGCCGCCGACCCGGTCACCCGGCTCGTCCTGGACGCGCTGGCCGAGGTGGCGGGCCCGCCGGCCCCGGACGCCCGGTCCCGGCTCCTCGCCGCGGCGCGCGCCGCGCGCCACCCGGCCGCGCCGGCC
>NZ_JAHDTF010000035.1 GCF_018531465.1 Sphaerisporangium fuscum
TGCATCCTCCGGCTTCTTGCGCGCCACGGTGGCGTCCTCCAGGTCGATCTCCGTCGATGCCTGGATCACAGTACTCATCAGGGGTGTCCTCCATGATCAGGAGTTACACCGTTGTTCTTACAGTCCCCAGGCTGGAGGAAGCCGAAGCCGAGAACCGGGCCGTGCTGGAGATACGTCGGCGGCTCTTGGGTGACCAACACCCCGACACCTTGATCAGCCGGAACAACCTTACGCTCGTACTCCGAGGGCTGGGCAGGCTGGGGGAAGCTGAGGCCGAGAATCGGGCCGTGCTGGATATACGTCGGAGGCTCTTGGGGGATCAGCATCCGGATACGTTGATCAGTCGAAACAATCTGGCTCGTGTGCTGGCCGATCTGGGGCGGTTGGATGAGGCTGAGGCCGAACATCGCGCTGTGCTGGAAGCACGCCGCCGGGTGCTGGGTGATCAGCATCCCGACACCTTGCACAGTCGGAACAACTTGGCTCGTGTGCTGGCCGATCTGGGGCGGTTGGACGAGGCTGAGGCCGAGCACCGTGCTGTGCTGGAAGCACGCCGCCGCATACTGGGAGATCAGCATCCGGATACGTTGATCAGCCGAAACAGCCTTGCCCGCGTGCTGACGGATCTCAGACGATCTCAGGCATCTGGGTGATGTGTACCCGCCGTAGCAATCATGCGAGCGACTGCAGGCTCTTAGAGGTCCTAACGCAATGAGGTGAGGCGTCGCCAGCAGATGAGGGCGCAAGCCAGGCTAAGGAAGGCCTGGTGGATGTCAGCGCGGACTTCCCAGCGGATGCGCAGGCGTCGGAAGGCGTGTAGTAGGGCGAAGGTCTGCTCGACGACGTAGCGGTGTTTGCCTAGGCCAGAGCCGTGTGCGGTGCCGCGGCGGGCGATCAGGGGCCGGATCTGCAGCTCGCGGACCAGGCGGCGGTACTTGTCGTGGTCATAGCCTCGATCGGCGAACACGACGTCGGGGCGCCGGCGGGGACGGCCGCGCTTACCACGAACCTTCGGGATGGCCTGCAGGAGCGGGATGAGCTGGGTGACGTCGTTGCGGTTGGCGCCGGTGAGGATGACGGCCAGTGGGATACCGGTGGCGTCGGTGATCAGGTGGTGCTTGCTGCCGGCCCGTCCGCGATCGACCGGGGACGGGCCGGTCTGCGGCCCCCTTTTAATGCCCTGATCTGGGAAGAGTCCACCGCGGCTCGGGAGAGGTCGAGCGCGTCGGCCGCGCGCAGGCGGTCCAGCAGTACCTCGTGCAGGCGCTGCCAGACCCCGGAGGCGTTCCACTCGGCCAGCCGTCGCCAGCAGGTCATGCCCGAGCCGTGGCCCAGCTCTTGTGGCAGGTGCTCCCAGGCGATCCCGGTGTGCAGCACGAACAGGATGCCCTGCAACGCCAGTCGATCACCCAGCCGCTTGCGCCCAGGATGGCGGAACCGCCGCTGACGCTGGGGCAACAGCGGCTCGATCATCGCCCACAGTTCGTCGCTGACCTCCCATGGCTTCAGCTTGGCCACTCGCGCTCCTCTCGCTCAGCTACAGCGAGAGATCAAAGCACAACAGAGATCATTCTGTTAGGACCTCTTAGTCGGCTCCAGGAGCCCCGAGCAATGGGATGAACGACGGCCTATACAGCAATGCCGTACAGCAACGAGGCCCAGGGGCGACGATCGATGTGCGGTTACCGAGCCGGGCTAACGAGCCCAGGAGAGCCTCGGCTTCATGTGCAGCTCGTGGGACGACCAGATGACAGCAGGGGTGACAGCAACGTCAGCCACCAGCGGCATCCGAGCGCAGCCGTACACCACCCTCTGACCTTGGCCGCAGAAGGGGGAACAGAGTGATTGTTCCGCCTGAAAAGCGGAAGGTCGGCGGTTCGACCCCGCCCCTGACCGCATCACCTGAACAGCCCAAACGTCCTGCCCCAATTACGGCCGGGGCGTTCTTGGTTCTATTTGACGACAAAGCGCCCATGACAGACGCCGCCGAGCCACCTCTTAACGTCGCATTTCCTGCGTCTCACTGCCTTCGTCGGCGTTCTCTTCGTACCGGCCTTTCCCGACGGCCAATTCTCCAGCTGGCCGCTCAGGCTCTGGACGTTGACGTACCATGTCTAGGGGATGCCCCTCGCGCGGCCGCGCCGAACGTGAGTTGTGCCGCGATCTCATCCAGGCACCGCGGCTCCAGCCGGGCCAGCGGTGCGATTATTTCGCTTCTGAAGTCGAGGGCGAGTGAATGTTTGACCAGGTCGAGGGTCGGCTGGCTACCAGTGGCCGCGGCGAGTGCCAGACAGTAGGCCGCGTCTTCTTTGAGGTCATCGATGATGGCGACTGCCTCATTCAGGAGACCTGACTTAAGCATTGCTTTGACCAACTCAGTGAGGGCGCCCTCGGCCAGCACTTCGTTCATCCGGCGGGCTTCGTCGCGGTAGCGATCCCATAGACGCAGGCGTATGACCGCCTCCAGTGGCACGGTGCAGGTCGTCGAAACGCTTCCTGTCACCAGAGCGGCGTGCTGGGCGGTGTCCAGCACTTGGATGTACTCCTCGCTGAGTTCTGTGGCCTGACAGGCTGAGGCGAGCCATGGACGGGCCCATATGGCGTCCTCGAAAGTCAAGCTCATGTCCGCGATTCTGGTGAGCTCGGCCGTGAAGTCGCGACACAGGGCCTGGTGGCCGGAGTCGCACATTTCGACGACCATTTCGGCAGCCTGTTCTTGCCAGCGTGCGAGGTCGGAAGGGGAGCCAGCGGGCGCCTCCAGCCCTGTTTTGCGGATTAGCGAGATTGCTCCAGCGATATCATTCGACAGCAAGTGAGCACGCATGTTGAGGGTGCGGGCCAGGCGGTCGCTCTCCTCCACAAGTGTGGTCAGGCTCACCGCCCTCCCGATGCGCCCTGTGCGAAGGAGGAGGTTTATGAGATCGCAAATTATGCGGGACCGCCATCCGCTGGTTTTCTGGTCTTCCGAGTTCTCGATGCCTTCGGTCACCAGGTCGATGAGCAGGTCGACATCGGCTGATCGGTGGTCGTTCGCTTCGATGGCCTTTGCACTGTTCAGGAGGATCTCGATCCGGTCCATTTCCTCCGATTGGAACGCCGCGGCAACCGCGAGCGCATGTTCCATATGACCTAAGGACGCGGCCGCGGCCGCCACGGGGGCTGCCTCCCACTTGGTCTTGAAGTCATTCACGTTTTTCAACACCGTGTGCAGGGCCATTTCAAGGGCTGCCTCAGCCAGTTCCGTTCTTCCAGCGGTACCGGCGGCACGTGTGAATTCTGCAAGAAGGGTAGGAGGCGGCGTGCTCATAGTTGCGTCGAGCGCCGTGTCTATCTCTCTCACCAGGGGATCGACATCCTGGGGTGTACCAGTATCGAGAATCGCCAGGGCGATCTCGGTGAGAGTTTCCGCCCGGGTGGCGGGGCTAGCGATGTCTCGTCCGAGGGAGGTGGCCAGAAGTAGATGCCCGTTGTTCCTGGCGGACGTCGCGGCATCAGCCAGAAGGTCGTCGAGATCTTCAGCCGCTCCGGCTTCGCTATGCCGGGGGTCATGACCATGCGCTGCGAGGGTTATGTAGATGAGCTTGCCGGGATCGTGGAACGGAAGGACTGTCTCATCCGAGGGCAGCATCGCGAGTAGTTGCTGAGCCCGTTCTTCGTCCTGGTAGGCCGCCGACTCCACGAGTTCCGTCGTGGAGAATTCGCGGTTTAGCGCGGCAAGAAGCTCCTCCGGGACGTTCTGACGTCCTCCCTTGGTGAAATAGTCTTCGCAGGCGCAGAGCAGAGCCTTTCTTCTGCCTCTTGGGTCTAGGTTCGAAAGGTAACAGAGCAGGCGGTCGGTTTCCCCGAGGACATCGCACGCTTGGGCGAGGTAGCCGTATATGCTTGGCCGATCCTCGTCATCGGCATGCACGACGGCCTCGTCGACCAGGATCCGCGTCAGCGTCGGGTCGATCTCGGCCAAGGGGCCGGCGACCGCGCTGATAGACCAGGCTCGCTGATACCCGTACACGCCGTGCAGATGGTCGGTGACGGTTTGACGGGCGATTTCGGCGGCATCGGGTTCGCCCCGTCGCGCCAACGCGAGGGCTGCGTGCATCGAATGTTCCACTCGCTCCAGTTCCAGCCTTCCCGGTACGGCCATCGCCTCGAGAACGAGGTTCCGTGCCTCGATCGGCTGGGAGTCAAACAGGCGCTCCCCGATCGCTAGTAGGGCTTGGGCGCGCGAATAGGGATTTTGAAGTGTACGGGCCAGCTGGATGCCTTCTTCGGGTCGACCGAGCCGTACCAAAAGCTGTGGATATGAGGAGGGCACGTTGCGGCTGTCATCTTCGATGCGCATCCTCAGCAGGGAGGCGCGTGCAAGCAAGGTGAGGTCGCAGTTTGGAGTCGCCGCGAGCAGCCTGGACGCGTGCGATACCTCGGACAATGCGGCCGGATCGCCGCCGGTCCGGCGGCGAAGCAAGGCACGCCGTTCGGGCGAAGCCAGCGTGGCCAGGGTCCCGCCGGCGCTCTCGGTGACCAGAAGGGTCGGGTAGGCCTCGGTCAGGTAGGCCGGAGTCTCGTCGGGCCATCCGGCCTCGGCGAAGCCAAAGGCCCACTTGTCGATGGAGGCGCGGGTGTGTGCGACCTCCTCCTGTTCCAGATCCCCCCGTACGGTAGTTGCCAGGGTGTCGTGCGCGAGCGTATACCGGGTCAGAGGACCGGGCCGCGGCTCCACCACGCGCGAGAGACTCCGTTCCAGGGTCCGGCGAACCGCCAGTGGGTCGTCGTGGGTGATCGAGGCGATGTCCCTGCTGCTCAGCGCGCCGCTGGCGACCGCCATCGCAGTCAGGATCCTGCGCGGCAGCGGCTCGGTGAGAACGTGATCCAATTCTTGGCGGGCGCGCAGGAGCAGGCTGGTTGCCATGGGAAAGGGTGCCAGGATTTGGCGACGGCAGCTGCGTAGAGGGTGGCTCTTGTCAACGTCCAGGGGAACGCGGGGGTGGCGGCTCGTCACCAGGACGTGCGCCGTTGCTCCCCGGATGGCCGGCAGTTGCGAGGCGATGCTGGGCTCGGCCAGTTCCCGAAAGTCGTTCTCGTCCAGACCGTCAACCATCAGCACCAGGGGACGTCCGTGCCGCTCATGATTCCTCGCCGCACGTTCCCAGAGGCTGAGGAAGACTGCCGCGTCCGGTTCGGCGGGAGGGAACTCACCCAGCAAAGCTGCGAGTTGCTCGCACATCGCGCGGTGGAACTGGTGGACACGCATCTGCCCGTCGCGCCGGGAGATGACGAACGACACCACGTCCATCTCAGAGTGGGAACCCGTGGCGAAGTGCGTGACCAGCGACGTCTTTCCCGCCCAGGGGCCAGCGACGAGCATCAGGTACGGCTCCTGCCCGGTCGCGAACGCACTGAGGTCGGCAAGCTCCTGCTCGCGCCCGGTCAGTTCGGAGCAGCGGGCCGCGTATTGGCGCAGTAGGGCCTCGTAGGCCGGACGGCGCCGCTCCTCCCTCGGGTAGGGAACGCTGATCTGTTCCGGTAAGACGCCGTGACGGGCGAGGAGTGCGCGTGCGGCTGCGGTGCTCGAGTCGGGCTCTCGCTCGGCTTCCGCACGCGGTTCGTACCTGCCGATCGCTGCGGCCAGGCGTACGGCTTCCAGGCCGCCGGAGTGTGCCGACTCCACGACGACGCCGACGGCCGAACCCTCGCAAACGACGGCGGCACCCGAGAAACCGCTCCAGTCACGCGCCTTAAGGAGGCGCCCGTCTGCTCGATGGAGGACCAGGCGCCCCCGCTTCACGCTCGAGCCCAATGGGATCATCCCGTCGATCTGGTCACTGTCGCGCCAGGTCGCCTCGTCCCCGTCTCTCCAGATCTGGTGGCGTGGAAATCCGATCGCGGTGAACGGCAGTCGCCCGTGGGACTCCTCCAGAATTACTCCAATGGCCCCCGGAGCGATTTCGCCAAGAGGGACGTCCGGGATGAGTTCGATCAGCGCGATGTCCACCTGATCGCCTTTCCAGACGGTCCGGCCCTCTACGGTGATTTCGTCCGGGTCCCCTCCGAACAGCCGCACCTTGACCGCGGTCCCGCCCTCGACGACGTGCCCGGCCGTCACCACCAGAGACGTCGCCAGCCGCAGCCCTGAGCCGTACCCCGTCTCACCCTCGCGCTCGAGCAGAACCTCGACGCACCGTCCAACGAGCGAGCCGACCACGCCAGGCACCGTTTCAGCGTGGGAGCTCGGACAGTCGGTCGGTCACCGAGAGCGGACGGCCGTCCTCATCGGTGGGCGTGAGGGTCATACGGATCCTCTGGGTCTGGCCGCCGCTCCTCTTGCCCTCAGCACCTAGTTCGACCACCCACAGCTTCAGCCCACCCTTCCCGCCCGCTTCCCGTGTCACAGCGACCTCGAACTCCAGCTCTACGGCCCCGACCCCGAACTTGACCCCGTGGCCATGCCCTTCCTGCTGTGCCTTCTCCAGTTGGTCGCGGAGCATGCGGATGTAGTCGGCCAGGGGCACGCCCTCAGACTCATTCATCAGATCCCGCCTTCGCATATTGCTATGTAAGCCCACCGGCCACATGTCGATAATGCCTGACGGATGTGAGCCTTTGTATGGCATCACATCTGAAAGCAGCGTATCCCCGACCAACTGGACGGTGACAGCAGTGCTGATAGCAACATCCGCACACTCGGCCTCACCACGGGCCTGTCCATCACCCTCGGACCACGCTCTCCGGCACCTGGGCAGGGTGGTTGTTCCGCCTGAAAAATGGACGGTCACTGTTACTGCTGTACAGCAGTCCGTACAGCAACACCGCCTTACGCGATCACACGCCATCACACCGCATCTACCGCCTGAGCAGGCGGGGAGGTCGCTGACGGGGTGTCTGCCCTTCCCTACGGATCAGAAGGTTAGGGGTTCGAGTCCTCTCGGCCGCGCACATCACACAGAAGGCCCGTGACCAGGGAAAATATGGTCGCGGGCCTTTGGGTGTGTCGGAACACTTCGCGATCTTGCTAACGTCCTTGCTAACAGCTCGTCTCAAACGTCTACCGTCCGTGTGCGGTCTGCTGTCAGCATCTATGCTGCCCGCTGGCGCCGCCCTGCGTCTTTGGTCACGAACGCGGAACGACGGTGGGTGAAAGGCGGACGACCTCCCCGGCTTCTTCGTGCCACCACCACCGCTGCAGTCGGTCCCACCAACCCGGGAGCGACGACAGCTCCTCGGCGTAGACGGAATCAGGTCCGCACAACTCCCCCGACGCCCTGTCTATGTAGTAGCCCGTGCCCCGGGCAGGCTCCCACATCGGATCACCAACCAAGATGGCCACGGGCTGTAGCGCGTTGAAGGATAGGAAGGGCCGAGTGGCGGGGAGCACTACCCGCCACTGGCGCTCGTGAGTCCAATCGGACCAATTGTTGGGGTTGGCTTCGAAGCGGACCATCCACGGCTTGTCATCCTTCGATCTCTTGTCGTACCTCTCTGGGCGTGCGTAGTACACGGGACCACCTCCCGCTGCATAAAGTGACTGCCGAGTCACCACGATGCCCCATGCCGGCCAGCGTCGCTCATGGAGTAGATGTTTGAGGTGCTCGTGGGGACTTTCGGAGAAGCAGACTGCGGGCTGGTCGGGGTCCGCTCCGAACGGAGGGAAACCGCGCCAGCCTTCGTCCCACAGGATGCTGCTCAAGCGGCCCTCGGGGGACAGATCTCCGATGTCGTTAGGAACCCCGGGAGTGAGCTTCCGGCCGGCAGGGCGACCACAGAAGTGGATCAAGGTGTCCGACTGAGCGGGGCCAGGGACCCCGAGCTGCACAACCTCTATCTCCATGATCCCTCCCTGTCTGTGTGAAGACATTTGCCGGACACCTCCGTGTCCAGGGAGCCATCGCCTCGCCTCGGCGGAGATGTTCGCCGCCGAGGCCTCGGCCGCGTGGGTCACATGGGCATAGACCCAGAGCGTGATCGACGAATCGACGTGGCCGAGGCGGGCGGCGACCACGGGACGGGACGCTGGACAGAAAGAAGAGTCTGGTCGCGTGGGCCGGAGGTCGTGATGCCGTGTATGTGGGAGCGGGCGGCAGGCTTCGGGGCATCCTTAGGCTTGTTGTAGCTCCGATCAGGTTCGGTAAGAGCCTCCAACTCGGGGGTGATTAGGAAGCCTGCGCGGTCCCCGCCAAACCGGCGCGGACCGCACCGCGATCGGACTAGTGATGGGTGATCCACCAGAACAGCAGGCCGACAAGGCCGGCACCGGTGGCATGTGCGGCGCCGCGGGCAAGGGCGAAGGCCACTGCGAGGCGGAGTCGCCGGCTGGTACTGGGGCCGTGTTCCGGCGCACGCGTGCGGGGGTTGGCTTTGTTGATTTGCGACATGGCTGTATGGAATCGAGGCTGTGGCAGTTCTTGAAGGTATGACGGATGGATCCGGATCTGTGGGGTTAACCTGCTGGTGAGCGCGGGTCCGGCCCGGTCCGTTCCGGATCCGGGACGTGAGCTTTGCTTGAGAAGGAGGGGCGCCGTGGAGGTTTTCCGTCCGCAGGGGTCGACCTCTAGGGTCCTGGCGGAGTTGGCTCGGCTGTGGGATCAGGCTCGCGTTCGCAGCCCAGATCAGGTGAATCAGAAGGAGCTTGCGTCCGCGTCGGGTGTTCCCTATTCGACCGTGAACGGGTGGGCGACGGGAAAAGCAGCGCCTCGTGACCTAGATCAACTGGTCAAGGTCGGCGCTGCATTGGCTAGGTGGGCGGGTGAACCTGCTCCGTCGACACGGGACTGGGGTCGGCTGATGGCTGCCGACCGAGCGCGCCCGCCTGTCAACCGCTCGCAAAGTGCTGCGCCGGTGGAGCAGACCCAAGAAGAAGCACTGCCAGGGTCTGCTGAAGAGCTGCAGTTGGCAGCGAGTACCTGGCGCATGAGATTTTCTAGCGTCGACTTCGTCAATATGCCCCGGATCGCCATGCTCACCTCTGGCGTGCCGGTCATGGTTGCTGCGAGAAGAGTAGGGCTCAATACTTTCAGGCCATTCTACGGGCAGGGAATGGCTCCAGGCCTTTTCATAGGAGAGGTTAGATCTATCTTTGAGACCTGGGATGCGGAAGCGGTAGTGCTTGACGAGCGTACTGTGGATCAAGTTCGGCGTGGCATGCTGGTCTCCTTCGAAACCTCCATGCGGTGCGTTAACCCGCCTGAGCTGCCGCCGAAGGCACCTACAGGTGACCTTACCAAGGATCCTCACTTCACCTTCCAGATGAGCGGTCACCATGTGATTTTAAGCTTCGATTCTCAATGGCTTACTACGACGACCGCAGGCCTGACGCTCCATGATGCCGCCCAGCATCCGCAGCTTTACTCCGGTCTCGGGCAGGTGGTGACCGTGTCTGAGGGGCGGGTCCGTGTTTCGTCTCTTGTATTCGGACAGCCTCAATCTGCTGACCAGGCTCTATGGGACTATACGGTCTCGGCTGGGCTGTCGATTGCACGCGGCCTGTCTGTCAATGATTTCCGTAACCAATTTTCCACGTCGGAAAATGGACGGCCTCTGGCTGGCAGCTCTACTGAGAGGGAAAGTATGCAACCTCTGGGTGTCGTGCTGGTTTTCGACGAGGACCAGGTTGTCCCAGGCGAAATCGACCGCGCTGTGTTGGGCCAGCTGGTGCGAGTGGTGCCGGAGTTTCGCCGCGACATAGGCGTGGCGGTGGCAAGCCTATTACCTCCGAAGGGTGCCGGCGCAGCCGATCTCTCCGCACGCCTTCTTGCGAGGGAACCGGCCCTCTGGAAGACGTTTACCGTGCCCGGCTTGGCTGCGCTGATCAAGACCCGCAATTTGGCCGTTGCGGTGGTTTCTGGCGTCACCCAGACACAGTCTGCGGATCTCGATGAAGCCATGCGGGAAGGAATGGCCGCTTACTGCGGAGCGATGGAACTCGACCGGACCCTGAGTATGCATAGCAGCCTCTTCCCAGAAGAAGACCGTTACCATGTGGTCGGTGCCGAGTTGCGCCTGCGGTACAGCGCTGCCAGCAGGGCCATCGCTGACGCTAACAACGAGCCCTTGGATGAGCCCCTGAACACTTGGCTCGACGAGGGCTTATTCCGCACGGTGGTGTGGGAAGAAGATGAGGCGCAGTCGGCCGCCGAGGAGCGAGAGGCTGCGCTCATTATGGACGCGTGGCTGCGGGACCAGGGAGGAAGGTAGTTTGGCTTCGATCGCCTCCAAGGTCTCTGAGGCTGGTGCTAATCAACACCTCTGCTAACAGCAGCGGCTTCGAGGGGCATCTACCGTTTGAGGTTGAGCAAGCCTCGGGTTCATCGACGAAACCTGAGCCTTGAATGATTCTCAAGCATGGTGCCGGTGCTCCGCAGTGATGCTCGTGCATGGCCAACACCAGCGACGGCCAATGGAAGAATGATCGTGTGGCGAAGTGGCGTGACTACGAGCAGCAGACCGCTCTCTTGCTGGCCAACCTGGGGTTCGCTACCGAGGTGCAGGCCACCCTGTATGGGGCAGACGACGTCCCTTACAAGATCGATGTTACAGCTCGTCGCCAGCTCGCCGGGGTGAGCCTGCTGTGGATCGTGGAGTGTAAGCTCCACAACTCCAGTGTTACCCGAGACATGGTCAATACGTTGAAGGCCAAGGTTGATGACTTGGGCGCCGACCGAGGGCTGCTTATGTCGGAATCGGGATTCCAGTCCGGCGCCGTCCGTTATGCGCTGCGTCGCAATATCACCCTGACGAGCTTGGGTGACCTCGCCTCGAACGCCGGTGATGACCTTGCCGACGCCAGGTTGGCGACCTGCCGTAGTCGCATACTGAACCTGAATGAACGATGGAACGCACTGCATATCTCGACGAAGGCAATGGGATACGCTCGCGATACTACGAGGGCTCTGCTGAATATGTTGGGAGAGGATGGGCGAGCGGAGCTCGCACAGTCTCCAGATGCATGGGAGCAGTCCCATGAGGTCGAGCGAATAATTGAATCGGTCGGCATTGACCAAATGAATTCTTACCTGCAAATGTTCCCGCCGACGTCAGTAGACGCCTCAGATGTCGAAATGCCTCGAATCTTCACGCGGCAGGCGGTGAGAGGCGTAGATCCGAGCGTGCTGAACGAGGTCATCGGCGGGCTCGCAGACGTACGCGAGAGGGTCGTTGACCCGGCCATGCTCGGTCAGTTTCCTATCTACTTCACCATTGGAAATGTCAATTACAGTGCTTGGAGCGCTGGCCAAGCGGCCGGTGTCGCCGAACAGCGTCTCGATGAGCTTGAGGCTTTGACCAAACAGCAGGAGAGTCAAGCTGCCGAGGCGGCGATTCAGTCCTAGATCGTGATTGTCTGACTGATACCTGCCTAAAAAGATCGGCGTGAGTCATGTAATGTCGCACTGATCGTCTGGGAATGTGTTGATGCAACAGGCCCGTTCCCAGAAGCTAGAAAACGGGCCTGAAGCTCGTCGATCTACCAGCCTGTGATCGCCTTGGCGAAACATCTGCCGCCGAGGCTTCTGCCGTGCGGATGATGTGCGCGTAGACGCGAAGGGTGACTGATGGGTCGACGTGGCCGAGGCGGGCGGCAACTACGTGGACGGGAACGCATCTCCCGCGACTCGGTACGCCGCGCCATCGCCGTATTGAGGGGAGAGGGATTGATCGTGACCGAGCTGCGAGGCTCACGCGTTCGCGAGCAAGGACAGGCCGTCCCATCTCCATCACGCCAGGCGCCCAGGTGACCGCCCGCATGCCCACCGAGCCCGAGCGCCGGCAACTCGGCATCGCCGAAGGCGTCCCCATCCTGGTCATCACCGAGCCGGACGGCGAGGTCCGTAAGCTTCCCGCGGACAGGACAGTCATTGAGGCTGGCAAGGAACAGCACAGTTGATCGGGCAGCCGGATAGCGGGTCTCAGCCCTCCCGGCATCCTTGAAGAGCAGGAGCAGCTCCGCCGGTTAGCGCAGCCCTGTTCGTGCTCGATGAGGATTTTCTCTACGTCGTTAAAGCGGCCCGCGCCACAGCAGATGTCCCATCGCAGCGCGTTCGTCCTGCCGTCCGAAGTCGAAGCCGGGATTCCCGTTCGGCGTTCCAGTACGGCATTCAGTTCTGTGTACGACGTCGTCTTCCCAAGCCGTGCGCGTTCGATCAGGAACTTTAGACCGGCTTCTGTGAGCTGGGCCCAGGTCTCGTCATCGCGACCATACTTCGACATCGCATCGCCTCCAGGTGGAGGATAACCAGTTGCCGAGGGGTCGGTATGGGCAATCAGTGCGGTGCGGAGCCTTCCGGCGGTGCTTTTCCTTCGGTGCGAGCGTGAACGTTACGGTGTTCAGGTGAAGTTCGTGAGCGTTCACCGCCCCAAGAGAGATAAGCCGTATCCGTGCCCTTGCTGCGGTTTTCTCACTCTCAACGTGCGAGGCGGGTACGAGATCTGTCCAGTTTGTTTCTGGGAAGACGATGGACAGGACGATCATGACGCCGACGAAGTCCGCGGAGGCCCGAACTACGAGCTGAGCCTCACGCAGGGGCGGCGGAACTTCGCGGAGTTCGGCGCGAGTCGTAGACAAGACCTTCCGCATGTCCGTCCTACTCGCCCTGAGGAGTATCCCGGCGGGTGATCTTGCTAACGGCGTTGCTAACGACAGCCCTGGACGACCGTGGACGAGTGTGGAATCGCCGAGCTCGGACACCTCTTCTGATCAGGTGCTCGTGTCGAATGTGGACGCCGGTGGACATCACCGATCTTGCTACGGATCAGAAGGCATAGGTGCTCGAGTCTTCCCGGTCGCGCTACAGCAACCGACCTCGAATCATGATCTGCCCGGTTAGGTGCCGCTCAGCGGTCATCACCGTGACGCCGTGGACGTACCCCGGGTAAGGGCGCAACGTGATATCTAGCTGCGCTTGACGAATCGCCCCCATCCCGGCTCCTGGCATGGCGCGCAACGCGTCCAGCAGTCGCTCCCGGGCGACGGCGAGCATGTTGGTGACGCCGTATGCCCCGCGAGTACCGTCGCCACTATCGGCGCGCCACGTCCACAGCGGCTCCTCTGTATCGAACGGGATGTGGCTGGTCATGACTGCCGGCACCTGCAGGAACGGGCCTGTTCCAAGTTCCATGAGTGCCAGGATGGGGAAGCCGAGTGGGACGGGAAAACTTCGTCAAGGACGGCTAGAGGACGTCTTACACGACAGACAAGCGTCCCGCAGCAGAGCGAGCGTCCGTTCAACAGGCGAGGTCAGGATCATCCAATCTACTGTCCGCGAAGCATATGCGGAAATGATCAAATCTCGAGCCTGGAACCAGGCATAGCCGCAGCTCAACAGCCCTAAGCAGCTCTGATCGCAGCCGCTCTCCTAAAGAAAGGGCCGCAGGATCGAAGGCCCGACCATCCGGTACGCGCCAAGCCCAGACTCTCAGCAAGGTGCACTACGTCAACCAGCGGTGGGCGCAGTTGATCTGCCAGCACGGCTTGCTTGCACATCAAAGGACCTAGCCGCCATCGATCTGTCAGAACGGTTCCGACGGCTATCCAATTTCAGTTCGTTCCCGAGTGATGATTCCAAGTGTCACAGAGGCCTACAGTGAGTCTTCTGGGGTTTGTCCGCGAAGGAGTGTTGGATGGATCCAATTGTGGTGGCAGCAGCGACGGCTCTGGTGGGGGCGATGGCCACCGATGCCTGGCAGCAGACCCGTACCGCGATGGTGGATTGGTGGCGCAAGGTCCGCCGGGAACAGGCCGAGACCGTGCATACCGAACTGGAATCGACCCAAGTACAGGTGCTCGCCGCCCGTGAGCGAGGGGATGCTGACACGGAGCAGGCCCTGGCAGGGATATGGCAGCTACGGCTGCAGCAGATGCTCGACGAGGACCCGGCGATCGGCCCACAGCTACAGCGCCTGCTTGATGAGCACTTGACCCCTTCGTTGCTCTCCACCGAGCAGTCTCGTATCCAGCAGAACATCACCGCTCATGCTCATGACCAATCGCGGCAGTTCATCGCCGGCCGAGACCAGCACATCACCGGATTATGAATAGACGGGATGGGGAGATGGAGCCATCCCAGGTACACGTCGAAGCGGTCGCCGAAGGGCAAGCTCGGCAGTTCATCGCTGGTCGAGATCAAACAGTTCACATCCGGCCCAGGCCGACCCCTGCAGTGACAATGCATACACTGCCGCGGGATGTGGTCGGCTTCACTGGCCGTGACACCGAGTTGCGTTGGCTCATTGCCGCCGTATCGAGAGCGCAGGGCCTGATGCCCGTCTACACCATCGATGGCATGCCCGGTGTAGGGAAGACGGCACTGGTTACGCGGGCCGCACACATGCTCGCCAAGGCTTTCCCGGACGGGCAGCTGTTCGTCAACTTACATGCCCACACACCCGGCCAACAGCCCGCCGATCCCCGTGAAGTGCTCGGCGATTTGTTGGCCTGCACCGGCATGCCTCAGAGCGAGATCCCTGCAAGCACTGAGGGGCGAGCACAGCGATGGCGCGGACGTCTTGCTGGTAGAAGGGTATTGCTGGTCTTGGACGACGCAGCCAACCACGCACAAGTAGAACCGCTGTTGCCCGGCACGGCAGGGTGCGTAGTCCTGGTCACCAGCCGCCGACGTCTGATCGCCTTTGATGCCGAGCCGCTCTCGCTGAGTACGCTACCGAGTGGTCAAGCGCTTGAGCTATTCGCTCGTGTGGCCCGCCGTACGCCTATAGGGCTAGAGCAGGATGCTGTTGCCGACCTGGTGGAACGATGCGGCCATCTACCGCTGGCCATCACGCTGTTATCAGGCCGCCTAGCTCACCATCCCAATTGGGATATCCCAACCTTCGCGAACGCCTTTGCCACTGCTCAGGATCGGATGAGCGAACTGGAAGCAGGCGACCGTGCGGTGACGGCCGCCTTCGACCTGTCTTATCGTGCGTTGTCTCGCGACCAGCAGCGTTTCTTTCGCCGTTTAGGCCTACATCCCGGCTCCGAAATCGATGCCTATGCCGCCGCCGCCCTGAATGACATCTCCCCTGATCGGGCTCGTCACCAGCTGGATGCTCTCTACGCCGATCATCTCATCGACGAACCTGCGCTGGGCCGCTACCGCTTGCACGACCTCCTGCACGCGTATGCCGGGGCGCTCGTAGCCCAGGATCCAGCTGAGGAACGCGAGAACGCAGTTGATCGCTTATGCGCCTACTACCAGCGGGCCGTGGAACTCGCGGACAGTCTCATCAGACATCCTCGCGCCGGCAGCACTCCTCTAACCGATATTCCGTGCGTCACGCCGGACCTAGGGAGCCGCGAGCAGGCGCTGACCTGGATGCGCACCGAACGCTCCAACCTGCTCTCTTGTACCGACGCCACTGCCATTAGCGTTCCTGACTCCTATGTCATCCGTCTCGCGCATGCCATGAGGGCCTTCCTCGCGCAGGAAGGCGCCTGGGACCAAGCCGTGGTACTACATGAGGCCGCCCTCTCCGCCGCACGTCACAGCGGTGATCGTCTCGCCGAGGCCGACGCCCTTCAAAATCTGTCCTGTGCTCGACGTGGAGCAGGCACCTACTCGGCGGCGGGCGATCTGGCGGAACAGGCACTGCTCCTGTATCGCGCCCTCGGCTACCGACACGGGGAGGCCAATGCCCTGCTGAATTTGAGTCACGCACAGCGTTTGACAGGAAATTACAAGGTGGCGGGGGATCTGGCAGACCAGGCTCTGGTCTTGTACCGCTCCCTGGGGGATCGGTCCGGTGAAGCCAAGGCTCTGGAGGCTCAGGCTTGGTTCCGGCGCGCGATATTTGGTGAATACCGGGAAGCGGCTGATCTGGTTGACCAGGCGCTCGCCCTGTACCGTACTCTCGGTGACCGCTTCGGCGAAGCCGGTGCACTGACCAACCTTCGCGTGGTGAGGCATCAACTCGGAGAGTACTCGAGAGCAGTGGACCTGGCGGAGCAGGCACTGGCGCTATATCGTGCACTCGGCAACCGGAGCGGTGAAGCGGACGCGCTCCGGGGATTGAGCCGGGCACGATGCTATTTGGGGAATTATGAGGTGGCGGCAGATCTCGCAGAGCAAGCTCTCGCCTTGTACCGCTCTCTCGGTAATCGGCACAGCGAGGCCGAGGCACTGCTGATTCTTGGCCGAGTGCGGGTCATGACCAGGAAGTTCCAGGCGGCAGCCGATCTGGCGGGGAAAGCCCTGGCGCTCTATCAGGCTCTCGAATTCAGCCACGGCGAGGCCAACGCGATCCGACTTCTGGGTCAGGCACGCCATCTGTCTGGGGAGCATTCGGCAGCGGCCGATCTACTGGAGAGGGCTCGGACACTATTCCGCCACTTCGCCGATGATCAGGGCGAGGCGGAAGTGTTGAACTGCATGGGTGCTCTCCTAGCCGACTCCGCTGGACCACAGGAAGCACTTGTCGTGTACCGGCAGGCCCTAGCGCTGGCACGTAAGGTACAGAGCCCTCTGGACGAGGCGCAGGCTCTCGAGGGAGCTGCCCAGTGCCTGACACGTTCCGGCCAGCGGGAGGCTGCCCTTGTCGATCTAGGTTCAGCAATAGCCATCTACAAACACATTGGGGCTGCCGAGGCTGTATCAGCTGCAGAGCGTATGGCAGCCCTTGAGGGCAGCAGCCAGGCATAGCGACGAATCTCAGACCCTCCGCCTGGCTCTGTAGGCACGCCCCCGGATGGGCGCACCGTGCGCCTGCTGTACAGCAACGCGATACAGCAACACCGCCACACCAGGACTCGCGGGCTCTGCTGGGCTCACACTCTTGGCCTGCACCGGGAGGTGGTGATGGGGGATCTGCCGGTAGTTCGGGACGAAGTGACAGTATGGGCGCCATGCGGGCGGAGTCCTCCGGCGCCGGGTTCTACTGAGTCTTCCACTGAAGTTCCATCAGTTCGTTCCGCGCTTCTGGCGTCACGCCGTAGGTCTTGCAGAGGGCGTCCACCTCCGCGGCATCGGGCACTAATGTCCCTTCTTCGAAGCTCGCTATTTCGGACTGTGACATTCCAGCCAGTGCTGCGGCTTGTCTCTGTGATATTCCTGCGAGTTGTCGAGCAGCACGTAACGCCTGCGCCAAGTCAGCCTGGACTCTGGCTAGCCGTACGGGAGCGGTGGACACACCGCGTTCCGGGAGAGCGGTGTTCTGACTCGTTTGGGACAGGATTAAACCGACACCGAAAATCATGAACAATACAACGACGATGCCTCCAGCGCCGACTACCATCGGGGTTGCCGCTAGGCGACGCGTATGCGCTCTAACCTGTATAACTCTACCGTCGCGAAGTCTTCGTACGTGCTTTCTGACATTCGTTGTGGGCATGGCCAGGACCGTAGGGACCATCGGCGACGTAACCCAGTCGCCACTAAGAGACGATTCGCTATCCAATGGGCAACTAAGGCTGGCTGGCCAGCTTCGGCGGCACGTCAGGTTCAGTCATGGACGCGAAGCATGCATAAAATGATCTTCGAGATGCCGACCTACTCGTCGAAGGTTGGGGAGAGCCACACTCCTAAAGGGGTGCTCTTGGCTGCCGCGGGATCTCCGGTCCTCGGGCCTGCCGGCCCTAGGGTGCGGGTCCCCTTGTCATTGGATGGCGAGGCGGGCTGTCGGCCGGGTGCGCGTACAGCAGCGTAGTACAGCAACAGGGCCGCTCAAGCCCTTACTTCTTCGTACGGCAACACACGCCCTAGCAGGCCGAACAGTCCCCTGCCTGGTGACTGGCGCCCGTTGCCAAGCAGGGTGTCGCGAGGCTCTTCTGCTGGCTGTCACGCGCTATAGCGGGCCGGACATCGCTCCTGGCGAGACATGCGCTGGCCGATTTGATGTCGCACCACTATGACAGTTCGGTCAGGTCTCTATTTCAGCGCTAGTCTCGAGTTGGATGTTGTTAAGTATTGTCTGCGTCACAAATTAGTAGCACTGAAGGGATATAGAACAGGAGATGTTTGTCGGTCCGACCTGTTTACATAGCTTTCGAGTTCTGGCATCTGAGAACTGGAGGGCAGTCATGGCGGATCGGTACTATCGACGGGGTCATTGGGTGAAAAAGTCTGGCCGAAAATCGAAGAAAGGGGCGGGCTGGCTGATGATGGCGGTCGCTGCCGGCGCTGCCTGGTTCGCCGTGCAAGCAGCCAAATCCGACCCGTCGGCCTCCACTCAACCGGCCACTACACAACAGATCGCTCCCGCCGACGTCGCACCACCAGAGGCTACGACGCCGTGAGCAAGGCGGTGTGGGACTGGTTGCGGTCACGGGTCAACCTGCGGGCCCTGGCACTCTCGGCGAATGGATAGCGGCGATGGTGGCAGTGCTGTTCACTGCTCTGCTGCTCTTCGACGCGCTGCGAGCGCTGATCGAGTTGTTGCTCGGCCACTGGTATCTGGCGGTGGCAGCGACCCTGACGCCTGCCGGTCTGGTGGCCGGATGGTTGCGATGGAAGGCTATCGTTCGGCGTCGCCAGGCCGAACGCCTTGCTCATCTGCGACTCGATCTTGTCCAGGACATCGACAAACTTTCTCCCACCGTCTTTGAATACGCCATCTGCGATCTCATGATCCGTGATGGCATCGAGGCGGTGCGGGTGGGTGGAGCGGATGATAAAGCTGCGGATGTGATCGGCCGTGATCGAAACGGGCGAGTGATCGTAGTTCAGTGCAAACACACCCTTACGGGAGCCAAGGTCGCCGCCAAGGTCATTTACCAGGTCAACGGCACTGCCCAACACGCGCACGGCGCAGATGTCGCCATCGTGGTCACTAACGGGTCTTTCACCAGGAACGCAGCAGAATACGCTGCCAAGGTAGGGATCCACCTGATCGATCGTGACGCTTTACGAGACTGGGCGCAAAGAGGCGTCGCGCTTCATGAACTCCTCAAATTGAGCCCGGTGAGAAGGGGATGGAGCGGACAGCGTGGACGACTGCGCTGGCATCGCCGCTCATGGCGCATGGCAGGAGCAGCGGATCGAGCCCGGAAGAGAAGCCTCCGGCGGAGGCCGTCCACGCACGGTTGACGAATACCGCCCGGCTTAGCTCAGCCTGTCACTCTGATCAAGCAGCAGAGCTATCGGCTTCTTGTCTGAGGGGTGTCTTGCTAGTCATCGAACGCGGATGGTCGAGTTGCCTGAGACCTCAGGGGTACGCCGAGAGAGTTGCAATTGGGGTTGCAGTTCGAGGGTGATCGCTGGTGGCCGTGCGTGTCCGTCGAGGGTGCTCACCTTGGCGTACGGACAGCAGCGGACACCTCCGAAGCGGTGGTTACGAGACTCGTAATGCGTAGGTCAAGGGTTCGATTCCCTTAGGCGGCTCCACAGCGAAGCCCCAGCTCACTAATCCTGAGCTGGGGCTTCGCCGTTCTATCGATCGCCAACCTTGATCGAGTCCGGGGCTCCGTCGCTCTCGTGGTCTCGTTTCTGGTTTCAGTTATCGCCTGGCACACTCTGAGTCTGCCGGTCCCAGTTGGCCCAGGGGTCGGCAGGGGACCGGCTGGTGGTCCTGATGTAGGTAGTGCTGCCATGTGGCTAGCGCTGCTGAGTGTGGAAGACTTTCCGCATGGGAGGCTCCCCATCGTGGTGGGACCGTCAGGAAGAGGTTCTCCAAAAGATCACAAGGGATCGGGCAGCGCTTCGCGCGTTCGCTGAGTTCAGATGCTCCTCTGATTCACGCCTATTGGGCGCCGTCTACAACGTGTATGACGAATTATGGATGTGGCACGTCGGCGAGCGACTGACTCCGAAAGAGGCCGTGCGTGAATCACTAGAGGTGGCAGTCGACGAGTACGAGACTATGGTGGAGTTGGGCTACAACCATGCGTCCGTTTGGCTTCAAATCATCGGCGCTGCAGATGACATCTCCACGTCTTCTCGAGATCGTAGCGGCCAATCAACGCAACATCTAACTCGACTATCAGATGTACAAGAATGTGTCCAATTTTACTTGAGTAACACATTTGCTGAAGTTGCTGCAACATCTCGCGAAATATGGGGCGAATTCGCGAATTGCGGCAAGTGTAGATCGACGTTCATAGTCGAATACCGTGCAGCAATCTTTGCCGTCGGGCTTGCGGTATCCTCTAAGCTGTACAAACCTGCACTCATCCTTCCTGGACGAGTTGTTCCTGCAGGATCGGATTCTCTCCTGAAGGACGCGCCCGCTTATGGGATCATGCATTCATGGCAAGCAAAGCCTTGGCAACTCATAGCAGGTTCGAGGTGAACTGGTGCACCTAGACGATAGACGTGCCCATGAGGTGGCGTCATATCTGACAAAGAACCACAAGCGGCTGCGCGCACTTGTTGAAGCTCGGTGCCGTAACGACAATCGATTGCTTGCGGCTGTATACCGTCTGCCAGATCGTTTTTGGGTGTGGTACGTGGGCCAGAGGTGGTCAACGCAGCAGGTGATCGATGAGGCCGCCGAGTGGACAGCGACTGCTCGAAGCTCTGAGGATTCGGAAACATCTCAAGATCACCTGAACGTGGACGCGGAAATTGATCTAGAAGGGGTTCGGAGATCAAAAGATTTTCCGTGTGGTGCTTATCGATTGAGTATCGACCCTGAGAAGACTTATAGCAGATATACACAATATCAGATCGAAACTGCATATCCAGGAGGCCCGCAAAGCTCATGCGGACGTTGTCGATCCACCTATGTGATTGACTCGCTCGCTATGGACTATCTGACTGGTGAGGCTCTGGCAACCGGAAGCGCGAAACCATTAATACTGCATCCGCCTCGTGTAGCCCACGGCATTACTACTGCATCATCTGACCTCGACGAGATCCCATGGAACCTCATAGGCGTCTATGGGCCCGTACGCCCCGAAGATGCGGTACCGTCGGAGACACAAGAAAACACTCAGTAGCGCGTACGTGGCTCGTCGAACAGCTCTGTGAAGTAGCGCGGCACAGACCGGATCCCAGGAAGGGGAACCGTCGGCGTGCCCGCTCTCCCTGTCGCCTTAGCTATTTTCCTGTCCGTGGCCGCTCTCGCGCTGGTCGTCGCGAGCGTCTGGATCGGGATGATCTATCACGCAACGCTTCGGCTGCCCCGTGAGCAGCAAGAACACGGCCTGAAGGTCCTTGCGCAACTTACGGAGCTCTTCAAGGCCATCACCACACGTCCTCAGATGACCCCCGACGATCAGCCAGCTCCCACTCCCGATGGGGTGCAACAAGAGGTCAGCGACTCCGCTCAGCGTGAGCTTGAGGCGTGATCCGGCCAGGCGCGATCGGGGACGGTGCTTCATCAAGGGGCACCGCCGGCCTCACCCTGGGCGGACAGCTCGTCGCGCAGATAGAAGAGCGGGTCCAGCTCGCCGTCCTGCTCTGCCGCCAGGGTTGCGCGGGAGCCAGCTACGAGGTTGGCGAGGTCGAGCCGGAGATCGGCGATCAGGTGCCGGAGAGGTTCGACTTCAGCGGACAGATCAGGAATGTCGGCGACAGCTTCGCCCAGAGGGAGTCCTGCGGTGCTGTGGAGCAGGGCTCGTAGGGCGGGTTGGTCATCGAGGGTACGGATGGCGTCGGCGTGGCGGGTGCGTACCTCCTGAAGGCTGACGAGCGGACGTATCTGGGTCGATCGCGTGGTGACCACCTCCTTGGATAGGCCGATTGGGTGACTCAGCCGTGCCCTGAGACGGCACGGACGAGGCTGGAGACCAGATGCCGCAGTTCAGGGGCGGCGGCGGTCTCGGCCATGTAGAAGCCGAACAGCACGCAGACCGCGGCCGCAGGTCATCCGGATGAACGTGAGTATTTTCGTGAATTGACGATCCATGTTCCCTGTGTAGAACCTCGAGGTAAGTGATCTTCTCCCGTGGCTGTCGTACGGTTCGGCTCTTTCCTGGAGGCTGGCAGGGAGGCTGCGAGCGAGGTAGCGGTCGGGGAGCACTCATGAACGCTGAACGCATCGCCGAAGGCTGGGGGACCATCCCCGCGTGCGCGGGGAGCACACTGCGTGAGCTGCAGCTTCATCGGCTGAGAGCGCGGAATTTGAGTACTTTCGAGTGATCAGACATATCGGACAGCGTTTCTCTGCAAGCAAGTTACCTCGGTGGCCGTAGGTGGGCCTTCGATGCCGCGCGCCTCAGGAATCACTCAGATCTCGAAGGCCGCGCTGGCAAACCGCCCACTGGATATTGTCGCTGCCGGCGTCGGCCAGAACGACACTTGCGACGATGTCGTCGTGACACGGAGGGGTGCCGTGTTGGCTGCAGCCGCCCTGGGCGGCCGTACTGTGTGGGTTCTTGTACCACGATCGCGGCTGGGGAGGGAGGATTTGTACGATGCGTGATTTCACGCCTACGAATCTAGGAAGTCGCGCCGCTGGTAGCAACGGGTGCTGTGCCTCCGGCTACGTGATCAACTAGGGCGTGCCTTGCTAACGCGACTGCTAACAGCGTCTTTGAACAGCTGTAGACGCTACGAGAAGTTGATCACGCAGTTGGCGCCCTGACCAGGTGCGATAGGACGCCGGGATACGGCGGTAGACGATCAAGTTCTGACTCGTAATGCGTAGGTCAAGGGTTCGATTCCCTTAGGCGGCTCCAGCTCACAGGCCCCTTGCGATCATCGTGAGGGGCTTTTTGTCGCCACGGGTCGCGGCTGCTGGATGGAGACGTCGGCCAGGAGAAGCGTGGTTGTGCGCGCTTTCGCTCATCCAGAGATTCCTTACAGTGCTGTGGCGCTTCAGACTTTCGCTTCGGCCGGCTCGCTGGAGCCGTCTGGCGCTTGAGGGGCCGCCCTGCCTCACTCTCTGTGCAGTCCGACGCGGCCCGATGATGTCGGCCGCACCTCAATCGCATTCTGGCCGTCAATACTCGGCCGTGAGTACGGCCTGGGCCGCCTGGGTGCGGAGGGGGGCGAGTTCGGCGGTGATGGCGGCGTTTTCCTGGGCGTCCAGGACGATCGCGGCTTCGCGTGGTCGGCGTGCGTTCATCATCTGGATCCGCAGGTGCGTGGGCGGGTGGGTCGTGTCCACCGCGGACATGCGGAGGGCCGATATCCGCAGCTGCCGGAGGCGTTCGGTCGCGGGGATCGAGCGGATGTGCTCCCGCAGTTCCTGCCACAGGTCCACGTCGCTCTCCTGGTGAAGCGTGGGGCGGAATCCTCCCTTCTGGTGCAGGGCCGTCTGGCGCTGGAAGAGGATTTCCACGCTCTGGCCGAGCACCAGGGCCTCCAGCATCGATCGGGTCGCCGCCGACGAGGCGACCCGCGCGGCCAGGTCGTCGGCGAGGTACTCGGCCCGCTGGCCGCTGCGCAGGGTGAGGCGGTACAGCAGGAACAGGCTCAGCTCCGTCAGCTTGTTCGGGATGAACAGCAGCACTCTGGCGATCACGTGCGCGATTATCGTGAGGAAGTACGAACCCACGGGGATGATCTCGCCGGCGCGCGTCATCGAGTGCCAGTGGGCAAGGGTCGCCGACGCGGAATGGAGCCACAGGCCCCGGCGGCTGTCCCCATTGCGGTCGTGCCCGAAGTCGTGCGCCAGCAGCGCGACCCGCTCCTGTGGGTTCAGCACCTCCCACAGCGCCAGGCCGATGGTGAGCACGCTGCGCCGGCGCAGCCCGAACCGCCCGTAGTGGGTGTCGTAGTACGGCGTGACCCTGATCAGGTCGACGGGGCGCACCGCGAGTTCGGCGGCGATCCGGTCGGCGAGGCCGTACAGATGGGGTGCCTCGGCGCGGCTCAGTGACCACGTGTCCTGGCGGTACCGTCCCAGGCGGGGACGGTTCAGGACGGTGACCATCAGGCCGATGACGCCGAGAATGCGGGGCACCAGCGGCCCGACGATCAGTAGCCACACCGAGCCCACCGCGATCGCCGCCGAGATCAGGTGTACTACGCCCGCGAGCAGCATGGCGGCGATCCCGGCTCGGTCGCGTGCGTCGGTCATGCTCTGCCCGGCGCTGAGCTGTGCGTACAGTCGCTCGACGGCCGCCCGCTCCGCTGCGCGGCGTCTGTCGTGCCTCTTCCGCCGCCGGCGTCCGCGCGGGGGAGCGGGTGTTGCGGCCGCGGGGTCGACGTTCCAGTCGCATGCCGGGCACCAGGTGGAGAACCGGGGATCCGTCGAGACGGGGGCGGAGCACGAGGGGCAACTGCTGTCAGACGGGGCGGCGGGCGACGACGTCACGAGAGAGATCTTGCCGGAATCGCACCTTCCGCACACGTGAGTCAGGGGCGTTGCCGGGCTATTTCCCTGACATGATCCACATATTTCGTGGTAGGAGGTAAACGCGAATTTGTAGATCGGCTGGATGGTTTGCGCGCGGCCTGCCCCTGGTGGCCGGTTACCACGCCGCCAGCTTCGGGGCCGTCGACGGGGTGATCAGAGTCGGCTGCGTGCCGTGCGGAAGGCCAGCCGACGACGATTGGAGTAATGTGCGACGGAAGTTCCCCCTGTTCGCAGCCCTCTTCGTCACGGTGGCGGCGCTGTTACCCGTCTCCGCGGCGGGTGCGGCCACCGGTGACGAGACCACGGCGGACGTCGCGAAGGGCGGTATCACCTGGGCGCCCTGCGCAGAGGAGCCGGCCGCCGAATGCGGCACGCTGACCGTCCCCGTCGACTGGTCCCGGCCGGACGGGCCCAAGATCGACCTCGCTCTCGCCCGCCGCAAGGCCACCGACCCGGCGGCCCGGATCGGTTCCATGTTGATCAACCCGGGCGGTCCGGGCGGGTCCGGTGTCGAGTTCGCCTACGGGGCTCCCGGCTTCTTCACCGAGGAGATCCAGCGCCGGTTCGACCTCGTCGGCTTCGATCCCCGGGGCGTGGGCCGCAGCCACCCGGTCATCTGCTCGGCGTCGGTCTACAACCAGATGCCGTACGCGATCATGAAGAGCCAGGCTGACTTCGACAAGTGGACCTCCTACTCCAAGAGGCTGCGCCAGGACTGCCGGGCGCGTACCGGCCCCCTGTACGACCACGTCGACTCGGTCAACGTGGCGCGCGACATGGACGCCATCCGCGCCGCCCTCGGCGAGGAGAAGCTCACCTACTACGGGGTCTCCTACGGCACGCTGATCGGGCAGATGTACGCCGAGCTGTTCCCGCAGCGGGTCCGGGCCCTGGCCCTGGACAGCAACATGGACCACAGTCTCGGCGTCAAGAGGTTCCTGGACACCGAGGCGGCCGGCGTCGAGGACTCCTTCGACGAGTTCGTCGCCTGGTGTGACCAGGAGGCCGCCTGCGCCCTGCACGGGCAGGACGTCCGGGCCGTGTGGGAGAGGCTGCTGGCCAAGGCGCGCGACGGCAAGTTGTACTACCCGGGAGTCCCGGACCGCCCGATGACCGAGGTGCAGGTCCTCTGGCAGGGCGTGCTGGGTACCGAAGGCCCGGCCTGGCAACTGCTGAGCGAGATGCTGCGCGCCCTGGACGGCGGGCCGTTGCCGGAGGAGGTGCCTCCGCTGCCGGGCCGGCAGCCGGTCACGGGAGAGGTCGCCGAGCTGCCCACGGCGATCCTCTGCCAGGACTACAACCTGCCGGTGCACAACTACCGGGAGTACGCCGCGCTGCTGCGCAGTTCCGCCCGCCAGGCTCCCGACATGCGCCTGAACCCGATGCCGATCGAGGACCTGCCCGTCTGCCTCGGCCACCCCACCAGCAACCCGCAGCACCGTCCGCGCTACACCGGTAGCGCTCCGCTGCTGCTCGGCACCTCGATCCACGACCCCTCCACGCCGTACGCCTGGACCACCGCCGTGGCCCGTCAGCTCGGCCCCAAGGCGGCCCTGCTGACCTACGAGGGCTGGGGCCACCGGATCTACGGCAAGGACGAGTGCAGCACGGTGCCCATCGACAACTACCTGATCTCGCTGGTGGTACCGCCGCCGGGCTTCCGCTGCCCTGTGGGCGGCAAGGCCGGGACCACCCTGAAGCGGCAGCCCGAGGTGTGGCCCACGGACCGGCTCCCCTGGTCGGTCCCGCTCGCGGCCCCGTCCAGGGTGTCCGGCTGAGCCGCGCCCGCCGCTGATCGCACAGGTCGGCGCCCATGGCCGGTACGAGGCCATGGGCGCCGCAGGTGTCACGGGGAGAAGACCATGGTCCGGCTCAGGGGCGTCTCGTCCCAGGGCGTGACCCGGCACTGGCCACCGAGGATGATGCCCGCGCCGGAGACCGGCTGGAACTCTGTGGTCATGTACAAGCGAACAATCATCACGGCGGTGGCGGGCGTGCTGACGCTGCCACTACTGGCGGGACCCGGGGGCGGCGACGAGCGGTCATCCACGGTCACGTGAGGCCCTCCACCGGCTGGTCGACGAGGACGGCGTGCCCGGGGCGCTGGCGCGGATCCACGACGAACACGGCGACACCGTGATTACCGACGTCCTGGCCCACCGCTACGACCGCTGGAACGCGATGGACCTGGTCGGACCGGCTCTGAAGCAGCCGGTGGAGTTCCCGGCCGGCACGCAGTGGAGCTACTCCAACACCAACTACCTCATCGCCGCCATGATCGTGGAGAAGGTCACCGGCGACACCTACGGCGCGGAGATCCGCAGGCGCATCCTGCGGCCGCTCCGACTGAACGCCACCTTCGTCCCCGATGACGCGGCGACACTCTGGGCTTCAGGACCAGTGGCGGGGCGACTCCCGACGGCAGGCAGATCACGGTCGTGACGAACCTGTATAGCATCGACGGCGGGCACAACGCCGACCTGAACCCGGTGGTCGCCACCGCGTTGTGCGAGACGCGCCAGTCGAACCTTTCTAGGACTGCATGGGGAGGGCGGACCAGTCGATGATGAGGCGTGTGGGGTCGCTGGGGTCGGACCAGACGCGTACCGTGCGCCCCGGGAGGACGCCGCCCATGAGCAGGCGCGGCAGGATCTGTCGGTGGCTCACCGGGTACGGCTGCCCGCCCTCGGGCTGTACCTGCATGTCGAAGGCGACGACCACCTGGTCGTTGACGGACGTGCCGGTGTCCCGCATGCCGGTGATGAGAGCGGTGGCCGGGACGCCGGTGCCGATCAGGTCCTGGTTGTTCGTGCCGAGGAAGTTCTTCATCTGGCCGAGGACGCCGTTCGAGGAGCCGCCGCCGCTCAGCAGGCGGGTGACCAGGATGATCGAGCCGGACACCAGCACGAACATCCCGACGATGAAGACGGGGACGCCCCAGCCCATGGTGGCCAGGGAGCTCATACCGTAGATCCCGGCGATCAGCAGGGCGAGCCCGGCTCCGGCGGCGATGATGAGGGCGTTGCGGGACATTTTTCACAACCTTTCGAGTGTCTCGTACGCCATAGAGATAGGCGGATGCCCTTGATCTCCGCTTGCAGGGCGTTTACGAGGGCTGAAAGGCGACTTGAAGGCCCGACCACGACCGCTCGCCCACCGACCGGGCCCACCGTCGACACGCGCACCCGCGCCTTCTGCGAGTGGCCCACCTCGGCCGCTCGACCTGAATGAGTCCACACGGAGATCCCATCCCGTGCTCATTTCGTTATCAGAGCACTCTCATGTGGCGACGCCAGAGTTCCGGGTGTGGCCACCTCCCAGGTAGGGGGATCGCCGGGATCCTCCGGAGGTGTGCTGGATTGGACTGATCTCATGCAGATCCGCAAGCCGCTCGCCGTCGCCGGGATCCTCGTCGCCACCCTCTTCACCGGAACCGCCCTCACCGGCGGCGCCTACGCCGACAGCTCTCCCGGCCCGACCGCCAGCAAGATCGACGCTGACGCGCACCGGCTCCCGGCGACCGAGAAAACCCCGGTCGCCGAGAAGAAGCAGGACACCCTCAGCCGCAAGCCCAGCGCGTCCTGGATCGACGTCACCGTCCCCCGGGAGAAGGTCCGCCAGGGCGACACCTACACCGTCACCGTCCGGTGCGGGGGCCTGAAGGACGGCGCCACGGTCCAGGTGACGGGCATCGACGGCAGGAGGCACACGCTCACCGTCAAGAACGGCGAGGCCATCGGGACCTTCAAGGTCGCCCGTGATCTCGGGCCCGGGCCGCACAAGGTGAGCGTGACCGCGGGCGGGCTCGCCGACGACGCCGACGTCCTCGTCGTCAAGGCCTGACCCGAACCGGGAAGCCCGTTACGCCGGGCCGGGAGGGCGGCTGACGTAGGCGGCTATCTGGGTGCGGGAGGTGAAGCCGAGCTTGTTCATGATGTGCTCGACATGGCCTTCGGCGGTCCTGCGGCTGATCACCAGGCGCTCGGCGATCTCCTTGTTGGTCAGGCCCTCGGCGACCAGCGCGGCGACCTCCCTCTCCCGGCGGGTGAGGGGGGTCGCCCCGCCGTGCCCGGAACGGTGAGCCGGCGCCTGCCCGCCCTCGCTCTCCTCCATCGCCTCGGCGATGGCCTCCTCCAGCGACAGCGCGGCGCCCGCGGCGAACAGGGCGTCGAACCTCTTGTCGCCGAGCGCCGCCCGGGCGGTCGCCAGGCAGCGGTGGTGGTCGCCTCGCACGAACGAATACAGGGGGGCGCCGAGCGCGTCCATGGTGGCCTGGGCCGCGCCGAACAGGCGGGCGGCCCGTTCGGGCTGGTCGGAGACGGCGGACCAGGCCAGGGACTCCAGGCAGTAGCCGATGTCGACCCGGTCGTCGAGCTCACGATTGATCAGCAGGCACTCCTTGGCCAAGGCCTCGGCGCGCCGGTGATCCCCCTGTCGCCACACCACCCAGCTGAAGTAGAGCAGCGTCCAGGACCGGTACCACAGCTCGCCGTGAGCCTCGCTGATCTCCAGGCATTCCTCGCAGAGCGCCGCGGCGCGGTCGGTGTCGCCGGTCTGCCGGCAGGCCATGGCCAATATGATCTTGGAGGTGACGATCTCCTCCGGGGCGCCGGGGGTGACGTTCTCGGCGAGCGACCTCTCCAGCATCGTGACGGCCGAGGCCGGGTCGTCCTCGCACATGACGGCCCAGCCCAGACAGGCGTCGGCCATCGCCACCGTCGCCCGGTCGTCCAGCTGCTCCGCCAGGCCGCGGCATTCGGCCAGCACTTTCTTGGCCGCGGCGATGTCACCCTGCAGTTCGAGCGCGGAGGCGTTGGCCAGCAGCGCGGCGGCCCGCGCCGGTGTCGGTTCGGGAGCCATGGCCAGAGCCCGGTCGAACCACCGGCGGCCCTCGCTGACATACCCCGACTCGAAGAAGACCGAGAGGTTCGCGGCGATGGTCAGGGCGGACTGCGCCTCCCCGGGTTCGGTCAGGCAGAACTCCAGCGCGGCCTGCAGGTTGGCGTGCTCGCGCTCCAGCCGCGCGGACCAGGCCACCTGGTCCGGGCCGAACCACTGCCGGCAGGCCGACTCGGTCAGATCGCGGAAGTAGTCGCGGTGACGCCGTCGCAGCGCGGTCAGCCGGTCCGAGGCGGCGAGCTTGTCACGCGCGTATTCGCGGATGGTCTCCAGCATCCGGTAGCGGACGCCGCCTCCGCTCTCGTCCATGCTCAGGATCGACTTGTCCACCAGGGCGTCTATCAGGTCCAGCATCTCGCCGGCCCCGATGCCGTCCCCCGCGCAGACCTTTTCGGCCGCCTCCAGGTCGAATCCGCCCGAGAACACCGACGCCCGCTCCCAGAGCATGCGCTCGGCGTCGGTGCACAGGTCGTAACTCCAGTCGATCAAGGCGCTCAGCGTCTGCTGGCGCGGCGGGCACACGCGCTTGCCCAAGGTCAGCAGCCGGAAGCGGTCGTCCAGCCGCTGCAGGATCTGCTCGGCCGACAGGGCGCGGACCCGCATGGCGGCGAGCTCCAGCGCCAGGGGGATGCCGTCCAGCCGCCGGCAGATCCGCGCGACCGCCGGGACGTTCTCGGGGGTGAGGCTGAAGCTCGGGTGCACGGCGTGCGCGCGTTCGGTGAAGAGGTTCACCGCCTCCGACTGGGCCAGCACCTGTGCCGGGACCTGCCCCGGTGATCCGTTGGACGGCTTGGGCTGTTCAGGTATCGACAGGGGAGGGACAGGACACGACTGTTCTTCGGTGATCCCCAGTGACTGCCGGCTCGTCGCCAGCACCCGCACGCCGGGCGCCGACTGCAGGACGGTCCAGATGAACCGGGCGGTGGCGTCCACCATGTGCTCACAGTTGTCCATCACCAGCAGCAGGTGCCTGGACTTCAGGACCTGGGTCAGCGTGGTCATCAGGTCGTCGGCCGAGCGGTTCCTGACGCCCAGGGCGGCGGCCACCGTCTCGGGGAGCAGCCCGGGATCGGTCAGGTCGGCCAACGTCACCAGCCAGACGCCGTCGGGGAAGGACCGCTGCAGCTGGTCGCCCGCGCGCAACGCCAACCTGGTCTTGCCCACCCCGCCGGGCCCGGTCAGCGTCACCAGCCGGGACTCCGACAGCAGGCGCTTGACCTCGGCGATCTCCTGCCGGCGGCCGACGAAACTGGTGATCTCGGCAGGAAGGTTCCCGCCGCGCTCACGCGTCGAGCCCGTCGCCGTAACGCTCATGGACTGGCCCCCCGACCAGGCGATACACCCTGCGGAATCCGATACGCCAGCTTATGTCAGCCTGGGGTGGGCTTCGCGGCGGGCAGGTCCCCGGGGGCGGCTCCCGGCCGCGGGAGAGGGCTGGTGGAGCGGCGGCGCAGGGCCACGAGGTGGCGGGCCAGGGCCGACACGGCGAGGGCCGCCAGGAGCGCGCACACGGCGTACCAGCCGGCCTCGGCGTAGGCGCGCGTCCCGAGCCAGGAACCGGTGCTGCCGCCCAGGAAGGCGCAGGTCATGTAGGCGGTGTTGATCCTGCTGCGGGCCTCGGGACGCAGGGCGAGCACCCGTGCCTGGTTGGCGACCATGCCGGACTGCATCGCGACGTCCAGCAGCAGGGTGCCCGCGGTCAGGCCGGCCAGGCCCGCCGTGCCGCCCAGAACGCCCGTCGCGAGGACCGCGGCCGAGGCGAGCACGCCGAGCATGCAGACCAGGTTCACCGCGTCCGGCCCCCGCCGGTCCACCAGGCGTCCGGCGACCGGGGTGCAGAACATCGTCACGGCGCTGACCAGGGCGATCATGCCGGACGCCTGGGCGCCCAGGCCGTACACCGGCCCGGTGAGCAGCAGCGCCAGGCACGTCCAGACGGCGGAGAACCCGCCGAAGACCGTCGCCTGGTACAGGCAGGAGCGCCGCAGGTCCGGCTCGGCGCGCAGCAGGCGCAGCGACTCGGCCACGAGCGCCGGGTACGGCTGCCGCGACGGCGGGGTCGTGGCCGGAAGCGTGAACGCCAGCACCGCCGCGAGCAGCAGGACCAGCACCGCGGCCACGAGGTAGGGGGCGCGCCACCCCAGCCGTTCGCCGAGGACCCCGCCGAACGTGCGGGCCAGGAGGATGCCGCCGAGCGATCCGCTGAGCAGGGTCCCCATCACCGTCCCGCGGCGGTCGTCGGCCACGAGCCCGGCGGCCAGCGGTACGACGATCTGCGCGGCCACCGTGGTCAGGCCGATCACGGCCGCGGCGCCGGCGAGGGGCGGCAGGGCGGGCGCGCATCCCGCGGCGAGCAGGCCCAGGCCGGTGAGGGCGAGCAGGGTGACGATGAACGGACGGTACGGCAGCCGGTCGCCCAGCGGTACCAGCAGGAAGATCCCGGCCGCGTAGCCGAGTTGGGTCGCGGTCACCACCAGGGCGGCCGAGTCCGGCGGCACCCCGAGGCCCGTGGCGATCAGCGGGCTGACCCCCTGCGGGAAGTAGAGGTTGCCGACCGCGACCGCGCAGGTGAGGGCCAGGAGCAGGAGGAATCGGCGGCTCATGCCATGAAGTCCACGGCACCGGAGACGCGCCGCCAATGGATGTAGCCTGAGACTTAATGATCAGCTTTGTGCTCGGCGTCGAGGACCTCGCCGACACCCGCTTCGCCCTGTCGCCCCTGCACGAGACCGTGCTCAGCCTGCGGGTGCTGCGCGATCCGGGCCTGTACGCCCTGCACCTGCCCTGGCGCAGGTCGGTTCTCGGCGAGCTCGCCGCGCTGGACACCCGCCTGCTGATGTCCCTGGTCGCCGAGAAGCTCACCCTTCCCGACTTCCTGACCCCGCGGCCTGCGGGGTTCGCCCCGGCCTTCGAGGAGGAGCTCGCCGTCGTCCGGGCCACCTCCCCTGACCTGGTCCGGCGTGATCTGCTGGCCGCGCACGCGCCCGGACCGCTTCCGGAGGTGCTCCGGGAGGCCTGTGACACCTCCGTCGCGGAGCTGCGCGACAGCGTCTGCGAACTCCTGCGGCAGTACTGGGATCTCGCCATCAGGCCGCGGTGGCCCCAGATGAGGCTGGTGCTGGAGGCCGACATGACGTACCGCGCGCGGCGACTGGCCGTCGGGGGTGCCCGCCTGCTGTTCGCCGACATGCACCCGAACCTGCGGTGGCACGACGGCGTGCTGCACGTCGACAAGGTGATGGGCGGCTACCGGACGGAGGCCTCGGGGCGGGGCCTGCTGCTGGTGCCGTCGGTGTTCGCCCACAAGCCCGCTCCTCCGGTCAGCCCGGAGGAGCCGCCGCTGCTGGCGTACCCCAGCCGTGGGGTGGCGACGCTGTGGGCCGAGGCGCCGGCCGCGGACGCCGCCGCCCTGACCTCGCTGCTCGGCGCGCCTCGGGCGCGCCTGCTCGGCCTGCTCGGGGAGCCGCTGCCGACGGTCGAGATCGCCCGGCGGCTCAGGGTGACCCCGAGCGCGGTGTCCCAGCACCTGCGCGTGCTGCACGCCACAGGCCTGGTCACCCGGGCGCGGGACGGCCGGCAGGTGCTGTACCGCCGCAGCGATCTCGGTGACCGGCTCACCGGCCTGCCGGGCTGACGGTCAGGGGGTGTAGATCTCCTGGAACTTCACGATCTTGCCCTTGTAGACGGTGATGAGGCCGGCGTGGTGGCCCCGCTTGAGCAGGGAGGCGGTCTGCTTGCTCGAGCAGCGCCTCTTGCCCAGGCCCTGGCGGTCCATGGAGATGCCGGTGCCACCGCACTCGGTCGCGCTGTAGTAGGCGAGCTTGGGTGAGATCGGGGAGGCGTACGCCATGGCGTCACCCTCCTTCGGGCCCTCGAACCATCCCTCGACGTGGCCGGACTTGTCCTTCACCCACTTGATCGGCACGTACTCCGCCACTCCGCCCTTGTAGTGGGTGACCCAGCCGCGGAGGATGCCGTCGTGGCGGCTGCTGATGTGCTTGGTGAAGTCGTGCCCCGGGTCGCTCTGGAAGGTCGTGCCGAACACCTTCGGCTGCGTGAACTTGGGGATCCCGGTGGCGGCGTCGGCCGCCACGGCGCCGCCGACGAGGGCCGCGGTGACCGCGGCGGCCACCGTGGTGGTGCGGAGGAGTGCGCTGAGGGACGCGGGGTGCTTCGGGAAAGTCTTCATGTCACATGAGAGTGTCGCAGACGGTGTTTGGTTCGCGAGCCGAGCGAGATCGTCCGCCGCGCGCACGTCGCCCATAGTATGAAGATCGGTCGCACGCCGGTGTCACCGTGGAGGCGGAGATGAGTCAGGAGTATCTGTCCCAGCATTCGTCGCTGAACGAGGCGGGGCTCCGGCTGCTGGACGCCGCCGACCTGTTCCAGCGGCACACGAGCGACCTGCTCGCGGCGGTGCGCGGCACCGGAGGGACGGCCTGGGGCGGCAGCGTCACCGGCATGGTCATGAACGAACTCGCCGATCTGCTCCACCAGAGCTGTGCACACGTCCACGGCAACCTCAACCGGATAGGGGAGGCGGTCCACAAGATGGAGCGTCACACGCGCGCCTCCGAGCTCGAGGTCGAGGCCGCCGCCAGGGCCGTGGGCTCGCGGGCCGGACTCCGCGCGGTCTGATCACGCGTCGGGGCTGAAGGTCGGGAGCAGGGCCGGGAGCTCGGTGGCACCCTTGGGGGTCACGGTCAGCTCGCGGGTGCCGTCGTGCGCCCGCACCAGCCCTCGCTCGATGAAGGCGTCGAGGACCGATCTGCCCAGCGCGCCGCCGAGGTGGGGGAGGCGGTGGACGCGGTCGAGGCACGCGGTGGCGGGTTTGCGGCGGCCGGTGTCGAGCGAGGCCAGGTCGACGCCGAGCTCGGCGAAGGCGCTGGGGTCGTCCCCGAGGGCGAGCGTGCCGGCGGTGCCGTCCGGGGGGCGCAGGGCGCCGCGGTCGACGAGCGTGGTGAAGACGGCCACCCCGAGCAGGCCGGCCGCGTGGTCGTAGCAGGTGTGCGCGATGTCGCCGGGGCTCGGCGGGCGACCGGGTCGTACGGCGAGGTCGGCGCGGGCGTACCGGGCGAGTGCGGTGAGCACGTCGCCGAGCCCGGGTGAGGCCACGCGGTAGACGGCGTGGCGGCCGGTGTGCTCGACCGTGACGAGCCCGGTGGAACGCAGGCGTGCCAGGTGGTTGCCGAGACGGGGCGCCGAGACGCCGAGCGCGTCGGCGAGCTGGGTGAGGGTGTGGGGGCCCTCGGCCGACAGCAGCTGGAGGGCCGTCAGGCGTACGGGGTCGGCGAGCTCGCGCGTGAGGGCGATGACCGACGCGAGGACCGGTTGCTGAGAGTCGACCCACCCTCGCATGGCGCCTTCTTCCCTCGGTTGCTCCTGCCGGGCATCCTATCAAGCTTCAGGTAAACGTGAATGATGATTGCGAGGAAGGGAAGGCCGTCGTTACAGTCACTTTTAAGCAAATGCTGAAGGGTGGTCGTTACGATGGTGGTCACATCGAGCCGGCACACACGACCGGCCTCTGGGCTCGACCGCCTGCTGTGGGGACGCGGCGTGTCGGCCCTGGGCGACGGGCTGTGGTTCACCATCTGGGCCCTGTACTTCACCCGGATCCTGCACCTGTCGCCGGCCCTGGTCGGCGCCGGCATGGCGGTGGCGAGCGGCACCGGGCTGGTGGCCGCGATCCCGCTCGGGGCCATGGCCGACCGGTTCGACGCGCGGACGATCCTGGTCGTCCTCACGGTGGTCCGCGGGATCGCGATGGGCTGCTACGCCCTGGTCCGGGACCCGTGGGCGTTCGTCCTGGTCACCACGGTCTTCGTCGCCCCCGCCAACGGGGCGAGCGCCGTCCGCACCGCCCTGGTCGCCGGCCTGGTCGACGGGACGGACGCGCGGGTGAAGGCGCTCGCCCGGCAGCGGGTGGCCCAGCACGTCGGATACGCCGCCGGCGCCGGGATGGGGGCGCTCGTGCTCGCGGCCGACGACCCCAGGATCTACGCGTTCGCCGTCGCCGGGAACGCGATCAGTTTCGGGGCGCTCGCCATCCTGACCGCCACGGTCCCGGCCCCCTCCGCGCACGGGACGCCGGCCGGGGAGCGGGAACGGGGCCGGTGGGCGGTCGTGCTGCGCGACCGTCCCTACCTCGCCGTCGTCGGTACGACGTCGGTGCTCTCGCTGTGCTGGGCCATGCTCTCGACCGGCCTGCCGCTGTGGGTGGCGAACTCCACCCGGCTTCCCCTGTCGGTCAGCGGCGTGGTCGTCGTCATCAGCTCCGTCGGCATCGCGGCGCTGCAGATCTTCGTCACCCGGTTCACCGCGACCACCTCGGCGGCGGCACGCACCATCGTCTGGGCGGGCGCCTCCCTCGCCGTGGCCTGCGTCCTGCTCGCCACCACGGCGGGAGGGTCGGGGGCCGTGGCGATGGTCGTGGTGATCGTCGCCGCGCTGTTCCACGTGGCGGGCGAGCTCGGGTACGTCGGCGGCGGCTGGGGACTGTCGGTCGAACTGATGCGGGAGGACGCCCGCGGCGCCTACCAGGGGGCGTCGGAGGCGTCCACCGCGACGGTGCAGATGTTCGCCCCCGCCTTCTTCAGCCTGGTGCTCACGACGTTCGCCGCCTGGGGCTGGCTGCTGGCCGCCGCGGTCTTCCTCGCCTGCTCCCTGCCGGTCCCCGCCCTCGCCCGGCGGGCGGCACGCGCCCGGTGACCGTCCCCGACCCCGCTGCGGCGGGCCGACCTTTGTCGGACCTTTGACACCCGGCCAGAACAGCCTTCCCGGCAACGCCGTTCCACCTGGTGGGTTCGTGACGGCGATGGCGGAGCGGCGAGGCGTGACCGCGACGCCGACCGTCCTCGTGCAGGGCGCTCCCGTCCAGGCGACCGCCCAGCACATCGTCGCCGCCGTGGCGGCCCTCACCTGAACGTCACCGGTCCGATCACCGAGGAGCACGGCCGGAAGGCCACCTCCGGCGGAGGCCGGAAGTGGCCGTGGCTTGCCAGGCCTCTTGACGTCCCAGGGGTCCTGGTCAGCCGCAGTGTTCGAAGGGGCTGTCGTAGGTGGACGAGCCGGCCTTGCCGCCCCACCTCACGCAGGTGTTGTCGGCCGAGGCGCGTACCGGGCCCGCGTAGTAGGAGAAGTTCCCCGAGTCGGTGATCCTGCTCTTGCCCTTGACCTCCAGGTAGGCGGAGACGGCGCTGTCGGTGCCGACCGAGGCGGTCTTGATCGTCGTCACGCAGTTGTACCCGTTGGAGTTGTTGTAGAGCAGGTACACCTTGCCGGCCGATCCGAGCGCGGCGGAGTCGATGACGCTGTAGCCGCTGCCGCAGACCTCCTCGGGCGAGTAGGGGTTGTTGCTGCCCGAGCAGTTGTGGGAGGTCACGGTCTGGACCGGGTAGCCGAAGGTCGCCCCGTTGAACACGGCCTTCTGGATGTTGGCCGGGTAGGAGGTGTCGGTGGTGCGCACCTCGTAGTGCAGGTGGGGAGAGATGTTGTTGCCCGGCTTGCTGGTGTTGCCGACCTCGCCGATCTTCTGCCCCTGTGACACCTGCTGGCCCTCGCTGACCGAGCGCACCCGCAGGTGGGCGTAGTAGGTGGACCAGCCGCCACCGTGGTCGATCTTGACCAGGTTGCCGAAGCCGTTGGTGGAGCCCTGGTTGGCGGAGATGACCACCTTGCCGGCCGCGGCGGCGACCACGGTGTCGCCGAGGTCGGCGTCGGGGGTGCTGCCCCGGTTGAAGTCGATCTCCCAGGACTGGTGGGCGCTGCTGCCGTTGGAGTTGCCCGTCCAGGTCTGGTTGCACGGGAAGGGGAGCTGGAAGTTCGGGCGCGGCCCGGCGGCGCTCGCGCTCGGAGCGAGGGCGACGCCGCCCGCGAGGCTCAGCAGCAACGCCACACCCGTGGTGAAAAACCCTTTGAGCTTCATGCGGATCCTTTCCGTAGCTCCGGTTGGCCGCGGCGTCGCACGCCGGGTCTGTCCGACCGGTCGCGGGGGGTTCCCGGAGACTCCGGAACGCGTGTCCGAAGGCTCCGTATTGGCGTTCAGGGTCCGGATTAGCCATATAAGAAAGGTCCAAAACGGATACAACAGGAAGACCAGGCCTCAGGAGTCCCATCGACAAACCGGTGAAAAGTCTCTAAAAGGAGCAAAGGCGGGCATGATGGACGATCGGCCCATCTACAACGTGCTCGGTCCGCTGGACGTCCGCGTCGACGGGCGGCCCACGCGCCTCGGTGGCACGAAACCACGAATGCTGTTGGCCACCTTGCTGCTCCACGCCAACCGCGTGGTCGGCACGAGCGTTCTCGTCGAAGTCTTATGGCCCGGACGACGCCCCCGGTCCGCCGTCGAGAACCTGCGCACCTACGTCAGCTCCCTGCGCGCCGGCCTCGCCGAGGCCGGCGCCCCCACAGCCATCCGCGCCCAGCAGTCCGGCTACATGATCGAGGTGGGCCCGGAGGATCTCGACCTGTTCAGCTTCGAGGAACGGCTGGCCGAGGCGCGGCGGGCGCGCGCCGGCGGCCGTACCGCCGACGCGGTCGACCTGCTCTGCCGCGCGCTCTCCCTGTGGCGCGGCGCGCCCCTGGAGGACCTGCCCGGCAGCCCCTTCTGGGACGGCCGGGTCGAACCCCTGGCCGAGGCACGGCTCACCGCGGCCGAGGAACTGCTCGCCATGCGGGTGGAACTCGGGCAGTACACCAGCGCCATCACCGAGCTCCGCGGCCTGACCGTGGAGCACCCGTTCCGTGAGAGCCTGTGGCAGCAGCTCATCCTCGCCCTGCACTGGAGCGGGCGCCAGGCCGAGGCGCTGCGCGCCTACGGCACGATCCGCGACCGCCTGGTGGAGGAGCTGGGCATCGAGCCCGGCGCCGAGCTGCGACGGGCGCACGCCGCCGTCCTCGCCGCCGAGCCGCCCGCGACCGCGGTGGCGCAGCCCACCGGCGAACGCCCCCTCCCGCAGGCCGCCACCGGCGAACGTCCCACGCCGCAGCAGCTCCCGCCGGACGTGCCCGACTTCACCGGCAGGTGCGAGCACGTGGCCGCGCTCGTCCGGAGGCTGGCCCCCGACCGCGACGACCGGCCGCCGTCGATCACCGTCGTGGCCGGCCCGCCGGGTGTCGGCAAGTCGGCGCTCGCGGTGCACTGCGCGCACGTCGTACGCCCCCGCTACCCCGACGGGCAGCTCTACCTCGACCTCGCCGGCACCACCCTCTCCCCGCCCCACCCCGAGGAACTGCTCGCCGAGGCGCTGCGGGCGCTGGGCGTGGCGGAGACGGCGATCCCCGACGGCGTCCACGAGCGCTCGGCGCTCTACCGCTCGCTGCTGGCGGGCCGCAAGGTGCTGGTCCTGCTGGACGACGCCGCGAGCAGCGCACAGGTACGCCCGCTGCTGCCGGGCACCGGATGCTCGGTCCTGGTGACCAGCAGGCGCCGGATCACCGAGCTGCCGGGGACGATCCCGGTGGAGCTGGACGTCCTCCAACCGGCCGAGGCCGAGGACCTGCTGCGCAGGATCGTCGGCGCCGAGCGGCTGAACCGCGAGAAGGACGCCGCGGCGGCGATCGTCCGCTCCTGCGGGTACCTGCCGCTCGCGATCCGCATCGCCGGGGCGCGCCTGGTGGGACGGCCCGGCTGGCCGCTCAGCATGCTGGAGCAGCGGCTGGAGGACGAGGCCCGCAGGCTGAGCGAGCTGCGCGCCGGCGACCTGGAGGTCAGGGCCAGCGTCGACCGCAGCTACCGGTTGCTTCCGCAGGACGCCGCCCGCGCGTTCCGCGTGCTCGGCCTGCTCGGCCCGCAGCCGCTCCCGGCGTGGGTGGTCGACGCCGCCCTCGACCGGCACCGCTCGGACGACGTGGTCGACGACCTGGTGGACGCCAACCTCCTGCAACTGGTCGGCAGCGACCCCTTCGGCCAGCCGCGCTACCGGCTGCCCGATCTGATCCGCTGCGACGCCAGGGAGAAGGCGCACGCCGATCCCGAAGGGCACGCGCTGCGCCGGGTGGTGGGGGCGTGGCTCGCCATCGCCGAGCAGGCCACCTCCCGGCTGCCCACCACGGTCTTCGGCCTCCCCTCGTCGACGGCCACCCTGTGGGAGCCGGCGGAGGCGACCCTCGGGCAGGTGCGGGGCAACCCGCTGTCGTGGTTCGACACCGAACGCGAGGCCCTGGTCGTCATGGTGCGCCTGGCCGCCGAGGCCGGGATGGCGGACGCGGCGTGGAACCTCGCCGCCACCCTCGTGCCGTACTTCGACCTGCGCGGCCACTACGACGCCTGGCGCGGCACCCATGAGACGGCGCTGTCGGCCGCGCGTGCGCAGGGGGACCTGCGGGGAGAGGCGGCGCTGTTGCGCGGCCTCGCGCAGGTCTACCTCTACCAGGACGCCTACGCCGAGGCGGCCGAGATGTTCGAGCGGTCGCACACGCTGTTCCGCGAGCTCGGTGACCGCAGGGGCCAGGCGATCGCGATTTGCGGGACCGGCGCCGTCGACCAGGCGCGCGGCCGGCGGCGCAGGGCGCTCGCACGGTTCCAGCAGGCCCTCGGCATGTTCATCCGGCTGGAGGACCGCGCGGGCGAGGCCTACGCGCGGCAGGCCATCGGCAAGGTGTGCCTGGACGCGGGCGACCTGGCGGCCGCGTCCACCTGGCTCGACCAGGCCCTGCGGCTGGCGCGCGCCCTCGGCGACCGGCACAGGGAGGGCTGCGTCTTCAACCACCTCGGACGTCTGCACGACCTGGCCGCCGACTTCGACCGGGCCATGCACTACCAGGACCAGGCGCTGGACATCTTCGAGAGCCTCGGCGACTGCCACTGCGCGGCGTACGCCATGCAGAACCTCGGCAGGCGCCGGGCCGTGCGCGGCGAGCCGCTGCACGCCTCGGCCCAGCTCGAACGCTCACGGACGATCTTCCAGCGGCTCGGCGACCGCAGCGGGGAGGCGAGCACCACGCAGATGCTCGGCGAGCTGCATCGTGCGGCGGGCCGTGCCGATCTCGCCCGTGACTACCTGCACCACGCGCTCACCCTGAAGAGGGAGCTGCGGCTGGGCGAGGAGGCCGTGAGGGAGTACAGCGGATGAAGGCCGGGATGCCTCCGGGGATGGCAGGGACATAGCCTGCTTTCATACAAGCGAAAGGACTTGAGGCGAGAAGGGGCTCAATCCCATGCCAGCGTCGCAGCACGGTCGTGATCTGGAAATCCGTGTTGAACGCCATGATGAACACATAGTGCTCCGTGTAGCGGGTGAACTGGACTTCCACGACGTCCCGGCCTTCTACGCCCACCTCGATCAGGCATGGATCTCCCCCGGCGGAGGACCGCGCGTCATCGTCGACCTCGCCGGGCTCACCTTCTGCGACTCCGCCGGCCTGGGGGCGCTGATCTACGCCTACAACCAGGTGACCGCGGCCAACGGACGGTTCGTCCTGGTCGCCGTGCCCGACAACCTTCGCCGGCGGATGCGCATGAGCGGCCTGGACCGGCACCTGGAGTGCCGCGACACCATCGATCAGGCCGTACAGGACGCCGACGTCGTCTGAGCGGCGCTTGCCCGTCTCGCTCCGCCGGCGGCTCAGACGGCGACGGAGACGCCGACGCCACCCCGCGTGCGCGCGCCGTACCGCTGCTTCTCGCGGGCGATGTCGAGCGGCTTGATGCTCGAACGGCCGGCCAGGGTCTCCTCGGTGAGGAGGTCGGCCGGGACCAGCCAGGAGACCTCGAACTCGATGCCGTCGGGATCCTTGGCGTAGAGCGCCTTGGTGGTGGAGTGGTCGGAGGCGCCGACGAGCGAGCCGATCTCGCCCAGCTTCTTCGCGATCTCGTCGAGGTCGTCCAGCGTCTCGACCTCCCACGCGAGGTGGTACAGGCCGACGGTGGCGCGCCCGGCCTGGGAGGGCCCCGCCTGCGCGCCGATCTCGAACAGGCCGAGGTCGTGGTCGTTCTTCGAGCCGGGGGCCTGGAGGAAGGCCGCGCCCGGGAACCCCATGACCTGGCGGAAGCCGAGCGCCTCCCGGTAGAACGCGACGCTGCGCTCCACGTCGCGCACGTAGAGGACGGCGTGGTTGAGACGGTGAACAGGCATGGACGCCTCCAGTAACTTGAACTCTCAAATAACATACGCCAGAAATATTGAGAGTTCAACCAATGTTCTCGGCCGGGTTGGCCGACGCACGACGGCGCCGGCTTCACCGCCCATCGTCCCGCCGACCCGGCGCCGAGTGGAGAGCGGCACGTCAGCGCGGAGGAGGCGGTGCGGGGTGGAGAGGGGCAGGGCGGCGGAGAGAGGGCGCGGCGCCGAGTGGAGAGCGGCACGTCAGCGCGGAGGAGGCGGTGCGGGGTGGAGAGGGGCAGGGCGGCGGAGAGAGGGCGCGGCGCCCGAGTGGAGAGCGGCACGTCAGCGGGGAGGGGCGGCCGGGGTGCGGGGGGCCGGCATGAGGGATGGGGTCAGCGTTGGGGGGTGGGGAGGAAGGACATCGGGTCGGCTATGACGCGTTGGACGACCTGGCCGGCCGCGCCCAGGGTGGCGGCGTCGGCGCCCACGCGGGAGACGACCACAGCGGGGACGTGGGCGCGCATGTGGCCCAGCCTGGCGCGCAGTGCCTCCTCGGCCGGCCCGGACACCCAGGGGAACAGCGGAGCGAAGATGCCGCCGAGCACGATGGTGTCCGGGTCGAGCAGGTTGACCGCCGTGGTGAGGGCGATCCCGAGCGCCGCCCCGGCCCGCTCACAGGCCTCCTTCGCCGGACGGTCGCCGGACGAGAGCCGGACCAGCAGATCGCCGATCTCCGCGCCCGGGGGCAGCAGGGCGTCCTGCCCGGCGTACCGCTCCAGGCACCCCCTGCCGCCGCACCGGCACTCCGGTCCGTCAGGGGAGACGACGACGTGCCCGAGCTCGCCCGCGAAACCGTGGGCGCCGCGGAACAGTTCCCCGCCGACCACCAGCCCCGCGCCGATGCCGATCTCCCCGGACACGTGGAGGAAGTCGCCGAGCGACGTCCCCGACCCGAACCACAGCTCGCCCAGGGCGGCGAGGTTCGCCTCGTTGTCCACGACCACGGGGAGGGGCAGGTCGAGCATGTCGGCGACGGCGACCTGGCGCCAGCCGAGGTTGGGGGCGCTGTGGACGGTGCCGGTGGAGCGGTCGACGGGGCCCGGCAGGGCCAGCGCCGCACCCGCGACCGACAGCCCGAGCCCGGCGGCCTCGCCGAGCATGCCGTCGGCGAGTTCCCGCAGCCGTCCGATCACCTCATCCGGCGAGGACGAGCGGTTGTCCACAGGCTGTGTACGAACCAGGCGCACCGTCCGGGTGAGGTCGACGACGCGGGCCGCCAGGTAGTCGACGTTGATCTCCAGGCCGAGCGCGGCGACGCGGTGCCCGCTGAGGTGGACGGCGACGCCGGGGCGGCCGCGCTCGCCGTCCCGCACCGCGCCGGACTCCACCGCCATGCCCGCGTCGATCAGGTCGGCGACCAGCTTGGAGACCGTGGTCTTGGTCAGGCCGGTGTTCTCGGCGAGCGCGGCGCGCGTCAGCGGGCCGCGGCGGTCGAGTTCGCCGAGGACCACCGCGAGGTTGCCGGCGCGCATGGCGTCGTGCCGGACGGCCTGCGCCATCAGGGCGTCTCTCCGGTTTCGATCACCTGGCGGAACCTCTCTCGGTGAACTCGCCGACGCGTCCCTCTTGACCTGCGGCGAGTGGCGTCCGATATTTAGTCCACAACATAGACTAATTGGGGAGAGGGCAGCGGTGGACGCGTACGCACCCAAGAAGGAAGACAAGTTCACGTTCGGCCTGTGGACGGTCGGCTGGCAGGCGCGCGACCCCTTCGGCGACGCCAGCCGCGCGGCCCTCGACCCCGTGGAGTCGGTGCACCGCCTCGCCGAGCTGGGCGCCTACGGCGTGACATTCCATGACGACGACCTCCTCGCCACCGAGTCCGACCGCGACAAGGCCATCGCGAACTTCAAGAAGGCCCTCGGCGACACCGGCCTCGAGGTTCCCATGGCGACCACGAACCTGTTCACCCACCCGGTCTTCAAGGACGGCGCGTTCACCAGCAACGACCGCGACGTCCGCCGGTACGCCCTCCGCAAGGTCATGCGCAACCTCGACCTCGCGGCTGAGCTGGGCGCCACGACGTATGTCTGCTGGGGCGGGCGCGAAGGCGCCGAGTCCGACGCCGCCAAGGACGTCAGGGCCGCTCTCGACCGTTACAAGGAGGGCCTGGACCTGCTGTGCCAGTACGTGCTCGACAAGGGGTACGGCATCAGGTTCGCCCTGGAGCCCAAGCCCAACGAGCCGCGCGGCGACATCCTGCTCCCGACGATCGGCCACGCGCTCGCGCTGATCAACGAGCTGGAGCACCCCGAGATGGTCGGGCTCAACCCCGAGGTCGGCCACGAGCAGATGGCCGGGCTGAACTTCGTGCACGGCATCGCCCAGGCCCTGTGGCACGGCAAGCTTTTCCACATCGACCTCAACGGCCAGCACGGCCCGAAGTACGACCAGGACCTGGTCTTCGGGCACGGCGACCTGAAGAGCGCGTTCTTCCTGGTCGACCTGCTGGAGAACGGCGGCTACGAGGGGCCGCGCCACTTCGACTACAAGCCGCTGCGCACCGAGGACGCCGCCGACGTCTGGGACTCCGCCGCCGCCAACATGCGCACCTACCTCATCCTGAAGGCCAAGTCGGCCGCGTTCCGGGCCGACCCGGAGGTCCAGGAGGCGCTGCGCAACTCGCGGGTCACCGAGCTCGCCGAGCCCACCCTCGCCCCCGGCGAGACCTACGAGGACCTCGCCAAGGACGACTTCGACCTCGACAAGGCGGCCGAGCGCGGCTTCCACTTCACCCGGCTCAACCAGCTCGCGCTCGAGCACCTTCTCGGAGTGCGCGGATGACACTCGTCGCGGGAGTCGACTCCTCGACGCAGAGTTGCAAGGTCGTCGTCCGCGACGCGGAGACGGGGGCCCTGGTCCGCGAGGGCCGGGCCCCGCACCCGCCGGGCACCGAGGTCCACCCCGAGCACTGGTGGACCGCCCTGCAGCAGGCCGTCGACGCGGCCGGCGGCCTGTCCGACGTGGCGGCCGTGTCGGTGGCCGCGCAGCAGCACGGCATGGTCTGCCTGGACGACCAGGGCGAGGTCGTCCGGGAGGCGCTGCTGTGGAACGACACCCGTTCGGCCCGCGCGGCGGCCGACCTGGTCGCCGAGGCCGGCGGGCCGAAGGCCTGGGCGGAGGCGGTCGGCAGCGTGCCGGTGGCGTCCTTCACCGTCACCAAGCTGCGCTGGCTGGCCGAGCACGAGCCCGGGAACGCCGCCCGCACGGCGGCGGTCTGCCTCCCGCACGACTGGCTCACCTGGCGCCTGGCCGGATCCCCCGGGCTCGACGCCCTCACCACCGACCGGGGCGACGCCTCCGGCACGGGGTACTGGTCGCCCGCGACGGGCGACTACCGCCTCGACCTGCTCGGCCTCGCCCTGGGCCGTACCCCGGTGGTGCCCCGCGTGCTCGGGCCCACCGGGCAGGCGGGGGAGTCCGGCGGGCTGCGGCTCGCGCCGGGCACCGGGGACAACATGGCGGCGGCCCTCGGGGCCGGGATGCTCCCCGGTGACGTGGTGGTCTCCATCGGCACCTCCGGCACGGTCTTCGCCTGCGCCGACGCGCCCAGCGCCGACCCCTCGGGGACGGTGGCGGGCTTCGCCGACGCGACCGGGCGGTTCCTCCCCCTGGTGTGCACGCTCAACGCGGCCCGCGTGCTCGACGCGGCGGCGGCGATGCTGCGGGTGACGCCGCAGGAGCTGGACGAGCTGGCGCTGAAGGCCCCTCCGGGAGCCGACGGCCTCGTACTCGTGCCGTACCTGGAGGGGGAGCGCACCCCCAACCGTCCCGACGCCACGGGGTCGGTGCACGGTCTGCGGCTGTCCAACTCGACCCCGGCGCACCTCGCCCGGGCCGCCGTGGAGGGCATGCTGTGCGGCCTCGCCGACGGGCTCGACGCCCTCGGGCTGGAGCCCCGGCGGGTGCTGCTGATCGGCGGAGGCGCGAGGTCGGCGGCGGTACGGGCGATCGCGCCGTCGGTGTTCGGGCGTCCGGTCCTCGTCCCCCGGCCCGGCGAGTACGTCGCCGACGGGGCGGCCCGCCAGGCGGCGTGGCTGCTCGCCGGCACTCCCGAGCCCCCGGCGTGGCGGGCCGGCGAGACGGAGGTCTTCGAGGCGGACCCGGCGCCCCAGGTGCGCGCCCGGTACGCGGAGGTCACCGCGCCCTCGCACCGCGCGCCATAGGCACTGCCCCCTACCCTGACTCACCCCGAGATCGTCTCAGGGGTGGGTCAGGGGCGGCACCCGATGTTCCAAGCGATCGTTTCGGGTCAGTCTGTATGCATGCGGCACCTGAGAACGCTCTACCCCCTGGCCGCCGGGTCGGGTCTGCTGATCGCGTCGATCATGCTGGTGTCCGGCCCCGCCAGCGCCTCCCGTGACGTGCTCGACCTGACCATCGGCCAGGCCACCGCCCTCGACCAGGGCGGCGCGGGCGTCTTCGCGATGGCGCTGCTCGGGCTGTCCTGCGTGGCCCTGCTGGCGGGCATGCGGGCCGTGGGGGCGCCGCTCTCGGGCTGGCCCGAGCGCCTGACGGCGGCGGGGGCGGGGGCGCTGGCCTGCGCGGCCGTGTTCCCCGGCACGCCGTTCTCTGACATCGTCCTGGTGGCCGGCCTGATGAGCCTCGCCGGCGCGGTCGCGCTGATGGTGCGGCGGTTCGCGGGCGACGAGCGCTGGCGGGCGGTGGCCCGGCCGTTCGAATGGCTGGCCCTCGGCGCCGGGGGCGGGCTCGCGGTGCTGACGTACGTCGCGCTGCCGGGGCACCGCGTGATGATCGGGCTGGTCGAGTGGGCGCTCCTGGCGATCGAGATCGCCGCGCTCGCGCTCGCCACCGCCCACCTGACCCGCCTGGCGTGGAGTCTCCCGCCGGTCGAGGTGCTGCGCCACGCCGGGACCTACGTGCAGGCCCAGGCCCTGGAGATGATCACAGGCGGACGCCGCGCGGCGACGGCCATGACGGTGACCACGGAGAACGCCGCGAGTGGCGGACGGACCGCCACCGCGCTGCTGACCCGTCACTGACCGTAGAAGCACTCAATTCATGAAATATCACATCTGTATCAAGAAATATCAGCCTCTGTAGTGCTAGTCTCGTCGCCGATCTTCACCCTCGGCTGCCGGTCCTGACGGCAACCCGCCAACCGATGAGGTGCCATGGCAACGAGCAGATCCATCCGCTTCAAGATCTCCGCGCTGCTCGTGATCCCGCTCCTCTCGCTCGCAGCCCTGTGGATCTTCGTGGCGAGCCTCACGACCGGCGAATCGGTCAAGCTGCTCTCGGTCGACACCCTCTACCAGGAGATCGTCAAGCCGGCCGGGGAGCTGACGATCGCCCTGCAGAAAGAGCACCTCCTGTCGGCCGAGTACCTCAGCCGGCGCTCCGCGGTCACCCAGAGCGCGCTGGTCCAGCAGCGGCAGGAGACCGACAAGGCCAGGGAGCGCCTGCGGCAGGCGCTGACCGAAGAGGCGCAGGCGACGCTGGTCACCCCGGAGATGCGGGACAGGTTCGGGCACCTCATGGCGATGATCGGCCGCCTCGACCTCACCCGGGCGCTCGTCGACAACGGCAGGACGGACCTCGTCACGCTGACCCGCGACTTCTCGCAGACCCCCGACGCCGCCTACAAGCTCATCGCCAGCATGGCGTTCGTCGACGACGTCGCGGCCTACCGGCAGGCCCGCAGCCTCAACACGATGGCCTACGCCCACGACCTCCTCTCGCGGGAGCGGGCCCTGACGGCGGGCGCGCTGCTCGCCCGCCGCCGCATGTCGCCTCCGGAACGACGGCTGTTCGCCGAGCTCGCCGCCAACCGGCGGTTCCTGTTCGATCAGGGCGTGTCCGAACTGGAGCAGAGCGTCCGCGACCCGTTCGACAAGCTGGCCGACTCCCAGCAGTACATCCTGTTCACGGTGATGGAGGACAACGTCCTGGCGGGCCGGGAGCAGACCTTCACCCACGCCCTGTGGCGGTCGCAGGTCGACGAGATCGACGCCGCCTACCTGGTCACCCTCACCAAGGCCGGGGACGCGTTCGCCGCCTCCGCGCAACCCAAGGCGATCGCCACCTTCGTCCGGACCGGCCTCGCCGGGGTGCTCGGGCTGGCGGGCGTCATCGTCTCGCTGGTCGTGTCGCTCCGCGTCGGCCGCCGCCTGACCAGGGAACTCGGCGAGCTGCGGGACGCCGCCGCCGACCTCGCCGCCGTACGGCTGCCGCACGTCATCGAGCGGCTGCGCCGGGGCGAGGAGGTCGACGTCGACGCCGAGGCCCCGCCGCTCGCCCTCGCGGCCACCACCAGGGAGATCCGCGACGTCTCGGCGGCCTTCGGCAGCGTGCAGCGCACCGCCGTCGCCGCCGCGGTCGACCAGGCCGACCTCCGTGTCTCGGTCGGCAAGGCGTTCCGCGGCCTGGCCAGGCGCAGCCAGTCGCTGATCCAGCGCCAGCTCAAGCAACTCGAAGGCATGCAGCGGCGCGTGGAGGACCCCGAGACGCTGCGCGACCTGTTCAAGGTCGACCACCTCACCACCCGGATGCGCCGGCACGCCGAAGGCCTGGTCATCCTGTCGGGCGGGTCGCCGGGCCGTACGTTCCGGCAGGAGGTGCCCGTCATGGACGCCCTGCGCGCCGCGGTGGGCGAGGCCGAGGACTACACCCGGGTGCGCGTCCACCCCATGCCCCAGGCCGCCATCAGGGGGAACGTCGTCGCCGACGTCATCCACCTGTGCGCCGAGCTGGTGGAGAACGCCACCTCCTTCTCTCCGCCGAACACCGAGGTCTCGGTGCGCGGCGACCTCGTGGCCAGGGGTTTCGCGGTCGAGATCGAGGACCGCGGGCTCGGCATGACGCCGGAGGAGCGCGAGGCGCTGAACCGGAAGCTGTCGCGCCCGCCGGAGTTCGACCCCTCCGACACCGAACGCCTGGGTCTGTACGTCATCGGGCGGATCGCGGCGCGGCGCGGCATCAAGGTGGAGCTGCGTCCCTCGCCGTTCGGCGGGACGACAGCGATCGTGCTCCTCCCGGAAGACCTGATCAGGACGCCCGAGCGGGCGCCGGACGACCTCAGCGGCCTGGGGGAACCGGCTCCCCGGCCGCCCGCCCGGTTCGAACCGCTCGCGCAGGAGACCGCGACCGGCTCGCCCGGAAGCCAGCAGGCCGACGTTCCTCACCGCCGCCAGTCTGGCAGCGCGCCGCCGGCGGGCGAGGGCGGGCTGCCCCGGCGCGTACGGCAGGCCAACCTGGCCCCGCAGCTGAGACAGGAGCCCCCGAGCGCCCCGCAGGCGTCCGGGCCGCTCCCGGAACGGTCCCCCGAACAGTCCCGAGCGCTGCTGAACTCCCTCCAGTCGGGCTGGCGGCGCGGCCGGGCCGACAGTGAACGAGACGGCGAGGAGGTGTGACGATGTCCACGGAACTGAACTGGTTGCTCGACGACTTCGTGTCACGCGTGTCGGACGTCCGGCACGCGATCATCCTGTCCACCGACGGGTTGCGCGTCGCCGCCTCCGGCGGCCTGCTGAGAGAGGACGCCGAGCACCTGTCGGCGGTGGCGGCGGGCTTCCAGAGCCTCGCCAAAGGCGCCAGCCAGCGCTTCGGCGGCGGCGCCGTACGGCAGACCATCGTCGAGATGGAGCAGGCCCTGCTGTTCGTCACCTCCGCCGGCAACGGCAGCTGCCTCGCCGTGCTGAGCGTGATGAACGCCGACGCCGGTTTGATCGCCTACGAGATGGCCCGGCTGGTCGGCAGGGTGGGCCAGCACCTGACCACGCAGCCGAGAGGCGCCGTGTGATGGAGGAACCCGAGCTGATCGACGACGGGCCGGTGCTACGTCCGTACGCCTTGGCCCGCGGCAGGACCCCGCCGCCTGCGGCGTCGTTCGACATGCTCACGCTCGTCGTCGCCACCGGCACGCCGCCTCCCGACACGGCGGAACTGGGCCCCGAGCACCTGCGCCTGCTCGCGCTGGCGCGCCGGACGCGGCCGCTGGTCGAGGTGGCCTCCGACCTCGACCTGCCACTCGGCGTGATGCGCCTGCTCCTCAGCGACCTGCTCACCCACGGCCTGATCACCACCCGCCCCCCGGCCGCCGTCGCCAAGCGCCCCGAGGCGTCCCTGCTGCAGGAGGTCATCAAGGGGCTCCAGGCCCTCTGACCGCCTCCGGCGGGACGATCGTTGGACGGCCGGACGACGAGAGGGGCGCCGGTTCGTTCTGGAGGACGAAGAAGCGGCGGAAACAGGCGCCTAGCGTTCGTGCATGGCTCGCCTTTCTCCCAGCGATCTCTACCGTCTCGCGGTGCCGAGCGATCCCCGGCTCCGCCCGGACGGGAACGCCGTGGCGTACGTCCTCACCACCCCTGATCGAGAGACGGACGAGAACGTCTCGGAGATCTGGCTCGCCGCACCGGGCGGGGAGCCGCGCCGCCTGACGGCGGGGCCGCGCGACTCCTCCCCGCGCTGGTCCCCCGACGGGCGGTGGCTGGCCTTCCTGCGCCCGGTGGACGGCAGGCCGCAGATCCACCTGCTGCCGGCCGACGGAGGCGAGCCGTCCGTCCTCACCGCCGCGCCGCTCGGGGCGGGCACGCCGGTCTGGTCCCCGGCCGGGGACGCCATCGCCTACAGCGGCCCGAGCGGGACCGAGCCCGATCCGTACGCGCCCGTGGTGGCCGACCGCCTCAACTTCAAGGCCGACGGCGTGGGCCTGCGCCGCGGCCTGACCGCCCACCTGTTCGTCGTGACGGTGGCGACCGGGGCGATCCGGCAGGTCACCCGCGGCGACTTCGACGCCGGCGAGCCTTCATGGGCGGCGGACGGGCGGCGGCTCTTCTTCGCCGCCGACCTGGAACGCGACCGGGATCTGACCCCCGGCGGGGCGGTCCACGAGGTGGACGTGTCCGGCGGCGAGCCCGAGCGGCTCACGGGCGGCGACGTGATGTGCACCGGGGTCTGGTGCCTGGACGGCCGGCTGGTGCTCGCCGGGCACGTCGGCGGCCCCGTGGGCCACACCAGGCTGTTCGAAGCGGCGGCGGACGGCCTGACGGAGGTCGCGACGGACCTCGACCGCAACGTGATGACCGGCGCGCCCGGCTACCCGGGCGCCGCGCCCCAGATCCTCGGCGGCGACCTGATCTTCTGCGCCCGGGACGGCGGGTTCACCCACGTCTACCGCGCGCCGGGAGAGAAGATCATCGGCGGTGACCGGTCCGTCTCCGGGGTCAGCGTCGCCGCGGGCAGGATCGCCTACGTCGCCGCGACCCCGCACAGCGCGGGAGAGGTTCACATCCTCGACGCGGCGGACGGCGCCGCCCCCGTCCGTCTCACCCGCCACGCGCCCGACGGCATCGAGCTGTTCACGCCGGTCACCCGCACCTTCACCGCCCCCGACGGCACTCCCGTCGAGGGGTTCGTGCTGCGCGACGAGAGCCGTGCCACGCCGGGGCCGCTGCTGCTGGACGTACACGGCGGGCCGCACAACACCTGGGCGCCCGTCTTCGACGGCGCGCACCTGTACCACCAGGCGCTCGCCGCCCGGGGCTGGACCGTCCTCACGGTCAACCCGCGCGGCAGCGACGGGTACGGCGAGGACTTCTACACCGCCACCGTCGGCACCTGGGGCATCTCCGACACCGGCGACTTCCTGAGCGCCGTGGACGAGCTGGTCGCCGAGGGGGTCGCCGACCCCGACCGGCTCGCGGTGACCGGATACAGTTACGGCGGCTACATGACCTGCCGGCTGACGACGCTGACCGGCCGGTTCAGGGCCGCCGTCCCCGGCGGGTGCGTGAGCGACATCGCGAGCATGGTGGGCCCCTCCGACGCGGGCCTCCTCCTGAAGCTCCACGAATGCGCGGGCGACGTCGTACGGCAGTCGCCCATGACCTACGTGGACGGGGTCACCACCCCGACCCTCCTCCTGCACGGTGAGAGCGACGACACCTGCCCGGTCGGCCAGGCCGAGCAGTGGTTCGCCGCGTTGCGCGAGCGCGGAGTGCCGGTCAGGCTGGTCCGCTACCCCGGCGCTTCGCACCTGTTCATCCTCAACGGCCGCCCGTCGCACCGGGTGGACTACAACGAAAGGATCCTCCAGTGGCTGGAACAGTGGATCCCGGCAGATGGCACGCCCGCCTCGGCGAGCTGACCGCCCGGTACGAGGTTCCCGGCGCGGGCCTCGCCTTCCTGCACGAGGGGGAGGTGCACGAGTTCGCCGCGGGAGTGCTCAACGTCGCCACCGGCGTCGAGACGACCACCGACTCGCTCTTCCAGATCGGCTCGGTCACCAAGGTCTGGACCGCGACCCAGATCATGCTCCTGGTCGAGCAGGGCCGGCTGACGCTGGACACGCCGGTGGTGGAGGTCCTTCCCGAGTTCAAGGTCGCCGACCCGGAGGTGACCAAGACCGTCACCCTCAGGCACCTGCTCACGCACACCTCCGGCATCGACGGCGACCTGTTCCTCGACACCGGCCGCGGTGACGACTGCATCGAGAGGTACGTCGCCGCCTGCGCCGACCTCGCCCAGAACCACCCGCTCGGCGCCACCCAGTCGTACTGCAACTCCGGCTTCACCGTCGCCGGCCGCGTCATCGAGCGCCTCACCGGCAAGGTCTGGGACGCCGCGCTGCGCGAGCAGGTCATCGAGCCGCTGGGGCTCACCCACACCTGGACCCTTCCGGAGGACGTGCTGCGCTTCCGCGCGGCCATGGGACACATGGAGGGGGCGCCCGCGCCGGTCTGGGGTCTCATGCGCTCGGCGGGCCCGGCCGGGCTGATCTGCGCCCGCGCCGCCGACGTCGTCGCCTTCGGCCGCGCCCACCTGGGCACCGGGCTGCTCGCCGAGCCGCGGGCGATGTGGGAGCCGCAGGTCGACATCCCGAACCCGCACACGCTGGGCAAGCAGTGGGGCATCGGCTGGATCCTCGACGAATGGCAGGGCCACCGGGTGCTGTCCCACGGGGGCAACACCATCGGCCAGGCGGCCATGCTGTGGGTTATCCCCGACACCGGCACGGTGGCGTGCGTGCTGGCCAACGGCGGGCACACCGCCGCCTTCCAGCACGCCCTGGCGACCGAACTGTTCGGCGAGCTGCTCGGCCTGGAGGTGCCGCCCGTGCTCGGACCGCCGGCCGTGCCGTTCGAGACCGACGTCGAGCGGTACGCCGGGGTGTACGAGAGGGCGGGCGCGCGCATCACGCTGACCGTGCACGACGGCACGCTCCGGCTGCGCATGGAGGCCACCGGCGCCCTCGCCGGCATGCAGCCGCCGATGGAGTTCGACCTGGTCCCGGTGGACGACACCACCTTCGTCGGCCGCCCGGAGGGCCAGCCCGACTGGCTGTCGGCCGTCTTCTACCGGCTCGCCGACGGCACGCCGTACGTCCACCTCGGCGTGCGCGCCACACCGAAGGTCGCCTGATGAGCGAGGCGGCCCGTTGCGGGTGAGCGTCGCGGCGGGTGAGTATGGCGACATGACGGCACGTCCGCGCGCCAGCCTGCGGCGGATCCTGGAAGACCTGGGCAGCACCGTGCTGGACGTGGCCGCCTCGCCCGGCGAGCTGGACACCGAGGTCACCGGTGTGCAGATCTACGACCCGCTCGACGAGCTGCCGGTCATGGAGGGCGACATCCTGCTCGCCGTCGGCGTCGACTCGGTGGAGCGCATCCTCGCCCTGCTGGAGACGGCCGGCGGCGCGGCGGGCATCGTCGTCAAGCAGCCGGTGGCCGTCGACGAGCTCGTCCGGGCGAAGGTCCTGGAGACCGGCGTCGCACTGCTCGGCCTGACCCGCGCCGCCTCGTGGGCGCAGGTCGCCGCGCTGCTGCGTTCCCTGCTGGCCGAGGACGACCTCGCCGAACCCGGAGAGACCCCGTCCGACGGCCTGTTCTCGCTGGCCAACGCCGTGTGCGCCCTGCTGGACGCGCCCGTCACCATCGAGGACCGCTCCTCGCGGGTGCTGGCCTACTCCGAGCGGCAGGAGGAGGCCGACGCCGGCCGGGTGGAGACCGTCCTCGGCCGCCAGGTGCCCGAACGGTACCGGCGGATGCTGGTGGAGCGCGGCTGGCTGCGCCGCCTCTACCAGAGCCGGGAGCCGGTCTACATGGAGCTGGAGGGCGACAGCATCAACCGCGCGGCCGTGGCCGTCCGCTCCGGGGACGAGATCCTCGGCTCGATCTGGGCGGCCGTACGGGAGCCGCTGAGCGAGCAGCGGCAACGTGCCCTGGCCGACGCCGCGAAGGTCGTCGCGCTGCAGCTGCTCCGCCAGCGCGCCGGGTCGGACACCCGGCGGCGCCTCCACGCCGACCTGTTGTCGACGGTGCTGGAGGGCGGCAAGGAGGCCGTGGAGGCCGCCGGGCGGCTCGGCGTCGCCAGCGAACGCCTGTGCGTCCTGGCGGCCCAGCTCGTCGAGGAGCCGTACGTCGACGTCGCGCGGCGCGAGAGCGACAGGCAGCGGTTCTGCGACGCGCTGGCCCTGCACGTCGGCGCCATCCACCCCAAGGCGGCCGCCGCGCTGGTCGGCTCGGTGGCCTACGCCGTGCTGCCGCTGCACTCGGCCGAGGGGGACGAGGAGGCCCGGGCGGTCCGGATCGCCGAGAGCTTCCTCACCAGGGTCGGGCCGCGCCACCGGGCCAACATCGGGGTGGGACGCCTGGCGGCGGACCTGACCGATGTGGCCAGATCACGGACCGACGCCGACCGGGCGCTGCGGGTGCTGCGCGCGCGGGGAAGCGCGGGTGAGGCCGCCGGGTACACGGCCGTGCACTTCGAGGCGTTGCTCCTGCAGCTGTCGGACCTGGCCAAGGCCGAGGAGCAGGCCCCGACCGGGCCGTACGAGCGGCTCCTGGCCCACGACGCCGAGCACGACAGCCACCTGGTGGACACGTTGCGGGCGTACCTGGACGCGTTCGGGGACGTCAAGGCCGCCTCGGCCCGCATCCACGTGCACACCAACACCTTCCGCTACCGGTTGAAGCGGCTCACCGAGATCAGCGGCCTCGACCTGGACGACCCGGAGGCGCGGCTGGCCGTGATGCTCCAGATGCGGATCTTCGGGTCGTAGCGGGACGGCTAGAGGGTGATCCATTCGGTGTCGGTGGTGACCTCGTCCAGCAGGGCGGGGATCGGCTCGACGCCGATGCCGGGGCCGGTGGGCACGGTCAGGTGGCCGTCCTCGAGCTCGAACGGCGGGGTGATGTCGGTGGTGTAGTAGCGGCGGGAGCCGGAGGTGTCACCGGGCAGGGTGAAGCCCGGCAGGGCGGCCAGGGCGACGTTCGCGGCCCGTCCGATGCCGGTCTCCAGCATGCCGCCGCACCAGACGGCCACGCCGTGGGCCCGGCACACGTCGTGGATGCGGCGGGCCTCAAGGTAGCCGCCCACCCGGCCGGGCTTGATGTTGACCACCGAGCAGGCGCCCAGGGAGATGGCGGCCGCGGCGTGCTCGGCGGACTCGATCGACTCGTCCAGGCAGATCGGGGTGGCGATCTTCCTGGCCAGCCGGGCGTGCTGGACGAGGTCGTCGTCGGCGAGCGGCTGCTCGATGAGCAGCAGGCCGAACTCGTCGAGCCGGGCGAGGTGGGAGGCGTCGGTGAGGGTGTATGCGGCGTTGGCGTCCACCTGAAGCGGCACGCCGTCGCCGAACCGCTCGCGCACCGCGCGCACCGGCTCGACGTCCCAGCCGGGCTGGATCTTGAGTTTGATGCGGACGTAGCCTTCGTCGAGGTATCCGGCGACGGCGTCGAGGAGCTCGGGGATCGAGTCCATGATGCCCACCGACACCCCGGCGGCCACGCGGTCGGCCGTCGCGCCGAGGAAGGACGCCAGCGACTGGCCGGTGCCGCGCAGCCAGGCGTCCAGCACCGCCGTCTCCAGGGCGGCCTTGGCCATGCGGTGGCCCTTGAACGGGTGCAGGGCCCGGCCGACGGCGTAGGCGTCGGCCTGCGCGGGCAGGGCGGGGATCAGGAAGCGCCGCAGCACGTCCGCGGCCGCGTCGACGTACTCGGAGGAGTAGAGCGGGGCGGACATGGCCACGCACTCGCCCCATCCCTCGGTGTCGGGTGTGACGACCCGCAGCAGGAGCACGTCGCGTCGCGTCTCGGTCCCGAAGGAGGTGCGGAACGGGGCGACCAGCGGCATGGCGATCCGCCGCAGCTCGATTCCAGTGATCTTCATGGTGGTGTGCGGCGTGCGCCGCCTCTCCCTTCGATGCCTCGCCGCCCAGGCGGCGTCTTCCAGGATGCCGGGTGGCTCAGCCCGCGGCGTACGGGCCACGCGGGGGGTTCCGGCCCTTCCGGCAGGCTGGGGCCGCGTTCGACCACGTAACAGGATTTGTCGTGGAATCCGGTGACGCGGGCTCCTTCGGCCAGGAGGCCACCGAGCACCTCGCGCACGGCCAGACGCCACGCCCTGGCCGCGGCCGGGTCCTTCAGCCGCAGGGTCTCGATGTCCTCGGGCACGGCGACCAGCACGGTGGCGGCGTCCGTTCGTCCCGTCACCGGCCCGCCCCCGGCGTCCGCCACGCCCACCACGGCCCCCTCGGGGACCTCCACGCGGCGCGGCCGGCCCCGTACGGCGTCCAGCACCGCCGGATCCGAAAGCCGCCACACGGCCAGCATCCGGTCCGACTCGTCGCCGGCGTTGATCGCGTCGTCCATCGGACCGTAGAAGGACGGCAGGTACTCCTCCGGCCGGGCCCCGAGCTTGACCAGGTTGAAGTGGGCGTTACGCCGCACGAGCGGGTCGTAGGTCCACGTGATCGTCGAAAGGCCCCGGGCCAGCGCCCACGACCGCTGGTGCAGCTTCAGCGCCAGGCCGACCCCCTGCCCGGCCGTGGTCCCGGTGACGTGGGAGTGCATCGCCTGCCCCGGGGGAGCCGCCAGGAAGCCGGCGGACGCGCCCACCAGCCGGTCGCCCCGGTAGGCCCCGGCCACGTAGTTGCCCGAGTGCGACAGCGCCCGCATCAACTCGACGGTCAGCGGGGCGGCTCCCGGCTGGGGCCGCCAGATGGCGTCGAACAACCGGAAGACCTCCTCGAACTCCTCGATGGTGTGGAGCTCGCGCACCACCACGTCGTTCACCGGCCCACCGCCTGGATCAGGCCCGCGAGCAGGGCCGCTCGGCTGGGCATCTCGGCCACGACCACGTGCTCGTCCTCGGCGTGCGCGCCGCCGCCCACCGCGCCGAGCCCGTCGAGGGTGGGGCAGCCGACACCGGCGGTGAAGTTGCCGTCGGACGCGCCGCCCACGCCCACGCCCCGGAGAGGCGGGAGCCCGAGGCCGGTGGCGACCCGCTGGGCGAGGGCGAACAGCTCCGCCGACGAGGAGCCCTCCAGGGGAGGGCGGTTCGGGCCGCCCTGGACCTCCAGCCGCGTTCCGGCCGTGCGGGGAGCCAGCGCCCGTATCAGCTCGTCCACGCGCGCCTGCGCGGCGAGAGTGGGCACCCGGACGTCCACCGCGACGCGGGCCAGCGCGGGCACGGTGTTGACCGTCGTCCCCGCGGAGAGCACGGTCGGCGTGACCGTCGTCTCCCGCGCCGTTCCGGCGGCCTCCCCGGGGGTGTGGGCGGCGCCGTTCACGCGGCCGGCGATGCCGGCGACGGTGAGGATCTGGTGGGCGAGCTCGACAGCGGCGTTCGCGCCCTTGCCGGGGTCGAGGCCGGCGTGGGCGGCGCGGCCGTGCACCACGAGCTCGTACGTCGAGGTGCCCTTGCGCGCGGTCTTCAGCGCGCCCCCGTCGGCGCTCGCCTCGAGGACGAACGCCGCCGCGCAGCCGCGTGCGGCCTCCTCGATCAGGGGGCGGGAGGAGGGCGATCCGACCTCTTCGTCCCCGGTGACCAGCACGCACACCCCGTCCAAGGACGGCAGCGTGGCCAGCGCGTGGAACATCTGGACCAGCCCCGCCTTCATGTCGAACACGCCCGGCCCCGTCGCGACGCCGTCGGTGACCGACCAGGGACGCGTCCGGAGGGAGCCGATCGGCCACACCGTGTCGTGGTGACCCACCAGCAGCACACGCGGCGCGCCGAAGCTCCAGCGCAGGTGCGTGACCCCGTCGATCACGATCGTCTCGGGGGGAGCCCCGAGCCTCGCGCGTCCCTGCGCGGCGACCACCTTCGCGCTGCGCGCCACCGCCTGGTGGTCGGCGGAGAACGACTCGCACGACACCAGTTCGCCCAGGTCGTCCAGCATGGTGGCGAGATTCACCGGAGCGCCCCGAACCCGGCACGGGACGGCCTCCGGCCGCCGGACGTCTTCATGGTCTCACCGTGGCCGGCCCGGCCGTCGCGGGCACCCGCGACGACGGCCTGGCGGTGTGGCTCACCGGACAAGGTCGACCCTCCGATCTGTGCTTACCGCGACCGTACGTCAGGCCGGGCGCGGCGCAATTCGTACCACGCTCCGAAGACCCGCGCCTTCCTTCGTCCGTTCGTCCAAGATCACGTGGGGGCCGGTGGCCGGGCTCAGCGTCCTTCGAGCTCGGCGAAGACCTTCAGCGCCTCGGTGTCGGAGTAGGTGACGGTCACGTACTCGGCCACCCACTGCTCGATCTCGCCGAAGCCGCTGCCCGCGATCAGCCGCTCGGCCGCGGCCGCCGCGTCGTACGGCGTGCGGCGCAGGGTCACGGCGCCCGTGGCGGCGTCGAGCAGCGCCCAGTGGGCGCCCGTCGTGCCGTACTGCATGCCGACCGCCCCCGGGTTGACCACGAGCCTGCGGTCCACGAGCCGGACGAACGGCATGTGCGTGTTGCCCAGCACCACGGTGTCGGCGGTGACGCCGTCGAGCACCTCGGCCCACCGGTCGAGCGTGCTGTCGACGAGGATCATCTCGTCGTCCCTGCGCGGCGTGGCGTGCACGAAGAGCGTGGTGCCGAGCCGGCCGAGGTCGAGCACCTGCCGGGCGGGAAGGGCGGCGAGCAGCGCCACCTGGTCGGCACGGAGCTGCTTGCCGGCCCACTCGGAGATGGCGTACTGACACGGCTTGCCCTCGGCCACCTCGACGAGCTCGCGGTCGCCGTTGCCGTTCACCCACAGCGCCCGGTCACCCAGCGAGACCAGCAGATCGAGCGTCTCGACCGGCTGCGGCCCCGCCGCGATGTCACCGGTGAGCACGACCAGATCGGCCGCGGCCACATCGGGCTCCGCGAGAACGGCTTCGAGGGCGGGGAGCACCCCATGGACGTCGGAGAGTACGGCTACGCGCATGCTCCCCACTCTGCCCGCGACCGGCCGTCACCGGCACGGACGTTCGCGCACCGCGATCAGCGGCCCGCGGCGCCCGGCCGGTGGACGGCGGGGTCAGGCCGGCCGGGGGGGCTTCCGGGTCCGGGTCGTCATCCTCACGACCTTCGACGATGACGAGAACGTCTACGGCTCGCTTCGCGCCGGCGCGAGCGGCTTCATCGTCAAGGACATGGCGCTGGAGGACATCCTCGCCTACGAGACGGGCCTGGTGTCACCGTCTCGATAGCGCGCGCCCTCACAGCAGGCGGTCGCTGAAGGCGGTGGTCTGGGGGCTCATGTATGCCGTGGCCGGTTCGGGGGCGAAGCCGGGGACGAGCGACAGGTCGCGGCCGTGGGTGAAAGCCCGGACCCGCGTCTGGCCGGGTGGCAGCAGCATCGTCACCTCGACGGCTCCCGGCGGCGCGTGGTACTCGAACCCCTTCCGCTCGCCGAGCCGCCTGCCGTCCACGGTCATGGGAACGGGCCGCGCGAGACTCAGGCCGATGACCGGAGCCCCACCGTCCGGCGGCGTCAGCCGCAGGGTCACCGTGCGCCCGGTGCCGGGCATCTGCCGCCCGGAGGAGCGGACGACCACGACGGGGGGACGCAGGACGGCCGCCGGACGCGCGGGCCGGGTGGTCCAGCCGTCCTCGCCGAAGAACCTCCTGCTACTCGCGCTCGCCTGCCCCGAACGCGTCCCCCAGACGGCCTCACCGGTGTCCGCGTCCATCGCGTAGGCGAGATGCGCCTGCCGGGGATGCCCGGCGTCGAAACGGTCGACGACCGTCCCGGCCCCGAGCAGCGCCACCGCCACCGCCGCCGCCGTCACGGGCGGCAGGAGGGTGACCACGGGACGACGACGAGCCGGCGGCGGGGCGGCCACGTCGGCCGGCGCGAGCAGGAGCAGCAGGAGAAGGGCGAAGTGCGGGGCGGACAGCGTGCCGCCGACGCCCAGCCCCACGTCCAGCGAGCTCAGCGCGGTGCCGCCGAGCAGCACGGTGGCGGGGGCCAGACCCAGGGTGAGCGCCGTGACCTTCCATCGCACCCGCAGCGCGACCAGCCGGCCGAGCGCCGCGAAGAACGCCGGCCAGGCGAGCGTGTGCGACCCGCCCGGGAGCAGCACCGCGGAGGCCACGCCGAGCAGGGCGACGAGCACCACGGCGCCGGCGGCGAGCTCGGCGGGGCGCCGGATCATCCGCCACGCCAGCACGATCGCGGCCACGAAGACCAGCAGGGCGGCCTGGTAGAGCCAGGGCCGGTAGGGGTCTCCGGTGTACATGTCGCCGTACGCGGGGTTGATGAGCCCGAGCAGCGGCATCACCGCGTACCCGGCACCCGCCGCGGCCACCACGGGCACGACGGCCAGTCCGGTCGCCGCCACGAGACGCGGCAGGGTGACGAGCGAGCGCCTGCGGAGCGCCCACACCAGCGCCGCGGCGAGCGCCGCCGAGGCAAGGGCGATCGGTGGCTCCAGCCAGGCCGGATACCGCACCAGCAGCCCCGGCACCGTGAAGTGGACCGACCGGCGCGCCGACTTCAGCGCCGGGAGGTCGGCGGCGCCCAGGGCACGGGTCAGGGCCAGCGTGTTGTCACCCATCTGCTGCAGGCTGCCCAGGTCGAGGTGGGCCGGGTCGTCCAGCGGGGAATGGTAGTAGGCGCCTCCGCCGACGAAGGCCGAATCGAGGCCCAGCCACCCCGCCCGTTCGAACACGTGGAAGTCGGTGTTGTTCGGCAGCAGGTCCATGAGCGAGGCGAAGGCGGAATCGGCCGACGGGTGCGGCACGACCCGGCCGTACACCTCGATCAGCCCGGGGGAGCCGCGGAACGTCTGGACGACCCCGCGGTTCCCCCGGGCCTCGTTGTTGAGCACCACGACCGTGCCCTTGGCCAGGGGGTGGTCCCGGACGAACGCCTCGGCGCCGAGCAGGCCGCGCTCCTCGCCGTCGGTGATGAGGAGGACGAGATCGTTCCTGAGCGGCGCCGGCAGCGCTCTGGCCACCTCCAGCATGGTCGCCACGCCCGCCCCGTCGTCGGCGGCGCCCGGGCCGGCGTCCACGGAGTCGTAGTGCGCCGTCAGGACCACCCGGCCGGTGGGCGCGGTGCCGCGGCGGACGGCGACGATGTTGCGCACCCTGGCCACCGGGGTGACACCGTCGTAGGCGATCGGAAGCACCCCGACGCCTTCCTGAACGGTCACGTCGAAACCGGACGCACGCAGCCGTGCCACCAGGTGGTCGCGCACGCGCTCATGCTCGGCCGAGCCCATCGGATGCGGAGCGCGGGCGATCGCCTTGACGTCTTCGTGGGCCCGTACGGCGCTGAAGGAGCCGGCCGGGGTGTCGGCGGGACGCGGGGAGGGCGGCGCGAGGTCGAGCATCGTGATCGCGAGCAGGGCCGCGAGCGCCACCATCCCCACAAGAGCGGTGCGGGGCATGCCTCAAAGCTAGGCCGGACGCTCGCGCCGGAGATCGCGCCGCATGACGATTCACCCGTACATCGAAAGAGGTAGGCCGTACTCCGTCCACGCGCGGGCCGCGCGCCGGCACCGCCTCCGCCGGCCGGGGCGCGGGTCGTCAGCCGGCGGCGGGGGTGAGGGTGCGGAGGGCGTGTTCGACCAGGGTGACCAGGACGACCTTCGCCGAGGCGCGGCGGCGGACGTCGCAGAGCAGCACCGGGATGTTCGGATCCAGGTCGAGGGCGATGCGCACGTCCTCGGGTTCGTGCCTCTCGGCTCCGTCGAAGCAGTTGACCGCGACGATGAACGGCGTCCCGCGCTGCTCGAAGTAGTCGATGGAGGGGAAGCAGTCGGTCAGCCGCCGCGTGTCGGCGAGGACGACCGCGCCGAGGGCGCCGTACGACAGCTCGTCCCACATGAACCAGAACCGCTCCTGGCCGGGCGTGCCGAACAGGTAGACCACCAGGCCCTCGCGGATCGTGATGCGGCCGAAGTCCATGGCGACCGTGGTGGTCGTCTTCGCCTCCACGCCGTCGGTGTCGTCGACGCCGATGCCGCGGTCGGAGAGCACCTCTTCGGTCCGAAGGGGACGGATCTCGCTGATCGCGCCGACCAGGGTGGTCTTCCCGACGCCGAAGCCGCCCGCCACCAGGATCTTGAGGGCGACGGGCTCCTCAGAGGGCTCGTAGGCCATTGATCACTTCCTTGAGAATGCGCTCGTTCGGGCGCGGTCCCGTGTGGGCGGGAGGTCGTACGCGGATCATGCCCTGGTCCTGGAGATCGCCGAGGAGAACGCGGACCACGCCGAGCGGCAGGTCGATCTCGGAGGCGATGTCCACGACCGACATCGACCGTTCGGTCAGCTCGAGGATGCGTTGTTCCTCGGGGCCGAGACCGGCTTCGCCAGTGTACGGAGACCTCGTCGCCGTGACCATAGCGATCAGGTCCAGATTGTCACCGGATGACCGAGTGCGGCCACGGATGAGGGCGTAGGGCCGCACGATCGGCCCGGCCTCCTCGTCCAGCCACTGTTCCCCGCGGGCCGTCATGGCATCGCCCGTCGCGGGTTGGTCGAGATGTGCTGGCCGACCCGCTTGACCAGCATCGCCATCTCGTAGGCGATGTGGCCCACGTCGGCGTCCGAGCTGCTCAGCACCGCCAGGCACGTGCCGGTGCCCGCGGCGGTCACGAAGAGGAACGCCGACTCCATCTCGACGATGGTCTGCCGCACCTCCCCGCCGCCGAAGTGGCGCCCGGCGCCGCGGGCGAGGCTCTGGAAGCCGGAGGAGACGGCCGCCAGGTGCTCGGCGTCCTCTCTGCTGATCGCCTTGGAGGCTCCGACGACGAGGCCGTCGGTGGAGAGGATGACTGCCTGGCGCACGGCGGCGACCCTGCTGATGAGATCGTCGAGGAGCCAGTTCAGTTCGCCGTTCGACGAAGCCTTGCCGGTCATTCGTCACCCTTCTCGCCAGTCGTCTGGTGTACGTAACCTCCACTATGGTCGCGCAGGTCGCGCTTTTGGTCACGTTCACCGGATTGCGTGGTGGCTCGTTCGCCGGTCGCGGAATGCCTTCCGGGCAAGGGGTTTTCGACATCCCCCCTGCTCGCGGGCCCCTTCAGCTGATCTTCGCCCTTCTCGGCCGCGTCCGGACCCTCGAGCCCGGCTTCGAGACGGCCCCGCCGTCCGCCTTGCTGGAAGGCGGAGAACATCGCCCGCGCCTCGTCCGGGGAGCGCTCCGCCGGTCCGGACGCCACGGGAGCGCCGGAGGGCGGGGTCGGCGCGGCGTACGGCCCGGTGCTCTCGCGCAGCTGCGGGGCCATGTTGGCCTGCCGGACGCGCCGCGGCAGGCCGCGGTGGGTGCCGCTGGACACCGAGCCGCGCTGCGGCGGGGTGGGGGAGGGCCGGTCTTCGGTCTCGTCCGGCGCCGGCGCGGCCTGAGGCTCGGGGGCGGTGTCCGGGGAGGGGACGTGGAACGGCCCGGTGTCGGCCAGGTTCGGCACGATGGTGAGCGCCGGCCCGTCGGAGGACCGCTGGGCGGGAGGCGCGAAGAATGGCGGCTCGGCCTCCGGTTCGGCGGTGGTGCCGAGGGATTGCTGGGGCCGCGGACCCGCCAGGGGGTCCCGGGCGTGCTGCGGGCCGCCGTCGGCGAGGGAACCGGGGACGGGCGGGGCGGAGCCGGGGTCGACCACCAGCTCCTTCGGCATGAGCACGATGGCCGTCGTCCCGCCGTACGGGGACGAGCGCAGCACCACGCTGACGTCGTGGCGGGCGGCGAGCTGGCCGACGACGAACAGGCCGAGCCTGTCGCTGTCGGCGAGGTCGAACTCCGGCGGGTCGGCCAGCCGCGCGTTGATCTCGTCGTACTCCTCGGGGGTCAGCCCGAGGCCGCGGTCCTCGATCTCGACGGCGAAGCCGTTGGCCACCATGTCGCCGCGCACCTGCACCGTCGTCTGCGGCGGGGAGAAGATGGTCGCGTTCTCGATCAGCTCGGCGATCAGGTGGATGAGGTCGGCCACCACCGTGCCGCTCAGGTGGGCGTTCGGAAGCGGCAGCACCCGGACTCTGGTGTAGTCCTCCACCTCGGCGACGGCGGCGCGGACGACGTCGAGGACGGGCACCGGCTTGCGCCAGGCGCGGCCGGGGGCGGCGCCGGAGAGGATGATCAGGCTCTCCGCGTGGCGGCGCATGCGCGTGGTGAGGTGGTCGAGGTGGAAGAGGTCGTCGAGGGCCTCGGGCTCGGTCGCGCGGCGCTGCATCGCGTCGAGCAGGGTGAGCTGGCGGTGCAGCAGCCCCTGCTTGCGGCGGGCGAGGTTGAGGAACACCTGGCTGACGCCCTTGCGCAGGTTGGCCTGCCCGACGGCCGCCTCGACGGCGGTGCGCTGCACGGAGCCGAAGGCGTGCGCGACGTCCGCCGTCTCGCTGGAGTTGCCCTCGGGGATCTGCGGGGCCTCGGTGTCGACGTCGACCTCGTCGCCCCTGCGCAGCCGCTCGACGACGCGCGGCAGCCGTACGTCGGCCAGCTCGCGGGCGGAGTTGCGCAGGTCGGCGAGTTCGCGGACGAGGCGGCGGCCGAAGCGCACCGAGATGATGATCGAGGCGGCCACCGCGACGAGGCCGAGGCCTCCGGCGAGCGCGATGCGCAGCAGGATGCCCATCGCCACGCCCTTGGTGCGCTCGGCGAGCTTGTCGGACGCCTTGCTGTTGACCTGGTCGAGGGCCGCGGAGAGGCTGTCGGTGACCGGCCGCCACCTGTCGACGGAGTCGGGCAGCGGTCCGGCGAGCCGCGCCTCCCTGATGAGGGCCTGCTCCATCTCGGTGAAGCGCTTGTAGTTCGCGGAGGCGAACACCTCTTCGTACGGCCGGCGCAGCTCGTCGTCGAGCGTCGACATGCTCTTGGCGTACAGGAAGCGCCGGTCGGCGATCCATTCGGCAAGGGCGGCGTACTCGTCGTCGGAGAGGCTGCCGGAGCTGATGGCGCCGTTGACCAGGGCGTTCTCGCGGGCGATGGTCTCGCGTGCGTGGCCCATGCCCTGCATCGCGCCGGCCTGCCCGTAGATGGACAGGTCGGGGACCGAGGTGATGCGGTCGTACAGGCGGAACAGCGAGTCCATGATCCGGTTGTAGGCCTGGATGGTCGCCAGGCGGCCCGCCTGCCTGGTGTCGACGCTCGCCCGGATGCTCTGCAGGTGCTCCAGGTCGTTGAGCAGCGCGGTCAGCGCCGTCTTCATCGCCGGGGTGAGCGCTCCCTGGAGGCCGTCGGAGGTGGCGGCGGCTTCGAACTTGGCGAGGGACACGTCGGTGGTGTGCCGCTGGGTGGCGAGGCGGCTCTGGTCGGCGGACCGGACACTCAGGACGGCGGCGGACAGAGAGCGCTCGGCCTGGACCTGAAGCCCGAGATCAGTTGAAGTTACGCCGACGCTCTGATAGATCGTGTTCGACCTCAACAGCGATACGCCGTCGCCGACCGTCAGATTGAGGACGAATCCCCACAGGGCGCTGAGCGAGAGCAGGGGCAGGAGCAACAACGAGAAGATCTTGAAACGGATCGACCGCTTTCGAGAACTCATGGTCACTCCTGCATCGCTCGGAGGCTCTTGCCGCATTTGGGGGGAAATGCACCTCCGGAAGATCGCTCAGAAGGCTAGCACCGATAGAGTTCCGGCGTACGGGAGGTCAGATGATTACTGTGATTACGGGGGCGAGTTCGGGCATCGGTGCGGCCGCCGCGGAAGCGCTTGCACGAGCCGGACACGACGTCGTCCTCGTCGGCCGCTCGCGCGCCAAACTGAACGCCGTCGCCGACCGTATCGCCCGCGCGTCGGGCCGTCGTCCCGACACCGCCACAGCCGACTTCGCCTCTTTCGAGGAAGTCACCAGGCTAGCCGCCGACCTCCTCGACCGCTACCCGCGAATCGACGTCCTCGCCAACAACGCGGGCGTGATGTCGACCAGGAAACGCCTCACCCGCGACGGCCACGAGCTGATGGCACAGGTCAACCACCTGTCGCCGTTCCTGCTCACCAACCTGTTGCTCGACCGCGTCAGACGCTCCGGCGGCCGGGTGATCACGACGTCCTCACGCGCCGCGCGCAGCGGGCGCCTCGACCCCTCCGATCTGGACCGTTCCCGCAGACGCTGGAGCGCCTGGCTGCAGTACGGCGACACCAAGCAGGCCAACGCCCTGTTCACGACGGCCCTCGCCCGGCGCGGGGTCGCCGCCACCTGCTTCCACCCCGGCGTGATCCGCACGGACTTCGCGCCCGACAGCTTCTTCATGAAGCTGCTCATGGTGCTGCCCGGTACCGCCCGCACGCCCGAGGAGGGCGCCCGTACGCTGGTCCATCTGGCGACCACGGGCGACGGCGCCAAGCACCCCGGACGCTTCTTCGTCGACAGCGCGCCCGCCTCCGCGCCCAAGAGCATGTCCGACCCGGCCCTCGCCGCCGCCCTCTGGGACGTCAGCCTGTCGCTCACCGGCCTGTCCGCCGGCGAGAAGATCTGAGCCGGAGCCCGCCGCCGCAGGTTGTTCGCTCACCGGTCACCGGCCGTTCCCCGAACACGTGGTACTCCTGATCCGCCGCCCGAGCCCGTCACGCTAGACCTCTACGCGTCCTCCAGGTCGCGGACGGCACGGTAGGCCGAGCTGACGGCGGCGTCGGCGTCCGCGCCCGGGACCGAGTCGGAGTTCGCGATCGCGATCCGCCCGAAGCGCCGCCGCGCGGTGTCCGCCGGGAGCGGGCCGTCGGGATAGAACGCGTCCCACGGCCGCACGTACTCCGGCGCGTAGCCGTGGCCCCAGCGGTGGACGGTGAGCGCCTCGATGTCACGGGCCGGGTCGAAGCCGTAGGGGCCGAGCAGCCGCGCCAACTGCTCGCGCACGCGGTACTCCATCGCCTCGTACGGCGTGGCGAGCAGGGTGCGGCGCCCGGCCGCCGCCGCGTCCCTGGGCGCCATCCCGCGCCGGGCCGGGGGGTGGACGAGATGGACGGCGATCGGCTCGTCCGGCGACCTCGGGCAGCGGTAGGAGGCGGTGCCGACCGGCGGCGCCAGCTCGGCGGTCACCCAGTACGCCCCCGTGAAGCGCGCCCGCCGGACCCCCGCCTCCCGGAAGGCGCGCCAGTCGCGCAACTGGGCCGTGGCGTGCACCAGCGGCATCTTCACCGCCTGCCGCATCGCCTCCTTCTGCTCGGCGGGCAGGTCGTCGACCAGGTAGGGGATCATCGCGTTCCAGCAGGCCAGGACCACTCCGCCCGCCCGTACAGTGCGCACGCGGTGGCCGTCGAAGTACCCCACCGTGGCCCCCCGCACGTCGTTGCGGGCGAGCACCACCGGGCTGGACAGCCGCACCCGCACCCGGTTGCCGGGACGGTCGAGGGCGCCGAGGTCGAAGGAGGCCGTGGTGATCCCGTCCGCCGAGGCGGCGGTGGCGAAGCCGGGCACCATGCGCGCGATCATCATGCGGACCAGGGCGTCGGCGCCCTCGGGCCAGTAACGGACGTCGGCGTCCCTGGCCCCCCACCGCCGCGCCACCCCCGGAGAGTTGTACGGCGAGGGCTCGGAGGCGTCCAGGCCCAGCCCGGCGAAACCGGGGTAGGTGAACGGGCCGGCGGACGCCCACGCGTCGATGGCGCCGAGCACGTCGGACCCGTAGCCCCAGGTGGCGCTCGGCATGGTCTGGCAGAACCTCACCACGTCGGGGTGGACGCGGCACACCTCTCTCAGGAACCCCGCGTAGGTGAGCCCGGCCAGCAGCTCCTTCTTGCGGCCGTCCGGCAGGCCCGGCAACCAGTCCGGCGGGTCGTCGAACAGCCTCACCAGGTCCCGGCGGGCCTCGGCGGCGATCGGCAGCCCCGCGACCCACCGCTCCGTCGTCCCGCGCGGGTCGAGCACCACGAGCCGGTCGGCGCCGAAGGTCTCCCGGTCGCAGAAGACGGCATCGTGCATCCCCAGCCGAGGGTAGAGAGAGGTGTCCAGCCGCCGGCCCGCCTGGGTGAGGTCGACGCCGAGGTCGGCGAGCAGCGCGGTCCCTTCGGGCGACCAGGTGGACGGCGCGTACAGCGAGCCGGAGCCGCCGTGCCCGATCAGCGGGTCACCGCGTCCGGCCGGGTGGAACACGCTGCGGCGGGCGTGGCCGCCCACGTCGTCGTGGTTGTCCAGGACGAGCACCCGCGCCCGAGGGTGGCGCCGCGTCCAGGCGTAGGCGGCGGCGACGCCGCTGACGCCCGCGCCGGCCACCACCAGGTCGTAGCTCTCGCCGGTGGGTTCCGGCGTGCCCGCGCGCTGCCAGAACCTCCCGTCGCGCACCGCGTGCGGGACGCCGATCGCGTCCGGTGTGTTCCCCCGGAGCCCGTGCGGCCGGGGCGCGGGCCGGGGAACCGGTAAGACGGGGCCGGTCCCGGCCCGCCGCCGAGGCGCCCTGAGTGCGGCGCATCCGGCCGCCGTCGCCACGCCGTCGAAGAAGTCGCGGCGGGAGATCTTCCGGTCCATTCCGAGCCCGACTGATGGACGGCCATGAGGGGATGGTTCGGCGTTCGATCGGGCCCGGAAATCTCCGCCAACTGGGAAATCAGCCGTCATTCCGCGATCATCACCCCAGGCGACGAAGAAAAGGAGCATGCCGGTGAGCGCGCGCCGAGTCTTTTCGCTTTCATTGCACGCGGCGTAAGGGTGGGAGATCCTGCTTTAGGGCTGATTCGCGGCCCTTGACGGGAACGCGGCGATCAGGCCGCACGTTGGGCGAGATGAAGGCGAGACGCGCGAACGGTCGACGTCGCGGCGAAGTGCTCGGGGCGCTTCACCGGCGACGATGGGACGGGGCGACGGGGGCGCCGTTCGCGTTCGCGGTCGATGTCGGACGACGGGGTGTGCACAGGTGGTCGGCAGGCAGGGCAGGGTGACCGGCCGGATAGGGCCGGGCCTTGTGGGCGAGGTGATGGTGCCGATACGCGGGGGCGTCGAGGCCTTCTACGCCTATCCGGCCCTGCCCGACGAGGAGATATCCGTGGGCACTGTGATCATCGTCGTCGACTACTCACCGCCACGCACGGTCTACGTGGCACGCGCGATCGTCTGATTCTCCCTTCTTCCTCACTTCGGAGGTCTCATGGCCACCATGGAGCCGGCCCTCTGGGCGGGCGGCGTCGTCGTCCTGCTCGGCATACTGATCTTCCTCTTCCGCGCGGTGTGGCGGGTCGCCGAGCCCAACGAGGCGCTGATCATCTCCGGTCTCGGCGCGCGCAGCAGGAACGAGCTCGCCGACAGTCTCGGCTTCAAGATCGTCACGGGTAAGGGCACGGCGGTGCTGCCCGGCTTCCAGACGGCGCGGCGGCTCAGGCTGGACAGCCGGGCCACCAATCTCGAAGTCAAGTGCGTGACCCAGCAGGGCATCCCCGTGCAGGTGCGCGGCGTCGTCATCTACAAGGTCGGCGACGACTTCGCCTCGATCGCCAACGCCGCCCGCCGTTTCCTCGACCAGCAGGACAGCATGAGCGGCGCCATCCACGAGCTGTTCACCGGCCACCTGCGCTCGATCATCGGCAACCTGACCGTCGAGGACCTCATCCTCAACCGTGAGCGGCTGACCGGCGAGACCCGCGGCAGCGCCGCCGACGAGATGAGCAAGCTCGGCCTGGTCGTCGATTCCCTCCAGATCCAGGAGATCGAGGACGAGACCGGGTACATCTCCAACCTCGGCAAGCCGCACGCCGCCAAGGTCGCCGCCGCCGCCCGCATCGCCGCCGCGCAGCGCGACCAGGAGGCCACCGAGGCCGAGCAGATCGCGGCCGCCAAGAAGGCGTCGGCCGTCCGCGAGTCCCAGATCCAGCAGTCCGGCTACCAGGCCGAAGTCGACCAGGCGGCCGCCAAGGCACGGCAGGCGGGCCCGCTGTCGGAGGCGACGGCGCGGCAGGAGGTCGTCGTCCAGGAGACCCGGGCCGCCGAACTGGAGGCCAAGCTCGCCGAGCAGCGTCTCCAGTCGCAGGTCCGCAAGCCGGCCGACGCCAAGGCGTACGAGACGGTGACCCTCTCGCAGGCCGAACGCGACGCGCGCATCGCCCAAGCGGAGGCGGAGGCCAAGGAGACCGAGCTGCGCGCCGCCGCCCAGGCGTCCCAGGTCAAGCAGGCCGCCGCGGCCGACGCCGAGTCGGTGCGACTGCGCGCCGAGGCGGCGGGCGCCGCGGCCAAGGCCACCGGTGAGGGCGACGCCGCGGCGGCGCAGGCGCGCGGTCTGGCGGAGGCCGAGGCGGCCAAGGCCCGCGGTCTCGCCGAAGCGGAGGCCGCCAAGGCCAAGGGCCTGGCGGAGGCCGAGGCGATCAGGGCCCGCTCGCAGGCGCTGGCCGAGAACCAGGAGGCCGTCATCGCCCAGCAGCTCGCCGAGAACTGGCCGGCGATCGTCGAGGCCGCGTCGAAGGCATTCGGCAACGTCGACCACATGGTCGTCCTGAACGGCGCGCAGGGCATCGAGGAGATGCTGGCCAAGGCCCTCACACTGGGCGGCACGGGACTCGGCCTGGCCCGGTCCCTTCTCTCCGGCGCCACCCCGCCGAGCCTGAACGGCGAGCCGGCGGTGAACGGCGTCGAGCGGGTGACCGTCAACGGCGCCGAGCCGACGGCCGTCAAGCCCGCCGACGGCAGCTGATTCGAGGCCGCCGCTCCGGGACCCGGGTCGCGGGGCCCCGGAGCGGCCCTCGCCGGGACGTCCCCCGCCACGCCTGCTCCAGCACTCTTCCGTAACTCCGCTCGAGTGGTGGTTTCTCTCGGTTGGGAGGGTCGTTCGCTCCGGTTGAACTGGTGCTTCGATCGGCGCCGGGTCGGCGGGAGGAGGTGCGGTGAAGTCGGCGCTGCTGTACGTCGGGTAAGCCGGCGAAGCGCCCGCCCCCGCGCTAGCTCCTGCCGCCCGCGATGCCGAGGACGGCGGTCAGGGTGTCGAGCGCCGGCGAGTACGCCGACTCCGGTGGGGTGCCGTACCCGACGATGATCCCCTGCGGGTGGTCGCCCTTCCGATGCCAGTGCCCGGCCAGCCCCTCCAGGGCGAGGCCCCGCGCCGCCGCGCGGGCGAGCACCTCGGCCTCGTCCGGCCCGCCCGGCGGCAGGCCGACCAGCACGTGCAGCCCTGCGGCGACCCCGCGCACCGCCACCCCCGACAGGGACGGCGGGCCGAGCCGCTCGACCAGCAGGTCGCGACGCCGGCGGTACCGGATCCGGCAGGAGCGGACGTGCCGGTCGTAGTCGTGGCGCCTGATCAGATCGGCGAGCACCAACTGCCCGAGCCCCTCGGTGTGGTGGTCGGTGTGCAGCTTGGCGTCGGTCACCGGGCCGACCAGGCGCGGCAGGAGCACCAGCCACGCCAGGCGCAGCGCCGGCCCGAGCGTCTTGGACGCCGTGCCGATGTAGGCAACCTGGTCGGGGGCCATCCCTTGGACGGCGCCGACCGGCTGCCGGTCGTAGCGGAACTCGCCGTCGTAGTCGTCCTCGATGACCAGGCCGCCGCCGTGCCGCGCCCACTCCGCCAGCGCGTGCCGGCGCGCGGGATGCAGGGTCACGCCGGCCGGGTACTGGTGGGCGGGGGTCACGACCACCGCGCCCACCTTCTCGTACGACGGCCCGCCGAGCAGGTCGGTACGCGCGCCCTGCTCGTCCACCGGCAGGGGCAGCACCTCGGCGCCCGCCCGGCGCACCACGTCGCGGTGGAAGGACAGCCCGGGGTCCTCCATGGCGATCGCGGGCCTGCCGCTCGCGGCCACCAGACGCGCCAGCAGGGCCAGCGCCTGCACGTACCCGGTGGTCACCACGATCTGGCCGGGGACGGCGAGCACCCCGCGCGTGCGTCCGAGGTACTCCGCCAGCGCCCCGCGCAGCTCGGCGGTCCCCTCAGCCGGACCGTAGTCGTACGCCGAGGCGGGAGCCGCGCCGAGCACGCGCCGGGTCGCCCGCAGCCAGGCGGCGGTGGGGAACCCCGTCACGTCCGGCCGCCCGGGGCGCAGGTCGTACAGGGGAGCCGCCGGGTCGTGTCCGGGGCGCGGGGAGTCCGCACGGCCGGGCGTGACGTCGGCCACCGAGGTGCCGGCGCCGCGGCGCGCCGTGAGGTACCCCTCGGCGATGAGCTGGTCGTAGGCGGCGCTCACCGTGCCGCGCGACATGCCGACCTCGGCGGCGAGGGCGCGCGTGGAGGGAAGTTTGGTGCGGGGAGCGAGACGGCCGTCGCGGATGGCGTCGCGCAGCGCGTGTTCGAGGCCGTTGCGCCGGCCGTCTGCCGGGTCGATCTCGACATGCAGGTCGACACCGAAAGTGGCCCATTGTTTCGACACGTGAGTGGATATTATCGCCGGGCCACCACCTCCCTAGCATGAGCGCCATGACTGTGCTGAACCACGACGCGGCGAAGGCGGCCACGCTGCGCGCGCTCCACGTCCCCGGCGACCCTCTCGTGTTGCCCAACGCGTGGGACGCCTCCTCCGCCCGCGCCGTCACCGAGGCCGGTTTCCCCGTCGTCGCCACCGGAAGCGGTGCGATCGCCCGCGTGCTCGGCTACGACGACGGGGAGGCGGCGCCGGTCGCGCTGGTGCTCGACGCGGTGGCGCGCATCGTGCGGGCGGTCGACGTACCGGTGACCGCCGACATGGAGCGGGGATACGGCCTCTCGCCGGCCGAGTTGGCCGAACGGCTCGCGGCGGCCGGAGCGGTCGGGCTCAACCTGGAGGACTCCGACCCGCGGACGAAGGAGCTGGTCGACGCCGGCGAGCAGGCGGAGTTCCTGGCCGCGGTGCGCGCGGCCGCGGGCGCCGACCTGGTGATCAACGCGCGTGTCGACACGTACGTGCGGCCTTACGCGGGGACGTCCGAGGAGAGGCTCGCCGAGACGGTCGAGCGGGGACGGGCCTACCTGCGGGCGGGGGCGGACTGCGTCTACCCGATCACCGCCGAGAGCCCCGACGGGATCAAGACGCTGGTCAAGGAGATCGGCGGCCCGGTCAACGTGATGTCCCGCCCGGGTGCCCCCTCACTGGCCGAACTGGCCGCGCTGGGCGTCGCCCGGATCAGCTTCGGCAGCGGCCTGCAGGCCGCCACGCAGCGGTACCACGCCACGCTGCTCTCGGCGATCAAGGCAGGCCAGAGCCCGTACGACGCCTAGCTCCCCCCAGCCCTCGCCTCTCTCTCGCTTGCAGGCCGTCGCCCCCCGCGCCTCTTCCCCGCTTGGGGGCTTTTCCTTGTCGGCGCCGAGGGGTGGGAAGGTGTACGGCGAAATCGGCGCCGTCGTACGGGGGGGCAACCGATCCCTTTTCATGCCTCGGGGTGTTGTCGCTGAAATGTAATCTGTTATCTCTTATAAAAGATTTTCTTTCCTGATATACTGCTAAAAATCGTATGTATTGTCTCCGACGTGAATCACAATGGAGAACCCAGCCGTACGGCGATGACCGCCGCGGCGGCGCGCGCCGCGCATCTGATCGTCGACCGGGAACCTCGAATTTTCCCCGACACGCTGGCTTGCCGCCTTCTGGGCGCCAAGGCCGAAGAACTGCTCGGTTACCACCGTGTCCACGGAAACCACCCCGTCCTGGCCGGTGCGCGGGCCGCGACGGTCACCAGGAGCCGGTACACCGAAGACCGCCTGGCCGAGGCCGTCGGCCGTGGTGTCACCCAGTACGTCGTCCTCGGCGCCGGCCTCGACTCCTACGCCTACCGTGCCGATCCCATGAGCGGAATCCGGGTCTTCGAGGTCGACCACCCGGCGACCCAGCAGTGGAAACGCGGCCTCCTGGCGGAGGCGGGCATCGTGCCCCCGGACATCGTCACCTTCGTCCCCGTCGACTTCGAAAGCGAGTCGCCGGCGGACGCCCTCGCCCGTCACGGGTTCGACCTCGCCAGGCCCGCGTTCGTCGGCTGGCTCGGTGTCGTCATGTACCTCACCCGTGAGGCGCTCGGGCGGACCCTCGACGTGATCAGCGGTCTCGCCCCCGGCACCGAGATCGTCCTGGACTACATGCTCCCCGAGGGGCTGCGCGACGAGGCGGGGCAGGGGTACGTCGACGCCGTCATGCCCGTGGCCGCCGAAGGCGGTGAGCCGTGGCTGGGCTTCTACACCCCGGACGAGATGTCCGCGCTGCTCGAGGAGCACGGCCTGCGGGTCGTCGAGCAGGTCGGCCAGCGGGAGTCGGTCGACGCGGCCCTGTGGGAACGGACGGACGCCCTCCGTCCCCACGTCCTGTCGGTGCTCGCCCACGCCCGCGTGCCGGCGGGCTCCTGAGAACCGCGGCACCGATCCGTCACGGGAGCAGGAGCCCCCAGTAGACGGCCCAGGGAAGGAACACCAGGCCGCCGAGGGTGAGCAGGCCCAGCCGTACACGTTCTCCGCGAGCGTCCCGGGTCCGCAGCCAGGCCTTGGCGGTGATCACGGTCGCCGCCACCGAGGCCAGCGCGATCGCCTGGAGCGCCAGCCAGACCAGTGGACGTCCCGCCACCACGGGTCCGGGAGCGGCCAGCTTGCCCCCTGTCAGCACCAGGTAGAACAGGTAGCAGAACGAGCCGAGCACCGACACCAGCCCGCCGGCGCTGAGCAGGCGCGCCGCCCGCGTGACCGGCGGCCGTCGTACGCCGCGAAGGCGCCGCACCGACGCGACCACCGGGTACGCCGTGAAGGCCAGGAGCATCAGCGCCAGGGCGGCCACCTGCGCCGCGGCCGACTCCCACCAGGCCGGCGGGGGCACCGGGACGGCCGGGGAGATCTGGGTGGGGGTGGGGCCGGAGACCTGCGCGGTGGGGTACCGGCCGGCGGTGACGTCCGCCACCCATGACCCGACCAGGCCGGCGTAGCCCGGGGCCAGCTGAGGGAGCCGGGTGACCCCGCCGTCCGGGGTCCGGTGGGCGGCGTGGTCGGCGTCGGCGAAGAAGCGGATGGTGTAGTGCCGGTTGCCGCCCTGTTCCAGCCCGCGGGCGAGCAGCGGCGGGGTCTGCCTGGGGGGCGTCAGCAGGTCGGCGGTCCCCCAGATGGCGAGTACCGGCTGTCGTACCGCGGCCAGGGTGGGGCCGGGTTCGTACCAGGGCTCGGGGAACAGGCCGCCGTCGGCGAGTGTCCGGTACAGGTTGAACTCCGCCCGGTCGACCAGCGGGCCGGACACTCCCGCCTTGAGCAGTCCCGCCGCCACGGCCCAGGTCTGCTGGCGCAACGGCTGCAGCGCGTTGGCGCCGACCAGCACGACGAACGCGATGTCCTTGGAGCGGGAGGCGGCGATCGGCGCGACCCAGCCGCCTTCGCTGAGCCCCCAGATGCCGACCTTGCGCGAGTCGACGCCCGGTTGCCGGCGGAGTGCGCCGACGGCCCCGAGCGCGTCGTCCGCGAGCTGGGAGTACGACCGCTGGAACAGCGAATAGCCCACCGACCGCTTGTCGTAGATCAGCACGGACAGGCCCTGGCGGGCGAACTGGACGGCCTCTTCCATCAGCTTGGTCCGTGGCGTGCCCGTGCCGGCGCCGTGGACCAGGACGATCCCCGGGTGGCCGGGCTTGGCCGAAGTGGGTGCCAGGACCGTGCCGTGCATGGGGAGGCCGCCGGCGCCGTGGAAGTCGACCTCCGCGGTGGTGAGGTCGGCGGGTACGGCGGGAGGCGGGGCGGCGAGCGCCGCCGCGGGCGTGCCGAGCAGGCAGGCGGCGGCGAGGAGCGCCGCGAGGATGCGTCTCATGTTGCCGAGACTAGTCTGCAGAGAAATCTCGGCAAACAGATATCTGCAGATATCCTTCTGGAGAAGTAGAGTGGTCGTCATGAAGGACGAGGAGCCGTTCCTGCTCGACGACCCGGGCCGGCTGAAGGCGCTGGCGCATCCGATGCGCCGACTCATGCTCCGCCACCTCAACAGGTACGGTCCCGCGACGTCCACCACGCTGGGCGAACTGCTCGGCGCCAAGACCGGCACGACCAGCTACCACCTGCGGCAGTTGGAGAAGTACGGCTTCATCGAGGAGATCCCCGAGCGGTCCACCGGCCGCGAACGCTGGTGGCGCCGGGCGGCGGGCCGTGGTGACCTGCGGCTGCCCACCCCTGACCAGATCTCCGAGGGAGATCGGCAGGCCCTGGCGGAGATCCACCGCACCGGCATGGAGGAGGACCGGGAGCTGTTCGAGCGCTTCCCGGAGGCCTACCTGCGCGAACCCCGCTGGGTCAAGGGCTCCCGTGGGTTCGGGTGGATGACCGAGGAGGAGTTCGACGCCTTCTTCGAGGCGTACGTCGCACTGTTGAGACGGCACGCCCACCGCGCCGAGGACGCACCCCCCGGCGCCCGCCCGATGCACGTCAGGCTCTTCGCCCTTCCCGCCGACTCGGCCGATCAGAAGAAGAACACCTCACCATAGGGGCCGGCCCGGCACCGTCATCCCGGCTGGGAACCCGCTTCAGGTGTCCGGATAAGTACGGTCGTGACATCGATTCCCCACGAGGAGCCGGCCTTGGCGGGTTTGGGCCTCCACATGACCGGGTCGGCACCGCCGCGAATACGTGAGCACGCGCCCGGGTCGGACTCGGCGGTCATCGAGGCGTCCCTGCGCGAGCCGGAACGGTTCGCCGAGCTCTTCGACCGGCACGCCGCCGTCCTCCACCGGTACGTCGTCCGTCGCCTCGGCCCCGACCACGCGGAGGACGTGGTCGCCGAGGCCTTCACCAGGGCGTTCGAGAAACGCCACAAGTACGCCTTCGACCGCCCCGACGCCCTGCCCTGGCTGTACGGGATCGCCACCAACATCATCGGCACCCACCGCAGAAAAGAGGTACGCGGCTACCACGCCCTCGCGCGTACCGGAGAGGACCCGGTCGCGGTCGCCTTCGACGAACAGGTGGTCGCCCGCGTCACGGCCTCGGCCACCCGCGAACGGCTCGCCGCCGCCCTCGCCAAGCTCGGCCGGGGCGAGCGCGACGTTCTGTTGCTGATCGCCTGGGGTGACCTCAGCTACGAGGAGACGGCGACAGCGCTGGACGTGCCCATCGGCACCGTACGCTCCCGCCTCTCCCGTGCCCGCCGCAAGATCGCCAAGGCGCTCGGCGGCACCAATCCCACCGACCTGATCGAGGAGACACCGTGAACGACCTGGACATCGTCCGAGACCTGCGCTCCCAGGTCCGGCAGACCGATGAACGTGATCTGCACGGCGCACGCTCGCGCTTGTTGGCCTCGATGGTCACCGCACCACGTACCCGGACGGTCCCCCGAGCCGTGTTCCGAGTGGCCGCCGCCGGCGCCCTCGCCCTCGCGATCTCCGCGGGCGTCACCGTCGTGCAGAACCTCGGCCCCGACGCCACCCCCGGAACGGGCACTGTCAGCGTTCCCGCTTGGGTCCCGGTGGCGAACGCCGAAGTGCTCGCGAAGCGGGCGACGGCTGCGGCGGCGGGTCAGGAGGACGTCTACCCGCGAGCCGACCAGTGGATCTATGTGAAGAGGGACGTCACCACCTCGCCCAAGCTGCCCAAGCCGGACGTGGCGCCGCTCGGCGGAGGGCAGACAGGCTCGCACTACACGATGGAGATGTGGATTCGGGGTGACGGCAAGGAAAGGGCATGGCGGGGCGAAGGCAGCGAGACGATCACGAGGATCCGTGGGGGGAAAGATCCCGCGCGTCGGTACGACCCTGACTATCTGCGCTCCCTCCCCTTGGAACCGTCCGCCTTGCTGGAGCGCCTGAAGAAGGATACGGAAGACGTCACGCCTCTACGTGGCGCACAGGCGGTGTTCTCGCAGGTCTCGCTCATCCTCCAGCAAGGAGCTCCGCAGGCTCGCCTGCGTGCCGCCCTCTACACCGTCCTCTCACAGCTGGACGGCGTCGGCGTGGATCAGAAAGTACGTGATTCGGTGGGCAGGGAAGGCATCGGAATCTACAGAGACGAAGATCAGGGCGACACCGCGGACCCCGAAGACCATACGAAATGGCGGCGTGAGTTCATCGTCGACCCGGAGAGCTACGCCTTGCTCGGTGTGCGCTCGGTGTACCTCGGTGGGGCGAAGCCGTCGTCCCCGTTCGCCAAGCTCACGCCGGGCGAGGATGTCACCTCGGTCTCCCAGGTGGCCTACGGCATCGTCGACCGCGCTGGAGACGTCCCGTAACCGATGTGGCCGGTCGGTGCCCCTGACAGAAGCAGGGGCACCGACCGGCGGCGATCCTCAGCCGAAGTAGTTGTACGCCCGCCGGATCCGCCCGCCCTCAAGAGCGAGCAGGCCGTACCCGGTGGCGACCGGCGAGGACTCCTCGCCCAGATACCAGGTGTACAGCACCGAGTCGTTGTGCTCGCCGATCACCCGGCCGGGGCCGAGGACGAAGTCGCCCAGCTTCTCGCGCGCCGCGCCGATCGCCTCCACCACGGCGTCGCGCCCCTCGGCCGTCCAGTCGGGGTCGAGGACGACGGCCTCCTCCGTGAACAACTCCCTGATGGCCGCGTCGCGGTGGTCGCGGTCCAAGTCGTTCCAGATCTCGAAGTACTTCTGCACGATCTCGCTCATCGAGCTGTCTCCTCTTCCCGAACAGCGGTGGTCTCCTGTACGGCCGCGGGCTGCCGCTTGAGGAGGAAGGCAAGGAAGGCTCCGAGGACGGCGGCCCCGCCGGCGACCCAGCCGGACGTCCGCAGCCCGTCCACGAGGGCGGTCACCGGCGGCGCCGCGCCCAGTCCGGCGTTGGCGACGGCGACGAGGACGGCCAGGCCCACGGCTCCGCCGAGCTGCTGGGAGGTGGTGGCCAGTGCCGAGGCGACGCCCTGCTCCTCGGGGGCGACTCCACTGGCCGCCGCGACGAACATCGCGGTGAACGTCGCACCGCCGCCGACGCCCCAGACGACGATCCCGGGAAGCACCCCCCACAGGGAGCCGTTCGCGGACATGCCGGTGGCGAGCGCGGCGATGCCGATGCCGTTGACCAGCATCCCGGCGAAGAGCGCCGGGCGTACGCCCCATGCCCCGATCAGCGCGGGTCCGAGTTTCAGACCGGCGACCACCGACAGCACGGTCACCGGGACGAAGGCGAGTCCCGCCTCCAGCGCGTTGTACCCGAGCCCGTTCTGCAGGTAGGTGGTGAAGATGTAGTACGCCCCGCCGAGCGCGCTCTGGAAGACCAGGATCACCGCCATCGCGGTGGCCAGGCTCCGCTTGCCGAGCAACCGCGGGGGGACGAGCGGGTCCCGCGTGCGCCTCTCGACCACGACGAAGGCGATCAGCAGCAGGACGCCGGCGGCGAGCGCGCCGGCGCCGCGTACGGTGCCCCAGCCGACCTCGGGCCCGCTGACCAGGCCGAACACCAGCAGGCTCGACCCGATGGTGGCGATGGCGGCGCCGAGGAGGTCGAAGCCGCCGTCGTCGCGCCCGCGTGCCCGGTCGCCGTCCAGCAGGCTCGGCGCGGCCAGGAGCGGGACGAGCGCCAGCGGGACCATCACGAACAGCACCCAGCGCCAGCCGCCCGCCTGGGTGAGCACGCCGCCGAGCAGAGCGCCGGCCGCCAAGCCGCCGCTACCCGCCGCCGACCATACCGACAGCGCGCGCACACGGTCGGGGCCTTCGGCGAAGCCGGTGTTGATGAGCGACAGGGTCGCGGGGGTGAGCAGCGCGCCGCCGAGGCCCTGTACGGCGCGGGCGGCCACCAGCGCGGCCGGGTTCGGCGCGAGCCCTCCGGCCAGGCACGCCAGGCCGAACAGGGCGAGGCCGAGCATGAACATGCGCCGCTGTCCGAGCCGGTCGACGGCCCGCCCGCCGAGCAGCAGGAACCCGCCGAACCCGACGGCGTAGGCGCTGACCACCCATTGCAGTGACTGGGCGGTGAAGCCGAGGCCCTCGCCGATGTCGGGGAGGGCGACGTAGACGATGTTGTAGTCGAGGGCGACGATCAGTTGTGTGAACGCCAGCAGCGCCAGCCGGGGCCCGGCGCGCCGCCGCGAAGGGGACATGGGGGTGACCACAGGCGTGACTCTTTCCTGTGCGTGTGCTGGACGTTGGGGGTCGCCGATGACGGCGAGCGATGCAGCGTGGTACACGGCAGGCATTTACTGAACGCCGTGTAGTTTCAACACGCCGAACATTAGCGCAACGCTGTACCCTGTCAAGGTGGTAGAGCGGAACCTCACCCGCCGGGAGCGCCTCCGGGCGGAGACGTCGGCCGAGATCAAGACGATCGCGCTCAAGCTCATGGCGGTCGGCGGCCCCGACGCGATCTCGCTGCGGGCCATCGCCCGCGAGATGGGCATGACGGCCGGCGCCATCTACGGCTACTACGCCACGCGCGACGACCTGATCACCACGTTGATCGACGACGTGCACACTTCGCTGGTCGACACGGTCGAGGCGGCCCGCGACACCAGGCCCGCCGGAGACCCGGCCGGACGGCTGCTGGCCTGGGCCGAGGCGTTCAGGAAATGGGCCTTGGCGAACCCCGAGGGGTTCCGGCTGATCTACGGTGACCCGGTGCCGGGCTACCAGGTACCCGAGGGCGGCGCGGCGCCCGAGGCCGAATACCGCACCTGCACCGGTCTCACCGGCCTGGTCGCCGGCGCCTGGGACCAGGCTTCGGCGTCACAGCCCGCCGACGGCCACGAATGGTCGGACTTCGACCCCCACCTGGTGGCCATGGTCCGGGAGGCCTTCCCCGGCCTCCCCCCGGCCGCGGTGGCGCTGGCGCTGCGGGTGTGGGGTCGCATGCACGGCCTGGTCTCCCTGGAGATCTACGGCCACCTGCGCGACAAGCTCCACGACCCCGAGACGATCTACCGCGCCGAAATCCTCGACCTCATCAGATCTCTGGGCCTCTCGGCCCCCGAGTGAGCCGCGCCCCTACCGGGTCACGCCGAGCCGAACCGGCGCGGGATCCGATGACGGATGAACTCTCGCGTCCGGGCTGGAGCGCGGGATACGATCCGGCACGAGATCCCGTTCGTTGACAGTGCTCCCTTGAATGCGACGACTCTCCGGATGGACGGCAATGACGAGTCTGTATGCGCACGCCGGCGGCGACGAGGGGTTACACCGGCTGGAAGAGCTGTTCTACGCCAAACTGCTCGCCGATCCCACTCTCAAGGCCCTCTTCCCCGAGGCCAAAGCCCATCACGTGAAGCACCTGACCTGGTTCACGGCCGAATCCTTCGGCGGGCCTGACCGGTTCAGCCGGAACCTGGGCTTCGACTACATCATCCAGGCACACCGGAACCTCCTGATCACCGAGGAGCAGCGGCGGCGCTTCGTCGAGCTGTACATGGAGGCGTTCGACGAGGCCGGACTGCCGGATGACGCGCCCTTCCGTGAGGCCGTGCGTGAGCACGTGGAGTTCGGCTCACGGGTCGCTCTCCAGAACTCCGTCGCGGAAACCGACGCCGACCTCCACCCTCTGCGCCACGTCCCCCGCTGGACCTGGGCCGGCGACGACTCCCCGGAGCCGTGACCCCGGGAAGTGCCCCCGCTCGTGGAGTGCGACCTGCGGCATCGGGCCGTCATCGGTGCACGGACGGCTGCGCCGGGCGTCACCCCACGTTCGTGATCGGGAGCAGCCCCCGTTCGGCGAAGACCTTCTTGGCGACGAGCGTCGCGTTGATGGCCCGGGGCATGCCGCAGTAGACGGCCGAGTGCAGGAGCGCCTCGGCGATCTCCGTGGGCGCGAGGCCGACGTTCAGCGCGGCGTTGATGTGCACGTCCAGCTCGATCTCACAGCCGCCGAGCGCGGTCAGCACGCCGAGGGTGACCAGTTGCCGGTCGCGGGGCGGCAGCTCGGGACGGGCGTACATGTCACCGAACGCCCACGCGACCACCTGGTGGCCCAGCTCCGGTGAGGTGTCGGCGAGGGAGTTCACGATCCTCTGCCCCGCCTCTCCGTCGACCTGCTCCAGGACCTTCATGCCGTACTCGTAGCGTTCCTCACGGTTCATGGCTTTTCTCCTTATTTCGGTGGTTCGCCCGATTGCGCTGCCTCAAGCCTCGCCTAGCCACCGCCCCAAGCTGCCCTCAGAGCATGAATCGCTATGCTTCCTATGCCTTGGAGGTATGGATGGATCTCAGAGTGCTCGGTTACGTGGTCGCGGTCGCCGAGGAGGGAAGCGTCAGCGGGGCCGCCCGCCGCCTGCACCTGACCCAGCCGACACTGAGCCGCCAGCTACGTGAGCTCGAACGACAGCTGGGCGTCGAGCTGTTCACCCGCGAAGGCCGGGGGCTGGCGCCGACGGCAGCGGGGGAGGCCCTCGTGTGGCGGGCGGCCACCGTGCTGGCGGAGGCCGAGGGTGCCCTGGAAGACGTGCGGCTGGCGGCACAGGGGCTGACCGGACGGCTGACCGTGACGTTCGCCGGCTCGGGGATCAACGGGCCGCTCGGCGGGGCGCTGGGGCGGGTACGCCGGGAACTGCCCCGCGTCGACCTGCGCCTGGAGGAGAGCTTCAACGACGCGGAGATGTCGGCCGGGGTGCTGGACGGGCGCTTCGACGTCGCCGTCCAGCGGCTGCCGATGCGGGACGCCCGGCTGACCGCGCAGGCGTGGTGGCGGGAGCCGCTCACCCTCTTCCTGCCCGCCGGCCACCCCCTCGCCCACGCACCCGAGCCGGCGCCGCTCTCGACGCTGGGACGGATTCCGCTGGTCATCTGGCCTCGGGACGTCTCCTCCCGCTCCTACGACGAGATCATCGCCCTCTGCCACCAGGCCGGCATCGTGCCGCGGATCGGCGCGGAAGGGCGGAGCGTGCAGACACTGCTGGCCCTGGTCGCGGCCGGGTTCGGCGCCGCCGTGCTCGCCGACTCCCACCGCGCCCTGCGCCGGGTCGGCGTGGCCGCCCGCCCCTTGGCGGACACCTCCACCACCCTCTACCTCGTCTGGCGCGCGGCCGACACCAACCCGCTCGTCAACCGCTTCCGCGACGTCCTCACCACCCTCGCCCACCCCACCGCAACCTCCACCGCCTCTCCTACCGCCCCTCCTCCGTCTCGTGCAGGAAATCGAGGATGGTCCGGGTGAGGGTTTCCGGCTGGTCCTCCGGGATCAGGGTGTAGCTGTCGTCGATCTCCACGAGCCTGGCGCCGGGGAGCAGTTCGGCCAGGCGCCGGCCGTGCTCCCGAGGCATCAGCCGGTCCTCGCGGGCCCAGGCCACCAGGACGGGCCGGTCGAACCAGCGCATCTCCTCGGCCAGTTCCAGAAGCTTCTGCCTGGAGGGGATCGACCCGCAGTACTTCGCCAGGTCACGCCTGACCTCCCGCACCGTCTGCGCCGGCCGGAACCATGCGTCCATGACCTTCTTGGGCACCGGCCGCTTCGACATCCACCCCCACCCGCCCGGCCCCCGGCGCATGGCCCGGGTGCGTAGCAGCTGCATGGTCAGGTAGAGCCCGCCCGGCACTTTCGCGGCGAGCGCGATGGCGCGCCCGGGGATGCCCGGCGGGTAGTTGTCGAACGCCTCGCAGGCGCAGAGCACGAGCCTGCCTATCCGCTCGGCGCGGCGCTCGGAGATCAGCATCTGGGCGCCGCCCCAGTCGTTCAGCACCAAGGTGACATCACGCAGGTCGAGACGTTGCAGGAACTCCTCCACCAGCAACGCCACCCCACGCAGCGACAGGTCGGCATCGGCGCGCATCGGCCGCCGGTGGCCGCCCAGCGGCAGGGTCGGCAGCACACATCGGTAGTTCTCCCGCAGGCCGGGGACGACGTGCCGCCACACCGAGCCGTCCATGGTGAGGCCGTGCAGGAGGACGACGACCGGCCCGTCGCCCCCCGTGTCGTCGTACTCCACCGGCCCGGCGGACAGCTCGATCTGAGGCATGCGGTGCTCCTCGTGGTAGTGATTTGATAGATCGCTCTAGCGTGACCGTAATCTATAACCAGGACCCGAGGGGAGCGACAGGTGGCAGGCACCAGAGACCGCATCATCGACGCGAGCGCCGAGCTGTTCCGGCGCAACGGCTACACGGGCACCGGGCTGAAGCAGATCGTGGCCGAGGCCAAGGCGCCGTTCGGCTCGATCTACCACTTCTTCCCCGGAGGCAAGGAGCAGTTGGGCGGTGAGGTCATCCGCTCGTCGGGCGCGATGTATCTCCAGCTGTTCACGGCCGTCATGGACGCCGCGCCCGACACGCTCACCGGCGTCCACGACTTCTTCGCGGGGGCCGCCGAGACCCTGATCGAGACCGACTACGCCGACGCCTGCCCGATCGCGACCGTCGCGCTGGAGGTGGCCAGCACCAACGAGCCGCTGCGCCAGGCCACGGCCGAGGTGTTCGGCAGCTGGATCGACGCGGGTACGGAACGCCTCACTCGTGACGGCATCCCCCACGCCGAGGCACGGCGACTCGTGATCTCCCTGCTCGCCGGCCTGGAAGGCGCGTTCGTCCTGGCCCGCGCCCTGCGCAGCACCGAGCCGGTGGAGGTCGCGGGCGCCACGGCGGTGGCCTCCGTACGCGAGGCCCTGTCGTCAGGCCACGGGCCGTGAGCCTCCGCCACGCATGCGGGAGCGGTAGCCGGCGATCTTCACGAGGTTCCCGCAGCGCTCCATCGAGCACCAGCGGCGGCGGCGTGCCTGCGAGTCGTCCAGGAACAGCAGTGTGCACTCCGGGTTCTCGCACTCCTTGACACGAGCAAGGAGCGGACCGCCGACCAGCAGTACGGCGTCCCGGGCCACGGTCGCCAAGGCGGCCTGGACGGGCTGCGCGGCCCGCCAGTTCAGGGCGGTCAGGCCGCCGGCGCCGCCGAGGGTCAGTTGTGGCGCCAGGTCGGCGCGGGCGGCGGTCTTGTTGACCTGCGCGACGTCGGCGGGATCAGGTACATGACCGCCCATGGCCGAGAAGAGCACCCGATGGAGCGCCTCACGCAGGGCACGGGCTGCCGTCAGGTCTTCGCCGGTGGCGTGCATGTGACCCGCCGCGGTCTGACCGGCGTCGCCGGACCCGATGAGCGGGCCGCCAGGGCGTACGTCCTCAAGTTCTTCCGGCAGGTCGCCCGCGCCCGCGTCCGCGTCCTGCGGGTCCGCCCGCAGCCCCGCCTCGATGATCCAGCGCGCCAGGGCGTCCGGGTCCGGCAGCCGTTCGATGCGCTCGGTGCGGCGCTTGCCCAGGGTGGCGACGAAGTTCAGGCAGGGGCGCCCGCCGACGAAGGGGAACGCCATCACCGGGTCGACGGAACTCGCCGGGGCGGGGGCGGGTGAACGGCTCATGCTCCGGTCCTCTCGATTGACACCGGTTCATATGGTGTCACATGATGACACCCTCTCAACCAGTGTCACCGAAGGAGTTCGCGCGATCATGAAGATCCTCGTCATCGGGGCCGGTGCGACGGGAGGCTTCTTCGGCCTCAGGCTCGCCCAGGCCGGCCGGGACGTCACGTTCCTCGTCCGTCCGCGCCGTGCCGCGGTCCTTCGCGAGCGGGGACTGCGCCTGACCGGACTGGGAGCGGACGAGGTGATCGCCCCCGCGCTCGTGACGGCGGGTGAGATCACCACGCCCTACGACCTCGTGCTCGTCTCGGTGAAGGCGCGCGCTCTGCCGCCGGCACTCGACGACGCCGCTCCGGCGGTCGGGCCGCACACCGCCGTCGTCCCCTTCCTGAACGGGATGGCGCACATGGACGTTCTGAACGCCCGCTTCGGACCGTCCGCCGTGCTCGGTGGGGTCGTCAAGGTCATGACCACCGTCGACGAGGCGGAGGACATCGTCCAACTCGCGCGGATCGGCGCCATGACGATCGGCGAGCAGGACGGTCGCCCGTCCCGCCGGCTGGACGAGATCGAGCGGACGCTGGGCGGTGCCGGCTTCGACCTGGACCTCTCCGCGGACATCATCGGGGCGATGTGGCACAAATGGGTGTTCATCAGCACCCTCGGCGCGCTGACGTCACTGCTGCGTGGCACGGTCGGCGACATCGTCGCCGTCCCCGGCGGCGAGCGGCTCGGCCCGGCCATCCTCGCCGAAGCGGCCGCGGTGTCGGCGGCGGCCGGGTATCCCGTCCCGGACGGTGCGCTCGCCGTCACCACGGCGATGGTCACCCAGCCGGGATCCAGGGATTCGGCGTCCATGTCCCGGGACCTGGCCGCCGGTTTCCCCACCGAGGTCGAGCAGATCCTCGGCGACCTGACGGCACGAGCCCGGACGTTCGGGGTGGACACCCCGCTGCTCGACCTCGCCACCCTGAACCTGCGAGTCCACGAGAACCGCCTCGCCACCGCGGAGGCCCTCGTATAGCCGGGACTTCAGGCGGAGGCGGCGACTCGCTGGAGGAAGCGGTGCTGGGCCCGCGACTCGACCGCTTTCGCGTCGTAGGCGCCCCGCACCCATGCGACCGCCTCCGCCGGGGACGTCCCCTGAAGGACGGCGAGAGCGCTCAGGGCGGTGCCGGTACGGCCACGCCCGCCCCCGCAGGCGACCTCGACCCGTTCCCCGGCTCGGACGCGCGCCAGGGTCTGGCGTAGCTGGACGATCGCCTGTTGCGGGTCGCGAGGCGCGGAGAAATCAGGCCAGTCGACCCGTTCGTACGGCCAGGACGGCGCCCACGGCCGCAGCCCGACCAGGTACCGGCCGTACAGATTCGGCCGGTCGAGAGGGTGCCCCAGCAGGTACAGCCCGAACTGCGGCACGGGCTCGGGCGCAGGCGTGTCCCGGAGCCCCCTTGCCAGTACCGCCCCGCCATCCGGCAACTCGACCGCCTTGACCTGACGCCCGCCCATCGCACCCCCGGCTCCCATGGCTTGTACCGCCACCCCATCATCCTGCCGCCAGGGAGCCTTATCCGATCGTTCCGCTGTGAGGGAAAGCGCGACGGTCAGTCGAAGGTCAGTTCCTTGGTGTGGCGCGGCATGAGGAGGATGGCGGCGACGCTGAGGACGGCGACGGCGGTGAGGGTGAGGAAGATGTGGTGGCTGGCGTCGTAGAGGGCGCCGCGGATGAAGGACGCCGTGGGGGAGCCGGCGGCCGAGCTGCCGAGAACGAGGCTGGTGGCGTCGAGGCTGGCGGGCAGGTGGCCGGCCACCGAGGCCGGCGGGTGGGCGAAGCGGTCGGCGAGCGTGGCGTTGGAGATCGCCCCGAGGATGGCCGCACCGACCGCGCTGCCGATGGAGCGGCAGAACATGTTGGTGGCCGTGACGACGCCGCGCCGGTCCCAGCCGACGACGGACTGGATGGCGACCATGGTGGGGCTGGAGGCGAGTCCGAGGCCCGCGCCGACGACGAAGCAGGCCACCGCGACGAACCAGATGCTCGAGTCGCGGGCGAGCAGGGCGCACAGGATGGCGCCGACGACGACCACGCCGCTTCCGATCAGGGCGGTGTCACGGAACCCGATGCGCATGTAGATGCGTCCGGAGACGGTCGCGGCGAGCGGCCAGCCGACGGTGAGCGCGGCGAGCGCGAAACCGGCGACCAGGGCGCCGGTGCCGAGCACCCCCTGCGCGTAGGTGGGCACGTACGAGCTGAGGCCGATCATCAGCGCGCCGACGCCCAGACCGACCAGGTTGCCACCGGTGAGGACGCGGTGACGGAAGACCCACAGCGGCAGGATCGGCTCCGCCGCCCGGCGTTCCACCAGCACGAACGCGACGATCATCACCAGAGCCGCCGCGAAGATGCCGAGGCTGGGCGCCGATCCCCAGCTCCACGCGACGCCGCCTTCCAGCAGGCCCAGGATGGCCAGGGAGGAGCCGCCGATCAGCAGCACCGCGCCGAGGTAATCGATCTTGTGAGAGCTGCGCGTCACCTTCTCCTTGAACCGCCGGGCGAGCATCCAGGCGGCGACGGCGCCGAGCGGGAGGTTGATGAAGAAGATCCAGCGCCACGAGACGTACTCGGAGAACAGGCCGCCGAGGGTCGGGCCGATGACGGCGGAGACACCCCAGACGCTGGCCACGTACCCCTGCACGCGGGCGCGTTCCTCCACCGAGTACAGGTCGCCGACCATCGTGATGCTCATGGGTTGCACCGCGCCGGCGCCGATGCCCTGCAGTGCGCGGAACACGATGAGCGCGGGCATGCTCCACGCGACACCGCACAGCATCGAGCCGAGCAAGAATACGGCGATGCCGAAGAACATCACCGGCTTGCGCCCGAAGATGTCGGCGAACTTGCCGTAGAGGGGGACCGTCACCGCCTGCGTGAGCAGGTAGATCGAGAACAACCAGGGGAACTGCGAGAAACCGCCCAGATCACGGACGACGGAGGGCACCGCCGTCGCGATGATCGTGCTGTCCAGGGCGACCAGGCCGGTGCAGAGCATGATTGCGGCGAGCACCGGACCGCGCTCCGACCTGAGACCGATGCCTTTCGAGGTGGTTACCGTCGTCACGTCGGCCACGTTCTCCTTAGCGCGTCGTGGAACAGGGCGACGCACCCGGCCGGCGCGCGCCGTCACGGAAGTAAGCGAACGTCTACATGGTCACTTACATTCCCGCTCGCCCGAAGTTGTACGGTCTGTCCGTGGTAGACCTTCCGAGAAGCTGCGCGCCGGCACACAGATCGCCCCTGGTCAGCGCGGATACCGCCAGGCCGTGACGAGGTCGTCGGGGCCGTACACAGTGGCCATTCCGCCACACGAAGCACCGCTTCGGGAGGCCACGATCAGGGGCAGGGGGTTGTCCGTGAGCCTCGCGCGGTGCTGGATCAACTTCTGAAGGTCATGATTGTCGAACGGGCTCTCCAGCCACTTGATCGATCCGATGAAGTGGAGTTCTTTCGCTACGGGAGCGCGGTCGGCTCCGACGATGTCTATCTCGACGTCGTTGCTCCGTGTCCAGTACGAGCCGATCGCCGCGGCCTGCGGAAGCCGTCCGTCGGGCGCCAGGCGGGCCAGCGCTTCGCGCACCAGGGGCTCGACGGCTCTTCCGCGCCAGCTGCTCCAGCCCGCGGCGACGCGCCGCACGGTGAGGTCTCCACGCCGCCGCTCGATTTCCGGTATGTGAGGCTGGAGGAAGTAGAGCCAGAATCGGAGGTATGCGTCGCTGATCCGGTAGCGACGCTCCTTCGACGGGCGGGTGCTCAGGGGAACGTCCGAGACGACGATGCCCTTGGCCGTGAGGACCTCGACAGCGCGAGTGAGCGTGGAGTGCGAGATGCCCCCGGCCGCTCGGGCGATGTTCACGAACGTCCGCTCTCCGCTGCCGATGGCCTCCAGCACTTCTCTGGCCATGGCCTGCCCGGGAAATTCCGCGGCCAGCATCCTCTCTCCTGAGACGAGCAGGGCCGAGACGGGATTCATCAGCGCCTCGTGGAGGTACTCCCACAACGACGTTCCTGGCCGCCATTCGGCACACACCAAGGGAAGCCCACCGGTGACGAGCGCCGCGTCGAAGGCCGACTTGGCGTCCAGCCCGAGCATTTCCTGAATTTCTGCGGGATTGAGTGGTTTGACCACCATCTCGGTGCCCCGCTGGTGAAATGGCCGCTCATAGCTGTTGAGGGCCTCCATCATCGACAGATCCGAGCCGATGAGGATCAGGAGAACCGGCTTGCGGCTCAGGAACCGGTCCCAGGCCCGCTGAAGCATGCCCTCGAAGGCATCGACGCGCTCCATGAGGTAGGGAACCTCGTCGATCACCAGCACAGAGGGGGAGTCGTCCGGGACTATGTCGGCCAGGAGCTGGAGTGCGCCGTTCCAGTTGGCCGGAGGCGTCTCGGCGAAGACCGCGCGATCGGCCAGTTCGGAGGCCGCGACGTCGTCCATCAACTGCCGTAGCTCCTGCTCCTCGCTCGCCCGTGCGGCGGTGAAGTAGAGATACGGCAGGCCGGTGCGGCTCACGAACTCCTCGGCCAAGGCGGACTTGCCGATGCGCCTGCGCCCCCGCATCAGCACGCACTGTCCCGGTCGCGGTTCACCGATGGCCGCCGTCACTCTGTCGAGCAGGCTCCGCAGCGCCGCGATCTCCACCTCACGCCCGATGAACCGAGTCACGAGAGCAAGTCTATCGCTGGCGATACTATCGCGATGAATAGTATCGCCAGCGATAGTATCTCCGCCTCAGCTGTCGGGCCTGTGGAGGGACAGGTCGATGTCGGTCAGGGCGAACCACTGGCCTGAGGGGGGCTGGGTGGTCAGGGGGTCGGTCCAGCGGAGGCGGATTCGTTCGGGCTCGACTTCCAGCAGGCGGGCCTCGCGCCACCCTGCCTCGTCCAGGGGCAGCACCCACCACGGTTCGGCCAGGCAGGCGAGGCCCCTTGTATGAACGGTCTCCAGTGCCTCCTCGCGGGTGCCGACCTCGCCGAGGGGAGCGCCGAACGTCGTCTCGGCCTGCCAGCCGCCCGCGGTGGGGACGACGCGGCCGAGGACCTCGCCGTCGTCGCGGGTGACCTCCTCGGGTACGGGAAGGCCGGGCCATGTACGGCGGATCGCGGACATGATCTTGGAGTTCGACTCCCGCAGCCAGGCGATGCCGTGGCGCTCGGTCTCGCTGCCCGCGTACTCCTCGGGCGCCACCCGCCGTCCGCGCACCCACGTGTGGCGCACCGAATGCGTCGCGGTGATGTCCACCGTCGGGTCCCCGTCGACGAGGACCAGGTCCGCGCGCGAGCCGGCGACGAGCCGCCCCCGGTCGGCCAGGCCGAACACCTCGGCGGTGGTGGCGGTGGCGGCGGTCAGCGCCTCGGCCGGGCGCAGACCGGCGCGGACGAGGTGCTGCAGTTCGCGGTGCAGACTCGCGCCGAAGACCAGCCCGGGGTTGGGCGTGTCGGTGCCGGCGAGCACCCGTACTCCGGACTCCATCAGCGCGACGGTGTTGTACCGGGCGGCGGCGCCGTCGGGAGCCTGTGGGGGCATCCACCGCCTCGACTGCGCCTTCAGCACTCTGCGCCAGCGTGGCGTGAGCCGGGCCGCCAGCTCGGGCTGGGCGAGGAGGGGCATGACGCCGTCCGAACCGGGGAAGCCGTCGATGATCGACAGTGTCGCGATCAGGGCGACTCCGCTGCGGGCCACCTCGGCGAGCTCGGCGTCCGTCATGCGGTCGAACGGCGCGTGCGCCAGCACGTCGACCCCGCAGCGCGCCACCGCCACCGCCCCGGCGGACGTCGAGACGTGCGCGACCACCGGGAGGCCGTGCAGGTGGGCCGCCTGGACGAGCGCCCGGATCGTCTCGGCGTCCAGTGAGGGGATGTCGAGCATCGCGCCGGAGCCGTCGTCGTAGATCACCTTCAGGTGGGTGGCGCCCTCGGCCAGGCGCGCCTCGACGAAGGGCGCGGCGTCCGCCGGCCCCGTGACGTACGGGAAGGGCGCGTAGGCCATGGTCGGGTGGCCGTTCGGCGCGGTCGCCCCGATGCTCGACGTGCGCAGGTCCGCCCGGACCGGGCCCTCCCATCGTTCGGACGCCGCGACGGCGTCCCTCTCCGGGACGATGACCTCCGGCTTGCTGAACTGGTCGATCACCGTCGTCACCCCGAACGTCGCGGCCAGCGGGGTGCATCCGGGCAGCAGGTGGACGTGCGCGTCCATGAGCCCTGGCAGCAGCGTCCCGCCGCGTCCGTCCACCAGGGCGTCCCCGGGACGGATGATCGCCACGTCGCCCAGGGCGTCCACGCGCCCGTCGGTGACCCGCAGGTGGTCGGCGTCGAGGACGCGGTGACCGTCGAAGACGCGGACATCGATGATCGTGAACGGCTCGTGTGTGACCATGCGGCCGATGCTAGAAGTTGACGTAACGAGAAGGTCCAGCCGTTTAAGCTCCCCGCTGTGGAGTACTCCATCAGCCAGGTCGCCCGGATGGCGGGCATCTCGTCCCGCACGCTGCGCCACTACGACGACATCGGCATCCTGTCGCCGGCGCGCGTCTCGGCGAACGGCTACCGGTGGTACGGACGCCCTGAGCTGCTTCGGCTGCAGCGCATCATGGTCCTGCGGGAGCTCGGGATGCCGCTGGGGGTGATCGCCGAGACCCTCGACGGGGAGACCGACGAGCTCACGGCGCTGCGCCGGCACCGTGAGCAACTGGCCGCCGAGCGCGACCGCCTCGACCGCATCATGCACACCCTCGACCGCACCATCGCCGACCTCTCGGGCGAGCGACGCATGAGCGACGAGGAGTTCTTCGCGGGCCTCGCCGACGCCAAGCGGCGCCTGCGCGACGACCTGCGGGCCCGGTACGGCGACGGCGCCGGCGCGCACATGGCCGCCGCCGAGACGGTCACCGGCGGCTGGACCCGTGCGGACCACGAGCAGGCGGCCGAGCAAGGCCGCCGCCTGTTCACCCGTATGTCCCAGGCCCGTGAGCGCGGAGCCGCCCCGGACGACGACGAGGCCCTCGATCTCGTGACCGAGCACTACCAGGGCGTCCGCGCGCTGTGGCCGGCCGACGCCGCGGCCTACCACGCCCTCGCCGACCTCGTCGTGGACAACCCCGAGCAACGCGCCATGGTCGAAGCCGTCGACCCACTGCTCCCGCCCTGGCTGGCGGAGGCCATCCGCGCCTATGCCGTGCGGCGCCTCGGGCACCCGCCGGCCACCTGAGTCCGGTTCGGCGGCTCGTTCCGGAGGAGGGCGGGACGGAACCGTGAACACGGATCGGGACTGCGCCGAAGAACGCCGGCAAGCCGATGTTCTGCCGGCGCCGCGTCAGGCGGCGGCCGTGGTCATGACCTCCATGATGTGGCCGTCGGGGTCGTCGAAGTAGACGGTGCGGCCGCCGCGCCAGGTGTTGATCTCTCCGTGGTGCTTGGGCTCGTGCGGTTCGGCGTAGTAGTCGAGACCCGCCTCGACGATGCGCTCGAAGATCTGGTCGAACTCGTCCTCACCGACCGCGAACGCGTAATGGTGCGGGGTGATCTCACCGACGCCTCTGGAGGCGAAGTCGGCGTCGGCGAAGTCGAGCGTGGTCAGCTCCCCGATGCGCACGGGGACGAAGGGGCCCATCGGTTCCCCGACGGGCAGGCCGAGGATGCCCGCGAGGAAACCGGCCGAGGCTCGCTTGTCCCGTGCGGGGACGATCGTGTGGTTGAGAGAGATCGTCATGATGCTGCCCTCCCGTTGCGGGGGCGGCAGGCCTTCGTCCCTCGTGGTGGATCGGCACGAGGGCGGGGTCCCGCCGGCTCGTCATCCCCACCGTTCCCGCCCGGAGGGCGGTCGTACCGCTCCCCGGGCCGAAAGCATGGGACTCAGATCATCACGTGGTCCTCGGGGTGGCCGACGAAGCAGAACTGGGCGTTGCGGAGCAGCTTGTAGTCCTGGGCCTTCCAGGTGTGGGCGTTGGCGTCGGCGCCGCGCATGTAGACGAAGTTGAAGCGGTCGCCCGAGTAGATGCGGACGCCCTCCTCCTTGCACCGGCGGACCAGCCGGGTGTCCTCGCCCGCGTTGACGGCTTCGAACGCGAACGTCCGCAGCAGGTCGGCCTTGGCGAGGATGGTGGCGCCCTGCACCAGGTGGGCGTACCGGTGCTCCAGGCCCGGCAGGCGGATCACGGTGCTGTTGGTCGCGGGGAAATAGGTGTAGTGCGCGCCCTTGCCGACCATCTCGGCGTCGGCGTAGTCGAAGGCGCGCAGCAGGTCCGACAGGTAGTGGGTGCCGTAGAGGTTGTCGTCGTCCATCTTGGCGATGTAGTCGCCGTCGGCCTGCGCGATGCCGACGTTGAGCACCTCGCCGAGCGTGAGCGATGGGTCGGCGGTGAGCACCTTGACGGCGGGGACGCCGGCGGCGAGGGCCTTGTCCCGGACGACGGCGGTGTCGATGTCGAGCCCGTGCAGGACCAGGATCAGCTCCAGGTCGCGGTGACGCTGCCGCGCGACCTGGGCGATCGCGTGCTCGATCTGCCCGGCGCGGTTGGTGGGCAGGACGATCGACACGTACTTCGTGCGGGGGACGACCGGGCGGCCGAGCGCGGTGAGGATCTGGTCGACGCGGTGCGTGAACAGGTGCTTGTCGAAGACCTCGCGCATCGCCAGGTGGGCCTGCCGTGCCCGGAACTCCGGGCTGTTGATGAAGTAGAGGGCCTGGTTGTAGGCCTCTTCCTGGGAGTGGGCGATCGGGATCAGCGGCCCGAAGGTCTCCTCGATCGCCCGCGACCAGCCCGACAGCACGGTGGTCGAGCAGGCCGAGAGCTCGAAGACGCGCCGCGCGCACATGGTCGGCGAGTCGATCACCGAGTTCACGTTCAGGAAGACCTTGTACATCTTGTACGCGGCCAGCATCTGCTCGTACGGCAGCTCGCCGACGATGTGCGGCCGGTACTCCTCGGGCCAGGCGTACTTCTCGCCGGCCTTGTCGTTGCGCGCGAAGATGTGCAGGCCGAGCTCGCGGGTGGGCGCGATGACGGTCTCCATCTGCTCGCGCCGCTCGGGGTGCTTGTCGCGGAAGTACATGCCGGCGAAGACCACGTCGTACGGCCGGCCCTGCTTGGTCTGGATCGGGTTGTGCACGCGCGGCTGGGCGGCGAACTGCAGCACGTCCACCCGGTCATGTCCCAATATTTCGCGATACTTCGGCACCATGTCGCCGTCGCACGTGTACACGTAGTCGAACAGCTTCGCGGTGTCGATGAAGAAGTCGAAGTTCGGCGGGTCCTCCTTGTTCCAGAAGACCGTCGGGATGCCCTGCTCGCGGCACCAGGCCACCAGGTCGCGCAGCTCCTGCTTGGGCGCGTTGGTCCCGGTCATCTGGTAGCGCCAGCGCCCCTGGTTGCCGTGCCAGGCCGACTCGCAGAACAGCAGGTCGGGACGCTTCTCGGCGAAGACCTCGGGCCAGTCCTTGAGGCCGAACTCGATCTGGTCCCACTCGTACTTGAAGGCCATCCGGGAGAAGTCGTCGAGGATGACGGCGACCTTCAGGTCGGGACGGTTGACCGGGCCGTCCGGCCAGGCGAGGTTCGGGATCTTGACCTCGGGCGCGTGCGCGAGCGCCGCCTCGATGGCGGCGGCGCTCGCGGTGACCGTGGCCGGCGCCTTGGGCGCCTTCTTCGGCTTCATGGCCTGCGAGAGGTCGCGCGGCAGCCGTACGAGCTTGGCGGGACGCTTGGCGCCGGCGAGGGCGGTGCTCACCCGGTACGGGCGCTGTGCCTTGGTCGCCGAGAGCTGCCACTGGGCGTACTCGGCCTTGGCCTCGGCGGTGCGCAGCCGGCGCTCCAGGTCGCGGATGCGGTCTTCGTAGCGCTCGACGACCTTGCGCTCCTCGGGCAGCCAGTTCGCCGCCCCGAGACGCTGAAATCGCGGCTCATCCGGATTTTTCTGGTCAGTCTCGGCCATGGTCCGACTTGCTCCCTCGTATCCGGCACTCTGCCCGGGAATGTCCGATCGTATGGCTTACGCCGGGATGTTACGGCCCGCTCGGTCGAACGCGCAGGTCAGCGCGGCCGCATACCCGAGTCAGGACGTCGGCGCGACGCCCTGGGCGGCCGGCGAGAGGTTGTCGCCGCGCAGCCACGCCTCGATGACGCGGGCGATCCTCGGCCCGGCGGCGCCGTCCCACAGCGGCGGCAGCTCCCCGCTCGGGGTGGCCGCGCCGTCGGCGAGCGCCTTCGACGCGGCGGCGGACAGCGTCGCGGGCGTCACCAGGCGGTTGGTGCCATGGGTGACCGTGACGGGCCGCTCGGTGTTGGGGCGGACGGTGAGACAGGGGACGCCCAGCATGGTCGTCTCCTCCTGCACGCCGCCGGAGTCGGTGACGACCAGCGCCGCGCCGCGCACCAGCGAGAGGAAGTCGACGTACCCCAGCGGATCGATGATCGTGAGGTTGTCGCCGGTGACCAGGCCCGCCTCGGCCAGGCGCGCCCGGCCGCGCGGGTGCAGCGGGACCACGATCGGCACCTGCTCGCCCACCGCCAGCACGGCCTCGACCAGCTCGCGCGCCGCCTCGGGGTCGTCGACGTTGGCCGGACGGTGCAGGGTCGCCACGGCGTACCGCCCGGGCAGGCCGAGGCGTGCCTTCAGCGGCTCGGGGTCGAGCTTGGGCAGCGCCGAGAAGAGACTGTCGATCATGGGGTTGCCGACCAGGTGCACCTTGGACGGCGCGACGCCCTCGTTGGCGAGGTGGGAGAGCCCGTCGGGACTGGTCACCAGCAGGATGTCGGCGAGGGCGTCGGTGACGACCCGGTTGACCTCCTCGGGCATCTCCCGGTCGAACGAGCGAAGGCCCGCCTCCACGTGCGCGGTCGGGATGTGCAGCTTGGCGCAGACCAGGATCGCGGCCAGCGTCGAGTTGACATCGCCGTAGACCACGACAAGGTCGGGCTTGTGCTCGAGGACGACCTCTTCGAGCCCGGTGAGCAGCGCGGCGGTCTGCCGCGCGTGGGTGCCGGAGCCCACGCCGAGGTTGGCGATCGGCTCGGGCAGGCCGAGGTCGGCGAAGAACACGTCGGACATCAGCGCGTCGTAGTGCTGCCCCGTGTGGACGATGCCCTGCCGGACGCCCAGTTCGGCGAGAGCGCGCACGACAGGCGCCGCTTTGACGAAGTTGGGACGAGCGCCCAGCACGTGCAGAACGAGGGCGTTTTCCCTCATTGACCTCGCCTTTCACCCGGAATCAGGTCGTCTAATGCTCAGATGGGCCAAGCGGTGCCTATGGTACGGTCACGGCGTGGTTTCCGAGGCCAGCCGGCCCGAGAAGGTATCCCCAAAGTCGGCTCGTGCCGGCCTGCGCGGCTTCCTCAAGGGCTTCGTCCAGCATCCGGTCATCGTCTCCCGCGTCTTCGTCACCAGGGTCAAATCTGACCCCATGAGGGTGGCGCAGGCGGCGGCCGAGGCCATGCCGCCGACTCTGCGTCCCGCCGTCGGCAAGGTCGCCTGGCCCGTGGCCCGCGCGGTCAAGGTGACGGCACGCAAGATCGCGCGGCGCATGGCCGACGGGCCGCTGGAGGCGGCCAAGATCGAGTTCGAGCGCGGTCGCATGACCAAGGCCATCGAGGTGCTGCAGCCGCACGCCCGCTGGCCGTTCATCCGCCGCCGGATCGCCTACTACGAGGGCGAGAAGGCCGCGATCAGCCCGACGCCGATCCCGCCGAAGTCCAAGGTGATCGTCGGCGAGCGCGTCGAGGGCCGTGTGCTGCACTGCGTGACCAACGCCCTGCCGTACACCCAGGCCGGCTACACCGTGCGCACCCACCGCATCGTCACCGCCCAGCGCGCCGCGGGGCTCGACCCGCACGTGGTGACGAGCTGGGGCTACCCGATGCTCCAGGGACACGCGGACGCCGAGCCGTACGACGAGATCGACGGGGTGCCCTACCACCGGCTGCTGCCGAGCGGCGAGGTGCCGTTCGAGAGCCGGGGCCGCATGGTCCGCGGGGCCGGCGAGGTGACCGAGCTGGTCAGGACGCTGCGCCCGCAGGTGCTGCACGCCGCCACCGACCACCGCAACGGCTCGGTGGCGCTGGCCGCCCGCGAGCGCACCGGCACGCCGATGGTGTACGAGGTGCGGGGCTTCCTGGAGGAGACCTGGGCCTCGCGCGACCCCGCGCGGGTCGGCAGCGAGCGGCACCTGCTCCAGCGGGAGCGCGAGGCGCACATCATGCGCTCGGCGGACGCCGTGGTGACCCTGGCCGAGACGATGGCGGCCGAGATCGTCGAGCGCGGCGTGCCCCGCGAGAAGATCTTCCTCGCGCCGAACGCGGTGGACGACTCCCTGCTGAGCGCCGACTACGACGGCCCGGCGTTCCGGTCGGCGTACGGCATCGCCCCCGGCGAGATCGTGGTCGGCTCGGTGTCGAGCATCGTCGGCTACGAGGGCTTCGCCACACTGCTGTCGGCCGCCGCGCTGCTCCGCGACGCCGGCACGCCCGTACGGGTGCTGATCGTCGGCGACGGCGCCGAACGGCCCGCGCTGCTCGCCCAGGTGGAGAAGCTCCGCCTCGGTGACCTCGCCATCCTTCCCGGACGCGTCGGCCCGGAGGAGGCGCTGCAGGCGCAGTCGGCCATCGACATCTTCGCCTGCCCCCGTGAGGACCTGCGCGTCTGCCGCCTGGTGACCCCGCTCAAGCCGGTGGAGGCGATGGCGCTCGGCAAGCCCGTCGTCCTCAGCGACCTTCCGGCGCTGTCGGAGCTGGTCGGCTCCGACGGCGCGGGCATGCTCGTGCCGCCCGGCGACCCCGCCGCGCTGGCCAAGGCCGTCGCCTCGCTGCGCGAGGATCCCGCGCGCCGCGCGGAGATGGGCGAGGCCGGCCGTGCCGAGGTCGCGGCCAAGCGGACGTGGAGCCGAATCGCGGAGACGTACAAGGCGATCTACCAGTCGCTGGCGAGCTGATTGCCCTATTGTGGCCGTACTTACGGAAGCGGTTAGCTGTGGGTTCAACCGCATTAGACGTGATCTGTGCGGACTTGAGATAGCCTTTGCCACCATGCAGTGTTGTTTCGGACTACCTCAGGCGACCAAGTGAGCGGATACGATCTCGCGGTCATCGGTCTGGGATACGTGGGAATGCCCCTGGCCAAGGAGGCCACGGGGGCGGGCCTGCGCGTCGTCGGCCTCGACGTCGACCCGCGTAAGGTCGACGCCCTGACCTCCGGCAGCTCCTACATCGACGACCTGAGCGACGCCGACCTCGACTCCATGCTGGCGAACGGCTTCACCGCCACGCTCGACCAGTCGGTGCTCGCGGCCAGCGACACCGTGGTGATCTGCGTGCCGACGCCGCTCGACGAGGACCACCGCCCCGACCTCTCGGCCGTACGCGGCGCCGTGGAGTCGGCGGCGCGCTACCTCCAGCGGGGCACGCTGATCGTCCTGGAGTCGACCACCTACCCCGGCACCACCGACGACTTCGTCCGTCCCGTCCTCGAAGAGGTCTCGGGACTGACCGCGGGTGTCGACTTCCACCTGGCGTTCTCGCCCGAGCGCATCGACCCGGGCAACCCCAAGTACGGTCTGCGCAACACCCCGAAGGTCGTCGGCGGCTACACCGAGGCCTGCCGCGACCGGGCGGCGGGGTTCTACGCCCGCTTCATCGAGCAGGTCGTGACGGTCAGCGGCACGCGCGAGGCCGAGATGGCCAAGCTGCTGGAGAACACCTACCGGCACGTCAACATCGCCCTCGTCAACGAGATGGCGATCTTCTGTGACGAGCTCGGCGTGAACCTCTGGGAGTCCATCGAGGCGGCCGCGACCAAGCCGTTCGGCTTCCAGAAGTTCCTGCCCGGCCCCGGCGTCGGCGGGCACTGCATCCCGGTGGACCCCTCTTATCTCTCCTACTCGGTGCGCAAGCTCGGGTACCCGTTCCGGTTCGTCGAGCTGGCGCAGGAGATCAACGAGCGGATGCCGGCGTACGTCGTCGCCCGCGTGCAGCGCCTGCTGAACCGGGACAAGAAGGCCGTCAACGGTTCGCGCGTCCTGCTGATGGGCGTCACCTACAAGCCCGACATCGCCGACGAGCGTGAGACCCCCGCGGTGCCGGTCGCCCGGGTGTTCCGCGAGCTCGGCGCGGACCTGGCGTTCGCCGACCCGCACGTCAAGCAGTGGGTGGTCGACGGCGTCGAGGTGCCACGGGAGGAAGACCTGGCGGAGGCCGTGGACAGGGCGGACGTCACCGTGCTGCTCCAGCAGCACTCCGCGTTCGACCTCGACATGGTCGAGAAGCGGGCCAAGCTACTTCTCGACACCAGGGGCGTCCTCTCCGAGGGCGAACGCGTCGAGCGGCTCTAGGGCGGAGGGTCGGCGCGTGCACGTGCTCGTCATGACGGTGGTCCACCACCCCGAGGATGCCCGGATCCTGCACCGGCAGATCCGCGCGCTCGTGGACGCCGGTCATGCTGTCACGTACGCCGCGCCGTACACGGCGCGAGGCGTCGTGCCCCGCTCGTGGGTGACCGGCGTCGACCTGCCCCGGGCGGCCGAGCGCAAGCGGCTGGCGGCGGTGCGGGCCGCGCGGCGGCTGTTCAAGAGCCTGCGCGACCAGGTCGACCTGGCGCTCATCCACGATCCCGAGCTGCTGCTCGCGGTCGCCGGTGTGCGGAAGCGTCCCCCGGTCGTGTGGGACGTCCACGAGGACACTCCGGCCACGCTGTCGCTGAAGCCGTGGCTGCCGTCGTTCCTGCGCCCGCCGACGCGCTTCCTCGCGCGGCTGCTGGAGGGCACGGCGGAGCGTCACCTGCACCTGTTGCTGGCCGAGAGCGCCTACGCCGGCCGGTTCCGGCGGGCGCACCTGGTCGTGCCGAACGAGACCTGGGTGCCCGACCACGTCAGCGAACCGTCCGACGACCGGGTGGTCTACCTCGGCTGGCTGTCGGAGGCGCGGGGCGTGCGGGAGGCCGTCGAGGTGGGACGGCTGCTGCAGCCGCACCGCGTCGCCGTCGAGCTCATCGGGTACGCCGACCCGCAGAGCCGTCCGATGCTCAATCAGGCCGTGGCCGATGGAGTGCTGGAGTGGCGTGACTTCATGCCGAACGACGAGGCGCTGAAGCGGCTCGACGGGGCGCTCGCCGGGCTCTCGTTACTGCACGACGAGCCGAACTACCGCCACTCCATGCCCACCAAGATCGTGGAGTACATGGCGCACGGCATCCCCGTCATCACCACGCCCTCGCCCCGCGCGGTCGAGCTGGTGGAGCGGTACCGCAGCGGCGTGGTCGTCCCCTGGAACGACCCCCAGGCCGTCGCCCAGGCGGTGCTGCGACTGAAGAACAACCCCGAGGAGCGCCTGGGCGCCGGGGCGCGGGGCTACGCCGCCGCCCGCGCGAACCACCACTGGCCGAACTCGGCCCGCAGGTTCGTCACGCAGCTCGAAATGTGGGCCGCAAGCGACAAGAAGTAGTCCTGATCCATCTTTATCAGGGCCACAACCCGAGGACGGTAATCTCCTGAAGGTGCGCGGGCTCACTCTGCTCCTGGGAGCGGCTCTCCTGGCCGCTGTCGCGGCGGTCGTCATCGTCCTGCCGGACTCCCCGGGCGGCTCCAGGACCGCGGCGACCGGCAAGCCGACGGCCCAACGCGGCTCCGGCAGCCCCACGCCGACCGCGAGCGCGTTCAGCGACCCCTGTGGAACGTTCGACACCACCACGCCCAGCCCGTACGCGGTCAGCGGCTACTGGCTGGTGCCGACCTCCGACCACTGCACCTGGCGCAGCCAGCTCCAGGCCATCCACCGGGTCGGCGGCGACACCGTCGTCCGCCTCGGCTTCGGCCTGCAGCCGCGCGCGGTGGACGGCGACGGCCGCGTGCTCGACGCGCAGGGCCAGAACCCCGACCCCCGCTACGAGCGGTGCGTGGAGAACGGCATGAGCTGCGTGAAGGCCGCCGAGGCCGCGCTCAAGGCCGCCAACCCCGGCAACCGCATCACCTGGACCTACGTCTACCGCACCGACGAGGCGTTCGGCCGCGACCTGTTCCGCTGCCCCCAGATGGAGCACACGATCACCGTCGGCAACGACGTGTACTACCGGGTGATCGCCCCCGACGACGGCTCCGACAGCGCGTCGTGCGACTTCTCCTCCGGCGGCAAGGGATACCACCTGATCCTCGTGGACGGCGCGAGCAGGGACAGCCTCACCGAGATCCTCGACCTGGCCGACCGCTTCGCGATGCGGGTCTTCCCCGCGCTGCCGCTGGCCCCGCGCGACCGCGTCGACCCCACCAAGGCCGACCCTCGGCACATCGGCACGCTCACCACGCTGACCAGGCGCATCCTGCAGGACTACGGCGACCGCTTCAAGGACCGCTACTCGCTCGGCGGCGTCTACCAGCCCTTCGAGCTCCAGCTACGGCAGTGGCCGGACCCGTCCAAGGTCCCCACCCTGCAGGTCTACGCCGAACAGCACGAGATCGTGGAGCAGGAGCTTCCCGGCAAGCCGATCCTGGTCAGCCCGTATCTGGACGCGCGCAAGGAGAAGAAGTTCACCGCCACGCCCGCCCAGGTCGGCGAGGGCTTCAAGGCGCTCGCCCGCAGTGGCGTCGGCATCATCGCGCCGCAGGACAGCCGTGGCACCGGCAAGGTCGGACTGTTCTGGCCCAACCTGAAGGGCCAGAAGGTGGACGAGCGCCTCAAGCCGGTAGTGGGCGACACCACCTACGGCGAGGCCTATTACGGCTCCACCCGCGACTACTACCGGGCCATGTCGGAGGCGCTGACGCAACTGCACGCCGAGGGCACCGACGTGCAGCTGTGGGCCAACGTGGAGGCGTTCGAGCCGCAGGGCGACGGCGCCTGCGAGGCGGGCGGCAAGCGGGGCGTCACCGACAAGAAGCGCCTGGACGAGGCCGTCGCGTTCGCCGGGCCCTACGTGTCGAAGATCATCTCCTACAAGTGGAGCAGCTTCTTCACCTGCGGAACGCCCACCCTCGCCGAACAGGTCGCCAGGGACTGGGACCGCCCCATCCCGATCCAGGCCATCCCCGGCAAGCGGGGCATCCAGGACGGCATCGAGGTCCGCGGCTACAACGTGGCGCACGGCAAGGTCACGCTGAGCTGGTACGGCGGGCCGGAGCCCAAGGTGGTGGACTCCGACGCGGTGGGATGGTGGGACGCCACCCCCATCGCCGGGCTACCCGGCGCCGTCCAGAAGGTCTGGATCCCGGTCGACTGGTCGTCGGTCCCGGACCGCACCTGGGTCCGGGTGGAGGTCACCTCCCAGGACGGGCGCCGGAGCACCACCCCCGTCTTCCTCAACCACCAGACCTGAGGGCCGGGCGTCCGCCCTGGTCACCGGCCGTGGCGGTCCGAGGTGCTCCGATCCCGGTGTAACGTGCGTGACATGGTCCCGCGCATTCCGGTCAGCGTGGATCTCGTCGTTCTCACCGTGCGCTGCCATCAACTCTGCGCCCTGGTCTGGCGGCGCGACCGCCCGCCGTACGAAGGTCGCTGGGCGCTGTCGGGGGGCTTCATCCAGCTGGAGGAAGACCTTCCCGCCGCGGCCGCCCGCGTGCTCGCCGAGCGCGCCGGTCTGCCCGGCGCGCCCGTCCACCTGGAGCAACTGCGCACCTACGGTTACCCCGACCGCGACCCCCGGCAGCGTGTCGTGAGCGTGGCCTACCTCGGGCTCGCCCCCGACCTGCCCGCCTCCACGGAGGCCCACATGAGCTGGCAGCCGGTGTCGTCGCTGGAGGCCATGGCCTTCGACCACCGGCGCATCATGCTCGACGGCATCGAACGCGCGGGGGCCAAGCTGGAGTACACCTCCCTCGGGGCGGCGTTCTGCCCGGAGGAGTTCACCGTGGCCGATCTGCGCAGGGTGTACGAGATCGTGTGGGGCCGCCCGCTCGACCCGCGCAACTTCCACCGCAAGGTGACCAAGGCCGACGGCTTCCTCCTCCCCACCGGCCGCACCACCACCCGCGACGGCGGCCGGCCCGCCATGCTGTACCGCCGGGGGCCCGCGGAGCTGCTGCACCCGCCGATGCTGCGGCTCGCCGGATAGCCGCCCCAGGGGCGTAGGACGTCGCCGAGGAATAAGGTATGGACATGCCTCGCTTCCGCCCGATTCTGGATCAGTTGCCCGTCTACCGGCCGGGGAAGGCCGTGGTGTCCGCCGACGGGCGGTCGTTCAAGCTGTCGTCCAACGAGTGCCCCTACGACCCGCTGCCGTCGGTGGTGGAGGCGATCGCCGCCGCCGCCCGCGAGATCCACCGCTACCCCGACGCGGCCTGTGTGGGGCTCACCGAGGCCCTGGCGGGACGTTTCGGCGTCCCGCAGGAGCACGTCGCGCTCGGCGCGGGCTCGGTGACGGTCGCCCAGCAGCTTTTCGAGACCGTGAGCGACCCCGAGGCAGAGGTGATCTACGCCTGGCGGTCGTTCGAGGCCTACCCCCTGCTCGCCGACCTGTCGGGTGTGGTCTCGGTGCGCGTGCCCCTGGCGGAGGAGACCCACGACCTCCGGGCCATGGCCGCCGCGATCACCCCGCGCACCCGCATGATCTTCGTGTGCAACCCCAACAACCCGACCGGCACGGTCAACCGCACCGCCGAGCTCACGGCGTTCCTCGACGAGGTCCCCGCCGACGTGCTCGTCGTGCTCGACGAGGCCTACCGCGAGTACGTCCGCGACGCCGACGTGCCCGACGGGCTCGACCTGTACCGCGACCGGCCGAACGTCGCCGTCCTGCGCACCTTCTCCAAGGCGTACGGCCTGGCCGGTCTGCGGGTGGGCTACCTCATCGGCCACGAGCCCGTCGCCTCGGCCGTCCGCAAGACGATGGTGCCCTTCGCGGTCAACAGCATCGCGCAGGCCGCCGCCATCGCCTCCCTGGCCGCCGAGGACGAGTTGCTGGAGCGCGTCGAACTGGTGGTCAAGGAGCGCACCCGGGTGCGCGACGCGCTGCTCGGCCAGGGCTGGGAGGTCCCGCCGACCGAGGCGAACTTCGTGTGGCTGCGGCTCGGCGAGCGCACGGGCGAGTTCGCCGAGCGCTGCGCCGTCGACGGCGTCGCCGTCCGGCCGTACGGCGTGGAGGGCGCGCGCATCTCCATCGGCACGCCCGAGGCGAACGACGCCTTCCTCGCCGCCGCGGCGGACTTCCGGGGCCGTTAGGGCCGTTTGTTTCACTAGGGCTTGCCGGGCGAGGGGGCTCCGTCCGGCCAGGGCTCATCGGCCGGCGTCCGCTGTGGACGCCGGCCGCTGCGTTCGGTGGAGACCACGAGCGCGACGCCGACCACGATGACCAGGCCGCCCGCGATCACCGGCGGGGTCACCTGCTCGCTCAGGACGAGCACGCCGAGGAGCACGGCCACCACGGGGTTGACGTAGGCGTATGTCGAGACCAGCGAGATCGGGGCCTTGCCGAGCAGCCAGATGTAGGAGGTGAAGCCCACCAGCGACCCGACGAGCACCAGGTAGGCGAGGGCCAGCGCGGACCCGGTGCTGATGGACGCCAGGTGGAGGCGTTCGCCCGACACCGTGCCGACCACGAACAGCCCGGCGCCGCCGACGAGCATCTCGACGGTGCTGGCCACGAAGGGATTCTCCGGCATGGGGATCCGGCCCGGTAGGAACGAGCCCGCCGACCACGACAGGGACCCGGCGAGGGTGATCACGATGCCGAACGCGCTGCCGCGGCCGCCGCCACCGCTCAGCGAGAGCCCCGCCACGCCGCAGAAGCCGATCAGCACACCGGCCAGTGTGAGCAGGTGAGGACGGTCGCGGGCCACCATACGGAAGATCACCAGCCAGAGCGGCACCGAGGCCACCAGGAGGGCGGCCAGGCCGGTGGAGATGTACTGCTCGGCGATGGCCAACAGGCCGTTGCCGGAGGTGAGCAGGAGCAGACCGACCAGACCGGCGCCGAGGAACTGCGTGCCCGTCATGCGGAGCGCCGCGCGTCCCTTGGTGACCGCGAGCGCGCCACCGAGGATCGCCGCCGCCAGGACGAACCGGAGGCCGCCGCTGAGCATCGGTGGGATCGTCTCGATGGTGAGCCTGATCCCGAGGTAGGTCGACCCCCATACGACGTAGACAGCGATCAGCGCTGCCCAGATCCGGATGTCACGAGTGTTTTGGCCCATGACTCGTGACAATACCCGCCTCGGATGGGGTGATTCATGTGGGTTTCGGACGGTGAGATGCCCTGATTAGGAGGCGGGTCACAGCTTTGTCCACAAGGTGTGGATAACTGTGACCGCAAGGGCGGGCGCAAGGTTACATTTCTGCATCTGGGCAGCGGGATTCGATGGGCCTTTGCTAGCCACGAGTTATCCACAGCCTGTGGATGAAAGCGTCCGATAGCCCCTGAGCGAGGCCGGTTCCGCACCGTAACCGGCGCCGAATTCCCCCGTCCCACATCCCACCGCCCCGGCGCCGAAGAAGCGGTCAGCGTGGGGCGGGAAGGGAAGCCCCGCCGCACGGCTCCCGGCCCGACGCCGTGGGCCGCACCCGGCCGCCCTCGTGACGGAGTGCGGGAGGGCCACTGTGTCTTTGCCGGTAGGCGTCCGGAGTGCCGGAGGGTCGCCGGTGGGCGTCGTCGCTCTCCCCGCTGACGGGTGTGTTCTCGATCGGCGCCGGGCCGGTGGGACGGCGTGCGGTGGAGCCGGCGCCGTCGTACGTCGGGAACCCGGCGCGTCAACGCTGGTTCTCCCGGACGGGAGAGGGTCGATCTGGGTGTGGAGTGCGGGTCACCTGCCCCACGCGGGTGACCCGCGGCCCGGCTTCCTCAGCGGGGGCCGAGCTTCTCCACTATCAGGCGGTACAGCTGCCGGGGGCGGCCCGGTTGGGGGGTCCGGTTCGGCGGAAGCGGCCACGCGAGTCCCTCGTCAACCAACGTGCGCAGCAGGCGCCGAGCCGTGCGGGGAGTCACTCCGAGCATGCGCCCGGCGCTCTCCGCGTCCACAATCGTGTCGCCACCCTCCAGCTTGGCCGCCAGCCGTGCGAGCACTTCGACGCCCTTCGGCCGGCCCTGTCCTGGAGCCTGGGGAGGCATCCGGGGCGCGGGGACCAGCGTGCGGCCCTCGCGGTCCACGGCGAAGCCCTGGGGCTGCTTGCCGGCCTGTGTGCGGGCCAGTGCCGCCCTGGCGTGCGTCTCGGCGTCGTGGGTGGTGCGTCCCATGCCGATGCCGATCTCGACCGCGAGGCCGAGGTCGTCGCGGATCCGCGCCGCGAACGGCAGGACGCGGAAGCCGTCCGTCGCCGCGACCATGGAGCCGCGGGTCGCCGTCACCAGGTAGCTGTGATCGTCGATCGCCCATACGGCGGCGTTCATCCGATTGGCTTCCTGGACCAGCAGCCGGTGCAGGGACAACCGAAGCTCGTCACGCCAGTATCTCGGTGCCGCCCGCCGTACGGGCTCGCGTAACGTCGGTACCTCGATGAGCGCCACCGTCAGTTGCGACTCCTCCAGCCTGTGGTGCGCGCCGAGCAGCGCCGCCGTGTGCAGGGCGGTACGGACCGCCGCCGACGTCGGCCTGACCCGTACGGTCGGCACCCCCGCCGCGGTGAGCCGGTCGGCCACCGCGGGCAGGCACGTGAGCGCCGCCGTCGTGCTGCCCTGCCTGATCAGGCGCTCGTGGAAGGCCGCGACGGTGCCCGTCGCGCCCGGTTCCTCGCGCGTCTGCACGCCCGCCGTCGGCAGTCCGAGGTCGGCGTACGCCTCCTCGACGTCGGCACGACCCAGCACGTCCACACTGACCCGGCGTGGGTCGATGCGTTCGTCCAGCGCCGCCTTGGCGATCGCCGCCGTCAGCGCGGGACCCCCGAGCTGGACGTAGGTCGCCGGGATCGTGAGCACGCCGGATCGTTTGGCCAGCTCATACGGCACCGGGCTCGCGAACAGGCATGCGTCGACCCCGGGCCCCAGCCGGACCACCTTGTCGGCGGCCTCCTGCTCGTCGCGGTAGGCCGCGGCGACGAGCCGGCAGGGAACCGGAGCCGCCGCGTTGCCCATGAGCATGACGCGCTCGACCAGATCATGGGGTCCTACCACCCCGATCGTGAGGTCCGGCGCCGACGCGCCCACGCGTGACCCTCGTGGAGTTTCTTCGGCCCTTTCGACCAATGTTCGTACCATCCCGCCATACCTCTGATCGAGGTCGCCACACCGCTCGCCGGTGGGCCGGTACGTACATCCCGCGCGCCCGGCGTCCGGCATGGCTTCCTCTCGAAATCCACTGGTCGAGTCCACCTCGCCGGGCCGCCGAGCGGCTCGCCGGCAGGCGCTCCACGGGCGTTCCCGGCCAGGGTTCGTCTCCCATCCGGTCTAGTCCTCCTTGGAACGATCGCTCGCCGAGGCACTAATGTCACGCCCGGATTTGCCGGAAAGCAGCCGCGCCATGCCCGTCGGGCATGGCGCGGAGGGTTGTATCAGCAGGTCAGAGGTGCTTTACGGGCCGAGTCACGACCTAGAGGAAATCTCCCTTACCACATCCCCTCCCAGGGCGTTCATGCGCGCCGCGAGGTCGTGGTGGCCCCGGTCGATGAGGTACCCAGGGGATACGACCGTCTCGCCCTCGGCGGCCAGGCCGGCGAGCACCAGGGCGATGCCCGAGCGGAGGTCGTGGGCCGTTACGTCGGTTCCGGTCAGGGGTGTGGGGCCGTGGACGACCGCGCGGCTGCCATCGATCTCGATGTGGGCGCCCATCTTGTTGAGCTCGCCGGCGAGGGCGAAGCGCCCGTCGAAGATGCGCTCGTGGATGTAGCTGGCGCCGTCGGCGAGGCAGGCGACCGTCATGATCGGCGACTGCAGGTCGGTGGCGAAGCCGGGGTAGGTGTCGGTGATGACGTTGATCGGCCGCAGCGGCCGGTCGCGGCGCACGTGGAGGACCGCGCCGTCGGTGGCGAACTCGACGCCCATCTGCTCCAGCTTCCAGCGCACGACGCCGAGGTGCTCCAGGGAGGCGCCGACGAGGTTGACCTCGCCGCCGGTGATCGCCGCCGCCATGGCGAACACGCCCGCGTCGAGGCGGTCGGGCATCACTCGGTGCTCGACCGCGGTGAGCTCGTCGACGCCCTCGACGGTGATGAACCCCGTGCCGCCGCCGCTGATGCGGGCGCCCATCTTGGTCAGCATCTCGATGACGTCGAGAACCTCGGGCTCGAGCGCGGCGTTCTCGATGATCGTGGTGCCCTTGGCCAGGGCGGCGGCCATGATGAGGTTCTCGGTGCCCGTGTGCGAGGGGGTGTCGAGGTAGAGCGGGGCGCCGGCGAGCCCGGCGGCCTTGACGTGGATGACCGCCTCGCCCTCGTCGACCACCGCGCCGAGCCGCTTGTACCCCAGGTAGTGGAAGTCGAGGTTGCGACTGCCGAGGTTGCACCCGCCGACGCCCTCGATGACCGCCTCGCCGAGGCGGTGCAGCAGCGCGGGGACGAACAGGACCGAACCGCGGAAGCGCCGCGCGATCTCGGCCGGCAGCACGGGGCTGGTCAGCTTCGAGGCGTCGATGACCAGGGTCCGCTCGGCCTCGTGCAGCTCCACCTTGGCGCCGACGGCCTCGGCCAGCTCCACCGCCCGGCGTACGTCCTCGATGATCGGGACGTTCCGGAGCACCGTACGTCCTTCGGCGGCGAGCAGAGCCGCACCGATCATCGGGAGCACGGCGTTCTTGGCTCCCTGGATGAACGCGGTTCCGCGCAGGGCGTTGCCACCGCGCACGCGGTAACGAACCATATGATGTGGCTCCTCGGAATCTGGGGAATGACGCGCCTGACAACCGGACGGCGGCAAAGTTATCCGCCCACATTAGTCCTTTCGGGACGATGACCCGGCCGTTTCGGCGTGACTCCGCTGCCCGTGAAAGCCAAGATCACTCAACGACCCGGGGTATTCGCCGGCGAACTTGGTGAGGCCGCGTGGAGAAGGTTGTCGGCCCGCTGGTCGACGAACCTCGTCACCACCTGCTGGGCGTATCCGAACACCATCGCCCACACCAGGATCGACGTCTGAGAGCTTAGGCCGCCGAACCCCGGCACGAAGCCCGAATTCAGGATCAGCAGGCCCACGATCGCGGTGGCGACGCCGGCGGGGGCCTTGAGCAGGTTCTGCGCGACCGCCAGCGAGTAGCGCGTCGAGAGCTCCGACCTGGTCGACAGGCTGGCCGCGGTGGCGAGCGCCGCGCCCAGCATCCCGATCAGCGCCACCAGCGGCACGTCGCCGTGCGTGGGGTGCCCGGCGCCGGTCGGGCAGACCTGGTTGTCCCTCATCCCGAAGCTCGCGAGCAGGGTGCCGCTGCCGCACATGGGGATCGCGGACGGCCAGATCGCCCCGACGGTCACCAGCCCGGCCACGATGAGCGTCAGGACGGCGACGCCGCCGAGCAGCATGTTGCGGAAGCTGCGCACCCTCCCGCTCTCGATCGAGGCGGCGTTGTAGCCGGCCCTGAGCACCGACTGCAGCAACGAACGGTCCTGCTCGCCGATGTCACCGGCCGCGATGCGCGCGGCGAGCACGCTGATCCGGGCGTCGTCGGCGGGCAGGTAGGCGCGGCCGGTGGCGAGCACCTCGGGGGCGCGGGCGTTCAGCTCGCCGGCCGGGAGCAGCCCGTAGAGCAGGATGGTGGCCCCGTAGAGGTTCGACCAGGCCCCCTCGATCGCCTGGCCGGTCAGCCAGCGCCGCCAGCCCTGCCGTTCCCTGGCGTACTCCGCGGCCAGCAGCAGATGACGTCCGATCGCGGTGTGGAGCGCCTGAAGCCCCGGCTCGCCCTGGCGGATCATCACGCATCGCTCGGCGTCCGCCTGGATCTCCTCGGCGCGCGAGTTGATGTGCACCCGCCACACGCCCGGCCAGCGCAGCACCTCTCGCTGGCCGCCCTCGCCGGGCGCGTTCTGCCGTAACGCGGGGTCCACTGCCATACGCTCCTCCAGGGCTCGGCCGTCACCCCGGCTTATCGCCTCGCGAGCCCCCCGCGCTACCCCTTCCCGATCTTCGCCGGGTCAGGCCCGGGCGGCGATGTCGGTGCGGTGGTGGGAGCCGCGCAGGCGGATGCGCGAGACCTGTTCGTAGGCGGCGGCGCGGGCCGAAGGGACGTCCGGGCCGGTGCCGACGACGCTCAGCACCCGGCCGCCGGCCGAGACCACCCTGCCGGCCTCGTCGAGGGCGGTGCCGGCGTGGATGACGTAGGCGTCCTTGGCCGACGGCTCGAGCCCCTCGATGGGGTCGCCCTTGACGGGGTCGCCCGGGTAGTTCTCGGCCGCCACGACCACCGTCACGGCCGCGCCGTCGCGATGGCGGGGCGCCGGAGCGGAGGCCAGCGTGCCGGTCGCGCAGGCGTGCAGCAGGCCCGCCAGCGGCGTCTCCAGCCGGTCGAGCACCACCTGGGTCTCCGGGTCGCCGAAGCGGGCGTTGAACTCGATGACCTTCGGCCCGGAGGAGGTGAGGGCGAGGCCCGCGTACAGCACCCCGGTGTACGGCGTGCCGCGCCGCGCGAGCTCACGGACGGTCGGCAGCACGATGTCGTTCATGACCTGCTCCACCAGGCCGGGCGGGGCCCATGGGAGAGGGGTGTAGGCGCCCATGCCGCCGGTGTTGGGCCCCTGGTCGCCGTCGTAGGCGCGCTTGAAGTCCTGGGCGGGCTGCAGCGGCACGGCCGTGGTGCCGTCGCACAGCGCGAACAGCGACACCTCGGGGCCGTCGAGGTACTCCTCGACCACCACGCGCTCGCAGGCCGCCGCGTGCGCCAGTGCCTCGTCGCGGTCGGACGTCACCACCACGCCCTTGCCCGCCGCGAGGCCGTCGTCCTTGACGACGTACGGCGCGCCGAAGGCGTCCAGCGCGGCGGCGGTCTCCTCGGGCGTGGTGCACACGCGGGCCCCCGCGGTCGGCACGCCGGCGGCGACCATGACGTCCTTGGCGAACGCCTTGGAGCCCTCGACGCGGGCCGCCTCCTTGGAGGGGCCGAAGCAGGGGATGCCCGCCGCCCGTACGGCGTCGGCCACCCCCGCCACCAGCGGGGCCTCGGGGCCGACGACGACCAGCTCGGCGCCGAGCCGCACGGCGAGCGCCGTGACCTGCTCGGGGTCGGTGGACGACACGGGGTGGATGGTCGCCACCGAGGCGATGCCGGCGTTCCCGGGGGCACAGTGGAGCTCGGTCACCGTCGGGTCGAGCCCGAGGGCACGGCACAGGGCGTGCTCGCGGCCGCCGGATCCAATCACAAGTACGCGCACGTGGGGAGTCTACGGGGCGGGTCCGGGGTGTCCCGCGTCGGCGCAGGTCAGAGCCTCGGGGACGGCCCAAACCGTGCCGGGGGTACGGGGTGGCGGCGGTCTTTCGTCAACTTCTGCATGATCAGGGAATGCCCCGGGGGTGTACTCTGTTTGAGAAGGCCTGCCTGTGGTAGGTTAGGCCAGCTGTAGACCGTCCCTCTCGGCCGATCGGAGGTGGAATCGGGATGACATCTGGTGATCCCAGCAGTACGTGCTCGCGCACGTACGTCGTGCGCAAACCCGACCACTCCAATTCGGTGTCCGACTGAGAGCCACGCGTCTTTCCCCCTTTTGAGCGACGTTTGTCGCCTCTGTCTGCTTTTGCGCGCGTTGGTTCCGCCAGGTCGGGCGGAAGGGACCCGTCATGCGCTCGTCCACGCTTTTCCAGCGGATCAACCTGCACCCCCGCACCGCTCCCGTCCGGCTGCGCATCCCCGCGCCGGTCGTCCCGGTGCGTCCGGCCATTCCGACCGGCCAGTGTGTTCCGCCGAGTGACTCGGTGGTGGAGTTCGGCGCGTACGTCGACGGCAAGCGCGTCGAGGTCGCCGGCATCCCCGAGGCCATCGGCCTGGTGCGCCGGCACAACGCCTCCTCCGAGGCGGGCGGCGCCTACGTCTGGGTCGGCCTCCACGAGCCCGAGGCCCCCGAGGTCGAGTGGCTGGCCGAGGTCTTCGGCCTGCACCCCCTGGCCGTCGAGGACGCCATCAAGGCCCACCAGAGGCCCAAGGTGGAACGTTACGGAGACTCCCTCTTCGCGGTCCTGAAGACCGTCGCCTTCCTCGACCACGACGAGCTGACCGCCTCCAGCGAGATCATCGGCACCGGCGAGATCATGGTGTTCGTGGGGCCCGACTTCGTCGTCACCGTGCGCCACGGCGAGCACTGCGCGCTGGCCGAGGTCCGCCGGCGCATCGAAGAGAAGCCCAAGATCATGTCGCGCGGCCCCTCCGGCGTGCTCCACGCCATCGCCGACCACGTCGTCGACAAGTACCTCTCGGTCGCCGACCAGATGCAGGTCGAGCTCGAGGAGGTCGAGGCCGCCGTCTTCGCCGACGTCAGCTCCCGCGACATCGGCCGCATCTACCAGCTCAAGCGCGAGATGCTCGAGATGAAGCGCGCCGTCACGCCGCTGCAGGCCCCGCTCAGGGCCCTGCCGTCGCGCCGCATGATCCCCTCGGAGATGCGCGAATACTTCCGTGACGTCGTCGACCACCTCTCGCGGGTCTGTGACCAGGTCGAGTCGTCGAACGAGCTGTGCAACTCCATCCTGGAGGCCGCGCTGGCGAGGTCCAACGCGCTGGCCAACGAGGACATGCGCAAGATCTCGGCCTGGGTCGCGATCATCTCGGTCCCCACGATGATCGCCGGCATCTACGGCATGAACTTCGACCACATGCCCGAGCTGAAGGCCGTGTGGGGCTATCCGGTGGTGATCGGGGTCATGCTCGTCTCCTGTGCCCTCCTCTACCGGAGCTTCCGCCGCAACAGCTGGCTCTGAGCGCCGGTCGCCGCCTCGGCGGGCACGCCGAGGGCGAGCACCGCGGTGTCGTCCTCCAAGCCCCGGCCAAAGCCCTCCAGCAGGCCCTTGACGGCCTCGACCGCCTCGGCGGGCGAGGCCGAGGGCAGCCGGTCGGCGAAGGCCAGCAGGGCCTCCTGCCCGAAGCGCCCCTCCTCCGAGCAGGTGCGCGCGTCGATCAGCCCGTCGGTGTACAGCAGCAGCGTGTCACCCGGCCCGAGGCGCGTGCCGGTCGACACGAATGACGGCGAGGGCAGTATCCCGGCCGGCATGCCGCCCGGCGTCGGCAGGTAGCAGGCCGGGCCGTCCGCGGACAGCAGCAGCGCCGGAGGGTGGCCTCCGCTCGCCAGCGCCACCTCGAAACCCTCCGCGCCGGGGGTGAGGGTCCCGGCGATGACCGTGCAGTACCGCGTCGCCTCGTTCGCGTAGCGCTCGTGCAGGGCCGTGTCGAGGGTGCTCAGCATGCCTGCCGGGTCGGGGGCGTGCAGGGCGGCGGCCCGCAGCGTGTAGCGGGTCAGCGAGGTCACCGCCGCCGCCTCCGGGCCCTTGCCGCACACGTCCCCCAGGAAGAAGCACCAGCGTCCGTCGCCCAGCGCGAACAGGTCGTAGAAGTCGCCGCCCAGGTTGTCAGATGAGGCCGTTTGGTAGTGGGCGGCCGCTTCCAGTCCCGGGACGTCCGGCAGCGAGGGAGGCAGCAGGCTCTGCTGCAGCGTGGCCAGCACCTTCTGCAGCCGTTCGCGGTCCTGCTCGGCCTCCTGGCGGGCGCGCAGTAACTCCTTCTCGTACGCCCTGCGGTCCCGGGCGTCGAACACCGTGGTCCTGATCAACATCGGCAGGCCGTCCGCGCCGGTCTTCACCACCGAGGTGACCAGCACCGGCAGCCGTCCGCCGTCCGCCGTTCTCAGCTCCAGCGCGATGCCGCTGATCTCGCCCTGCATGCGCAGCAGGGGCGCGAAGTGGGTCTCGTGGTAGAGCTTCCCGCCGACGGTGAGCAGGTCGGAGAAGTACTTCCGGCCCACCACCTCCTCGCGCCGGTGGCCGAGCCAGCCGAGCAGCGTCTGGTTGATCTTGGCGATCTTGCCGTCCAGCAGGGTGGACAGGTAACCGCACGGGGCGTTCTCGTAGAGATCCTCGGCGCTGTCCTCCAATAGTGCCGTGAATTCCGTATCCGTCTGCCGCGATCGGTTCATCATTCCCGGGCGAAGCCGGCGATGGCCTCAAGTGGCTTCGGGGGCGCTCAGCTGCGGACAGTGGCCGGTCGCGTCGAGCGTGATCAGCCGGCTGCCGCCGATCGCCGCGTGCACTCAGGCGCCGACCTCGCGCGGTGCGATCACGTCCTGCTCGCATTCCAGGATCAACGTCGGCAGCGTGACCGTCGCCAGGTCGTCCCGGTGGTCGGCCAGGAAGGTGGTGCGGGCGAACACCCGGGCGATCGCCGGGTCGGTGCGGCAGAACGCGTTGGTCAGCTCCTCGCCGAGCTCGGGCCGCTCCGGGTTGCCCATGATCACCGGTCCCATGGCGGCGGACCAGCCCAGGTAGTTGGCCTCCAGCGAGTCCAGGAGCTCCTCGATGTCGGCGGCGCTGAACCCGCCCCGGTAGTCGCCGTCGTCGATGTAACGGGGCGAGGGCACCAGGAGCACCAGCTTGCCGAACCGCTCGGGTTCGCGGGCCGCGGCCAGCACCCCGACCATGGCGCTCACCGAATGCCCCACGAACACCACGTTCCGCAGGTCGAGCTCCTGGCAGATGTCCAGCACGTCCTGGGCGTAGCCGTCCAGCGAGCCGTAGCGCTCCTCGCTCCAGGCCGACAGGTCCGACCGGCCCGAGCCGACGTAGTCGAACAGGACCACCGGGAACTCCTCGGCCAGCACCGGTGCCACCAGCCGCCAGAGGTTCTGGTCACAGCCGAACCCGTGCGCGAGCATCACCACCGGCGCACCGGGCCGACCGTTCACCACAACGTTGTTCCTGCTCCGTACGTCCATCTGGACATCGTCTCATTCCGCCGATAATTCTTGACTCGCCACATCTACCCAGAAAACGGGCAAATCACGGCGCGGCGGGTTCAGAGTGGCCAGGTCTCCCGCCGCCAGGCGGCGTCCCAGAACATCCACTCGTAGCGCGACGTCGTGACGAAGTGCTCGGTGGCCCGGGCGCGCTGCGCGGGGGTGGCCTCCCGGCCGGTGCGGTCGGCGAGGGCGACCACGCGGCGCACCACGCTCTGGAAGGCCTCGTCCCCGTAGGTCGCGATCCACCGGCGGTACAGCGGGTCGGGAGACGAACGTTCGAGCAGCGCCTCGCCGACCCGGGCGTAGATCCAGTAGCAGGGGAGCACCGCGGCGAGACCGTCGAGGAACGACCCGCCGTACACCGTCGCCAGCAGATAACTGGTGTAGGCGCGGGTCGTCGGCCCGACGGGCAGCGCCGCCGCCTCCCCGGCCGACCCGCCGAGCTGCGACATGAACTCCGCGTGCATCTCCTGCTCGGCGGCGATCGCCCCGACCGCGTCGGCGGCGAAGGCCCGCACGTCGTCCTCCTCCGGGGCCCTGGCCGCGCACAGGGCCAGCGCGCGGGCGTAGTCACGCAGGTAGTGCGAGTCCTGCACCACGAAGTGGCGGAAGGCCTCGCGCGGCAGGGTGCCGTCGACCAGGCCCGTGATGAACGGATGGTCGAGGATCGCCGCGTAGATCGGCTCGATCGCCGCCCACAACTCCTGGCTGAAGGACCACGGGCCGGGCTCCTCCATGGACGGCCGTGTGGCGGTTTCGACGGGGGACGGCCCCAGGCTCGCCCCGGGGAACAGTGCGTCGGACATCGTTTCGGACCAACTCCCTACGCCGGCATGACCCGGTCAGGTTCAGGCGGTCTGTGGCCGCGCCAGCCACACTCTCAGCCCGATGCGCCGGGCTCCCGCGGTGTCCGATCGAGGCTAACGCACGAACCGCGCGCCGCCACGGGGGACCGTCCCCGTTAAGGACGCGTCAAGATCGGAGCCGCCGGTGTCATGAACGCGTTAGGGCCGCTGTCCTGCGGATTCGTGCCCTACTTAAATGGAGGTGTGAAGCTCGAAGCCTCCAAGCGAGTGCTCGTGGGAAGGCCGCTGCGCAGCTCGCAGCTGGGCGAGACGCTCCTGCCGAAGAAGCTGGCGCTTCCCGTCTTCTGCAGCGACGCCCTGTCGTCCAACGCGTACGCCACCGAGGAGATCCTGCTGGCGCTCGGCCTGGGCGGGCTGGCGATGCTGACGCTCACCCCGTGGGTGGCGCTGGCCGTGGCGGTGCTGCTGGTGGTGGTCGTCGCCTCCTATCGCCAGACCTGCCACGCCTATCCGCGAGGTGGCGGCGCGTACACCGTCAGCCGCGAGAACCTCGGCCGCGACGCGTCGCTGATCGCCGCCAGCGCGCTGCTGGTCGACTACGTGCTGACCGTCGCGGTGTCGGTCGCGGCGGGCGTGGCCAACATCGTCTCCGCGCTGCCGTCGCTGTCGCCGTACGCGGTGCAGATCTCGATCGGCATGGTCGCGGTGCTGACCGTCATGAACCTGCGCGGCGTCAAGGAGTCCGGCACCGTCTTCGCGATCCCGACCTACGGCTTCATCTTCCTGGTGTTCACCATGATCCTCTGGGGTGTGGCGCGGATCGCCGCGGGACATGTGCCGGTGGCCGAGTCGGCCGGGTTCGGCGTCTCGCCCGCGACCCAGGCCACGGGGGCGCTCGCGCTGCTGCTGGCGCTGCGGGCGTTCTCCCAGGGCTGCACCGCGCTGACCGGTGTGGAGGCGATCAGCAACGGCGTGCCGAACTTCCGCAGACCCAAGAGCAGGAACGCCGCCACGACCCTCGCCGTCATGGGCGCCATCGCGGTGGCGATGTTCGGAGGGATCACCGCCCTGGCCGTCGTCACGCGGGTGCACGTGGCCGACACCCCCTGGCATCTGACCGGCACGCCGGCGGGGTACCAGGCCAAGACCGTGATCGCGCAGGTGGGCGCGGCGGTGTTCGGCGGTGCCTCGCCGTTGTTCTTCCTGCTGACCGCCTTCACCGCGGGGATCCTGATCCTGGCGGCCAACACCGCCTTCAACGGTTTCCCCATCCTGGCCTCGATCCTCGGCCAGGACGGCTTCCTGCCGCACCAGTTCGGCAGGCGCGGCGACCGTCTGGTCTTCAGCAACGGCATCATCCTGCTGGCGCTGCTGGCCGGCGGGCTGATCTGGGCGTTCCACGCCAGCACCACCCGCCTGATCCAGCTGTACATCATCGGGGTGTTCGTCTCCTTCACCCTCAGCCAGGCCGGCATGGTGCGCCACTGGACCCGCCTGCTGGCCACCTGCGACCCGGCCGCCCGCAGGCACCTGCACCGCGCGCGTGCCGTCAACGCCCTGGGTGCCTGCTTCACCGGCCTGGTGCTGATGGTGGTGCTGGTGACGAAGTTCACGCACGGCGCCTGGATCGTCGTGATCGCCATGCCGCTGGTGTTCCTGCTGATGAAGGGCGTGCGGCGGCACTACGACACGGTGGCGGACGAGCTGCGGCCCGGCCCGCAGGGCGTCACCCTGCCGAGCAGCGTGCACGCCGTGGTGCTGGTGTCCAAGCTGCACACCCCGACCCTGCGGGCCCTGGCGTTCGCCCGCGCGACGCGCCCGAGCACGCTGACGGCGGTGACCGTGCAGAGCGCCGACACCGAGGCCCTGGAGCGCGAGTGGACCGAGCGCGGCATCCCGGTGCCGCTGACCGTCCTCGACTCGCCCTACCGCGAGATCACCGGACCGGTGCTCGACTATGTCTCGCACCTGCGCCGCAGGAGCCCGCGCGACGTGGTGTCGGTGTTCATCCCCGAGTACGTCGTGGGGCACTGGTGGGAGCAACTGCTGCACAACCAGAGCGCCCTGCGGCTGAAGACGAGGCTGCGGTTCCGGCCGGGCGTCATGGTCACCAGCGTGCCCTGGCAGCTGGGCTCGGCCGCCGGACTCGCCCGCCGCCCCGACGAGCAGGCGGCCATCGAACAGCACACCGAGCAGAAGGCGGCCGTCGAACGGCACAGCGCCGCGGGTGTGTGACAGTGGAACCATGGTGGACGCGGCACCCACGCCTGCGCCTCGCGCCGAGCACGAGGGCCGGTTGCCGCTGCCCGGCGCCGGGCTGCCGGGTTCCCGGCGCGGGGCGGCGTTCGTGCTGGCCGCCGTCGCGCTGCCCGCGCTGACGGCCGTCCTGGTCGCCCTGCGCGGCACGCTGGCGCTGGAGAGCGTCCTGCTGCTGTACCTGCTGGCCGTGGTCGTCGTCGCGGTCGTCGGCGGCACCTGGCCGGCCCTCGTCGCCGCGGTGGCCTCGTTCCTGCTGGCCAACTTCTTCTTCGCCGAGCCGCTCGGCACCTTCTTCGTGTCCGGCCGCGACAGCCTCATCGCCCTGACGGTCTTCCTGGCCGTGGCCGTCACGGTCAGCGTCACCGTCGACATGGCGGCCCGAAGGCGGGTGGCCGAGTCGCGCAGCCGCATGGAGGCGCGGATCATGTCCCGCGTCGCGGCCGAGCCCGTGGCCGAGGCGTCGCTGAGCGCCGTGCTGAACCAGGTGCGTTCGACCTTCGCGATGCGCTCGGTCGCGCTGCTCGAACGGCGGGGGGACGGCGAGCGGCAGCTCGGGCTGGTCGGCCCTCCCCTCACCGGCCGTCCCGCCATCAGCGTGACCGCGGGCCCGGGGCTGCGCCTGGTCGGCGAGGGGCCGCAGATCTTCGCCGAGGACCGCCGCGTGCTGAGCACCCTGGCGCAGGCCGCGGGGCGGGTGGTGGAGGGGCGCAGGCTCGCCGGTCAGGCCCGGCAGGCGCGCGAGCTGGCCGAGATCGACCGTGTTCGCGCGGCGTTGCTGGCGGCCGTGGGCCACGATCTGCGCACTCCGCTGGCCGGCATCAAGGCCGCCGTCTCCAGCCTGCGGCAGGCCGACGTCGAGTGGAGCGAGGCGGACCGGCAGGAGCTGCTCGCCGCCATCGAGGACTCCACCGACCGGCTCGGCGACCTCATCGCCAACCTGCTCGACATGACCAGGTTGCAGGCCGGCGCGCTCAGCATCTCCCTGCGCCCGGTCGCGGTCGACGAGATCGTCGCCAGCGCGCTGATCGGCCATCCGGCGGCGCTGACCGAGGTCGAGGTGCCCGACGACCTGCCGCACGTGCTCGCCGATCCCGGCATCGCCGAGCGCGTGGTCGCGAACCTGGTCGCCAACGCCCGGCGCTTCTCGCCACCGGGCCGGCCGGTGCGCGTCCAGGCCGAGGCGGGCGCGGCGACCGTACGGCTCCAGGTGATCGACCGCGGGCCGGGTGTCCCCGAGAGCGGCTGGGAGCGGATGTTCCAGCCGTTCCAGCGCCTGGACGACCGCTCGCCCGGCGGCAGTGGTCTCGGCCTCGCCATCGCCCGCGGCTTCACCGAGGCCATGGGCGGCACCCTGCGCCCCTCCGCCACCCCCGGTGGCGGACTCACCATGACCATCACCTTGCCGAGGGCGTCCACATGACGATCATCCTGTCGCGGGCGTTCGCGCCGTGACGCGCGTTCTCATCGTCGACGACGAGCTGCCGCTGCTGCGCGCGCTCGGCATCAACCTGCGCGCCCGTCACTACGAGGTCGACACCGCGGCCGACGGTGCCACCGCGCTGTCGCTGGCGGCCAGGCACCCGCCCGACGTCGTCATCGTCGATCTCGGTCTGCCCGACATCGACGGTGTCGAGGTGGTGCGCGGGCTCCGCGGCTGGTCGGCGGCGCCGATCATCGTGCTCTCGGCGCGTGAGCAGCAGGCCGACAAGGTCACCGCCCTGGACGCCGGGGCCGACGACTACGTCACCAAGCCGTTCGGCATGGACGAGCTGCTGGCCCGGATCCGTGCCGCGCTGCGCCGCGCCGCCCCGGCCACCAACGAGCCGGTCGTGCACACCGGGGCCTTCACGGTCGACCTGGCGGCGAAGAAGGTCGTGGCGGGTGACCGGGAGATCCGTCTCACGCCGACCGAGTGGCAGATCCTGGAGGTGCTCGTCCGCAACTCCGGCAAGCTGGTGGACCACCGCCGGCTGCTCCACGACGTGTGGGGGCCCGCCTACGGCACCGAGACGAACTACCTGCGCGTCTATCTCGCCCAGTTGCGCCGCAAGCTGGAGCCCGACCCCGCCCACCCGCGGTACCTGATCACCGAGCCGGGCCTCGGCTATCGCTTCGAGCCCGCCGGCCGGTCGGCCTCAGGGGGAGATGAACCTGCCCAGCAGGTGCCGTAGCTGGTCCCGCTCTTCGGGGGTCAGGTGGGCCAGCAGGTCGCCGTTGACGCGGACGGCGACCTGCTCCGCGCGGGCGAACAGCTCCCGGCCCGCTTCGGTGAGCTCCACGGCGTAGGCGCGCCGGTCGCCGATGGCGGGCCGGCGGACGGCCAGGCCGCGGGCCTCGAGATCGTCGACGGTCCGCACGATCGACGACTTGTCGCTGCCGGTGAGCGCGCCCAGTTTGCGCTGGTTGACCGCGCCGTGCCGTACCAGGTTGAGCAGCACGCCGAAGTGGCGGCCCTCGATGCCCAGCGGGGTGAGCGCCTCGGAGAACGCCGCGGACGCGCGCTTGCCCGCGAGCTGCAGCAGCGGCCCGAGGCTGTAGTCGCGGCCTGGCGGTGGTGGGCCAGGGGGCTGTTCAGCATCCATCGTGTCTCCAGTGTAGGGTGACCGGAGATTGTCTCAAACGAGACAGTCTCTCGACGGCCATTTGAGGGTTCGATGACGACTTCTCCCCTACTCGCCGCGACCGGCCGCGACCGTACCGACCGGCCCCCACGCTGGGTGCGGTGGCCCTTCCGCGTCACGATGACGGTGGCCGCGGTGCTGCTGTTCGACCAGGCGGTGTTCGCCGGGCAGTTCCTGTCGGGCACGTTCGCCGCCCTGCACACCCACCGGGAGAACGCCACGGTCGCCGGGATCGCCGTGCTGGTCGCCGCGCTCGCCGCGATCCCCATCCGGTGGCCGGGCCGCGGGCCGGTCTGGCCGGCGCTCGCCTGCCTCGGGCTGTTCGGCCTCGTCGCCCTGCAGATCATGCTGGGCTTCGCGCGGACGCTGACCGTGCACATCCCGCTCGGGGTCTCGATCATCTTCCTCGGGGCGCTGCTGACCTACTCGGCCTGGCGCCGGCCCCGTCCGGCGGAGGACGGCGGGCGGGCATGAGGGCGATGAACAGGCGGGGCTTCTTCGGCGTGCTGGGCGGCGCGGCGATGGCGGCCGGGGCCGGCGTGCCGCTCCTTTCGGGCATACGCGGCTCCACCTCGACGGGCACCCTGCTGTCCAGCCGCGTGCCGCTGCCGGGCCGCTTCCGACGGCCCCTGGCGGTCCCGCCGGTGCTGGATCCGGTACGCCGCGACGCCGCCGGCGACCACTACGAACTCGTGCAGCGGGCGGCGCGGGTCGAGCTGATCCCCGGCTTGCAAACCGAAATATGGGGATATAACGGCATCTTTCCCGGGCCGACGATCGTGTCGCGCAGCGGGCGCCCCACGGTCGTACGGCACCGGAACGAACTGCCGGTGCCCGTCGTCGTCCACCTGCACGGCGGCCGCACCCCGTCGTCCGAGGACGGCTACCCGACCGACCTGCTGATGCCGGTCGGCGCCACCGAGCACGGCCACCACATGGCCGGGGCCGTCACGCGGGGGGAACGCGACTACCGCTATCCGCTGGAACAACGCGCCGCGACCCTCTGGTACCACGACCACCGGATGGACTTCACCGGCCCCAGCGTCTGGCGCGGCCTCGCGGGCTTCCACCTCGTCCACGACGACGAGGAGGACGCCCTGCCGCTGCCCCGAGGCGAGCGCGACCTGCCGTTGATGATCGCCGACCGGTCCTTCGGCGAGGACGGCTCGCTGCTGTACCCCAGCCTCGACCCCACCCTCACCAGACCCGGCGTCAGGGACGCCTACAGCCCCGGAGTGCTCGGCGACGTCATCCTGGTCAACGGGGTGCCGTGGCCGTACGCCGAGGTCCCCGCGGTCCGCCACCGGTTGCGGCTGCTCAACGCCTCCAACGCCCGGCGCTACCGGCTCGCCCTGGACCCCCCGCCTCCCGGCGGCGGCGGGCTCGTCCAGATCGGCACCGACGCCGGGCTGCTGGACCGTCCGCTCCGGCACGACGCCATCGAGATGGCGCCCGCCCAGCGGTACGACGTCGTGGTCGACTTCGGCGCCTACCGCGCCGGCCAGGAGGTCACGCTGGTCAACCAGTTCGGCGACGGCCCCGCCGCACAGGTCATGCGCTTCCGCGTCACCCACGCGGCCCGCGACGACAGCCGGGTGCCCGAACGGCTGTCGCGGATCGCGCCGCTGGACCGCGCCCAGGCCGTGGTCAACCGCACCCTGCGCTTCCGGCACGACACCGTGCACGGCATGACCGGCTGGACGATCAACGGCATGCCCTTCGCGCCCGATGTCGTCCACGCCCGCGCCCGGCTCGGCACCGTCGAGATCTGGCGGCTCACCACCGACTTCCACCATCCCGTCCACGTGCACCTGGCGCCGTTCCAGGTGCTCACGCGCGGGAACGGCGGGCCGGGCGCGTACGACCGGGGCTGGAAGGACACCCTCGATCTGCGGCCGGCCGAGCAGGCGGAGATCATCATCCGCTTCGACGGTTACACCGGCCGCTACGTCTTCCACTGCCACAACCTCGAACACGAGGACATGGCCATGATGGGGAACCTGCTGGTGACCTGAGGCGCCGGTCAGGCCACGGCCAGGGCGAGGAGCTTGGTCACCGTGCTCCAGTTGCGGGTGGTGGCGGTGTTGCCCGCCAGCGCCGGCAGCTTCGCCAGCAGGGGTGCCAGCTTGGTCCGGCGCAGGCCGTCGGGGTAGTACGTGTAGATCTCGCGCCGGCCCACGCGCATCTCCTCCGGCGCGTAGTCCGCCGGGTCGATGGCCTCCAGGGCCTGTCTGTCAGGTTCGCGGGCGTAGAACGTCACCGCGAACCTGACCGGATCCCGCACCTCAAGCGGGTTCTCCTCCACCGTGGCCCGGAGTTCGTCCGCCGTCCGGATCACGACCGGAACCTTCCTGCCGAGGCGCTCGCCGATCCGCCGCTCGATCGCCGAGGCGACCCGCTCGGGCGGCTCCCCGTCGGCGGTGAGCAGGGCGTTCCCGCTCCGCAGGTAGGTCCGCACACCGCCGTACCCGAGACTCTCCAGCACCTCACGGAGATCGCCCATGGCGAGCGTGGTCTGAGGGCTGATGTTGATCCCACGTAGCAGGGCCACATACCGCACGGCGTCGCTTCCTCTCCCAGATCGAGAAGGCCCACGCTAACGACCGTACCTGCCACCCCTTGTCACGTATCCGGGGACGATCAACCCGCCGCGGGACGGCTCGCCGCGTACTCCAGGTACCGGCGGATCACCTCCCGCACCCGGGGCTCGAACCGCGGCCAGTCGCCGAGCTCCTTGTCGAGTTCGTCGCACGCCTCCATGCCGCGGGCGCTGTACTGCAGCATCAGCCGGAGCGACTTGGCCTTGGCGCAGCGGGCGAAGGCGTCGCGGGCGGACTTCCTGGTGTAGTCCGCGGGTGTGTAGCAGGCGGTGAGGAGCCTGTCGATCTCCGGCTTGGCCCGCTTGACGAACCTCTTCGTCGCGGGCAGCTCCGGCGGGACCAGATCCACGAGGTTCGCCTTGAGCCACTCCAGGTCTCGCGGATCGGTTCCGGGCCGGTACTGCCGCAGCTCACTCATGTAGCCCTCCAGCAGCGACCGGAGCGGCTTCAGCCTGGCCTCGTCCGGGGGACAGTCGGCGTACGCGGGGGTGGTGGGGGTCAGCATCAGCAGTGCGGCAAGGGTTCCGCTCAGTCCGACCGCTGCGATCTTCACGCTCACTCCTCTTCGGGACTCCGATCCTGTGATCACCGATTGTATGATCATGAATACGCGGTGTCATGGACCGGAGCTCCGCGGGCCGGGTCAGATGGTGATCACCACCTTGCCGAACGTCTCCTCCGAGGCGTAGTACCGGTAGGCGGCGGGGGCGTCGTCGAAGCCGAAGGTCCGGTCGACGACCGGACGCAGGCCGTTGACCTCGATCGCGCGGTTCATCGCGAGGAACTGGGCGCGGCTGCCGACCGCGACCGTGCGCAGGGTGGCGCCGGAGGCGAACAGCACCCGAGGGTCGATCGGAGACGCGGTCTCGGAGACGAAGCCCACGCAGGCGACGTGGCCGGCCACCGTGACCGCCCTCAGTGACTGTTCCAGCAGGCCGGCGACGTCGACGACCCGGTCGGCGCCCCGGCCGCCGGTCAGCTCACGGACCTCGCCCGGCCAGTCGGGCGTGGCCCGGTAGTCGATGACCTCGTCGGCGCCGAGCTCGGCCAGGCGGGCCGCCTTCGCCGGGCTGCTCGTCGTGGCGATCACCCGGGCTCCGAGAGCCTTGGCGAAACTCAGCGCGAACAGCGACACCCCGCCGGATCCCTGCAGCACGACGGTCTGTCCGGCGCGCAGCCCCGCGCCGTCCCCGGTCAGGGCGTTCCAGGCGGTCACCGCGGCGCAGGGGAGCGTCGCGGCCTCCTGGTAGGAGAGGTGGGCGGGAACCGGCACGAGGGCCTTCTCGTCGAGCAGCGCGAGCTCGGTCAGCATGCCGTCCAGGGAGCCGCCCAGCTGCGCGAGATGCTCGGCCCCGAACGGTCCGTCCTGCCAGGCGGGGAACAGCGTGGCCGTCACCCGGTCACCGACGCGCACCGAGCTCACGCCGGGGCCGAGCGCCACGACCTCGCCGGCGCCGTCCGACACCGGCACCACATCCGGCTTCACCGGCAGCACGTAGTCGCCGCGCAACACCATCAGCTCGCGGAAACTCAGCGACACCGCCCGTACGGCGACCAGGACCTGTCCCGGGCCCGGCACGGGGTCCTCGTGCTTCCTGATCGACAGGCCGTCCAGGCCGGCGCCGCTGTCGAGGTGGTAACTACGCATGGCTGTTCCTTCTCCTTCTGCTCTCGGGGTCCGTCGCTCAGCCGTCCAGGCCGCTCTCGGCGGCCAGCGGGACCTCGCCGGCGGTCTTGCTGTAGCCGAGGGCCTCGACGATGAGGCCGTCACGCAGGCGCATGAGGTTCACCCCGCGTACCGAGTCGGCGGGGCCGTCGCCGAAGCGGTAGCGCCAGCGGATCGTCGCCCGCTCGCCGGCGACCACCACCTCCTCGGGCTCGAACTGCGTGCTGCGGTCCTCGGCGAGCGCCTGCCAGAACGCCAGGCAGGCGTCGCGGCCTTCGTACCGTGCGCCGTCGGGCGCCGGCTGGATCGCCTCCATCACGCAGTCGTCGCCGATCAGGCCGGCGAGCACGGACGGGTCGTGGTGGACGAAGGCGTGGTTGAAACGGTCGATGACGTCGGCGGTGGTGCGGTCGGACACGGGAACTCCTCGGAGATAGAACGTTCGGTCTATGGCTCAATGTATCGACCGGTTGTTCTACTCGTCAACCCATGGCAGGCTGGCGGGCATGAACACTCGCACCACACCCGGGCCACGCGAACGCCTGCTGGACGCCGCCCAGAAGCTGACCTACAGCCAGGGCGTGGGCGTCGGCGTCGACGCGCTGCTCAAGGCCGCCAACGTGGCCCGCCGGTCGCTGTATGAGCACTTCGGCGGCAAGGACGGTCTGATCGCCGAAGTGCTACGACGCAGCACCGCCGAGGACGAGGCCCGCTACCGGGAGACCATGGACGCCGCCGGTGACGACCCGCGCGCCCGGCTGCTGGCCGTCTTCGACAGGCTCGCGACCACGATCGACGAGCCGGACTTCCGCGGCTGCCGTTACCTGGCGGCCGACCTCGCCCTGGCCGACCCCGCCCATCCCGGTCACGCCGTCACCCGTGAATACCGCCGGCACGTCCAGCGGCTGTTCGAGCACGAACTGGTGCGACTCGGCCATCCGCGTCCCGCCCACGCCGCCGGGCAGCTTCTCCTGCTCGTCGACGGCATGCTGGCCGCCGGCGCCACCCGGCCCGAAACCTGCCCGGCCGCGCTGGTCCGTGAACTCGCCGAACAGGTCCTCGACGCCGCACCCGGGCCGAGCTGACGTTCAGCGGACCGAGACCGGGGCGGCGGTCGCGCTCCCCGACGCCGTGTCGATCACTTCGTCCAGGACCTCGCGGGAGCGGACCAGATCGGTGATCATCCGGTTGATGCGGTCGCGCTCCGCGGTGAGATCGTCGACCAGCTTCGGGGTGGCGATCTCGTTCGGCCGGCCGTCCGCGTCTCTCATGCAGGGCAGCAGTTGTGCGATCTTCTTGCTGCTCAGGCCCGCGGCGTAGAGCGTCTGGATGCGTACGACGCGGTCGACCGCCCACTCGCCGTAGTGCCGGTGGCCGCCGGGAGTGCGCTCCGCGCGGAGCAGCCCCTGCGCCTCGTAGTAGCGCAGAGAACGCTCGCTCACACCGCTGCGCCGGGCCAGCTCGCCGATCCGCATCGCTCACCTCGCACGACGACGACTTGAATCTGACGTCAATGTCAACTTCTACCATGCCGGCATGACGAGCGCACGGTCGACGGAGGAAGCATCATGAGTGACCTGACCGGCAAGGTGGCACTGGTGACCGGCGGCAGCCGAGGGATCGGCGCGGCGACGGCGAGACGGCTGGCCGGCGCGGGGGCGGCGGTCGCGCTGACCTACGTCCAGGCGGCGGACCAGGCACGCGAGGTCGCCAAGCGGATCGAGGCCGACGGCGGCAGGGCCGTGGTCATCCAGGCCGACCTGGCCCGACCGCAGGCCGCCGCGGAGGCGGTGGAGCGGACGGTACGAGAGCTGGGCCGCATCGACATCCTGGTGAACAACGGGAGTTTCCTGGCCTACGGCCCGCTGGCGGAGGTGTCGGCCGCGGAACTGGACCGGGTGCTCGCCGTCGACGTCCGGTCGGTGTTCCTGGCCGCCCAGGCCGCTGCCCGGCACATGGGCGACGGCGGGCGGATCATCAGCATCGGGTCGTGCTTCAACGGACGCGTCCCCGGCTCGAACTTCGTCCTGCAGGCGATGGCCAAATCCGCGCTCATCGGACTGACCAAGGGACTCGCGCGGGAGCTGGGGCCACTCGGGATCACCGCCACGGTCGTGGACCCCGGCCCGATCGACACCGACATGAACCCGGCCGACGGCGAGACCGCCGAGTTCCAGCGCTCCCTCACCGCCCTGGGGCGCTACGGCGAGGCCGAGGACATCGCCGCCGCGGTGGCCTACCTGGCGGGTCCCGGCGGCCGCTACATCACCGGCACCGCTCTGGCCGTGGACGGCGGGTACACCACCTGACGGCGAACCGTCCCGGTCCGCTCTCCGCCCGGCCGGCGGAGAGCGGACGGTCGCGTGTGGCGTCAGCTGCCGAGCGCCGCGGGTCACAGGCTGTTGGCGGTGATGTCGCCGTTGGCGGTGGTGGCGTGGATGTGGAGTTCGGGGGTGCCGTTGTTCTTGAGGGTGTTGGTGATGCGGCCGTGGGTGGTGCCGGCGTCGAGGGTGGCTGAGATGCCGGCGGCGGTGGTGACGGTGATGTCGCCG
>NZ_JAHDTF010000036.1 GCF_018531465.1 Sphaerisporangium fuscum
TCCCGCCGCCGGCCGGGACCGGCGTCCACGCCGCACGCCCGGCCGGGCGGAGCGGGCGGCGGGCCGTGCGGCGGCGCGGAGCGCCGTCGCCTTGATACCTAAAAGCACAATTCGGCAAGATTCCCGATGCTCGTCCGGGCGGCTGGTTCAGAGCAGGTGGGTGCCGTCGTGGTGGCGGATGGCCGGCGTGTGGTCGTCGCGCATGGCGTCCAGGACGCGGACGGCGAAGGCTTCGGATGCGAGGGTGCGGACCTCGTCTGCGGTGACCCAGCGGTATGAGCGGGTCTCGTCGGTTTCGGTGAGGTGGCCGCCGATGACTTTGCAGCGGAAGACCAGGGCGACGATGCCTCGGGTCATGTTCTTGTAGACGCCGGTGAGGGTGACGGGTTCGACGTCGAGGCCGGTTTCCTCGCGGACTTCGCGGAGTAGGCCGGTGATGATGTCCTCGTCGCGTTCGAGTATGCCGCCTGGGGCTTCCCAGTGGCCGTTGTCGCGGCGTTGGGTGAGCAGGGCGCGGCCTTGGTCGTCGATGATCACGCCTGCCACGCTGACAGAGTGCGTGTTCTGGTGATCCATCGGGATTACCTCCGGCCGTTCGGGTCGCTATCCTCGACCGTAGTACACGTATGTACAAGTTGAGGAGTCGGGTCATGGCCGAGCTGCCGTTGCCGGATCTGGACCCGACCAGCGATCGGGCGGTCTTCCGTCAGATCGCCGATCACATCCGCGATGCGATCGAGCAAGGCACCTTGGCCGAGGGTGAGAAGGTGCCCTCGGAAGCTCAGCTCATGCAACACTACGGCGTCGCGAGGATGACCATCCGCAACGCTCTCCAGGTCCTTCAAGGTGAAGGGCTGACGGTCGCTGAGCATGGGCGCGGTGTCTTCGTCCGCTCACATCCTCCGGTCCGGCGGCTGGCTTCGGACCGGTTCGCGCGTCGTCACCGTGAGCAGGGTAAGGCCGCTTTCATCGCCGAGACGGAAGGGGCCGGCGGGAAGCCGACCGTGGACTCGATAAAGATCACGGAGGAGGCGCCTCCGGCGAACGTGGCGGCGCTTCTTCGGCTGAGTGAAGGTGATCAGGTGATCCGCCGTTCTCGCCGGTACCTGATCAACGGTCAGCCGGTAGAGACGGCGGTCTCCTATATCCCGGCGGAGATCGCTCGCGGTACGCGGATCGCTGAGGCGGACAGCGGGCCGGGTGGCATCTATGCCCGCATAGAGGAGTTGGGGTACCGGCTGGATCACTTCGTGGAGGAGATCAAGTCGCGTATGCCGCTGCGGGAGGAGATGCGGGCGCTCAAGCTCGCCCCTGGTGTCCCGGTGTTTCACCTGGTCAGAACCGCGTACACGACGGCTGGCAAGCCGGTCGAGGTCTGCGACACGGTGATGTCGAGTGACGCCTACGTGCTGTCGTACGAACTGCCTGCCCGGTAGGGCTTGACGAACTCCTCTAGAGGAGTCATAAATGACTGAGCAAAGCACTCCTCTAGGCGAGTAGACGCCTAAGTGAGAGCGGGTCATTGCATCCTCCAACCGGGCGGAGTCGAGCCTCATGCCACCTGACCTGTGCACGTCCTGTGAAGGGCGCGGATGGAAGTACGTAAGCCCTCGGCGCGGGCTGCTCGCCGTGCCCGGTGGTAGCGCTTCCGCTCGTCGTGTTCGGGAGCCGTGCTCCACGTGCTGGCGCGGCGGGTCGTCGGTGGTTGAGGAGTCGGCAACGTGAAGAGCTGGCGGCGCATGATGAGTGCGGGCGGGGGACGGTCGGGCCAGCGGACATGTGGGCGTCACAGCGCGGGCTACCGTCCGATGGCCGTGACCGGGCGGGTCTTCGATGCCGTCTCGGCTGCGCAGGCCGTGCAGCTCGATCAGCTCGAACCGGGTTGGCTGGTCTGGTACGGCCAGTACAGTCGTCGATTCTTTGCCATTTGCCTGACGGGTCTGGCCGTGCCTGCTCGCGTTGAGGCGTGCTCCCCGCATCAACTGCGGCAGGGCATGCGTGAGGCGGAGGCTTCGGCCCGGGTGGCGGTGGCGTCGTGATGCCGATCCAGGGACTCAGTCGTAAGCAGGTCAAGTCCCAGCTTGAAGCGCTGGCCGGGCTGCGCGAGATCCTTATCGACCATGGGGTGCGCTGTCTGATCGTGGAGCCGATCCGTCTGACCGTGGCGCCTCGGTGGTGGACGGTCGACTACCAGGCGCCGTACATGGAGGTCCGTGACGGGGAGGGGCTCCGCGCCACCGTTTCTGTCGTGGAGCGCATGGGCCGTAGGTCGCGTTTCTCTGTGATCCGGCCCGGTGACGATCCGGCCGAGTTGAGCGACATCCAGGACACCAAGGCGGTGGCTGAACGCATCCTCTCGCGTGCCACGGACGGTGAGCATGGGGCGCACTGAGCCGGTGAGCCTCGGTGCGCTGACGGCCAAGTACGGCCGACACTGGGAGATCATGGATTCAGCCGGGGGTGGGTGGATCGCCGTACGGCGTCACGGTGTGTCGAAGAGAGCACTTGATCGCGGACTGTCGAACGTCCGATGCGCCGACACGCTCGAAGAACTGGGGCAGCACTTGCTCTGCGAAGCGCAGATCGAGCAACGGGCTGCCGTCTTTCCGGGTGCTGCTCCCGCCGAGGCTCCTGCGTGAGCACGTAGATCCAACCCGTAGCAACACAAGGTCACGCCCAGCTTTCCTGGCTGGGCGTTGCTGTCTATGCTGACGACAAGTCGAGTAGTTGGGTTCTTGTAATGTCGGATGAGCAGTACGCGCCTCCCAAGTATGCCCAGATCGTGACCGCGATCCGGCGCAAGATCGCAGATGGGACATACCCGCCCGGCTCGCAGTTGCCGTCCGAGACCCAACTGGTTCGGGAATTCGCGGTCAGTCGCCCGACCGTTGTACGGGCGCTCCAGGTCTTGCAGCTTCGCGGGATCATCGAGCGTGAGCACGGCCGCGGCTCCTACGTGAAGCAGGCCCCGCCTGTCTCGGAAGAGGACACCTCTCGGCCCGGCCGCGCCGTTCTGGATCGAATCGAGGGCAGCGCGGGCGGCGCGATCCTTCACGCTGGCACGCAACCGGCGCCGGCGAACGTAGCGGCAGTGCTGTCCCTCCCGGAAGGCACACCCGTCATGATGCGTCGCGTACTGCTCAGCGAGGCGGACGAGCCCTGCGAACTGGTCACCTTCTGGTGTCCGATCGAACTCGCCGAAGGGACCGACCTGGGCAGGAAAGAGCCGTTGCCCATCAGCGTCCGGCAGCACTTGCAGAGCATCAAGGGGCTACGCCTTGATCACGTCCTGGAGCGCCTTGCGGCACGTCACCCTCTGCCCCACGAGATCGAGGTGTTCGGGCTGAGCAAGACGGCTGCTGTTCTCGGCGTCCTTGCTCGCGTCTTCGACACGGCGGGCCGGGTCGCTCTCGTCATTGACATCGCGCTTCCCGGCACCCTTCACGAGTTGGAGGACGCCTACTCACTTTGATGTGACGCACGTCACACACATAGACGGAAACTCGTATTGTCGAGTGAGCGTTGACGGAGTTACATTCGATCTCGACAATACGAGTTGTCGACAGAGCGACAGGAGTATGCAATGTCAATCCCTCGCGCGTTCCGCGTGGACTTCGGCGAGATGTTCCCGCACGGCTGCTACATGGTGGGTGAGGTCGAGCAGGTCAAGGACTTCGAGGCGTCGACGGCGAGTAAGCCGGTGTGGGCACGGGACAAGGACACCGGTGACTTCATCTGGCAGGTCACGGTCGTGGACTGCGACCCCGAGGCCCGCGAGAAGATGGTGAAGATCAAGGTCAGCTCGGCGGTTCAGCCGGTCCCCCCGGCACCGCTCCAGGGCCTGCCGTTCATCCCGGTCGAGTTCGACGGTCTCACCGTCACGCCGTGGCTGAACGGGCAGCGGATCGCCTACTCGGTTCGGGCGCGGGACATGCGTGCTCCTCGGGCCGGCGCTTCGGTCTCCAAGCCCGCCGCGAGTGCCAAGGACGCGGCGTGATGGGCGGGCGAGTCAACGGATCCTGGCAGACCACCGCGTTGCACGTGGACGGGCGGGGCCGGTCGGCATGCTTCGTCTACCCGCACCGCACACCGATCTTCGAGGTGTCGGCCGGTAACTCGATCGTCAAGGTCACCTTGCACGCCAACCGGATCGACTACGCCTCGCTGCTGTTCGCCCGCGAGCTGGCCGAGCAGGCGCGGGCCTTCACCGAGGAGGTCGAGCGGCTGCACCACATCCAGATCACCCGTCAGTCCAGGCGAGAGGAGAGCATGGCGTGAGCGGCTACAGCTACACCACCATCACGATGGTGCCGGGGGAATCGCCTCGGGTCGGGATGCACCTCTATCCCGACGAGACCGCCACGGTTCGCTACTTCCCGCCACGGGACACCCCGGCGGCCTTCATCGGCATCGACTTCGCCGACTCACAGGTCAACATCGGCTTGACCCGCGACACGAGCGTGACCGACGCCCAGGTGAAGTTCGCCCGCGAGCTGTTCAACGCTGCGGCGGCCTTCCTGGCCGACTGCGAGCGGCTGCGCGACGAACACGCCGCCGGCGATTCCTCCGAGCAGGTCGAGCCCGGCAAGGCTGCCTGACCGGATTTCGAGCGGGGCCGCTGGAGGCGGCAACTTCCGGCGGCCCCCGGATCTCTCCCCTACACCGCATGTGATGAGAAGAGGCGTTCAGTTTATGCTGCGCAAACTCCCCGGGGACTACACCCGCGACATCGTCTCCACCGTCCCCAACTCCCTCGTCTTCCGGCCGGTCGTGGTCAACACCCCGGCCATCTTCACGATCTGCTCGATGCTGTTCCGCACGGTCGTGGGCCTGGTCCGGATGGTGTGGCGTCACCCGATCGCCTGCCTGACCGTCGCCGCCCCGGTCGCCCTGGCCGTGACCCTCGGCTGGCGTATCCCCCTGGTGCTCGTCGTCGCCACCGTCTCGGCGCTAGTCGGGTGGCGGCTGACCGATCCGTGGTCCTTCAACGTCTGCGTCGGGTTACGGCTGCGCGCCTGGTGGCGGTGGATGTGGAACTACCGGCGCCACTGGCAACCGGTCATGGTCGTATCCGGGCTGGCCAAACACCTCGGCGGCCGGGAGTACCTGCCCCGCCTGCTCAAGGTGACCTGTACGGCGACCGCTGATGTGGTGCGGGTCAAGATGCTGTCCGGTCAGTCGGTCGCCGAGTGGCAGGATCGGGCCGACAACCTCGCCCATGGCTTCGGCGGGATCGAATGCCGGGTGCAGCTCGACAAGCCCGGCCGCGTGACCCTGCTCTTTCCTCGGCGGGATCTGCTCGCCACGCCGATATCGGCCTTGCCCGTGTGGGGCGATGTCCGCGTGTCGGAGGTGCCGATCGGACTGCGCGAGGACGGCACGCCGTATCGGCTCAAGCTGCACGGCACTCATGTGCTGGTGGCCGGCGCGACCGGCTCCGGCAAAGGCTCGTGGCTGTGGTCGGCAATCCGCGGCTTACTCCCCGCCAAGCGGGCGCGGCTGGTGGAGATCTGGGCGCTGGATCCCAAGCTCATGGAACTGTCCTACGGGCATGAGCTGTTCAACCGGTACGCCGCCACTCCAGAGGCGTGCGCCGAGCTGCTCGAAGCGGCCGTAAAGGTCATGCAGGAGCGGGCAGGCCGGTTCGCGGGCGTGCAGCGCAACCACCTCCCAACGATCGAGGACCCGTTCATCCTGATCGTCGTGGATGAGGTGGCGTTCCTGACCGCCTACCAGACCGACCGCAAGCTGAAAGAACGCATCACGGCCGCACTCGCCACGCTCACCACCCAAGGCCGGGCGGTCGGCGTCGGGGTCCTGGCGGCGCTTCAGGACCCCCGCAAAGAGGTCCTGAGCATCCGCAACCTGTTCCCCGACAAGATCGCGCTTCGGCTGGATGAGTCGCCTCAGGTGGATCTCGTGCTCGGCGACGGGGCACGTGATCGGGGCGCGTTAGCGGATCAGATCTCCTCGGACCCGGCAACGGGCGCGGGAGTGGGCTACGTGCGGCTGGAAGCCTCCCCCGAACCGGTGCGCGTCCGGGCCGCCTACGTCTCCGACACAGACATCCGCGCCATGGTCGCCGAGTACGCCGAGGCCGGTGATGCCCGATGAGCCTGGTTCACCTGCTCGACGGCCTGCGCTGCGAGGTATGCCGGTGCCTGGACGTGCTGTGGCTGGATCCGGTGCGAGGCCTGGTCGAGTGCCGCGAATGCCACCAGATCGCCCTCACCCTCCCGGCCGTCGACCGGGGTGAGGCCGCGTGACCAACCCCAACGACCGCAACATCCCCCGCGCCGTCCGAGCAGCCATGCCCCTGGCCATGGAGGTGATCGAGGAGGCGTGCAAGGCCAACGGGGTCTGTCTGCGCCCGGTGGTGCTCAAGCGCATCGACACCGCCACCGGCAAGGCCGAATACGTCAACGTCCCCTGCGGCGCCACCCTCGAAGCCAAGTGCGAACCGTGCGCCAAGCGAGCCGTGCAGCTCCGCAAGGCCCAAGCCCGCGAGGGCTGGCACCTGGAAGCCGAACCGGTCGCCGAACGCGACGCCCCGACCGAACGTCAGCTCTGGCTCGTCGAAGAACGCGCCGACGCCGAAGAACTCCGGGAGTTAGCCGAACAGGCCGGCGGAGACCTCGCCGTCTGGGACGAGGTCATCACCACCCTGGAGAGCGAGCTCGCCGACTCCGGAGTGCGGGGCAGCGTCCTGCCTGGCGAGAGCAAGCCCCGCCGGGTCCGCTCGACCCGTCGCCGACAGGACGCCCCGGATCTGCCCAAGCGGCAGCGGGAGAACCGCACCGTTGGACGCACCTACACCGCCCCCGACGGCAGGGTCTACCGACCATCGCTGTTCATCACCCTCACCTGCGACACCTACGGCAAGGTCCGCCACGACGGCACCCCCGTCGACCCCTCGACCTACGACTACGTTCGCGCCGCCCGCGACGCGATCCACTTCCCCAAGCTGGTCGACCGGTTCGTGCAGAACCTCCGCCGCGTCGCCGGATACGACGTGCAGTACTTCGCCACGGTCGAACCCCAAAAGCGGCTGGCTCCGCATCTCCACATGGCAGTCCGCGGCACCATCCCGAAAGCCGACGTGCGGGCGGTGGCAGCCGCGACCTATCACCAAGTGTGGTGGCCACCATGTGACGAGGTCCGGTTCGAGGGCGAACACCTGCCCGTGTGGGCCGGCGACGAGAACGCCGACGAGCGGGAGGACGGGCAGGCCGGCGACTACCTTGACCCCGAAACCGGCGAAGTCCTGCCCACCTGGGAACAAGCCCTCGACCTGCTCGACGCCGACCAGGACGCCGAACCGCTGCACGTGGTCCGCCTCGGCCCCCAGATCGACATCCAGGGCGTGTTCGCCGGTTCGGCCGGGGCCGACAAGGGGCTGTACTACCTGACCAAGTACCTCACCAAGTCCCTGTCGGACTGCTACCAGGCCACCAGCGACGCCCAGCGGGCGCACCTGGAACGGCTCATGACCGTGCTCCGCTACGAGCCCTGCGCGCCGACGTGCCCGAACTGGCTGCGCTACGGCATCCAGCCCAAAGGCGCCAAACCCGGCATGCGGCCCGGATCCTGCCGGGGCAAGGCACACAAGCCCGAACACCTCGGCTACGCCGGACGCCGCGTCCTGGTCTCCCGCAAGTGGTCGGGCAAGACCCTCGCCGAACACAAGCAGGACCGACGCGCCTGGGTCCTGGAACAGCTCGGCCTCTCGGCAACCGACGACCCGGCCGAACCCGTCGACCCGTACCGGTACATCTGGCGACCGGTCACCTCGGCCGATCGCGGCGTGCCCCCTCGCGCGAAACGGCTCCTGGATGAGCTGGCCAAACGCCACCAATGGCGGGCGGCGCTCAAACAAGCCCAAGCCAGAGCAGACGGACACCCCAACGCAGATCTTTCGGCAGTGCAGGAGGCGGCGTGAGCGTGGAAAAGCTGTTCTACCGTCCCAACGAGGCGGCCATCGCCCTCGGCATCAGCCGTACAGCCGTCTTCCGGCTGATCAAGACCGGTGAGCTTCAGTCGATCAAGCGGGAAGGGTACCGCCTGCTCCCTGCCTGGGCGCTTCGCGACTACGCCCGTGCCCTGGAGGCTGAAGCCGGTCTTACACACCGTGAGGTGGCCTGATGGGAGCGCGTAAGCCTAACGGCCGGTCATCCATCTATCTCGGCAATGACGGCTACTGGCACGGCTGGGTCGTGGTCGGCACCAAGCCGGACGGCTCCCCCGATCGCCGGCACCGAATGGCCAAGACAGAAGCCGAGGTGACGCGCAAGGTTCGAGAACTGGAGGGCAAGCGGGAAACGGGGCACGTCAGCAAGCCCGGCCGGGTTCCCACCGTCGCCGAGTGGATGGCCGAATATCTCGACGTCATCTGCGAGCGCCTCGTGACCTCCGGCAAGCTGGCTCCCCGCACCCTGGAGGACTACCGCTCCAAGACGCGGCACTGGGTCATCCCCCTGCTCGGCCGTCACCGCCTCGACAAGCTCGCGCCTGAGCACCTGGACCAGGCGTACGCGTCGATGATCGAACAGGGTCTGTCCTCAAGCACGGTGCTCAAGATCCATCGGATCCTGTCGCGAGCACTGAAGATCGCCGTACGTCGGAGAAAGATCACCACGAACGTGGCGACGCTGATCGACGCACCGGTGGCGAACGATCCCGACATCGAACCGCTGAGCCGCGAGGAGGCGCGGAGAATTCTGGAGGCCGCGAAAACTCGGCGTAACGGAGCACGGTGGTCGGTCGCCCTCTCGCTAGGCATCCGCCAGGGCGAAGCGCTCGGGCTGCGGTGGTCCTTCTTGGACCTCGACACCGGAGTGATCAAGGCTTGGTATCAGGTCCAGCGTCGTCCCTGGGAGCACGGCTGCGACGATCCCCACACCTGCGGCAAGGAGTGGCATCGCTGGCCCTGTAAGAAGCGCTGCGGCGAGCACAAGCACCGCAAGGACTGCCCGGAGGGGTGCAAGGCGCGGGGACACCTCTGCCCGACCCGTACATGCCCGAAGGACTGCACCGGTCACGCGGAGCGCTGCCCACAACGGCATGGGGGCGGCCTCGTCTTTCGGCAGCGGAAGGGTAAGAGCCGGCTGACCCTCCAGTGCCCGCCGGAACTGCTGCCCATCCTGCGGGCTCACGGCGAGTGGCAGGCGGGCGAGCGAGAGAAGGCGGGTGACCTTTGGGAGGATCATGACCTCGTCTTCGCGACGCAGCGGGGGAGACCCATGGAGCGGAGCGAGGACTACAAGGTGTGGAAATCCATCCTCAAGGCGGCCGGTGTCCGTGATGCTCGGCTCCACGACGCCCGGCACACCGCCGCTACGCTCCTCTTGGAACAGGGTGTGCACATCCGCGTCGTCCAAGAGATCCTCGGGCACGCGCGGGTCACCACGACCGAGCGGTACACCCACGTGGCCGGCGCCCTGATGCGGGACGCGAGTGAGCGTATGGGGTCGGCTCTCTGGGGCGATGGATAGCCCTCGGCGAGCAACTGCAACTAGAACTGCAACTACGGCCCTCCAGAGGCACCAGAAAGGCCCTCCCCCGAAACTCGGGAGAGGGCCTCTGAAGTGCGGAGGCTCGGGGATTTGAACCCCGGATGGGCTGTAGACCCAAACCGCATTAGCAGTGCGGCGCCATAGACCTGACTAGGCGAAGCCTCCTGGTAGCCATGATCGGCTTGGTGGTAGCCCGACTGGCTCAGCACAGAGTACCGGCCTTGATGCTGGGCGGCAAAGTGGATTGGGCGTGGCGATCCAAGACATCGGCGGAAGGTCGCGGATCCCCTGGCTGGAAGGGCTTCGCCCACCAGGTGGGAGAGGTTTCCCACACCCTGTGTCCACAGGCTGTGGACACAGGGTGTGGGCGGCCCGGCCGCCGCAGGCGGGGTTCGCCCGCCGGGTACGGCGGATGCGCGGCCGCCCTTCGGCATGCTGCGCATGGCCCCCGGTCAGGCGCGGCGGGTGGCCTCGCCCTCGATCTCGATCTTGATCTTCTTGCCGACCAGGACGCCGCCGGTCTCCAGGGCGACGTTCCAGGTCAGGCCGAACTCCTCGCGATCGATCTCCGTCTCGATGGAATAGCCGAAGAGCTCCGCGCCCCACGGGTTGGTGCCGGCGCCGCCGTACTCGACCTTGAGGGTGACCTCCTTGGTGACGTCACGGATGGTGAGGTCGCCCAGGACCACGAGCTCGTCGCCGGAGTGGCTGACGACCTTGGTGCTGCGGAAGGTGATCTCCGGGAACTTCTCGGCGGAGAGGAAGTCGTCGCCCTTCAGGTGGTTGTCACGGTCGAGGTTGCCGGTCTCGATGCTCGCGGTCTTGATCGTGACCTCGGCGGACGACTCGAGGGGGTTCTCGGCGATGGTGACGCTTCCCGAGAAGTCGCCGAAGTAGCCGCGGACCTTGCTCACCATCATGTGCTTGGCGACGAACCCGATGCGGGTGTGCGCGACATCCAGGTCGAAGGTGCCGGTGGTCGGGATCGTCAGACCTTCCCAGGTGCGAGTGCTCATTTCCATCTCCGTGACTGAGGTAGTTGCCGTGCGGATGTTCGCTGCAACAGATGTCTACCTGAGGAATATTCCACTCGTCAACTAACGTCATCTAGACTGTGAACGTGATCCCAACCGACGACCCCAGGCTCACCGCGATGGGCCTGCTCGCCGAGGTCTACACCGGCCTTTCGGGCAAGATGAGCGCCGCCTTCGCCCAGTCCGGGTTGTCCGAAATCGACTTCGAGACCCTGATCCGCCTCGGCCGGTCCCCCCGCCGTGCCCTGCGCATGAGCGACCTCGCCGCCCAGACCTCGCTGTCCACCAGCGGTGTGACGCGTGTCGTCGACCGGCTGGAGCGCGAGGGACTGGTGGAGCGCATCGCCTGTGCCAGCGACCGCCGCGCGTCCTACGCCACGCTCACCGATGCCGGCATGGCGCGGCTGGAGGCCGTGCTGCCGAAGCACCTGGAGGACATCGAGGAGTGGTTCACGGGCCTGCTCACCTCCGAGCAGCTCGAGACGCTGCTGGACACCTTGCGGCTCATCCGCGACGTCGTACGGCCCTGCGCGACCGCGGGCGCTTCCGTGCCCGGGGAGGTCACCCCTCGACGACCGTGAGCTCGCCCCGGGCGTGCATCTCGCGCAGCGCCCGTTTGGCGAACTTCCCCACGCTCGTCTTCGGCACCGCCTCGACGAACGCCCAGCGCTCGGGCACCTGCCAACGCGCCACCTTGCCCGACAGGAACTCCCGGAGCTCCCCCACCCCGGCATCGCCGTCAAGCACCACGCACGCCAGCGGACGCTCGCCCCAGCGTTCGTCCGGCACCCCGATGACCGCCGCCTCCACCACGGCGGGGTGGCCCATCAGCGCGTTCTCCAGCTCCACAGACGAGATCCACTCACCGCCCGACTTGATGACGTCCTTGGCGCGGTCGGTCAGCGTCACATAGCCGCGCGGGTCGAGCCGTCCCACGTCCCCCGTGCGCAGCCAGCCGTCGTGGAACCGCGAGCCGTCCTCGTCCCGGTGGTACGACGCGGTGACCCAGGGCCCGCGCACCTCTAGCTCGCCCACTGCGACGCCGTCCGAGGGAAGCAGGGCGTCACCGATCCCGGCGAGCCGGCCCTCCACCCCCGCCAGCAGCCGGCCCTGGGTGACCCGCAGGTCCCAGGAGTCGCCGTGCGCCACGGTCGCGAGCGGTGAGGTCTCCGTCATTCCCCACGCCTGCACGACCCGGACGCCGAACTCCGTCTCCAGGGCGCGCATCAGCGACTCCGGTACGGCGGAGCCGCCGCACGGCACGAGCCGCAGCGAGGACAGGTCGCTTCCGTGCCGGCGGGCGTGACGCAGCAGGTCGCCCCAGATCGTGGGCACGGCGCCGGCGACGGTCGGCCGTTCCTCGGCGATGATCCGGGCGAGATGCTCGGCCTGGAGGAACCGGCCGGGCATGGTCAGCGACGCCCCGGCCATCAGCGCGGCGTACGGCAGGCCCCAGGCGTTGGCGTGGAACATCGGCACGACGGGCAGCACGCGATCGTCCGCCGACAGGCCCATGGCGTTCGCCGTGCACACGCTCATCGAGTGGAGGTAGGTCGACCGGTGGCTGTACACCACGCCCTTCGGGTTCCCGGTCGTTCCGCTGGTGTAGCACATCGAGGCGGCGGCGCGTTCGTCCAGCTCGGGCCACTCGAAGCCGTCGGGCGCCCCGTCGAGCAGAGTGCGGTAGTCGTGCACGTCCTTGCCCGCCGGGGCCAGCGGCGCGGTGTCGGCCTCACCGGCCACGATGACGTGCCGCACGGTCTTCATCTCCGGCAGGATCGGTGCGAGCAGCGGGACCAGGGAGGCGTCGACGATCACCACGTCGTCCTCGGCGTGACAGGCGATGTAGGCGATCTGCTCGGGGAAGAGCCTGATGTTCAGCGTGTGCAGCACCGCTCCCATGGAGGGGACGGCGAGGTACGCCGTGAGGTGCTCGGTGGTGTTCCAGCAGAAGGTGGCGACCCTCTGGTCGGCGTCCACGCCCAGCCCGCGCAGGGCGCCGGCCAGGCGTGCCGCCTCCCGCGCCAGCTGGTGGTACGACAGCCGGCGGTAGCCGTCCCCGGTGTAGGTGACGACCTCGCGGTCACCGAAGACGCCGGCGGCATGGCGCATGATCGAGGTGATCGTGAGGGGGAAATCGGGCATGGTGCTGCGCATCAGTACCACCTCCGGCTTCCGAGTCTGATCCGGCGCCCGGCCGGCGACAAGGTTCGGCCCGCGGAGGCGTCACAAGGGGGCCTGTACGGGAATCTCCGGCTGCCTGGGCTCGACGACCACCAGATCACCCCGGAGCTTCGCCATCGCCCGCGAGACCGTGCTCTTGACGGTGCCGATGCTGATCCCGAGCGCTCTGGCGATCTCGAGCTCGCTCATGTCCTCGTAGTAGCGCAGGACGATCGCCATGCGCTGCCGGGTGGGCAGCCGGTTGATGGCCTCTTCCAGCAGTTCGTGGATCTCCGAGGCGCTCGGGCCGTCCCGGACCGGGGTCTCCGGGAGTTCCTCCGAGGGGTACTCCTCCAGCTTCCGCCGCCGCCACCAGGAGATGTTGATGTTGACCATGGCCCGGCGCACGTACCCGTCGAGGGAGGCCCGGTCGTTGATGCGGTCCCAGGCGAGATACGTCTTGGCCAGGGCGGCCTGGAGGAGGTCTTCGGCGTCCGCGGGCTGGCCCGTCAGCTGGTAGGCCACGCGCAACAGTGCGGGACCGCGGGCGACGACGTACTCGCGGAACTCCTCGTCTTTACCGCTCATGCGATCACCGGTGCCGTGACGAAGGGCCATGATTCGTTCGGATCTCGAGGTCAGAATCGCAGCCGGACCGCATAAAGCGGCTGAACCTTCATCCAGGTTTCGCTCCGCCAACGGCAAAGATCGTTACAGTCGGGTGGCACGTGGAGGCGGCGACTACTTCATCCGGGAGTGGGTAATTTGCTACCCGCACCGGCGCGGGAGGAATTCTTCGTCCCGTCCGGGGCGCTTGTCATCGGCGAACCATGTGACGCTGTCACCGAGCAGTTCTCAGGGCGGCGACCAGGAGGGCCGATGAGAGTGGAGCGTCGCCATGCGCTGGCGTCCGCCGTGCTCGGCCGGAGCACCGTGCCACCGCAGGCGGAGGCGGAGCAACCCCCGCCGTTGACCGGCATCATGGGCGAGATCGTCGACGTCAGCCCGCATCTGATCATCGTGGAGAACAGCGACGGCGTCGAGGAGCGTCTGGTCATCGCGCCGTGGGCGACCGCGTGGCACGGCAGGCCGGTCGCCCCGGCCGACCTGCCCACCGGCGCCCGCGTGGTCGTCCGCGCCCGGCAGTCCGGCCGCGTGGCCGAGCGCGTCTGGGGGGACATCACCCGCGTCACCGGCGTGATCGTCTCCCTCGGCGGGGAACGCAGGGACCGCACGATCGAGCTCGACTGCGGCCCGCACCGGGGCAGGCGCACCGTGGTGATCCCGTACGCCGCCTCCGGCCGCATCAGCGTGCGCTACCCCAAGCTGGAGCCGGGCTACCTCTTCGACGCCATCGGCACCCGAGTGGACGGGGTGACGTTCGCCCAGCTCCCCGCGACCTCGCAGCCCGCCTACCGTGCCACCGCCGTCCCGCCGCCCCCGCCCGCCTACAGCGGGGTGCAGTCCAGGATCTCCGGTACCGCCGTCTGGTCGGACGCCTTCGACGACGGCGAGGCGGGGGTGGCGTACCCGATGCTGGAGCGCGCCGACTCCGAGTGCGACGACGCGGGCGTCTCCTGCACCGGGCTTCCCTATCTCGCCCTCGGTTCGATGCTCCATGTCGGGAACGTGTGCGAGGGGCGGGCCGCGGTGCTGCCGATCGTCGCGTGCGGGTGCGTGGCCGGGCGGTTCTGCGACCGGTGCGTGGAGTGCGGGACCTCACCTCGGGGACGCGTCGCGGAGCTGTCCCCGGCCTCCTTCGTCGAGCTCGGCGGCGACCTCGTGAAGGGATGCTTCAACGCCCGCGTCGGATTGGGATGACCGTGAATCTTGAAGTGTTCGCCGCCGCCGCGCTCGGGCTGCTCGTGCTGCTCCTGGTGCTCGGGGGCGCGGCCAAGCTCGTGACGGCGGGCCGTGACGCCGAGCCCGGCGGCCTCTCGCGCCTCGGCCCGGCGGTGCTGGTGCCGGAGCACTGGCGCAGGTCCATGTTGATCCTTTGTGCCGCGGTCGAGTTCGTGCTCGCGCCCGGGCTGCTGTTCACCCGCCATCCGCTGTTCCGGTGGTGGACGGCGCTGTTCTTCGCCGTGGCGACCTACGTGCTGGTGGAGCTGCGCCGCCGGCGGCCGGACGCCGGGTGCGGCTGCTTCGGCGAGGCGAGCGGAACCCCGGTGGGCGTCCGCTCGATCGGCCGGGCCGTCGTGCTGGCGGGGATGGCGGCACTCGTGGCGTTCGTCCCGGTTTCCGGGGCGGATCTGCTCTCGGCGCCCCTGCCGGACCTGGCGCTCGCGCTCGCGGCCGGGCTGGTAGTGCTGGCCGTGCTGTCTCCGGAGCTGGAGGAGGCGGTCGCGCGCCTTAGGTACCGCGCGCCCTGCGAGCAGCGCCCCGCCTCGCCCGCCAAGGCGCTCGTCCGCCTGCGGTCCAGCGCCGAGTGGCGATCGCACGAGGCGCTGCTGACGTCCGGGGAGCCGTCGGACAGCTGGCGCGAGCTGTGCTGGCGGTTCTTCGTCTATCCCGGCCGCACGGCCTCGGGCGCGGAGGCCGACGTGGTCTTCGCGGTCCACCTCAGCGGACGGCGCCCGGCGGTGCGGGCCGCGGTGGTGGAGTCAGAGGACGCCGGAGGGATTCTCCAGGAATCTATCGGCGTATCGGCTGAACACTAGAAAGCGCTATACAACCCGAGCGAGCCCGGCGACCGGCCGGTCGGCCGTACGGCGGCGGGCGAGGTCGATCGCGGTGCCGGGCGGGCGAGCCCGGCCGCCCGGCACCGCGAATCCGACTCTCTACGGCTCTCTAGCTTCCCCTCTAGAAAGCCGTAGAGAGGTCAATGACGAGCGCGCCGCCGCGCGAGGGCTCCTACAGCGGCTGCGCTCGGAGGAACTTGCCGAAGTGCGGCACCGTGAAGGCGATCAGGCCGCGCTCGGCGCTGAAGATCAGGCCTTTCTTGATGAGGCTGTCGCGGGCGGGAGACAGGCTGGACGGCTTGCGCCCCAGAAGCTCGGCCACCTCGGCCGTGGGCACCGGCTCGTCCCCGACCGAGGCCATGGCGTGCATGTAGTCGCGCTCGGCGGGGGTGGCGCGCTCGTAGCGGCTGCCGAAGAACCCGACGGCGAGCTCCTCCTCGGCCTCGGGCGCGGCGACCCTGATGTCGTCGGCCGTGATGGGGCTCCTGGGCGCGACGTCCCAGGCGACCTTGCCGTAGGCCTGGACGAAATAGGGGTAACCGTCGGCGGCTTCGTAGAGGGCGTCGAGAGCCTCGGGGGTGAACTCGACCTGCTCGCGCTCGGCGGGGGCGATGAGCGCGAGGTCGGCCGCGTCGCGGTCGAGCCGGTCGATGCGGGCGTAGCGGAACAGGCGCTCGGAATAGCTCTTGCTGGCGCTCAGCACGCTGGGCAGGTGGGGCAGACCGGCCCCCACCACGATCAGCGGCCCGCCGCTCTGGGACAGCTCGTGGCAGGCGGCGCAGAGCGCGGAGATGTCGGGCGGCTGCACGTCCTGCATCTCGTCGATGAACAGGGCGACGCCGACGCCGAGGTCGGTGGCCACCGAGGCGGCGTCGACGAAGAGCTCGGTGAGGTCGATCTCGAGATCGCCGGAGTCGGCACGCCCCCGGCCGGCGGGGACGTCGATGGCAGGGGACCAGTGGGAGGTGCCCTTGGCGGCGGCCGGGTCGCGCATGGCGAACGCCTTGAGCACTCCGAGGAACTCCTCGATGCGCTCGGGCGCGCGATGCCGGGGCGCCAGCTCGCGGATCGCCATGTGGAGCGCGGCGGCGACCGGGCGGCGGATCGACTGCTCGGGACGAGCCTCGATCTTGCCCGTGCCCCAAAGCCGCTGCATGGCCATGGACTTGAAGGTGTTGAGCAGCACGGTCTTGCCGACACCGCGCAGCCCGGTGAGGACCATGCTCCGCTCGGGACGGCCACGGGCCACCCGCTCGAGCACGACCTCGAACTGCTGCAACTCGCGATCACGCCCGGCGAGCTCGGGAGGGCGCTGCCCCGCACCGGGGGCGTAGGGATTGCGCACGGGGTCCACGCTCTCGGACTGTATGACCGGATATAGCGGCCGTCCTAGATTTCCGTAGAAAGGTCTACGGCGTGTCGCCGACGGCCGGGGAGAGCGCGCCCTGCCGGCCGCCTGCCGCGCGGGTGCCGTGAGCGACGCCATTGGCACACCACCCCTCACCTGGACCCCTCGGACCGAACCCTTGTTCGATCAGACGCCCAAGACTGTAGCGCGCCCTCGAACATGTGCGCGAGGTCTTTCGAGTAAAAGCCGCGACAGAGATCCGGCACGCGGACGCCGCGGCGGCCCGTACCGAGCTACGTCACAATTTCGTCACGAACGCTGCCGGCATGGCCTTACGCTGACGTATGCGCGACATTCGAAAGCTTCGCCACCTGGGCCTTCTCGCCCTGGCATGCGCGTCGGCCACGCTCACGGCCTGCGGCGGCGCGGGCTCCGGCGTGGTCGCGGAATCCGCGACGGTCTCCCCGACGGCCTCCGCAGCGCCGTCCGAGACCCCCACCGCGGCGCCGTCACCGTCGCCGTCCGCGACGCCGAGCCCGGAGCCGTCCGGGCCACCCGCCTTCTCGGCGAAGGTCTCGAAGGTGACGGCCGGGCAGCTGAAGGGCTCCTGGCACCCGGGCTGCCCCGTCTCCCCGGACGAGCTGCGCAAGGTCACCATGACCTACTGGGGGTTCGACAAGAAGGCCCACACCGGAGAGCTGATCGTCAACCGCGCCGTCACCGACGACGTGGCCGTGGTGTTCGAGCAGCTGTACGCCTGGCGGTACCCGATCACGCGCATGGAGCCGATCGACGCCTACAAGGGCAGCGACTTCGACTCCATCGACGCCGACAACACCTCGGCGTTCAACTGCCGCAGGACCACCGGTGCGAGCAGCTGGTCGAAGCATTCGTACGGCAAGGCCATCGACATCAACCCCCGGGAGAACCCGTGGGTCGAGCCTGACGGCTCGGTGGCGCACCCGAACGCCGAGAAGTTCGCCGACCGGCCCCTCCACAAGCCGGGCGTGATCAACGCCGACGACCGCGTGGTCCGGCTGTTCGAGAAGTACGGCTGGGAGTGGGGCGGATACTTCAACGATGCCAAGGACTACCAGCACTTCGCCAAGGGCGGCGGCTGAGCCCGTAGGGCCGGGGCCTGGGGCACGATAGAGGCATGGCGGCCAAGGACGGCGACGGGTGGGCGCTTTGCGCGCGCGGGCACAGGCACTGGGGGGTGCACGGGGCCTCCGGGTTGCTGGCCGTCCACTACGACGTCGACGGCACGCCGCACATCCTGATGCAGAAGCGGTCCCTGTGGAGCCATCACGGAGGCACCTGGGGCCTGCCCGGGGGCGCTCTCGACAGCCACGAGGACGCCGTCGCCGGGGCGCTCAGGGAGGCCCTGGAGGAGGTCGCGCTGAGCGGTGACGGGCTGCGGGTCCTCGGCGTCCACGTCGACGACCACGGCGGCTGGTCGTTCCAGACCGTCATCGCGGAGGCGGAGCACCGTTTCCCCGCCTCCCCCGCCAACGACGAGAGCGACGACATACGGTGGCTGCCCGCCGACGAGGTCCCGGGCATGGAGCTGCACCCGGGTCTCGCCGAGACCTGGCCGGTGATCATGTCCGGGCTCCCGCCGTCCTGGCTGGTGCTCGACGCGGCCAACATCATCGGCGCGCGTGCCGAGCACGGCTGGTGGCGCGACCGGCCCGGGGCCGCCGGACGGCTGCTGGAGGACGTCGAGCGGGCCCTCCCGCGCGGCCTGCGCCCGCCGGACGGGTTCCCCGCGCCGGCGCAGTGGTTCCCCAGGGTGATCACGGTGGTCGAGGGGGAGGCCAGAGGGGTACGCGGCGACGGGTCGGTGAGCGTCGTCGACGCCCCTCGCAGCGGGGACGACGCGATCGTCGAGACGGTGCGCGAGATCCGTGAGGACAGGCCGTGGGAGCCCGTGCTGGTCGTCACGGCCGACCGGGAGCTGCGCCGCCGGGTCAAGGAGCTGGCAGCCGAGGTGATCGGCCCGAGTTGGCTCCTTCAGCAACTCCCGGCAAGAGGACGGGTGTAGCGTCGGAAAGCGACCCGCCACCAACCCCTATCCCCACATTTGCAGAAATATGTGCCTAGTCATTCATGAGCGACCGAACCACTCTCGACTGGCCCACTGAGCCCGACAGTCCCATCCCGCCGCCGACCTGGGGACGGCGGGCCCCCGAGGCACAGGTCCTTCCCTGGGTGTTCGCGGCCCTGGTGGGCTTCCTGCTGCTCGGCAACGTCCTCCTCGCGCCACGGCTCACCGCTCCGGCGCTGCGCACCTGGTCCACGATCTTCGTGGCCGTCTGCGTGCAGGCCCTCCCCTTCCTGATCTTCGGCGTGGCGCTGTCGGCCGCGATCACGGCCTTCGTCCCCGCGTCGTTCTGGACCCGGGTGCTGCCGCGCCGGCCGTACGCCGCCGTGCCCGTCGCGGGCCTGGCCGGGGTCGTACTGCCCGGCTGCGAATGCGCGTCGGTGCCGGTCGCGTCCGGGCTGATGTCCCGCGGGGTGACCCCGGCCGCCGCGCTCGCCTTCCTTCTGGCCTCCCCGGCCGTCAACCCCGTCGTGCTGGTGGCGACCGCCGTGGCCTTCCCGGGCCGGCCGGTCATGGTGGTGGCGCGGTTCACCGCGTCCCTGCTGGTGGCCGTGCTCGCCGGCTGGGTGTGGCAGGCGCTCGGCCGCCGCGTTCCCCTGCGCGTCCCCACACGCGCCCCGGCCGGGGACGGAGGGCGCTGGGCGTCCTTCCTGTCGGCCATGCGGCACGACTTCCTGCACGCCGGAGGGTTCCTCGTCGTGGGAGGGCTGACCGCCGCGACGCTGAACGTGGTGGTGCCCCGCACGTGGCTGTCGTCGGTGGCGGACGTCCCCTGGCTGGCGGTGCCGGTCCTCGCGGTGCTCGCGGTCGTGCTGTCGATCTGCTCGGAGGCCGACGCCTTCGTCGCCGCGTCGCTCACGGCGTTCTCCCCGACGGCGAAGCTCGCGTTCCTCGTGGTGGGCCCGATGGTCGACCTGAAGCTGATCGCGCTGCAGGCCGGGACGTTCGGCCGGGCCTTCGTGGCACGGTTCGTCCCGCTGACGTTCGCGCTCGCCGTCCTGGTGAGCGTGCTGACCGGATGGGTACTGCTGTGAACCGGATGGCGCAGAGCCTGGTGACGACCCTGGTGGGCGGCGCCATCCTGCGGATCTCCCTGCTGTCGGACAGCTATCTGAACTACGTCAAACCCGGTTTCCGGTTCCCGCTCATCGCGGCAGGACTGGTGATCTTCGCGCTGGGCGTGCACGGCCTGATGCAGGAGTGGCGCAAGCCGTACGTCCCGAAGGGCCGCGCGGACGCCGCGCCGGAGCCCGAGCCGGGACACGACCACGAGCCGCACGGGCCCCGCGTGGCCTGGCTGCTCTGCCTTCCGGTGATCGCCGTCTTCCTCATCGCCCCGCCCGCCCTCGGATCGTTCGCCGCCGAGCGGGACGAGACGCCGCAACCGAAACCCGTGGCGCTCGACGGGTACGGCGCGCTGCCCCCGGACCAGGTGAACGCCATGCCGCTCGGGGAGTTCATCGGCCGCGCCTGGAGCGACGCGAACACCTCACTGCGGGACAGGAAGGTCAAGCTGACCGGCTTCGCCGTGCGTTCCAGGAAGAAGGGCCAGTGGTACCTCGCACGCATGCAGCTCAGGTGCTGCGCGGCCGACGCCTTCCCCCTGAAGGTCGCCGTGCTCGGCGTCCCCTCGCCCCCACGGGACACCTGGGTCGAGGTGACGGGCACCTGGGTGCCGGTCGACTACGACGAGCTGCCCAAGGGCACCGTGGCCCCCGAAATGAAGGCGACCGGCGTCACCAAGGTCGCCCCTCCCGCCGAGCCGTACGAATGACGACTCGCGCGCGAGCCCGGTCCCGGCACCGCTATCGTTGATGTCGCACTGGAGGGTTCGCATAGTGGACGAGTGCAGCCGCCTTGAAAGCGGCCAGGTCGGCGACGGCCTCGTGGGTTCGAATCCCACACCCTCCGCCATCCGCACGCCGGCGGCCGGCGCGGGCCGGCCGCCTCAGCCGCGCAACCCGCCGAAGCCGTCGCCCACGGAGGCGGCCAGCTGCAGGTAGGAGTCCCTGGTCGCCGTCTGCAGGCGGTCGAGGTCGATCTCGGCGCCCTCCTCCAGGTGCGGGTCGTACGGCACCCTGATCACCGCCCGGCAGCGCGCCGCGAAGTGGGCCTCCAGCTTGTCGAGGTCGACCTTCGACTTCGACCTCGGCCGCACGCTGCACAGCACCACGGTGGCCGCCTTCACCAGGTCGGCGTAGTGGTGCGCCTCCAGCCAGTCGAGCGTCGCCGAGGCGGCCCGCGCGCCGTCGACCGAGGGCGAGCTGACCAGCACGAGCTGGTCGGCGAGGCCGAGCACCCCCGACATCGCCGAGTGGAGCAGGCCCGTGCCGCAGTCGGTGAGGCAGATCGAGTAGAAGTTCTCCAGGACCTGCGCCACCGCCTGGTAGTCGGAGGCGCTGAACGCCTCCGAGACCGACGGGTCCCTGTCGGAGGCCAGGATCTCCAGCCGCGAGGGCGCCTGCGAGGTGAACGCCCGGATGTCGACGTAGCGCTTGATCTGCTGCCGCTCGTTCAGCAGGTCGCGCACGGTCGCGGACGTCTCGAGCTCCACCTTGTCCGACAGCGTGCCGCGGTCGGGGTTGGCGTCGACGGCGATCACGCGGTCGCCGCGGATGGACGCCAGCGTCGCGCCGAGGCCGACCGTGGTGGTGGTCTTGCCGACGCCGCCCTTCAGGCTCAGGATGGCCACCCTGTGGTGCCCGGTGGCGACGGGAGTACGCGCCCGCGCGACCAGCTCACGGCGGCGGCGCACCTCCGGCGACTCCCCCGGCTTGATCAACCCGGCGGACGCCTTGTAGATGACCTTCCGCCAGCCTCCGGCGGGGGCGTTCCTCCGGCCGCGCAGCAGCGACACCGGGTCGAGGCTGTCGGCCGTCTGCCGCGCGCCGCTCGCGGCCATGGCCACCGCCTTGGAGCCCGTGGTCTTGAGGCCGGCCCGCTGCCCGGCCGGCGCCCCGAAGGACGGCTGGAGGGACGGCGCCGGCTGGGGCGTCCGCCCACGGCGCGGACGGTACGGCTCGCGCTCCTCCGGAGCCTGCTCCTGAGCGCCGCCACCGGCAGGCGCGACAGGGGGGACCGGCGACGGCGGGGAGGCGGGGGGAGCCTCGGGAAGCGTCCGGGGCGGGGCCGCGGAGAGCGAGGAGACCGGGGACGGCTGGGCGGCGGGGGGCTCGGGGATCGAGGAGGGCGGTGGGACGGAGCCCAAGGCCCCCGGAGAGGCCGCGGGAGCCGAGGCCGGAGGAACGGGAGGAGAGGCGGGCGCCGGCGCCGGAGAGACAGGGGGAGGAACGGGAGAGACGGGAAGAGACGCCGGGCCGGAGGCCGAGGACTCGGCGGAAGGCTCCGTTTCCCCGCGCTCCGGCTGGGCCTCGGGGGACCGTTCGTACAGCGGGTGGTCGACGGCGGGCACGACCACCGCCTCGGTGTCGGAGACGCCGCCGGAGGCGAAGGCGTCGAAGCGCTCCTGCTCCGGGTCGCGCTCGGCGGTCTCGGCCACGGGCAGGGCGGTCTCGGCCGCCGGGAGCGCGGCCTCCAGCCAGCCGCGCAACGGCTGCTCGCCGGCCGTGCCGGGCTCGGGCTTCTCCACCGCGGGCGCGGGCGGGTCGCTCTTGCCGGCGCCGAGGGGGTCGAGGGCCGTCCAGCCGGAGGACGACCTGCTCCCGGACTGCTCGGTGAGAGAGCCGAAGGTGAAGCTGTCGGTCTCGTCCCCGGGCGGCGTCTCCACCGGAGAGGCGATCCCCGCGGAGGAAGACCGCTCCCCGAAGGCGCCGGTGGACGCGGAAGGCTCGCCGAAGGCGCCGGTGGAGGACCGCTCATCCAGGGCGCCGGCGCCCGCGGAGGACGGATGCTCCCCGAACGCACCGGCCCCTCCGGAGGAGGAGAGACCGCCGAACGCCCCCGTCGACGCGGGACGCTCCCCGAACGGGCCGGTGCCGCCGGGCGCGGGCAGGTCGCCGAACGCGCCGGTGCCGGTGGAGGCGGGGCGCTCCCCGAACGCGCCCGTACCGGTGGACGGGGCCGGGTCGGCGGGCTTGGCCCAGCGGTCGAGGCCGTCGGGCTCGGCGGGGCGGACACCGCCGGTGTCCCTCCCGGGGCGGTCGCCCGGGCCGTCGTCGGGCTGCTTGGCGCCGTGCGCGGGGTCGCCGGCGGCGCGGAACATCGGCGACGGGGCGGCCGGAGGCTCGGACGGCACCAGAGCCCAGGGGTCGGGAGGGTAGGGCGAGACCGCGGGGTCGTCGGCGGTGGCGCTCACCGCGAGAGGCGTGTCCTCGTTCTCCTTGATCGCGTCGAGCCAGGCGAGCTGCTCTTCGAGGGAATGAGGATCCTCACGATCGTGTCTTGCCACCGTGTTCCCCCTCGGGACTGGGCTAAAGGGGCAGCAAATAGAAGGAAGATTACCGCTCGCTATCTCGGCGAACAGGGGCAACCGGCGACTTGGCTACCCGGATAGTTTGGTCACATGCACGCGATCGTTATTTCCCGGCCCGGCGGACCCGAGGTACTGGAGTGGCGTGAGGTTCCAGATCCTCGCCCCGCTCGGGATGAAGTGGTGATCGAGGTGACCGCCGCGGGCGTCAACCGCGCCGACCTGCTGCAGCGGCAGGGACTCTACTCGCCTCCACCGGGCGCCTCCGAGTTGCCCGGCCTCGAATGCTCCGGAGTGGTCGTCGAGGTCGGCGAGGGAGTCTCGAAGTTCACCGCCGGGGAGGAGGTGTGCGCGCTGCTGACCGGCGGCGGCTATGCCGAGAAGGTGGCCGTCCCATGGGAGCAGGTGCTCCATGCCCCGTCCGGCATTCCGCTGGTGAACGCGGCGGCGCTTCCCGAGGCCGCGTGCACGGTGTGGTCGAAGGTCTTCATGATCGGACGGCTGCGGCGCGGCGAGACGCTCCTCGTCCACGGAGGCACGAGCGGCATCGGCACCATGGCGATCCAGATGGCCAAGGCACTCGGCTCGTACGTGGTCGCCACGGCCGGCACGCCCGAGAAGGTGGCCCGCTGCCTCGAACTCGGGGCGGACGAGGCGATCAACTACCGCGAGGAGGACTTCGCCACCAAGGTCAAGGCCGATGTGATTCTCGACATCATCGGCGCCAAGTACCTCCGGCAGAACATCGAGGTGCTGAAGACCGGCGGACGCCTGGTCGTGATCGGCCTCCAGGGCGGCACCAGGGGCGAGATCGACCTCGGGGCGCTGCTGGCCAAGCGCGGCTCGCTCCACGCCACCGCCCTGCGGGGACGGCCGGTGGCCGAGAAGGGCGCGATCGTGCGGGGCGTCGGCGAGAATATATGGCCTCTGGTGAGCGCTGGAGCGGTCTGCCCGGTCATCCACGAGATCGTGCCGATGGCCGAGGCCGCCCGAGCCCACCGAATCCTCGAATCCGGTGAGCACATCGGCAAAGTCCTGTTGGCCAGGTGAGCTAGGTTGAATGGCATGAACGCTGAGGAGAGCACCCCGCACATCGTGGTCGTGGGCCCCAACGGCCTCACGGTCGAGGGGGGCAACAATGGCGAGCAGGAGGAGCGCTCCGTCGCCGAGCTCGTCGAGCAGCCGGCGAAGGTCATGCGCATCGGCAGCATGATCCGCCAGCTCCTCGAGGAGGTGCGCGCGGCGCCTCTCGACGAGGCCAGCCGCAAGCGCCTCAAGGACATCCACAAGAGCTCGATCAAGGAGCTCGAGGACGGCTTGGCGCCCGAGCTCGTCGACGAGCTCGAACGGCTGTCCCTGCCGTTCGCCGACGCCGACGACAGTCCCCCGCCGAGCGACGCGGAGCTGCGGGTGGCCCACGCCCAGCTCGTCGGCTGGCTCGAAGGTCTGTTCCACGGCATCCAGACCACGCTGTTCGCCCAGCAGATGGCCGCCAGGGCGCAGCTGGAGCAGATGCGGCGGGCGCTGCCTCAGGGCATGTCCCAGGAGGACCAGCAGCCCCACCGCTCCTCGGGCCCTTACCTGTAGCCGGTTCCGCCGTACAGCTCTTCGAGGACCCGGGCGACGCCGTCGTCGTCGTTCGCCGCCGTCACGTGCCTGACGGCGGCGAGCACGTCCGGGTGGGCGTTCGCCACGGCGTAGGACCTGCCCGCCCATGACAGCATCGGCAGGTCGTTCGGCATGTCTCCGAACGCCACCACATCCTCGGCGGTGATGCGGTGCCGGTGGGCGAGCGCGGCGAGCGCGGAGGCCTTCGTGACTCCCTGCGCGCTCATCTCGATCAGTCCTCTGCGGCTGGAGTGGGTGGCCGTCAGCAGGTCGCCGACGACCTCCTGCACCAGGACGTGGAGCGGGTCGGCGTCCATGCTGTGGTGGAAGGCCAGGAGCTTGGCGCAGGGCTGGGAGGTCAGCGTGGAGACGCCCACGCGGAGCCCTGAGACCTCTCTGCTGTCCGCCGAGGCGAGCCTGAAGCCGCTTTCATGGGCGAACCCGCCTTCGTACTCCACGGAGAAGCTCAGCTCCGGCAGGCGGTCGCGCAGGCGGGCCACGGCCTCGGAGAGGATCTCCGGATCGATGAGGTGCGACTCGACGATGGTCTCGGTGTGCAGGTCGTAGACGAGGGCTCCGTTGGCGCAGATGGCGAGCCCGTGGTGCCGTACGGCTCCGGCGACGGCGCCCATCCAGCGAGGGGGCCTGCCGGTGACGAACACCAGGACCGCCCCGGCCCGCTCGACGAGCTCGAACGCGGCGGCGGTGCGGGGGGAGACGGTGCCGTCGGAGCGCAGGGCTGTGCCGTCCAGGTCGGTGGCGACGAGTCTCGGGCTGGCCATAACAAGCTCTAGTTTGCCCTGTGGCGGGACCGGGGCCCGCCTCAGCCCTGGGAGAAAAAGATTCTCGCGAGGAGCGGGAACAAAGGCGCTCCGATAGTGTTAGATGTGGTGGCGTTGTATTAGCTGAACCCGATGTGCAGAACCAGCTTGACTGTCTGAGCGGCCCCGGGAAGCTGTGCGACACAACCCGGGGTTCGCGAGGTGTGAACCCCAAGATCAATTGCAGGGAGAGCTTTAATGGCTCAGGGAACCGTCAAGTGGTTCAACGCTGAGAAGGGCTACGGATTCATCGCCCCGGACGGCGACGCTCCGGATGTCTTCGTGCACTTCTCCGAGATCGTCGGGAACGGCTACCGCAGCCTCGAGGACGGCCAGCGGGTCGAGTTCGAGGTCACGCAGGGCCAGAAGGGCCCGCAGGCGTCGCAGGTCCGCGCCGTCTGACCACTGACACACAGAAGGCGGGGTTCGCTTCCAGCGAACCCCGCCTTCGTGTCATATATAGGCCTATTGACCTGACAAAGCGGACAATGTGGCACAAGGCACAACAGTAAGCCGCTTATCCCTTTCGTGATAAGCGGCTTACTGAATGTGAGAAACGCCTACTTGACCGGCTCCAACACGTCGAGTCCGACATATGGCCGCAGCGCCTTAGGCACCACCACAGAGCCGTCGGCCTGCTGGTGGTTCTCCAGGATCGCCACGATCCACCGTGTGGTCGCCAGGGTGCCGTTGAGGGTGGCGACGGTCCTCGGCTTCTCGTCGGTGTCCCTGTAACGCACTGAGAGCCGCCTGGCCTGGAACTCGGTGCAGTTGGACGTCGAGGTGAGCTCGAGGTAGCGGTTCTGCGTCGGGAGCCAGGCCTCACAGTCGAACTTGCGGGCCGCGCTCGCGCCGAGATCGCCCGCCGCGGTGTCGATCACCCGGTACGGCAGCTCGACCTTGGCCAGCATCTCCTTCTCCCACCGGAGCAGACGCTGGTGCTCCTCCTGCGCCTCCTCAGGGCGGCAGTAGGAGAACATCTCGACCTTGTCGAACTGGTGGACCCGGATGATGCCCCGGGTGTCCTTGCCGTACGACCCGGCCTCGCGCCGGAAGCAGGAGGACCACCCGGCGTACCGCAGCGGCAGCGACCGGCCGTCGAGGATCTCGTCCCAGTGGTAGGCCGCCATCGGGGCCTCGGAGGTGCCCACGAGGTAGAGGTCGTCGGCCTCCAGACGGTAGACCTCGGAGGCGTGCGAGCCGAGGAAGCCCGTGCCGGCCATCGCCTCGGGCTTGAGCAGCACCGGCGTGATCATCGGGGTGAAGCCGGCCTCGATGGCCTGCTGCATCGCCATGTTGAGCAGGCCGAGCTGCAGCCGGGCGCCCACGCCCGTGAGGAAGAAGAACCTCGCGCCCGACACCTTCGCGCCGCGCTCGGTGTCGATCGCCCCGAGCATCTCGCCCAGCTCGAGGTGGTCGCGCGGGGTGAAGTCGAACGAGGTCCGCTCGCCGACCTCCTCCAGCACGACGTAGTCGTCCTCGCCGCCGACCGGCGCGCCCTCCTCCACGAGGTTGGGCACGCTCGCCAGCAGCTCGTCGAGCTGCTTGGCGAGCCGCTCGGCCTCCGCCTCGGCGCCCTTCACGTCGGCGGCGAGGTCCTTGGCCCGTGCGAGAAGCGCGGCCCGCTCGTCACCGGAGGACGCGGAGACCGACTTGCCGACGCTCTTCTGCTCGGCGCGGAGCGCCTCGTAGGCACTCAGCGCGCCACGGCGTCGCTCATCGAGGTCGAGCAGCGTGTCGACGACGGAGTCGTCCTCACCGCGGGCACGCTGCGACGCCCGTAGCCGGTCGGGGTCCTCACGAAGGGTACGCAGGTCAATCACACAACAAGGCTACCGATGTCCGGCGGGCGCTCGCGCGGCTATTCGCGGCGTGTGTGATCTGTTACACCTCTCCGGTGCGCATCCTCGCCAGCCAGTCGGCCGCCTCGGCGAAGTCGGAGTCGCCCGTGCCGTGCTTGAGCTGCGGCGCGACCCGGTCCGCCCGAGGGTAGCTGCCGAGGAACCGCACGTCGGAGCAGAGCCTGTGCAGGCCCGAGAGGGCCTCGCCGACGCGCGCCTCGGCGATGTGGCCCTCGGCGTCGAAGTGGAAGAAATAGCGCCCGATGCCGTCACCCGTGGGCCGCGACTCGATGCGCGTCAGGTTGACGCCGCGCACGGCGAACTCACTGAGCATCTCGAGCAGGGCGCCGGGGTGATCGTCGCGGAGGAAGGCGACCAGCGAGGTGCGGTCGGCCCCGGTGGGCTCGGGCAGCGGTCCCGGCCGCGACACCAGCACGAACCTCGTGACCGTGTCGTCGCGGTCGCCGATGCGCGAGGCCAGCTCGCCCAGCCCGTAGTGCTCGCCCGCGATCGCCGGGCCGATCGCCGCGTCGTACGGCGAGCCGGGCGTGGACACCTCCTGCGCGGCGCCCGAGGTCGACGGCGCGGCGACCACCACGGCGTCGGGGAGCTCGCGGGCCAGGAAGTTGCGGCACTGGGTGATCGCCGCCGGGTGGGTGTAGACCCGCTTGATGTGCGGCATCCCGGTGCCCGGGCGTACGAGCAGCGAGAACTCCACGGGCAGGAGCAGCTCGGCGACGATCAGAAGCGGATCTCCCCAGGCGAACTCGTCGAGCGTGACGGTGATCGCGCCCTCGACGGAGTTCTCCAGGGGGACGACGGCGCCGTCGGCCTCGCCCGCACGCACCGCTTCGAGCGCCGCTGTGACATTGGCACGCGGCACGCGCTCGGCGTCGGGCGTGAGAGCCCTCAGAGCGGCTTCGGAGAAGCTGCCCTCAGGCCCGAGGTAGGCGATTTTCGGCATACCGAAAGGGTACCGGGAGTGGTTCGAGAACCGCTCGAGCAACGCTCGATCCCGTCCCTGAGCCGGCCGGGCCCCGCATTGCGAGGCTCAGGACGCGGACACGGGCTCCCCCGCGGCCGTCCGCTCCGCCGCCGCGCACGCCTGTCGCGAACGGCGGGCGAGCAGCCACACCAGGCCGATGGCGCCGAGCCCGAAGGCGTCCTGGACGACGCGCCCGGCCACCGGGCTGAGCACCGGGATCTCGGCGGCACGCAACGAGACCCCCCACCACGGGATCGGCAGCACGTAGTAGAGCCAGACCCCCGCGGGCAGCAGAACCCAGGCCGGGACGAACCTCCGGACACCGGTGGGCGGGCCGCCGGCCCTCCACAGGCGCAGCTCGGAGCCCGCGAGCGCGGCGAGGGCCACGACCGACCAGGCGAGGTGGTGGATCCAGGCCACCGGCGAGATCAGCACCGCCATCAGCCCGGTCAGCGCCACGGCCGTCATCCGGTCGCCGTTCAGCAGGGCGCGACGGGCGTGGCGGAAGCCGTACCACGCGACGGCGGCGGCCAGCACGAGCCACAGCAGCGCGGTGAGCGTCTCGGGAAGGTAGAGGCGGAGCAGCATTCCACGAAGCGACTGGTTGGTGGTGGCGGTGTTGGACCCCACGCGGCCGGAGTCGAGCAGGGCCGAGAACCAGAAATCGGCGGCGTCGTGCGGAATGACCAGGAAGGGCAGCACGGTCAGCAGCACCGTGGTGAAGGCCGCCATGAAGAACGTCCTGCGCTGCTCGGGCAGCGCGTCCCGTCCGAACCCGGTGATCAGCAGGTAGATCAGGAAGACGCCCGGGGTGAGCTTGACCGCGGTGGCGAGCCCGATGAGCATCCCGCGGGGCCACCAGGGGCGGCGGGCGAGACAGTCCACCAGGCACAGCATCACCAGGAGGATGTCCACCTGGCCGAACCGGACCTGGTCCCTGATCGGCATGAGGTAGGTGCACGCCGCCGCGAGCGCGCCGAACAGCAGGGGCAGGGCCCACGCCGGGCGCCGGACGCGCGCCAGGAGCTCCCGGAAGGCGTACCAGACGGTCACGGTGAGGCAGAGGAGGACGCCTGCCGTCCACACCCACTGCGCGGCGGGCCAGGACATCATGGCCAGGGGGACGGCCAGGATCGCGGCGATCGGCGGGTAGGTGAAGGGCAGCAGTTGCGGCGCCGGGGTGATCACGTCGTAGACCGGGAGGCCGCGCAGCAGGCTCTCGCCTCCGGTGCGGTAGACGTCGAGGTCGACGAGCCGCTGGTCGGCGGGGTTGGTCAGCCAGTAGCTCACCAGCGGGACGGCCGCCAGGCCGACGACGAGCAACGCGACCGGCCACACCCACCACCGCCGCCCGGCCACCGCCGCCTCACCACTCCTCACGACGAGGCAGGCTACCGCCTCCCTCACCGTCCCACCCTCTCCCGTCGCCGGCGCGGGACGGCGGCGGCGCCGGACACGGCGGAACCTGTGCCGGCGGTTTCGCGGGCGTGAAAGAGGCCTCTGGCTAGTGGCTATGGTTTCAGGACGAGCCGTCGGCGCAGGAAAGCGAGGGGCCCTGTTGGACATGCGAGAGGCCGTCCGTGGGATCCCCGCGCCCGTCGCCGGGGCGGCCCTCCTGCGGCGGCGCCGCGGGTGGGCGTCGATATGGCCGGTCCTCGTGTGCGCGTTGGCCATGGTCCTGCTCGGCGCCGGCCCGGCCAGGGCGACCGCCTACGACGGCGAGCGTGCGGCGGGGGCCCCGGCAAGAGGCGGCTCGCCGACGGCGTCCTACGACGGGACGCGGTCAGGGACGGCCGGGGCTTCCTCCACGAGTCTCCCCGGCTCCGCCGCGCATGTCCTACTGATCGGTGTGCCGGGGCTGCAGTGGGCGGATCTCAGCCAGGCGGGGACGCCGAACCTCTGGGCGCTGGTCGGGCGAGGGGCGTCGGCGTCGATGTCGACCCGGGCCTATCCGGCGCCCAACCGTCCGATCACCTGCCCGGTCGCGGGATGGCTGACGGTTTCGGCGGGTCAGCGCGCCGGGTCGGGGGCGGGCGAGTGCGCGCTGCCGTCGGCGCCGCAGGTGGCGGCCGACGGCTCGGCGAGCGTTCCGGGCTGGGCGGAGCTGGCGTCGTACAACGCCGCGACCTCCTACCGGGCCGCGATCGGCCTGCTGGGGCAGGCCGTGCGGGACGCGGGCGGGAGCGTGGCGGCGGTCGGCGCGGGCGCCGCACTGGGCGCAGCCGATAAGTCCGGAAAAATCGCTAAATATGCTGACGACGTGCGCGGCCTGGGCGACCCGGCCCGCTACAACCTGATCGTCGCCGACGTCGACGACCTCGCCCGCGCCTGGCTCACCCAGCCGGCCGCCGCCACGACGGCTCCCGCCCCCGATCTCACCCGGCAGGCCCGCGCCCAGGCGGCCGCGAGCGCCGACCGCCGCGTCGGCGAGATCCTCAAGATCCTCCCCGCCGGAGCGACGACCCTCGTCGCCGGGCTCTCCGACGCCTCACCCGCCGCGCACCTCCACACGGCCCTCGCCACCGGTCCGTCCCCCCCCGGGAAGCCGTACGGCCACGGCCACCTCACCGCCTCCTCCACCCGCCAGGAGGCGCTGGTCACCGTCACCGACCTGACGACCACCGTCGCGGACCTGCTCGACGTCACCCTCCCCGAAGGGACGGTCGGACGCCCGTGGACGCCCGCCGGCTCCGCCCCGGCCGCGGTGGGCGACACCGTCCGGGAACTGGCCGACGCCGACCTGGCCAGCCGAGTCCTGGTGCAGGTGCGTGCGCCGTTCTACGCGGTGTTCGTGACCGTCCAGCTGATCTTCTACGGGCTCGCCGCCCTCGCCGTCCGCCGCCGCAGGGGAGGCCCGCGTGTCCTGGTGGCCATGCAGGTCCTGGCGGTGGCCAGCGGCGCGGTGGCGGTGTCCACCTTCCTCGCACAGCTCGTGCCGTGGTGGAACCTGGCCCACCCGATGGTCGCCCTGATCGCCACCATCGTGGGGTTCGCCGCGCTGCTCGCCGCGCTCGCGTTCGCCGGACCGTGGCGCGCGCACGTCCTCGGCCCGCTCGGCGTGGTCGGGGGGCTGACGTCGCTGGCCCTCCTGATCGACGTGGCCACCGGGTCACGTCTCCAGGTGAACGCGGTCACGGGGTACGAACCCGTCACCGGCGGCCGCTTCTACGGTTTCAGCAACATCGCCTTCGCGGTGTACGCGACCGGGACCATCCTCGCCCTCGCCGCGGTGGCGCAGGCGCTGATACGGCGTGGCCGGCGCGTGATCGCCCTGGCCGTCTGCCTGGCGTACGGACTACTCGCGATCTTCGCCGACGGCTGGCCAGGCTGGGGGGCCGACTTCGGCGGCGTCCCCGCCTTCGTGCTCGGGTTCGCGGTGTTCGCGATGATGCTCGCGGGCCTGCGCGTCACCGTCGGAAAACTGGTGATCGTGGCCGCCGCCGGTGCGGTGCTGATCAGCGCGATCGCGGTGGCCGACTGGCTGCGCCCGGCCGAACAGCGCACACATCTCGGGGCCTTCGTCCAGCAGGTGATCGACGGTGAGGGGTTGCCCGTGATCGGCCGCAAGCTCGGCGCGATGCTCGGCACCCTCGGGAACTGGCAACTCACACTGCTCTCGCTCGCCGCGCTGGCGTTCCTCTACCTGGTGCTGGCCCGGCCCTCGGAGTGGGGCGCCTCGGCGCTGAGCCTGGCCTACGCCGAGGCTCCGGCGCTGCGGGCCGCGCTCTTCGGCGTGCTCACCACCGCGCTGGTCGGCTTCCTGATCAACGACTCGGGCATCGCGATCCCGGCCATGGCCCTCACGGTGGCGGTGCCGTTGACGCTGGCCGCGTCGATCCGCGCCCTGCAGCGGTCGTCAGTGCCCACCACGCCAGCACGGCGGTCAGCGCCAGCAGAAGCGCCGGAACCACCACGCCCCGCACAGTGAACAGCCAGCTCAGATCGGCCGGCTGACGGTCCTGCCGGGCGGGCAGGTATGCCAGTGAGAGCACGGTCAGACGCGCGACCATGAACCCGTCGAGCGCCGTGGCCGGGACCATCGCCAGCAGCGCGAAGCCCAGCCCGTCGTACCACGGCAGGGCGTAGGGCGTCGCGAACAGCCACGCCGCCACCACCGCGACGGCGACCCCCGCCGCCTCGGCCAGGCGTGCCCTTGGTGGCCGGCCATCGTCGTACGGCCCTCGCAGCCCTCCCGTCAGGCCGTACGGCACGCGCAGAGCCCGGAGCAGAGCGGTGGCGAGCAGCGCGAGGACCAGCAACGAAGCGATCTGGATCCAGACGCGGTAGGCCCCCGGACCGAAGGCCGCCTGGAGGCCCTTCTGCACGAGATGCCAGGGAGTCGCCCAGGAGATCGACTTGGTGGCGTGGAGCACGGGGTTCAGCGCCTGCGGCCCGGCGAGGAGGTAGGCGACCAGCACGGTGGCCGTGGCCGCGCCCGCCACGACGGCGAGCCGGCGCGGAGACCTCCTCAGCTCCCACGCCGGCCCGATCGCCACCAGGCCGGCGTTCGCCTTGACGGCGATGCCCAGGCCGAGCAGGACCCCGGCCGCCCACCGGCGCCGCTCGGCGCCCGCGAGCAGGGCGGCGACCGCGAAGACGATGGCGACCGTGTCGACGTGCATGCCCGCCACCAGCTGGTAGATCACCAACGGGTTCGCCGTCCACAGCAGCGCGGCCCGCACCTGCCGCCCCCGGCCGCCCTGGCCCGCCTGCCCCTCGATCTCCTGATGGCGGCCCGCGAATCTGTGGAGCAGCAGCGCCGTGGCGACGAACGCGGCGGCGTTGACGGTGGCGAGCAGGAACACCGTCAGCCGCACGGAGCCACCGCCGACCAGGGCGGCCAGCGCCTGCACGGCGGTCGCGACCGGCCCGTAGACGCTCGGCTCCTCGCGCCAGGGCTTCTCCACGGCGTCGGCGATCGGATCGCCGGGCAAGGCGACCGCCCCGGCGGAATAGGGATCGTGGCCGAGGACGGCCATGCGGCCGTAGGCGGCGTAGTTGAGATGGTCGGCGGAGCCGGAGGGCGGCAGGAAGGCCAGAACGGCGGCGGCCAGGCAACCGGCCAGCAGCAACAGGCGGGGGTCGGGCGCCCAGCCGCGACGCACCGCGACCAGTGCCGCGGCGAGCCCGATGCCGCCGAGCAGGACGGCCGCCGCTTCCATGGCGACGACCAGGTGGCCGGCGGGCGAGAGATTCAGAGAGTAGGGCGGCTGCCATCCGGGCCCCGCCAGCGCCGGAACGACCGCCGAGGGCCCGAGCAGGCCGATGGCGATCGTCGCGACGACGCTGAGTGCGATGCCGGAGACGGCGATCCGCGCAGCGGCGTCACGTCCCGGCAACAGGTCCCGATCCACCGGACGATTCCAGCACACCACCGACATCGCCCGAGCCGCCCTGTGGAAAACCCGGCGCCTGTGGCCCCTGCCTGTGGAAAGTCAGCGGGGGCCGCTGAGGAGGGTTCTCAGGGTGGTGACGGCCGGTTCGCGCGTGGCGAGGGCGAGGGCGACGTCACGGAACTGGCGCGCCCGGTGCACCTGCGCGTGCCAGTCGGTGCCGGTGGCGCGGTGGGACATGTCGACCTCGACCTCGACCACGCGGAAGCCGTCGCGGATCAGGTCGATCGTCAGCCCGGTCTCGACGCCGAAGCCGCGCGCGAGTGGGCGCGCCGCCTCGAAGGCCGCCCTCGTGAGGCAGCGCTGTCCGTTGAGCGGCTGGGTGGCCTGCCAGCCGCAGGCGCGCCTGATGCCCTCGCGCGACAGCCGTACCACGAAGCCGTGGCCGCCCAGCTTGACGCGGTTGGCGAAGGTCGCGATGGTCATGTCGGCCGAACCGGCGCGGACCGGCTCGATCAACGGCGCCGCCTTGCCGGCGGTCTCGCCGAGGTCGGCGTCGAGGAAGAGCAGATGACGGCTGCCGTCCTCGTCGAGCAGGCGCACGGCTTCCGCGCCGCTCTCCATCGCCGCCGCCTTGCCGCGGTTGCGGCTGTGGCGGAGGACACGGGCGCCCGCGGACCTGGCCACCCTGCCCGTGGCGTCGGACGAGCCGTCGTCGACCACCACGACGAGATCGACGCCCGGGATGGCCAGGGCGGCGGTCACGGTGGCGCCGATGCGCCGGGCTTCGTCCTTGGCCGGGACGATCACCGCTGTGTCGGGACGTGCGTCGCTCATCGCTCCTCGCGAGGTTTCGCTGACTTCGGCGACCGAACGACGCTAGCCGGGATGTTCCGCCGTGAGCAACTCCGCCGGGATGGTGTCGTGCACGGTGAACACCGAGTCGAGCCCCGTCACCTGGAGGATCTTGCGGACGGCCGGGCGCGGCGAGGCCACCTCGAGGATGCCACCGCGTTCTCGCATCCGCTTGAGAGCGGACAGCAGGACGTTCATGCCCGTGGAGTCGCAGAACTCCACGCCGGACATGTCTATGACGACCCGGTCGGGCCCGGTCTCCAGCAGACGGGTGAACTCCGTCTGGAGACGAGGCGCGGTATATAGGTCGATTTCGCCGACGACCGTCAAGATGGCGTGGCCGGCATGTGATCGAGTCGAGACCTTGAGCTCCACAGCGGGCACACTAGCGCCGTACCGCCGCCGGGTCACGTTCTACGCGATAACCGAAGAGTCGCTCGCCCTTTGTTCCCCGTTTCGGCCTCACGGAAACGGTGAGTGCGCGAAGCTTGACGCTATGCGACACCGGCTCGGCCGGAAGGGGGGGAGGCCCGGAATCTCCGCGTCCGGTCGTCACTTCGAGATGGAGAGGCGGGCGTGGAGCGCGACGGGCCCGACAGCGCCGATGAACAGTGACACACCCGAGGATCCCCAGCGCCAGTGCATGCGCGAGCGGCTGGAGGCCGTCCTCACCCGGAGCGAGAGGGCCCGCGCCTGGGGGGACGCCGCCCTTCCGCTCCGATCGTTGATCAACCGCGACGGGTACGTCCCCGTCAAGACACGCCTTTCGGTGGACGATCTCGACCTGCTCGCCGCCGCCCGCACGGAGCTGCTGTGCTTCTCCGAGCTCGGCCTGCGGCTGCTCGATCTCCACCAGCCCCGCGACGCCGGCGGCATCACCAGCGACGCCGCGCACCCGATCCTGCGCTGCCGGAGCTGCATGTGGCGCTGGCCCTGCCCGACGTTCCGCGCGATGTCGGAGGCGCTCGCCGGCATCTCCCCGGGCGAGCCGTCCGCCGGGCCGGAGCGGGAGAACGACCCTCATGCCGGCGCGTCCCACGCGTCGCCGCCCACCGAGCCCGTCACGGGCGCGCACGAGGCCTCCGGCCGGCGCGGCACGGGCGCCCGTCAGCCGGGCGGTTCCGAGAGCGGCAGCGCGATCTCGAAGCGGCAGCCCGCTCCTTCGTTGACCACCGTGATGGCGCCCTGGTGAGCTTCGACGATGCCGCGGGCGATGGCGAGGCCGAGCCCCGCGCCCCGGTCGGGGCCGGGGGTGCGGGCGGTCTCTCCCCTGAAGGCGACGTCGAAGACCCGGGGCAGGTCGTCCTCGGGGATGCCGCCGCAGCAGTCGGCCACCGACAGGCGTACGGCCTGGTGGTCGGCGACCGCGCGGACGACCACGGTGCCGTCCGCCGGGGTGTGCCGGATGGCGTTGACGACGAGGTTGCGCAGCGCCCGTCCGAGCTCGGCGGCGTCGGCGTTCACCGGCGGCACCGGCCCGGCCTCGCCGACCAGGCGCACTCCCTTGGCACCGGCCAGGGCCTCAGCGCCCGCGAGCGTGTCGGCCACGAGGTCGCCGACGCCGATGCGCCGAGGTGAGAGCCGCAGCGCTCCCGCGTGGATCCGCGACAGCTCGAACAGGTCGTCCACCATGTGAGACAGCCGGTCCACCTCGAGCCTGATCCGGGTGTGGTACCTCCGGACGGTCGCGTCGTCGGCGGCGACTCCGTCCTCCAGGGCCTCCGCCATGGCCCGCATGCCGGCGAGCGGCGTGCGGAGGTCGTGGCTCACCCAGGCGACCAGCTCACGCCGCGCGCCTTCGAGGGCTCGTTCCCGCTCGTGCCCCTCCCGAAGCCGTTCGTACGCCTGCCGCAGGGCGTCACTGATGATCTGGAGTTCGGCCGGAAGAGGACCGGACGGCGGAACGTAGTCGTGGGAGGGGGCCACGGCCTCCACGGCGGCGACGAGCCGCCGGCTGGCCGCGAACACCTGCCGCGCCACCGCCATCGCCACGCCCATGCCGACCAGGCCGGCGATGTAACTGACGGTGAGCGCGACGTCCCGGGCGTGACCAGGGATGATCATTTCTAGGGTGATCACCACCACTCCCGCCACCGTCGCGGTGACCGTCACCACGGCCACGACGACCAGCATGAGCCCGATCGACCGTCGCCGCAGGAGCCACATCAGCACGAGGCCGAGGCCCGTCAGCGCGAGCCCCAGGCCGCCCGTGACGGCGACGATCTGCGTGATCACGTACGGTCCCCGACACCCGTCACGTGTCGACCGCCGGCTCGTACCGGTAGCCGACACCCCAGACGGTGACGATGCGGCGGGGCGCGGTCGGGTCGGTCTCGATCTTCTCGCGCAGGCGGCGGACGTGGACGGTGACCGTCGAGGTGTCCCCGAACGACCAGCCCCACACCTGGTCGAGCAGCGCCGTACGGCTGAACGCCTGCCGCGGGTTGCGCATGAGATAGGCCAGCAGGTCGAACTCGCGGGCGGTCAGGGTGATCTCGAGGTCGCGCAGCCGCACCTCGTGCGCCCCCACGTCCACCACCAGGTCGCCGTCGCGCAGCACACCGGTGCCGGTGGTGACCAGGGCGCCCCGCGCGCGCCGCAGCACCGACTGCACGCGCAGGGCCAGCTCCCGGGGGCTGAACGGCTTGGTGACGTAGTCGTCGGCTCCGGTCTCCAGGCCGACGACGCGGTCGATTTCCTCGCCGAGGGCGGTGAGCATGATGACGGGGACCGGACGGCGTTCCCTGAGCTTCTTGCAGACCTGCAGGCCGTCCATGCCGGGGAGCATGAGGTCGAGGACCATCAGGTCGGGCGGGTCGGCGAGCGCCCGGCGCAGCGCCTCGGCGCCGTCGCCGACGCTCTCGACCACGTGGCCGTCGCGTTCGAGGTATTTCACGACGACCTCGGCCACGGTCGGGTCGTCCTCGACCACGAGGATCCGCGTCGCGGAGGCCGCGCTCACCGGCGGCACCCCCCGGCCTCGCGCCTGGCCTGCACAAGCATCTGAGGAACCCTTCGAAGATCGGCCCTGGTGAGAGGACGTCGACGTCCAACCGTAAAGCCGATGGGACCGTTCCGGGCACTCCCGTCACCACTTCGTAAGGCCCCGCGGAAGGCCGTCCCTGCGGGCGGCCGGAAAGTCACGATCTCGACCAATGATCGGTTAATCGCTCGCAGGCGGCCCCGCGTGGACGTACCTTCTGGATATGGCCCGTATCGTGCTCTCCATTCTCGGCGTCGTGCTCGCACTCTACGTAGTGTTCGGGCTCCTGATCCCCGCCATCTTCGGGATCTTCAAGCTTCTCTTCGTCGTCGCTCTCATCGCCTTCGTGGTGATGGCCGCGGTGACCTTGGTCGGTAAGCTCTCGAAGTAGAGATGACCGCCTTCCACACCACCGTCGCGATGCTCGGGCAGCTGCTCGCGGGCAGCCCCGGCATGTTGACGGCGGTCGGGTTCGTGGGAGTCACGCTCCTTCTGTTCGCCTGGGCTCTCGGGAGGCTGGCCGCGGTTCCCGCGGTCGCCGCCCGGCCGGGCCTGCGCTCGCGTGCCGCCCATTCGGTGTTCGTGCGGCAGCGCCATCCCGACAGCGCCGGCCGTCCCCGGCCGAGAGCACCTTCGGCGGGCCCCGCGCCCGCCTAGCGTTCCGTCAGCGATCTTCCCTGCCGGCCTCCGGCGGGCGCCTTCGTCATGTCCACCCGCGGACACCGTGCCGCGGGCGGGCCGTCATGCCCGTCTCCCAGACGAAGGGGCTTCGCGCCGCCATGCTCGACACCGTCATCTACCCTGCCTACCGGCTGATCGAATCCGTCGCCTCGCTCACGGGCGCGGGGTTCGCGATCGTCCTGTTCACCCTGGCCGTACGGCTGCTGCTCCTGCCGCTCAGCATCCGGCAGGCCAAGGCGGCGAAGGCGCGGATGCGCCTGGCGCCGAAGGTCGAGGCGCTCAGGAAGCGCTTCGGCCGCGATCCCGAGCGGCTCTACCGTGAGACGACCAAGCTGTACGCCGCCGAGGGCACCTCGATGTTCGCGGGGATCCTGCCCGGCCTGGCGCAGTCGCCGTTCTTCATGGTGACCTACCGGGTGTTCGTCGCCGCGACGATCGCGGGCCACCCGAACCTGCTGCTCGCGCAGAGCGCCCTCGGCGTCCCGCTCGGGGACCACTTCGCCACCGCGATAGCGACCGGCGGCCTCTTCGGCGCCCCCGCCCTGGTGTTCGTCGGCCTGTTCGCGCTGCTCGCGGTGGTGGCCTGGATCGTCTCGCGTCGTATGGGCGAGGTCCAGCCCCGCGCGCTGCGGCTGCTGCCGTACGCGACCGTGGTGTTCGCGACGTTCCTCCCGCTGGCGGCAGGTCTGTATCTGCTGGTCAGCACGGCGTGGACGGCCGTCGAGCGGGCACTGCTGTACCCGAAGCCGGCCTGACAACTGCTCCTCGTGCCCTTGTGGGGGGTTGCGCGCCGTTACCGTTGAATGTCGGAAGTGTTCCATCAGGACTGGTTTCAACGGGAGGGCCGAACGATGAACGGTGCCGACAGCGAAGTCGGGCGGCTGCAGACGGTGCTGCTGCACCGCCCCGGCGCCGAGCTGAAGCGGCTGACCCCCCGCAACAACGACAAGCTGCTGTTCGACGGCATCCCCTGGGTCGGCCGGGCCCAGGAGGAGCATGACGCCTTCGCGCAGGCGCTGCGCGACCACGGGGTCGAGGTGCTCTACCTCACCGAGCTGCTGCAGGACACCCTGGAGTACGAGGACGCGCGGGAGGAGATCGTCCCCGCCGTGCTGGCGGAGCGGCAGCTCGGCGACCGGCTGACCCAGCTCACCCGCCGTCACTTGGAGGACCTCGATCCGGAGGACCTCACCCAGACCCTGATCGCCGGCCTGGCGCGCGAGGAGCTCAAGACGGGCCGGGGCCTGGTGTACGACCTGATGGACCGGCACGACTTCGTCATCGACCCGCTGCCCAACCTGCTGTTCACCAGGGACTCCAGCGTGTGGATCGGCGACCGCGTCGCGGTGACCAGCCTCGCCATGCCCGCGCGGACGCGCGAGAGCCTGCTCACCCGTCTGATCTACACCTACCACCCGAGGTTCGCGGGGGTGGAGCACCTGTACGACCCGTGGCTGGAGCACGTCGAGGGCGGTGACGTGCTGCTGATGGGCCCGGGTGTGATCGCCGTCGGGACCGGCGAGCGTACGACCCCGGCCGGAGTGGAGAGGCTGTGCCGGAGGGTCTTCGCCGCCGGGCTGGCGCACACCGTCCTCGCGGTGCCGATCGCCCAGCAGCGCGCCACCATGCACCTGGACACGATCTGCACGATGGTCGACGTGGACACCGTGGTCATGTACCCGCCGGTGGCCTACTCGCTGCAGGCCTACACCGTGACCGCCGGGGAGAAGGAGGGCGAGGTCCGCGTCTTCGAGCCGCGCCCGTTCCTGGACGCGGCGGCCCAGGCCATGGGGATCGAGCGGGTGAAGGTGATCGACACCGGGCTCGACCCGGTCACCGCCGAGCGCGAGCAGTGGGACGACGGCAACAACACCCTCGCCCTGGCTCCGCGTGTCGCGGTCGCCTACGAGCGCAACGTCGAGACCAACGCCCGGCTGGAGGCGGCGGGGGTCAAGGTAATCCGAATTGCGGGCAGTGAACTCGGCAGCGGCCGGGGCGGCCCGCGCTGCATGTCGTGCCCCATCAGCAGGGAACGGCTAACCGCACTCTCGTAGGGCCCCTATTTCGGGCGTTCGTACTGGCGGATTAAGGACAGCAACTGGGGCGTGGAGGATCGCCCAGACCGTGGTCACCTCACCGTCGTGACGCACGCCCCAGCGCTCGGCGAGAAACTCGACGATGCCGAGCCCCCGCCCGCCGAGCGAGGAGAGGGCCGGCCGTCCCGCGCGGGGCTCGGTCGTCGCTCCTCCATCACTCACCGTGACCTCGAGGTGGCCTTCAGCCCAGTCCCATGTGGCCATGATCTGGCCTGACGGGAGCGGATGGGCGTGACGCAACGCGTTGCTCAGCAGTTCGCTCACCACGAGGACGGCATCCTCGATCGCGGCGGCGAACACCCCCCATGCCTCGAGATCGGCGCTGAGACGCCGGCGTGCGACGGCGACGCTGGTCGGCGCATACGGCAACAGCACGACGCCCTCACTTCCCCGTTCTCCTGCATTTCCCCCTGAGGAAAACACATCCCAGTACGACCGAAATGCCCCGTTCGATGGTTCTGGAAACCGCGTGGCGATCATTGCTTGTGCAGATTCGACAATAGGCGAGCACATCTGTGACCGGCTCGTTACCGCTTCGGTGTGTCGGATCCGATATAGGCAGGCGCGGTCCGCAGAACGAACCGCATTCGGGTGCCGCCGCCCGGCCGTGGATGGGCGGTGACTTCCCCGCCCTGCGCCCGCGCCAGGCTGCGCGCGATGTACAGACCGAGGCCCACACCGCCGAACCGGCGGCGGTCACCGCTGTCGGCCTGGACGAACCTCTCGAAGATCCGCTCACGGTCGCCGGGCGCGATGCCGACCCCCTCGTCGTCGACCGCGAGCACGACGAGGTCGCCCTCGGGCCAGGCGAGCACACGGATCAGCCCTCCGTTCGGCGAATATTTGAACGCATTCTCCAGAAGCTGGCCGAGCAGGATATCGGTGGCCAGCGCGTCCCCGTCGACCAATGGCAAATCACGTGGGATGTCGACTTCCACCCGATGCCTGTCGGAAAGGACCGGCATTCCCAATGTCGCCGCCCGTACACGTTCTCCCAGGTCAAAAGTCTCGATCTGGACCTTGAGCTCCTCCGCGCCGGCCCGCGCGCCGAGCAGAAGATGGTCCATGAGCTGGCCGAGCGCCCGGGCCCGCTCGGCGATGGTGCGGACGGCGGCCCGCCGCTCGACGTCCGGCAGCTTGTCCCAGCGGGCGTCGAGCGTGCTGGCGAACCCCTGCACGACCGTGATCGGCGTGCGCAGTTCGTGACCGGTCATGGCCAGGAACAGATCCTTGGCCTCCTCCAGTTCCTTGGCGCGGGTGACGTCACGGAAGTCGACGACGGTCTCGCCCGTCTCCTCGATCTCGGCGCTGACGACGTCCAGCCAGCGCCCGGAGCCGAGCTGGGTGGTGAGCTTCTGTCCCGGCGCGGGCAGCGGGAACGGCGGCGGGCCGCCGATCACGTCGGCGGCCCGCACCGCGGTCAGGTCCTCGGCCGCGGGATTCCACTGCCGTACCTGGCCCGCGCCGTCGAGGACCGCGATGCCGTCGGCGCTGGCGTCCACGACGGCCCGCTCGTGGGCGCGCTGCCGGACCGCGTCCTGGTAGGCCATCGCGTTGCCGAGCGCGATGCCCGCGTGCCCGGCCAGCAGCTCCAGCAGTTCCAGCTCGATGTGACCGGCGTTGCGTCTGGCGAACAGCGCGTAGAGCGCGCCGTACGGCCGCCCGCCCACCGCCGCGACCCCCAGCGCGATGGTGTGCAGGCCGGGCAGCTCCGACCAGATCAGCTCGTCGAGCACGGCCTGGTCACCGGTCTCCAGCAGCACGGTCTTGCCGGTGCGCAGCAGCTTGCCGACGAGGCTGGTGTGCAGGTCCGCGGTGGCGCCCTTGAGCCCCTCGGGCAGGCCGTGCGTGCTGACCAGCCGCAGGCGCCCGTCCTCGATGAGCACGAACCCGCCCGCGTCGGCGCCGGTGAGATCGGCGAGGCTCGCCGCGATGCGGTCCAGGACGGGTGTGAGCTCCAGCTCGGCGTTGATGTCGGCGACCACGTCGGTCAGGCGCCGGACGAGCATCGCCCTGCGGGCGCCTCGCTCGCGGGCGGCGGCGTCGGTCTCGACCGAGTGGTAGACGCAGACGTACCCGAGCAGCGCACCGGTCTCGGAGCGGAGCGCGCTGATGTCCACGCCCACGTCCAGCAGGGAGCCGTCGCTGTGGCGGCGCTTGGTGCGCAGCGAGACCGGGCCGCCGGTGCGCACGCGCTCCAGCACCGCGTTGTGCTCGGCCACCAGCTCGTCGGGGACGATCGGCGCCCGGCGCCCGATCATGTCGCCGGCGCTCCAGCCGAACAGGCGCTCGGCGGCGGGGTTCCACGTGAGGACGGTAAGATCACGATCGAGGGATACGACGGCATTGGCGGAACTCGCGATGACAGCGCGGGCGAGACCGTCATCGGTGTTCTCTACCCTGTCGTCACTCATGACCCCCATCGTGCCCGTTTTCGCAAGCCCGTCTTGGCCGTTTCGATGTACGAATAGTCGCATTCGCCCGAGCGATGCCTGCCGGTCACTCTTTTCGTCCGCTGTCATCGGGGATCCCGGCCCGTACGGCCTCTCGGTTGCTACCAAAACGTGACGACATGGACGTCCCCTCATCCGCCGAGCTCGTTGGGAGGCTTCACTCGGATACGCTGCCGGTAGCGCGACCGGAAGGGGTGCGGGATGGCGGCAGGGGATCTCGAAGCCCTGGTAAGGGTGACCGCTCCCGGGTATGTGGGCGAGACCCCACCCGAGATCGCCTTCGGCATCACCCAGACCCCCGTCGGTCCCCTGGCGCTCGCCGCCACCGCGCGCGGTGTGGTCGCCTGCAGCTTCGAGAACGAGCACGTCGTCTTCGCCCGCATCTCCCGCGAGATCGGCTCGTTCATCGGTCCCGACCCCAGGCGCCTCGACCCGGTCCGCCGCGAGCTCGACGCCTACTTCTCCGGTCGGCTGCGGGCCTTCACCACCCCGGTCGACCTCCGCCTGGCCACACCGTTCGCCCGCACCGTGCTCCAGATGACCATGGCCGTGCCGTACGGCAGCGTCACGACCCACCAGGAGATCGCCGAACGCATCGGGCGGCCCCAGGCGCTGCGCGCGGTGAGCAACGCCCTGGCCGCCGACCCGGTCTGCGTGATCGTGCCGTGCCACCGGGCGATCGAGGCCCCGGGGCTCCTCGGCGGGTACGCGGGGGGCGCCGCCGCCAAGGAGCACCTGCTGCGGCTGGAGGGCGCGCTCTAGTCCCAGGCGGGACGGTCCTCCACGGTCGCGCGCCCGCGGGCGCGGCGCCGTACGGCGGCCACCAGCAGCGTCACCAGCGCGGACACGACGAACGCGGCCAGCGCGGCGTTCATCCAGGGCTGCCGCTCGAACCCGATGGCCGTGCGGACGGCCGTCCACCGGTCGTCCCACCAGGCCACCGTCGGCGTCGCCGTGACGATCCAGTACGCCGCGAAGCCCAGCACCCAGGGCACGAGCATGCCCCACCGCGAAGGGGCGTGCCGCGAGGTGTCCCACCGCGCCGCACCGCCGAGCAGGAAGTACTCCACGGCGAGGACGGCGAACATCGGCACGAAGACCGCCCCGATCACGCCGAGGAACGCGCCGTAGGACTGGACGTCGACGAACAGCGCGATGACCGTGGTGAGCACACCCACCCCGAGCGAGAAGACGCGCCGATCGATCTTCGGCAGGAGGTTCTGCAGGGACATCGTGGTGGAGTACACGTTCGCGAACGACTGGTCCGCCTCCCGCAGCACCAGGATGCCGAAGAACAGAACGCCGAGCGGAACGGCCACGAACGCGTCCCACACCCGGTCGGGATCGTTTCTCACCAGCGCCAGCGCCAGGATGCCGAGGAGCAGGCAGGCGACCTGCGCGACGGTGTACCCGCTGACGACCCCGGTGAAGGCCGCGCGGCTCGACCTCGAGTGCCGGGCGAAGTCGGCCGCCATCGGCACCCAGGAGACCGAGAGCGCGATGACGTAGTCGACGGCCGAGGTGAAGCCGTCCCAGTTCCCGCCGCCCAGGCTCGGCCCCTCGCGCAGCAGGGCGACGGCCAGCCACACCATCGCGACCACCACGCCCACCGTCACGAACCGCCGCAGCAGCCTGATCGCGCCGAGCGGCCGGATCGTCAGGGCGATGGTGATCAGCCCCGCCACCAGCACCCACACCTGGTACGGCACGCTCTTGCCGAAGATCGCCTGCGCGCCGGTGGCGATCACCCACAGCTCGAAGGCACCCCAGCCGAGCATCTGGACGATGTTCAGCACCGTCGGGACGTACGACAGCCGCGCCCCGAACAGGCCGCGCAGCAGCACCATCGCGGGGGCGCCGGTCTGCGACCCGGGTATGGCAGCGAGGCCGACCATCACGGTGCCGATCAGGCTGCCCACCACGGCCGCGAGGACGGCGGCGGTCAGCGTCAGCGGCGTGCGGCCCAGCGGGTTGAGGAGGTACAGGGCGCCGGAGAAGCCGAGAAGGCTCACCCCGAGGTTGGCCCAGAACGCGCCCTGGTCGAGCACCCCGAGGGTCTTCGGAGGAGCCTCGTCGAGCGTCAGAGGGACTTCGTCGGCGACATACGCCATCGCACGCTCCCTACGCCGGCATTACCCGGACAGGTTCAGGCGGTCGGCAGCGGCTGTGCTGCCCTCTCAGCCCGGCGCCCCGAGCTCCCGCGTCCAGCTTGTGCAGTTTGCGCCCTCATCTTGCCTCATCAAAGGCCTTCTGACCACAGTGAGACGGATCACGTATGTCTCACTCTCTGGTCCGTCGTCGTCCGCAGGAGTACAGCTGAGTGCGCAGAGGTAGCTGTACTTTCTAGCTGTACGGAGCCTCCTGTCACACGCTGCTAGACCCCGTCTTCAGGCCAGAAGCAGACCGCGTGTCCGAGAAGGGGACTTTCGGCCTGCCATGAGGCAGACTGATGCTCTCGGAGCTTCTCGGCTCAGTCGCTTCTTGAAGTGAACACATACAACTTGCCTGCGAGGCTCGACGTCCCAGTTCGGAACCTCCAATGCCCGTGTTTCTTCCGCGAGGTTCCGAACCTCAACCAGACAGTCACGCAGACAAATCGGGCAGTTCCAAGCACGAGTTCTGCCCCCTCTCAGCTATTCGCGCTGGTCAGATGCCGTTCCACTCCGGTCTCCGTGCCGGACCTCATTGCTGGTCTGGCTCTACTGGTGTTGGTTCTAAGACCCTTGCCGGGTTCCACTCCGGTCTCCGTGCCGGACCTCATTGCTGGACAAGGGCAGTCGTGAACTGGAAATTGCCGGTCAGGTTCCACTCCGGTCTCCGTGCCGGACCTCATTGCTGGGCCTACACGCCCTGGCATGCCGCGTGGTTCGCCCGGGTTCCACTCCGGTCTCCGTGCCGGACCTCATTGCTGGGCCGACAACCCCATCAGCGACGCCTACGGCATCCCGCAGGTTCCACTCCCGTCTTCGCGCCGGACCTCATTGCTGGTGACCGGTATCCGCAGGCTCGCTCGCGCCCCTACCGGTTCCACCCAGTCTCCGTGCCCGACCTCATTGCTGGACCGAGCTGTACGAAATCGTCGCCTGGGACGGCGCACCGTTCCACTCCGGTCTCCGCGCCGGACCTCATTGCTGGGTTCCGCCGGCGCCGGAGGACCCCGACAACCCGACTTTTACTCCGGCCTCCGCGCCGGACCTCATTGCTGGGCCCAGGTCGGGTCATAGATCGCCCAGCCGGTACGGCTTTCACTCCGGCCTCCGCGCCGGACCTCATTGCTGGGTCACCCGCGCCCAGGCCGCCGCGCTGAAGGGCATGTTCCACTCCGGCCTCCGCGCCGGACCTCATTGCTGGCGCAACCCTCACCGCGACCCCCTGATGCGCGACATGTTTCACTCCGGCCTCCGCGCCGGACCTCATTGCTGGTACTGGGGCCACGGCGGCGGCTACCCGTTCCAGGGCTTTCACTCCGGCCTCCGCGCCGGACCTCATTGCTGGATGGTTGCCTCTCCGTGGAGGACTGGGCCGCCGGACCTTTTACTCTGGCGTCTGCGCCGGACCTCATTGCTGGTCGATGCTGAACTCGCATGCGATCGTCGTCTCGGCGGCACTGCCACTCCGGTCTCCGTGCGGGACCTCATTGCTGGCTCGTCATCGACGGCCCGAGGGCCGCTGAAGGTGACAGTTTCACTCCGGCCTCCGCGCCTGTCCTCATTACGGTTCAGGTCACACAGATCTGGATCGTCGACCCGGTATTGATATTGATCAGCTTGGGAGAACAACTGCCTTCGAGCGATCAGTCCCTCTATCAACCTGCCGTGAACTGTCGGCTCCGTTATGTAAAGTCAGCCTCCACTCGTGTTCGGGCTTGGGGACCCGAGTACGAGCAAACAAGCGAATCAGGGTCAGGCCAGTGCGTACGCGTCTAGATGACTGGCCCGAGGCAGGCGGAGGTCGGAGAACGTGGTGGAGCACATCGTCAAACGGCTGCTGGAGGCCGTCAGCGAGGATCGTGCGGATGCGGGGATCAGCATAGAGAGCGTCTACCGGCCTGCAGCCGGAGACAAGGTCATGCCTCCCTCCTTCCCTGGTAACAACGGGCCGTACCTGATGGAGACGAGATGGGTGGGCGGTGAGGCGAGGAAGGTCGTAGTCCTGGACCAAGTGCCCTCTCAAGCCAACCGTGTCGAGGAAGCGTTACTCGCAGCCCGAGACGCCGGCCGCATCGAGCTTCCACTGTTCGAGATGATGGCGGAGACCAGCCGCGGGCCGCTTCGCCTCACCTCGCTGGAATTCCCGCACCGTTACGCCGACGCTTACCTACGAGACAGCATGGTGGAAGGCGTGCGTTTCGACCGCAGCGAACCGGGCCAGCGTCTTCGACAGGTCAGCGCCTTGGACGTTCGTCCTCTGTACGAGCGCGATCCTGGCTCCCTGCTGTTCGGGGCCTGGGACTCGCATCGGAGGGGCCGTTGGCCGAAGTTCGCACGAATCTACTCCTCCTCCATCGTGGGCCTGGACCCGCAGGAGGGGCAGCGTAAGGCGACCCGAGTCGATCCGCTCAACCTCACAGGAGCGATAGACGACAAGGCCAAATCGGAGGCCGACTGGGAGTACGTGGCCGTCGGCGACAAGAAGGAGAAGAAGCAAGGCCAGCGGCTGAGCGAGATCGGGCACGGCAATATCGCCCCAGGAGACGCTCACGGCGGTGTTTCGATCACCGAGGCTCGACGGTCGGGCTGGATCTCGCTGGCGGCCATCGAACGGCTGCGGTTCGGTGATGCTTCACCAGAAGCCACGCAGTTGGCACGGGCGACCCTGGTCGCGTTGGCGTTGGCCGGAGATCGGCTGGCTTTCGGCCGCCCGTCCGTCTGGCTTCGGTCAGGCTGCGACCTCGTGCGGTCGGTTGAGGTTCTGGCCTTCGAGCAGGACGGCGATACCAGAGAGCAGTTCAGCGTGTCGGCTGCTGATGCCGTCGAGGTGTTCCACGAGCTGCGCGATCGAGCGGCAGCGGCAGGTGTGTCGATGGCTACCGATGCCATTCGGCTGGTGCCGATGCCGTCGCTGGCCAAGGCCATCGAGTTCTCTACGGCCAAGGCTGCGGCGGAGGAGTAGGCCGAATGCCGGTGGCAATCACGGTCCGCCTCCGGACGGGCCGCTATGAGGCGGCAGGGATGCGCCCCTCCCATGTGGAATGGCCTCCACACCCGGCCCGGCTGTTCTGCGCCCTGGTCGCCTCCGCGGTGGATGACGACGACTGGGCGGTACTGCGCTGGCTGGAGACAGCAGGTGTCCCCGAGGTGTGGGCATGCCAAGCAGCTGGCCAGGAGGTCATGGACGGCTATGTGGTGACCAACGCGATCGAGCAGAAGGGCGGCAGCCAGTTCTGGCCGGGACGTACCAACGGGCCTCGATCGCGGGTCTCGGCGGTCCCCCAAGTGCCAGCATTCACGGTCGTGTGGGCACACGTCGCCCCCGACGCAGACGCCCTGGCACAACTACGCAGGCTTGCCCGGCGCGTGCCGTATGTGGGGCGCGCGACCTCGACCGCGATTCTCAGCGTGGCGCCCGAGATTGGCCTGCCGGGGCCGGAATGGACGCGCTATGTCCCTTCACGTATCGGGGAGCACGCGCACACAGAGCTGCGGATTCCTTACCCGGGCTATACCGACCAGCTCCAGCGGGCCTATGCCGACGGCCAGCGCGCATGGGCCGTAGCCCGCAGCATCCCCTACACCGTCGCCGGTAGCACGGCGAAGCCTGCAGCGGCAGCGGGGCCGTTCTCCGATCTGGTGGTCTTCCGCTTCGAGCCTCGTGTTGTACGGCCGGCCGGGGACTCACTCCTGACGTTGACCGCCAGGCTCCGTCAAGCAGTCATTCAGCGCATCGGCACCGACGTCCCGGCCGAGGTCTCGGGTCACGGAGCCGATGATCGCAAGCACTTGGGCTACCTTGCCCTACTCAACTCCGGACACGACGACGCGGACGGTCACGTGCTCGGCGTAGCGCTTGCAGTTCCTCGTGAGATGGCCCCTCACGCTCTCGATCGACTTTTAGCGCGGACTGTGGACGATCCGATCCGCCGGTTGACTATCCGCCGGGACCAGACGATCGCTTTGGATCACGATCCCTATCTGACGTCTCCGCTGCGACTGACACCCGAATGGTGGATGGCAGCTCCTCAGGGGAGCCGTAGTTGGGTGACTGTCGCCCCCTTGATGCTCGACCGCTATCCCTCACGGAAGCAGGACGCACATTCCCTGGTGTTCCAGAGCCTGACCACGGCTGGTTACCCAGAGCCTGAAGAGGTTGAGATCTCGCCGGCGGCATTGACGCAGGGAGCCGTAAGCAGACCGCGCCAGGGCACGATCCCACAAGGGCGGCCGGTTCGTCCGATGGTGCACGCGCGTGTGACGTTCGCCCAGCCGGTCATCGGTCCTGTGCTGGCAGGGTCGATGCGCTATCTCGGCCTGGGGCTGTTCATGCCGGACAGGAGCAACTCATGAACGAGTTGACCGCAGCGGACTTCCCCGCCTTCCTCTGGGAAGTCCACGGGCGAAAGCCGTTCCCGTGGCAGCAGCGTCTGGTCGAGGGCATGCTGACGGACGGGCGCTGGCCCGACGTCCTGGACGTCCCAACCGGTCTAGGCAAGACCACAATGATCGACATTGCGGTCTTCGTGGCCGCCGCAGGTGTCGCGTGTGCTCGCCGCAGGATGTTTTTCGTGGTGGACCGCCGCCTGGTCGTCGACGAGGCGTACGACCACGCCAGCGCACTGGCCCAGGCCCTCGCCGAGCCACCCGGGCCAATCAGCGCCCACGTTGCGCAAGCACTGCGGCAGAAGGGCGACGACGGCCCGGCGCTCCAGGTCACCCGGATGCGCGGTGGGGTGACATGGTCCTGGCGGTGGCTGGAACGTCCCGACCGGTATGCAGTGGTCGTGGGGACGGTCGATCAGATCGGCAGTCGCCTGCTCTTCCGCGGCTACCAGGTCGGCCAGCATCTGCGTCCCATAGACGCGGCTTTGACCGGCACTGACAGTTTGATCGTGATCGATGAGGCTCACTTGGCGGAGCCTCTGGTCAAAACGATCCGATCTACCCTCACCGTGGACTGCCCGCAGATCAGGGTGGGAGCCCAGCCAACGCTGATCACTATGTCGGCGACCACGCCTCCCGCCGAGGGGCAGAGGGTGCATCGAGCCGATACCGACGAGCAGGACCAAGTAGCCCGCGAACGGTTGGCCGCTCCCCGCCGGCTTCACCTGCTCGCGCCAGAGGTCACCAAGAAGAACGCCGATGTTGTGGTGGCTACAACGATGGCCACCTGGGCGAAAGCTCTTGCTGGTGATGCCCAATCAGGACGTGTCGTCGCCGTCGTCTGCAACTCGGTCGGCCGAGCGCGTGCCGTACATACCCTGTTGCAGAGTACGGACGCCGATGTGGAACTGTTGATCGGCCGCAGCCGGCCGATCGACCGCGAGTACCTGCTCAAGCGCTGCTATCCGCGGATGAAGGTCGGCCGCAGCCGCACCAGCGGAAGGCCGTTGATCGTGTGTGCCACCCAGACGATCGAAGTCGGCGCCAACATCGACGCTGATCACTTGGTAACCGAATCGGCGTCGCTAGCGGCGCTGATCCAACGGTTAGGGCGGCTCAACCGGCTCGGCAAGCTGATGCGGGCCGATGCCGTGGTGATCCATGACGGGAGTGTCGGGCCAGACGACCCGGTGTACGGCCCGGCCCGGCAGGCCACCTGGCAGTGGCTCAGCACGCTCACAACGCCGCTGGAGTCCGACCACTTGGGTGAAGGCCTCGACGTCTCCCCACTGGCCTTACGCGCGCTCCTAGAGCCCGTCGCCCCAGCTGCGCGGCAGACAATGCGCGAGCCGTTGCCGTACATGCCCGTTCTGTTCGGCCAGGTACTCGATGCTTGGGTGCGAACATCCCCCATTCCCCATCCTGACCCACCTGTCGCTCCTTACCTGCATGGCATTGACCGGGGAAGTGCAGATGTCGCAGTGGTCTGGCGATCAGGGCTGGCCGGGGCGAATCCACAGGGATGGCCAGCGACGGTCATGGAGGTGCCGCCGTCCACGGAAGAGGCCGTCGAGGTGTCTCTGCACGCCGTACGGCAGTGGCTGTCTGAGGACCAGCCCACCGGGCCCTTGGGGGATGTGGAAGGCACGCCTGAGGGCGAGGGCGTGCCGAGCCATACCTGGCGGCTGGAGCATGTGGTGCGCTACAGAGGGAGGGACGATGCCACACTGATCAGCCCTGGTGAGATCCGGCCGGGTGACCTGATCGTGGTGCCCTGCGAACAGGGTGGCTGTGACGAGTACGGCTGGAATCCCGCCTCCACTTACCCCGTGCTGGATGTCGCCGATCTCGCGTATCGCGGCGGTCGGCCTGTAGTGCGGCTTGGCCCTGCAGTCCTCGACGCCGCGCACCGCGAATCTCCCTCCATTGGACAAGCATTACGAGACCTGATCGACCAGACACGTGCTGAACTTGCCGACGACACTCCGCCCGCCGTCGGCGTCTACCGCAAGGAGCTCCAGCGCATCATCGACCTGCTGCCTTCCGATGACCTGGACGATCCGCTGCCACTGACCCGCAACCTTCGTGCGCTGACCCGCTGCGCGATCACGTTCACGGAGAAGGCACCCTACGTCGCGCTGTTGACCGCCAAGGGCGGGGCATGGGTGGGGGACGCCGACGCCTGGAGTTCGTCCGTGACTGGGCAGGGCAAACAGATGTCCTTGCTGGCCCATGAGCATGCCGTCGCCAACAGGGCCGAGGAGTTCGCGCTCAACCTCGGTTTGGAGCCCGTGCTGATCAACAGCGTACGAGCCGCAGCACTTTGGCATGACGAAGGCAAGCGGGATCCCCGCTTCCAGGCGATGCTGCACGGACGCCCTCCTCGCGTCCTGCGCAGCGGCACTCACCGAGAGCTACTAGCCAAGTCCGGGCTCGACCCCGCTGACCGTGCCGCCCACCGCCGGGCGAAGCTCATCTCTGGTTACCCGGACGGGATGCGGCACGAGGCTCTGTCCGCACGCATCACCCGGCTGTATCTGGAGATCGGCTCCTACGATGTCGACCCCGACCTCGTGATCCATCTCGTCGCCGCCCACCACGGCCGCAGCCGCCCCCTGCTGCCGCCCGTCACCGATCCCGCCCCCGAAACCGTCCAGCTCGACGAGTTGCCGGCAACCCTCGGTACCGAGGAAACCCTCGATTGGGACGCTCCTCGCAGGTTCGCCGAGCTCAATCAGCGTTACGGCCGCTGGGGACTTGCCCTGCTGGAGTGCATCGTGCGATTGGCCGACATCTGGTGCTCTGAGCGTGAAGAGGAGGCCACGCTGTGAACGTGGTCGAACTGCCCGCCCTGGATGGCCGTGACCCGCTGGGGTTCCTCGCTGCCCTAGGCCTGCTGCGACTCTTGGGAGAAGAGGTACGGCTCTGTTTCTCTGACGTCACTGGTTGCGCCCAGATCCATACCACCCTCCGGGACGCCGATGAGATCGCCGGCGCGTTGCAAAGCATCGTCGAGGCCATCGACGAGGATGCGGTGCTTCCCGTGGTGGGGCCGAAGTTCCCGCTGCGGCCGGCTGCCCCGAGTCGAACACCCGGCGCGGAGAAGAGTGATGAGAGCGACCCGATGCGTGTGTCGCGCACGGCCTACGGCGAGCAACTCCATGACCGGGTAGAGGCATTGGGAAGCAGGGCCGTCAAGTGGTTGTCGTTCCTGGTGACAGACCTGGCCGTCGATCGGGCTGGACGTGCGGCGCTCACGCCATACATGGCTCCGGCCGGCAAGCAGACCGTCTGGACCTTCTTTCGCAAACCTCTGGAGATGGTCCGCGAAGAACCCTCCCAGTTGGTAGAAGCCTTGACGGGATGGCGCCGTGTGGACGGCTTCACCGGCGAATACCTCGACCATCGAGCCCTACGCCTCGCGGCCGATCACCCATCGGGCAAATCCATCCCCGCTGGAGTACCCGGTGCCACCTGGTTGGCTACCCAGGCGCTGCCCTTACTGCGCATCACCGGAGACGGCCGAAACGTCTCCGCCACGCTCTGGCACCGCCACAACCGCCGCACGGTGATGGTGTGGCCGCTGTGGAAACCCGCCCTCGACATCCACGCCGTCCAAGCACTGCTCGACCACCCGTACCTACGGCCTGCGCCCGCGCGACAGAGGAGGGCCATCACCGTCGAACGCCGACGCCTTCGCCCCCTGGGGGTCTTCGAGGTCTGTGGAGCAGAACGTCAGCCGATAGAGGGCGGCAAGAGCGCTGGGGTCCTTGCCCCGATAGTCATCTCTAATGAGCCAAACTGATCACTTATCCGTCCTTCCAGAACGCTTGTTCCTTGATAACAGCACAACGGACACTGATCTTCATGCATCCTGGCGCGTCAGGTTCGGAACCTCAAGCACACACCCTTTCTCTGGGAGGCTCCTAACCCCAATCAGGCCACTCCTGCCACAAACCGGACAGCTCAGATGCGCCTTCACAAGCACTGTCAGTTATTTCCCCTGTTCGGAGGCGCTTCATCCCAGCTCCACCGCTGGGCCTCATTGCGGGAGCGAGTACCACGAAGGGATCATCGCCACCACCGGCTTCATCCCAGCTCCACCGCTGGGCCTCATTGCGGGCTCACCTACGCGTACAACGGCCCGCCCGTACAGTCCGGCTTCATCCCAGCTCCACCACTGGGCCTCATTGCGGGTCCGCTTGCGTGATCGAGAGGCCGTAGTGGGTCTTGGCTTCATCCCAGCTCCACCGCTGGGCCTCATTGCGGCTCAAGTCCGATCCGGCATGCTGCCGCGACCTGCACGCTTCATCCCAGCTTCACCGCTGGGCCTCATTGCGGGGGGCTCGACGGTTTCCACGGCGTCTCCATGGCGAACGGCTTCATCCCAGCTTCACCTGGGCCTCATTGCGGGGAGAAGTTCGTGGGGGGCCTCGTGGCCATCGGCCTGCTTCACCCCAGCTTCACCGCTGGGCCTCATTGCGGGTTGCCGCAGGCGTTGGACCACTGCGGGCACTTCGGCTTCATCCCAGCTGCACGACTGGGCCTCATTGCGGGTCGTATGACTCACGCTCGGGCGCCATGGGCCGCTGCTGCTCTATCCCGGTTCCGCCGTCGGGCCTCATTACGGCTCCGGTCTAGAGCTGGTGTTTCGATCACGGCCAGGCCCCATTCCGGCGTAGCTGCCGGTGCTTCCAGCGGGGCCTGGTCGGCTCTGCACCGTCAACGCGTCGGATAGTTCCACTGCTGGCCTGTTCCCTTGTATTGCGAGACTGGTATCGGCTCAACTCCTGCGCGCATCCGAACACGGTAGAGCTGGCCGTACAGGTGGTCGATCTCGTGTCCTACCAATCTCGCCATTCCCTCCTCAAAGAGAGTGATTCTGGCGTTTCCGTCGATGTCCTGATGTTCGACCTCAATGGAGAGCGGACGGGGGACCATACCTCGTACATCGAAAAAACTGAGGCATCCCTCGTACTGCTCATCAGTCTCCGACGACTCATTGATGACGCGAGGATTGAGAAGGGTGACTATCTCCCCGGTTGGGGTACGCACGAGCGCCGCAGCCCTTCCGATCCCGATCTGAGGGGCGGCAAGCCCCATTCCCTTGGCGAAAGAATGGACTTGAGAAACCCGCTCCAGGTTGGAGACGAGCTGGGCGACCACCCTGCGGGCGTCCTCGGCCTCGGTCGGCAGGTCGAATGGACGAGCGGTCTCAGTCAGGATGGGGTCGCCCTCCTGCACGATGCCGATCGAGCGCATTTGCTCACTAGGGCTCAGTGTCTCCATCGGTGACGACTCCTCTTTGGGACTCTTGAACTTCCATTCGATGCGATATCGCGCATGCAACGGAGGATCTTCGGTTGACCACGTGAAATAGACCCTACCGTCGCGCGTCTCACGGTATATAGGAGTCTTGAACGGAGAAGCTTCCGCTGTCATCGAGGTCTCGATGCCCCAAACGACAGGTTGTAGGCCTTCCGGGAAGTCCAAGGCCAAGCTCAGGCGTTGCGTGGGAAGGCGGATAGCGCGCTGCCACCAGGGCCCCCACTTGTCCGCGCTCACCGTGTATACGTAGTCGATCCAGGTGCTCTCACCCGGATAAAGAGGAAACCGCCCATCAGCGTTTTCGAAGAGCAACCATACTTCTTTGAACGCATCCCGGTCATGCTGGACGCGCCACGTCATCGGCTCGTCACCGCAGACAGCCGATAGACCGATCTCTTCCCAGGTAAGAGGGAACTTCCGGTAAAGCTGATTCGAGCGCTCAGGATCACCCGGGTACCGATCGACGGCTATCCGGATTAGGTACCGCGTTACAGGTTCAGCACCGACATTGCGCAACTGTCTCCGGATGCGTGTTTTGAAGAGCCCGCTGTCGAACGACAACTCTGCGCGTTCATGCTCAACGACAAGCGCGGCGCTAGGCTTGGACTGTGGGTCATCTACAGGAACCGGCGTGTCATGCTGGTGCCCCTTGGCCGCATTCTCGCCGAGCGTCTGATTAACGTCCTTCCATCGACGGATGATCGCATTCCCTGCACGCAAATGCCTGTCCGCATTCTCAGCGAATTCTCGGCTCGGCACGAGCGATCCCCGCTCGACTTTGCTGATGTAGGAGGGAGTGTATCCGACCAGCCTCGCCAACGCCTTTTGCGATAAGCCTGTAACTTCCCGCCAGTGCCTAAGTTCAGCAATGAACGCGCTTAGGGCCTGGGGTGTTTCCTCATCCTCGTCACGCTTCACGGCTTCTTGTCCTCAGGGGTGTGAATGGAATGAATGGAGGTTGATTCCAGATCAACCTGACGGCAACCCTGGACCTCCGTGTCTCATGGTGGACGTGAACGAACTGCCACGACAGCTTCGACGAACCCTCACCCGTTTGACCGACTTCGGTCCTGCACCGCCTCCCGGTCTTCGAGGACAGCCAACCGTCGTTCAAGACCTCGCACGGCTTCCCCAAGCTCGTCCAGGCGTCGCGCAAGAACTTCGACGGCCGGTGCGGTCGAGGCGGTGTCTCGACCGCGAACGAACACTCCCTTGCCTTGCTGGCCGACGACCAGTCCCTCTCTGCGCAATTCGTTGAGAGCATCCCGAACCACCGTGCTGGAAACGCCGTATCGCTCGCGCAGCTGGGTCATCGAGGGAAGCTGGGCACCTTCTGGCAAGGCTCCTCCCTCAATCTGTGACCGCAGGTCAGCTGCCACTTGTACGTAAGCGGGAGTCCCCGACATGGCCGTCATACGTGCGCTCCCTCAAAGCTCATACGGCAGTTGATGCACCTAGTACACAACATGCTTCGAGGGACTTCGAGCCAAGACACTTGACGCACTATGTGCACTAGGCGCATGATGCTGACGTACGCCGGTGGACGCTGGCGAACACAAGAAAGGCCCCGGCAGGTACACCCGCCAGGGCCTGGAATCAATCATCCCTGTCCTCGACTCGGGGCGCCCATCCGCCAAGACGTCGCCCCGAGTCTTCAAACAAGGAGATCTCAGGATGGCACGACAGACGACTGTTCACCACATCCCCCTGCACGCGGGCTGGCCCAACGGTGAGAAGCCCTCGGGGTGGCCGGGCACCGACCCGAGCCGGAATGTCCGCGACGAGTACGACAAGCAGGCCAAGGCCGGCCAGCAGTCGGGGCAGGTGTCCCGGTGAGCGGCCGTCGGGAGACCAAGCAGTCCGAGCGAGGGCAGCAGTGGCCGGCGGGCGCAGACTCCGGCCGGACACGCCCGCTGCACACCTGCACTTGCGGGGCTGTCAGCTCCTCCCCCATCAAGCACGACCACAAGGGCGGCAAGCGGTGACACGCCAGGAGGCGCAGGGCTACGCCCAGGACCTGATCGCGCTGTCGGAGACGCAGCAGTCCAAGCCGCCGACGTCGCCCAAGCCCCCGGCGCCGGGGCCGATCCGGACCCCCGCCAAACCGCCGCGACGGTAACCGCGGCAAGGAGCGAGGTTGCGAGTGCTCGCCCGGCCAGATGGTCGGGCGGGTGCCCGGAGCGTCAGCTCCTGCCCCACCAAGAAGAGCGGCCCCGACCTCACCGACCAAAGCAGCGTCGGGGCCGCCACCCCCACCAACGGAGGTACCACCCATCATGACGACCGCGTTCGTCGTTACCAACGTCCCCGACGAGATTCAGCTGTACCGAATCCCCGACGCGATGAAGGTCCTGCGGCTGGGCCGCACCGCCATCTACGAGCTGATCCGCTCCGGCCGGCTGCGCTCGGTCCGCGAGGGCCGCGCCCGGCTCATCCCCGCTACCGCGATCCGCGACTACGTCGCACTGCTGGAGCGCGAGGCCCAGGAGGACGACCAGTGAGCAACACGACGAACATCACCGTCCCCGCCGGCCCGCTGGAGGCCGCCCCTTGGGGCATCCGGCTGCCCGGCTTGGACTCGATCGCCTCGGCGCGGGCGATCTGGCGGCACGCTCTGCGCGGCCTGCCCCTGGGCGCGCACGACCAGCAGATGGCCGACTGGGCCGAACACCTGATGGACCAGCCGACCCTGATCTCCTTCGCGTCCCTGCTCGAACGCGCCCGCGCCGCCGCCCCGGACGAGCCGGCCACTGTGCACCGCATCCCCGGCCCGCACGGCCACACCTTCGTCATCCACGGCACCCGCGAGCAGGCCGACGCCTACGTGCGCTGGTACAGGGCCGATCCGGACACCTACGGGGAGGACGGCCAGGACGACGATGTGGTCGAGCTGGCCGAGGTAGCTGCCTATGCGCTGGTCTCCCGCTGTCGCCTGGCCGAGGCACACCCGAGCGGCGGGTTCGGAATTCGGGTGGAGACCGACCTCATCGCCGTCCATCTGGACAGCCGGCCGCTGATGGAGCAGGCCGAGCGTGAGGAGCGTAGACGTCACCCCGGCGTCGGGGTGGACTTCGCGTGGTACCCGACCGGCGTCGCCGACGACGCGCCGCAGGAGCTGTACATCACCCTCGACGGCGAGGAGGAGACCACGGGCTACCTGCTGACCCAGATCACGGTCCGGATGGGAGGTACCCGATGAGCACCGCCGTGGTCACCTGCCCCGCCGCCCTGCTCCACGCCAGCGGCAGCCACATCAAGAACCTCTTCCGCGCCGTCACCGCACACGCCGCCGAGATCGACCCCGACGACTACGTGATCCCCGCGCTCACGCAGATCCACATCGAGGTCAGCGGTGGCGAGATCCGTCTGATCTGCTCCGACCGGTTCTCCATGGGCATCGTCCGCACCCCGGCCAGCTCCGTCTTCGACGATTTCGCCACCTCGTTCGCGGTCCTCGCCGAAGACGTCGAGTGTGCCCTGGAGTCCCTCGGCGACGAGCAGGCGAGCCTGATCGTGGGGGAGAACACGCTGCGCATCTCCACCAGCACCGGCAACCACCGCTTCCCCGGCGTCCGGTCGGACATGCCGTGGCGGATGGTGCTGGGGAAGGTCCTGGCGCCCCAGTCGACGCCCACGGGGAACATCGCGCTCAACCCAGACCAGCTCGCCCGCTTCCAGGCCGTCAAGCCGCTGGAGCCGGAGCAGCCCATGCTCTTTCGGCTGTCGGGGGAGCACGGCGCGGTCGTGGCCACGCTCGGCACGACGTTCCTCGGACTGGTCATGCCGGTCAGGCTGAACGCCGAGCACCGCCCGGCCACTGCCCCGGAGCGCCCCCTGGACGCCTGGTTTGACATCATCGACGAGCCGTCCGCCGAGCGCGGCGACGAGGCCGCCGAGGCGGTGGCCTGATGAGCGAGATGGTGACCACTCCTCAGTCGCACGCGGTGCGGGCGATGGGTCTGCTGGCCGAGGCGACGAACGCCGGCGACTTCCTGGTCCCCTACCGCGGGAGCTACGACTATCGCGGCGTGGCGCTCCGGGATGCGCAGGCCGGGGCCGGGCACGCGCTGCTGGCGATCTGCCAGGAGCTGGCCCAGAGCCGCGCGCAGGCCGAGCTGGAGCACATCGCCACGCTGGCCGAGGTGGCGGCCATACGCCAGGACCTGCGGGACATCACCGCCGCGATCCGCGAGCTGACCGGCGCGATCGGCGAGGCGACCGTGCCGCTGGCCGGGGCCCTGGTCGACGTCGCAGGCGCGATCGCCGACGTCCACACCGAGGTCTGCACCGAACTTGCCGAGACCGCCGACATCGCCGCCGCCGTGCGGGAGCTGGCCGACGCGGTCCGCGAGCAGCAGCCCCGGCGCCGCCGCTGGTTCTGGCGCAGGACGGAGGCCGGCCGTTGATGGGGCCCCTGTCGAGCAAGCAGATCGCGGCGGCCGAGAAGACGTTGACCATCGGCACGTGGGCCATCACCGCGGGCGCGGTGTTGTTCTCCGTCCTGACCGTGACGCCACTCGTTCAAACGGTCACTCCGGATGAGTGGGACTGGACGGCCCCGATTCTGCCGATCGTGGTGGATGCGGCCGTGGTCATCGTGATCCGGCTCGACTCCACTGTGTCGCGGCTCGGGGGCAGCGGCGGGGCCTGGCCGGTCGTGCTGCGCTGGCTGACCGGGCTGTTCACGGTGGCGCTGAACATCGGCCTCAGCGCGTCGCAGGGAGACCTTGGCGGGGTCGCTGTTCACGCGGTCGCCCCGCTGCTGCTGATCGTGACTGCCGAGGCGGGGCTGGCCTACCGTCGGGCCATCGCAAGGGCGCTGGATCGGATCGACCGTGAACAGCGCGAGGAGGCCGAGCGGCGGCGTGTTCACGAACGGGCCGAACGGGAGGCCCGGGAACAGGCCCAGCGGGAGCGTGAACAGGCCGAGCGTGCCGAGCGTGAACGCCAGCAGGAGCGGGCCGAGCGCCTGGAGCGCGAGGCCCGTGAACACGCCGCCATGCTGGAGCAGCAGCGGCTGGAGCACGAGGCGCGGATGGCCCGCGAGCAGCGGGAAGCCGAGATCGCTCTCCGTCGCGAGGAAGAGGAACGGCAGGAGCGGCAGCGCCAGGCGCGGGCGGCCCGTGAACAGGCCGAGCGGGCTGAGCGCGAGCGTCGTGAACACCAGCAGCGCGAGCGCGCCGAGCGTGAACGCCAGGCGCGTGAACAGCAGCAGCGGCAGGCCCTTGAACGGGCTGAGGCGGCGGCTCTTGAACGTCGCGAACGCCGGGCCCTGAACGCTCGTGCGAACACCGGCAAGACCTCCTCGGTGAACACCCTGCGGCTGTCGGAGGCCGACGCTCGCAGCCTCGTGCTGAACACCCCCGGTGCGAGCGTGCGCGAGCTGGCCGACAAGACCGGCTGGTCGATCGGCTGGGTCTCCAAGGTCCGCAACGAGGCGGCCTGGGCCACGAAGGTCGGCACCGAGCAGGCCGAGGACCAGGGCCAGGAGGTGCCGGTATGAGCCGGGCTGGCGTCCGGCACCGCCCGGTCATCAGGCGGCGGGTCGACGAGGTCGGTCACAAGGCCCTGCCCAACCTCGACCAGTTCCCGCCGCTCGACTGATCTGGAAGGAGATCCCCTGATGAGCTCCACTCCCGAGTGGTCCGGCGACATGCTGGACCGCCCCGAGATGGTGGAGGCGTTCGCCGCCCAGCTACGCCGGGTGCTGTCGGATCAGGCCGATTTCGTGGCCAGGATCCGGCGGGACGCCGAGGCCATGTGGAAGGCCAACCCGCCCGACGGCTACGGCTCGTTCGAGGCGTGGTGGCGGCACCGCTGGGTGCGCAGCCCGTTCGCCGAGATCCAGGAGCACCTGGAGAAGGCGGCGACGCTGACCTTCCGCCTGGAGGCCCGCTACCGGCGCAGCCGCCACGAGATCCCCGCCCGCCGCGAGGCCGCCGCCCAGGCCAAGCAGGCTCCCGCGCTTCCGCGCGGGGGCCCCGCCGCCCGCCCGGCCCCGGCCAGGGCGACCCGGCAGCCGGACCAGGCGCCTCCGCTGGAGGGGGACTTTCTGGACCTGATCCGCCGGGGGCGGTCGGCGTGAGCACCGTGACGTCGATGCCCCCCGAGGCCAAACGCCGGCTGGCCAATCTCGCCCGGTTCTGGAACGAGCGGCTCGCCGCCGCCGAGTCGGACGCCGCTTTGGCCCAGGTCTGTTTCGACCGGGCCAGGGCGGCGGCCCGCCGGGCGCAAAAGCACGGCGCCAACCCGAAGGCGATGCACGAGCTGGCCGAGCTGCTCGCGGCGTGGGCCGAGCGGCAGGAGCGCGCCGAGATCAGGCGTCACGGAGCGTGATGTTCATGTTCATCTTCATCCGCCGGATCTGGGGGTCGCGCGCGCATTATGCGCGACGCGCGTACGCGCGACGCGCGAGTGTCCCCGATCTGGTCACTGATTGTCAACCACCAGAAAGGAGGCGACCGTGAGCCGCGACGACGACCGCCCCGACGCCGAAGTCCTGACGTTCCCCCGCGTGGTCCTGCCGGGCTCCCTGGACGCCCCCGGGCCCGACGTCGAGCCGGACGCCCCGACCGGCCCCGCCGACGGGCGGGACGGCGGACCGGTCCCGGTCGGCTCCTGGCCCCGCCTGCCGCAGGTCGACCAGATGGCCCCGCCGCTGCACCTGACCGTGCCGGGCACGCCGATGCCCGAGCTGGAGCCCGCCGCCGACGGCGAGGCCTTCGAGGACGGCGCCGTTGGCTCCTTCGTGGCGCCCTCGCCGGCCGACCCCGACAACCCGACCGCGCGGGATGTGGCCGGGGTCGCGCTGGCGGTGGTGACGGCCATGGGCGTGGCGGCCGCGCAAGGCATGTGGCACCGGGCCCGGCACCGCCAGGCGCTCGCCGACCAGGCTCGCGCCCACGCCGACAAGGCGGTCGGCAAGGCGGCGGCCGGCGCCCGGCACGCGAGCGGCTCGTACGGGAGCACCGGCTCCAAGGGCTCCCGCTCCCCCGGGGCCGCCCACGGCTCCTCTGCGCACCGGACGGGCCCCGGCGGGGCCGGAAGATCAGGCGGCCCCGGAAAGGCCGCCCACGGCCCGCACAGCGACTCCCGCAAGGGGCGGCCGGGACTGTTCGGCGGTCCGGACTCCAAGGCTCCCAAGGCTCCCAAGGCTCCCAAGGCCGCCCGGGACGGGAAGACGACCCGCCCGGACCGGGACAAGCGCAAGCGCGCCAAGGACGGAGCCGACGACGCCGGGCGGCGCACCCGCTGGATCCCCGGCAGGGCCAGGCCGGGCGGCAAGACGCCCGGCGAGAAGCACCACAAGCGCGGCTCCGACAAGGGCACTCCGGGCGCGGTCCCCAAGGCCGGCCGGGACGGCAAGACGACCTGGACCGACCAGCAGCAGCACCGGCGCCGCAAGCACGGCGACTCCGGCAAGGACAGCGCCAAGGAGCCGAAGCGCTTGACGCCCGGCCCCACGGGCGAGACCGGCGGCAAGGAGTCCTCGGGGTCCAAGCGGCGCGGCAGGTTCCGGTTCCGCAGGCTGCACCGCAAGAGCGGCACCAGCTGGTGGAAGCGCTGGCGAGCCCGCCGTCGGCGGTCGAGGCCGTCCGACCCCACGGTCACCGAGGCCACCGAGGCGCCCGAGACGTTCGCCGAGACCGCCGACAACGACTCCTCCCGCTCCCGCCGCAGCCGCGGCCGCGGCCGCGGCCGTCGGGCGGGCCGGAACTGGAAGGCCGGGACCTGGGAGCGGGAGTGGGAGGGGGATCCGCCTCCGCCACCTCCCCGGTTTGAGGACATGCGGCCGCCGCCGGCCGGTGACCGGACGTGCGGGTGACCGTCGAGCGGGTCGACCAGCCCGGCCAGCCGCGCCAGCGCCCGGCCGAGGCCCCGGAGCTGATGGCCCCGCGGCCCGCGCTCCCCGCAGTCCCCGAGACACCGGCCGCCGCCACGCCCTCGTCGTCGACATCGACCCCACACCGGCAGGAAGGAGCCCCATCAGTGACCACCCCCGTCAAGACCACCCAGTACGCCGACGCGGAGCTGACGATCTACGACGTCATCGACGCCGACGCCGACATGGCTAAGGAGATCGTCGAGGGGGTCGCCGAAGCCGTCTCGGCCGCCGAGGGCTGCGACCGGCTGCTGAACAAGCTGGAGGCCCTGCACGCCAAGGTCGTCGAGCTGAAAGTGCCGGGTGTGCTGGAGGGCATGGTGGTGGCCCTCATGGAGCAGGCCGCCTCGGTCAAGGCCAAGGCCGAGGCCATCGCCGAGAAGCTGCCCGTGGCCGCCGAGGCGATCTCCGTCGCAGGGAGCAACGCCGAGATCCGTCACCGGCCGCTGGCCGATGCGGTCCGCGACGCCGGCCACATCCGCCCCGCCGAGCGCGACTACCACAACGAGTAGGAGGAGCCATGGGAGAACTGGAGACAAGCCAGACGGGCGAGGTGGTCGCGGCCACCGGTGGGGTGCTGGAGACGGTGGTGTCCTACGGCATCGTCATCGTCCAGCTCGCCGCCGCCGGGATCCGGCTGCGCGGCCTGTCGGAGCGGGTTCGCTCCACCTACCGCTACGTCGAGGGCTGCTCCGCTTCGGTCGACCGGCTGGCCGACCAGATGGCGGGCCTGCAGGTCGACGTCGACACCGTCAGCGAGCACCACCAGGCCGCCACCGTCATGCGGTCGGTACTGGCCGAGGCGGAGGCCATGGCCGCCGCGACCGAGGACCTCGCCAGCCTGTTCGGCCAGGCCGCCGCTGCCCACCAGGCCGACTACGGCACCGTCGCCGACGCCGCCACCAACATGCCTGTCCCGATGGCCGACGCCCAGTTCTACAGCAACCGCTGACCAGGAAGGAGACGCCCGTGACCCCGCCCCCGCCGCACCTGCCCGCACTCGACGTCGAGCTCCCCGCCTGGCCCGCCGTGGACCGGGCGCGCCGCCGCCTGGACACCCTGCGCAGCTGCACCGGCCGCGTGACCACCGTCGCCGGCGCCGCCGCTGCCGCCGTCGGACTGTTCACGCCCGACGTCACCGGCGCGTCGCTGCTGGCCACCGCGACGCTGTCGGCCGCCGGACTGGCGAGCTTGCGACTGTGGAAGCCCGACGGCCACCAGAAGGCCACCGCGACCGTGCTGTACCTGATGCCCGGTACCAGCCTCGCGGCCCTGCTGGTCGCCGAGCGGATCGTGGCGGGCATCCACTGGGGCGAGGCCCTGGCGCTCACCGTCTGGACCACCGGGACATGGCTGCTGCGCCCGGCCCGCATCGCCCGCCGCATGATGTCCGCGCCCCCTCCGCCCGCGCCGGCGACCGCCCCGGCCCCCGTAGAGGTGACCGACGGCCACCCCGCCGCCCGCTGGTGGGCACAGCACGTCGCCGTCGACGGCGGCGCCGCTCCCGGCACCGTGCTGGAGGACATCGAGCGGACCGGCGAGGCCTCGATGCGCGCCGTGATCCGCTCGGCTATCGCGGGCCGCCCGGTCCCGGAGGTGTCGGTCAAACACCTGTCGGCGCTCATGGACATCCCCGAAGAGGACATCACGATCGGCCCGGTGCCCGGCCGGGGCGCCTCGGTACGACGCCTGACCATCGGCACCCCCGAGCAGGACAGCGACCCCACGACGGTCTGGGCGCAGCGAATCGCCCCGGTCGCGATGCCCGGCGCCGTGCTCACCAGCGTCCGGGTTGGCCGACCCAGCGCCACTCCCACCGCGCCGATCCCGACCCTCGTAGCAGAGGAGACCACCCCATGAGCACCGTCATCGCTGCCGCAGACGAGATCGTCGAGCTGATGGTGGAGGTCCCCCAGGGCCAGGTCCTCCGCTACGACCTGGCCGCGCTGTGCTCGGCGCTGGACATCGACGACCCGACCCGGATCGCGGTCGAGACCGACGGCTCCCGCCGCGCGATCGTCACGATCTACCCCTCCAACCCGCTCGCCGACATGCCGCCGCCCACCCTGGCTGACATGCTCATGGACCGGCACGGCCGGATCGTGGTCGGCCGCTACCACAACGGCCGCCCCGCTCGGAGAAGGCTGTTCGACCCCTCGACTGGGTCCGCACAGCGTGCCCTGGTCTTCGGCACCACCGGCGCGGGCAAAAGCCGCATCGTCCAGTACACGCTCGCGTGCGAGAAGCGCAACGGCATCGTGTCCTGGTACGCCGATCTCAAGGGTGGCCAGTCCGCGCCCGAAGCTCAGGACAACGTCGACTGGCCCGCCACCACGCAGGAGGAGACCATCCTCATGCTGCGCTCGGCCGTAGCCGTCGCCCAGGAGCGGCAGCGCCGATACCACGCCCTGGGCCGAAACGCCTTCATGATCGGCGACCCGGACCCGCTGATCTCAGTGCGGATCGATGAAGCCAATCGCCTGCTGGAGAAGGGCGCCCCGTACCGCGACGAGGCGACCTACCTGGTCAAGGAGCTGGGACGAACCGGCCGCTCGGTCGGCGTCGGTGAAGAGCTGGACGCCCAGGCGAGCCACCTGGAAGAGCTGGGCGGCTCCGACACGCTGCGGGCCATGCTCAAGGAGGGCGAGGTCACGCTCCTGCGCTGGAGCTCGTCGATGATGCGGCAACTCGTCTCCGACGGGCTGTTGCCCGCCGGTGAACAGCTCACTCCGATCCCTAAGACGATCGCCCCGCGCGTCCTGCGCTCCCAGTTCGATGTCGACCTCGACGACGAAGACGACGCCCCCGGCACCCAGGGCACCGGCTATCTGCTGTCCAGCCCGCACCCGACCTCGATGATGCGCCACTTCCGCATCGGGTCCATCGCCCCCACACCCGGCCTGGACCCCGAGATCCTCGCCTTGTACGGGCCAGGCGAGCCCGCCCGCCTGGAGAAGGCCTCCCACGCCGCTGCCGGTGAGGCCTACGCCGCCCGCCACGACCCCGTTGCCATGGCCGCACTGTGCCGCGCCCTGCAGGACGAGCAAGAGCAGCAGAACAAGACGATCCCGGCCGCTGGCGGTGGGCAGCCTCGCCGCAGCGCGGCCCGCCTGGGGGACCGCATCCTCGCCGCCCTGGCCGCCGACGGCGAGGCGATGACCGCCGAGGAGATCCTCGCCGCCGTCCTGGCCGACGGCGGCCGCGAGGTCCGGATCGGCTCGGTCCGCAACGAGCTGGTCGTGCTCGCCGACAGCGGCGACGTCGTCCGCACCGGGCGCGGCCTATACGCCTTGGCGCGCTGATGTTGCGGGTGCTCGCCCGACCGCGACCAGGTCGGGCGAGCACCCGGAGCAGCAGCTCCACACAGGGCAAAGGCCCCGCCGGTCTGTAGGACCCGTGCCGATGGCCGTAGTTGCTCACATCGAGGAGAACACCCTTGCCTACTGCTGATCTGACCAGCCATGCCCTGGAATGGGTGCGGTGGCTGTGGCAGACCCACCGCTTCCATATGTTCCCCGTCGACCACCCGTCCCTGGCCACCTGCGCGGGCGCGCACCACCCTGAGCGGCCCTGTGACGGCAAACGGGGCAAGCACCCCTGCGGCAAGTGGGGGCGCCAAGCCACCGACAACCCGGCGCTGCTGCGGGCCGCATTCGCCGGCGAGCCGCGCAACATCGGCATCGCCTGCAAGGCCTCCGGACTGCTAGTGGTCGACGAGGACCGGCCCGGCGCCCTGGCCGACTACGCCGCCGGCATCGGCCAGGAACTGGAGGAGACCTTCACCGTCACCACCGCCAAGGGCTGCCACCGCTACTACCAGCAACCCGACGGGATCGAGCTCGGCAACGGCACCGGGGCGCTGGCCGGGCGAGGCATCGACGTGCGCGGGGCCAAAGGACACGGCGGCTACGTCGTCGGCCCCGGCTCTCTGCACGAGTCCGGCGTGCTGTACGAGGTCCTCGACCCGGCCGCGCCGATCCTGCCCGCCCCGGCCTGGCTCGTCACCGCGCTCCAGACCACGCCCGCCCCGCCCCGCGACCTCACTCCCGGCACGGCCACGAGCCGGGGCGGCGTGCAGGGTGGCCGGCCGTACAAGCTGCTGACCGCCCTGGTCCAGACCGTGCTGGACGCCACCGAAGGCGTCGACCGCAACAGCCGGCTGTTCTGGGCCGCCGTCCGGATGTACGAGCACGCCGACCGCGGGCTGTTCCCCGCCGACAGCGGCAGGGCCGCGCTGGCCGAAGCCGCCCGCCAGATCGGCCTGGGCCAGGCCGAGACCGAGGCCACGTTGACCAGCGCCCGCAACACCGCCGCCAGGGGATGCCGGTGAGCCAAGCCGAAGACATCGTGGCCGCCACTGGAGTCAGCAAGACCGACAAGGGCCCCTCGCAGGCCTCGGTCCTGGTGAAGATCGCACGGGAGCGGTTCGAGCTGTTCATGAGCGAAGACGGCCGCCCCTACGCCGTGGCCAAGAACGGCCCCAACCTCGCCCTGCCCCTGCGTGGAAAGGCCGGCCTGCGCTCCCAGCTCGCCCGGATCTTCACCGACGAGAACGCCGGCAACGTCCCCTCCCAATCCGCCCTGGCCGACGCCATGACCGTGCTGGAAGGAATCGCCGCCAACGCCGACCCGCGCATGCCGCACCTGCGAGTCGCCCGCCACCAGGACGGCATCGTGGTCGACCTGGGCACCTCCGACGGGCGATGCGTCCTCATCGGCCCGCACGGCTGGGAACGCCTGCCCCGCTCCCCGGTGCTGTTTCGCCGCTCCGGCGCCATGAAGCCCCTGCCCGACCCGGTGCGCGACGGGGACGGCCTGGCCAAGCTGCGCGGCCTGCTCAACACCAGCGACGACGGATTCCAGTTGCTGGCCGCGTGGCTGGCCGCGGCGTTCCTTCCCGACCTGCCACACCCGATTTTGACCTTCCGCGGTGAGCAGGGCACCGGCAAGTCCAAGGCCGCCCAGATGGTCATCGGCATCATCGACCCCTCCGGCGCCCCCAAACGCACCGCCCCGCGTGATCTGAAGTCCTGGGGCGTGCAGGCGTTCAACTCCTGGGGATTGTGCCTGGACAACGTCTCGGTCATCGCCGACTGGCTCTCCGACGCCCTGTGCCGTGCCGTGACCGGGGACGGGATGATCGACCGGGCGCTGTACTCCGACGACGACGTCGTGGTCTTGGAGTTTCGCCGGGTGCTGGCCATGACCACCATCGACGCCGGAGCGCTGGCCGGCGACCTGGCCGAGCGGCTGCTCACCATCGAACTGTCGCTGATCCCCGATGCCAAGCGTCGGGAAGAGGCCGAGCTGGACGCCGCGTTCGCCGACGCCCACGCCGCGATCCTCGCCTCCCTGTTCGACCTGCTCGCCGCCGTGCTCAAAGCCCTGCCGGATGTGACGTTGACCGAGAGGCCTCGCATGGCCGACTTCGCCCGCGTCCTGGCCGCCGTCGACCACGTCAACGACTGGCACACCCTGGAGTCCTACCGGGCCAGCGCCCGCAATGCCGTCGCCGACGTCCTGGACGGCGAACCCTTCGCCCAGGCCGTCGTCGAGCTGGTCGACAAGGCCGGCCCCGAAGGCCTCACTCTCACCGCGCAGGAACTGCTGGACCGGGTGACCACGCCGGAGAAGCTGCCCAAGAAGTGGCCCAAGGACAGCACTCGCGCCGGCGGGCAACTCAAACGACTCGCCCCGGCCCTGCGGGCGATCGGCATCGACGTTGACGACACCCAGCGTGGCCCGGCACCCAAGCGGCAGCGCCTCTACAAGCTGACGGCATCAGAGAGTAGGCGCATTCCAGCGTCCACAGCGTCCACCACCCAGGACACAGGCACGGCGACCAGCGGAAACGACATGGACGCTACGACCTCGCCCAGCGTCCACTCAGCGTCCATCCCAGTGTCCACAGCGTCCACCCCCGACCGTCCGATGGACGCTATGGACGCTGCGGTGGACGCTGGATCACCGCCAGCGTCCACCCCCGACCCGGTCCACGACCAGGCCAAACACAGCCACATGGACGCTGGGGACGCTATGGACGCTGAAATGCGCCCTCTCTCTGATGCCGCGCCCGTCGGTACGTGTGCAGGCTGCGGCACAGCGATGACCATCCTCACCCCCGGCCAGACGCGCCACCCCAACCCGCTGTGCGATCCCTGATGAAGCAGAGCGGCCTCATTCCCCGCCATACCGGCCAGCCCTACCGCGACGTTCGGATCTCCGCCGAAGCGCGGCTGTCCTGACACACCTTCCAAGCGGCTCCGGCCTCACCGACCAAAGCAGCGCCGAAACCGCATCCCACCGAGGAGACCAGCACCATGACCGAGAATCGCAAAAAGCAGAGAACGCGTACGCGTGCCAACGGCGAGGGGTCGATCTTCCCTTACCGCAATGGCTACGCCGCGTACGTCTGGGTTACTACTCCCAGTGGCGAGCGCAAAAAGAAGTGGGTGTACGGCAAGACTCGCGACGACGTTCACAACAAGTACGTGAAGCTTCACCACGAAGCCCAACAGGGAAGAGTGTCCACGAAGATACCGACCCTGGAAAAGCGCATTGCCTACTGGCTGGAATCGGTCGTCGTAGAGCCCGACTATGCGCCCCTGGCAATCGTGACCTACGAGACCTTCACGCGGCTCTACATCCTGCCGTACCTCGGCAAGAAGCGACTCGACAAACTGAGCGTGGGTGAGGTCCGGAAGTGGGTGAACACACTTCGCCAGACCTGCCAGTGCTGTGCCCAGGGTAAGGACGCCCGTCGCCCGGAGAAGCACTGGAACCCTAAGAGGCGGCGGCATTGCTGCGCAGTAGGGCAGTGCTGCAGACAGGTCCTCAAGGAGAGCACCGTCCAGAAGGCGCTGAAGATTCTGCGCGCCATCCTGTCCAATGCGGTCAGCGAGGAGATCATCTCGAAGAACGTTGCCACCTCTGTACGGCTTTCGACACCTCGCAAGCGGAAAGTCAAGCCGTGGAGCGTAGAAGAAGCACGCCGATTCCTGGAGAGCGCGCGAGACAACGAAGACCCGCTGTACGCCGCTTACGTGCTCATCCTCGTCCTCGGCCTCCGCAAAGGGGAGGTGCTCGGGCTCGACTGGAAATACGTCGACCTCGAAGCCGGAGAGATCTACGTCGGTGAACAGCTTCAACGGGTCCGGCAGCAGCTGCTCCGTAGGCAGGTCAAGACCGATAGCTCCGAGGCTCCGCTACCGCTGCCGGCCATCTGCACGGCCGCGCTCCAGCTGCGGAAGGAGCAACAGGAGCGGGACCGGCGAGACAACTCGAACTGGCGGGACACCGGGCTCGTTTTCACGGGCCCGGCCGGTTCTCCCATCGAGCCAGCCGGCGGCTTCAACCGCAGGTTCGATACCGCGATCGAGAGAGCGGGCGTTCGCCGCATCACCGTCCACACCACGCGGGGGACCTGCGCGACCCTCCTTGCCGCTCTCGACGTCCATCCCAGGGTGGCCATGCGCATTCTTCGCCACAGCAACATCAAGATGACGATGGAGGTCTACACGGACGCCACCGACGAGGCCACCTGTGAGGCGCTCAGGAGGCTCGGCAGCGTCCTGGACCAACCGCGGAACGACGGCCAGGAGTGAAGCGAAAAGGGGGCCGTTCGGCCCCCTACTGCTGTACTTCGTAGCTGTACGGCCCCTGAGATGGGCACTCCTGCGGTTCTCGGATGGGCGCTGACCTCGCGGTATCCGACGAGGAACGCGGTGGCGACACCATCCGGACAGGTTCAGGCGGTCGGCAGCGGCTGTGCTGCCCTCTCAGCCCGGCGCCCCGAGCTCCCGCGTTGGCTTATGTAGTTGGCGCCCTCATATTGCCCCATCAGCGGACATCTGGCCACAGTGAGACGGATCACGGCCGTCTTTCTCTTCCGCCGGCCGGAGTACAGCCGGGTTCGTGGAGGCGAGCCGCGCAGAAATACGGTCGACAGGCGAGAGCAACTCGCGTTTGATGGCCCGGACCGCCCGCCGTACCGAGCGAGCCGACAGCCGGAGTCGTTCTTGGCAACCGAGACAACCACGGACACCCGCCCCGAGATCGATGCCGCGCTGGTGCGGCGCCTGGTCGACGCGCAGTTCCCGCAGTGGGCCGGGCTGCCCCTGGAACTGGTCGACCCGGCCGGGTCAGACCACGTGATCTATCGGCTGGGTGAGGAGCTGTCCGTCCGGCTGCCCCGCCACGGCGAGGCCATCAGGCAGGCCGAGAAGGAGTTCGAGTGGCTGCCGAGGCTCGCCCCCCACCTCCCCCTGGCCATCCCGGTACCGGTGGGGGTGGGCGAGCCCGCCTCCGGCTACCCATGGCCGTGGGCGGTCTCGCGGTGGCTGGACGGCGAGGTGGCGACCGTCGAGGCACTGGCCGACTCCTCCGGCGCAGCCGTCGAACTGGCGGAGTTCCTGCTCGCGCTTCAGCGGTTCACGCCCGAGGACCTCTCACCCGGGAACATCCCCGAGGACCTCACCGGCCGGCCGCTGGCCGACCGGGACCACGCGACGCGGGCCGCCATAGCGCAGGTCGCCGGCGTGTTCGACGCCACGGCGATGACCGAGCTGTGGGACGCGGCACTCGCCGCCCCGGCATGGGATCGTCCACCGGTCTGGTTCCACGGCGACTTCCACACCGGCAACCTGCTGACCGTCGACGGCCGGCTCAGCGCGGTCATCGACTTCGGGGAGCTCGGGATCGGCGACCCGGCCCGCGACCTGACCATCGCCTTCACCCTGATGTCGGCCGGGAGCCGAGCCGCCTTCCGGGCGACGCTCGGCGTGGACGACGCCACCTGGACCCGGGGCCGCGGCTGGGCCCTGGCGACCGGCCTGAACGCCTACACCTCCTACGCCTCCGTCAACCCCCGCGTCGCCGCGCAGACCAGCCGCCAGATCACGCAGGCTCTCATCGGCTAGGCGACGAAGGGCTGCCCCCCGTGTTCGGCCACCATCGGTCGGCCGGCGGTGGCCCAGGAGCGCATGCCGCCTTCGACGTTGATGGCCTGGCGGCCGATGTGGTTGAGCCAGGCCGTGGCGTTGGCGGACCTGCCACCCACGCGGCACACGACGTACACCGGGACGTCGGCGGGGATCTCGTCGACCCTCTGCTGCAGGGAGCCGAGCGGAATATGGACGGCCGTGGGCGCGTGCCCCGCGTGCCACTCGTCGGGCTCTCGCACGTCGAGCAGGAACACGTCGTCGGGCACGGCCCCGGCTTCGATCTCTGGGACGGTCATGCCTCCCATTGTCGCCGTTCCGCCGGCGCTTCGCCCCACTAACCGACGGTTGCCTTCACTGACCGAGCGTGTTCACCCGCTGGCAGCGGCCCCGCCGTCACTTCAGCAGGCGGGAGAGCCTGCGGTCGGCCAGCGGCTTGCCGCCGGTCTGGCAGGTCGGGCAGTACTGCAGGGAGGAGTCGGCGAACGACACCTCCCTGATCGTGTCGCCGCACACCTCGCACGGCTCCCCGGTGCGGCCGTGCACGCGCAGGCCCGACTTCTTCTCGCTCTTGAGGTCTTTGGCCGCCATGCCGCGCGAGCGCTCGACGGCCTCCCGGAGCGTGCCGACGATCGCTTCGTGCAGCTCCGCCACCTGCTCGTTGGTGAGCGAGCCGGCGATCTTGAAGGGGGACATGCGGGCCGCGTGCAGCACCTCGTCGGAGTAAGCGTTACCGATGCCGGCGATGACCTTCTGGTCGCGCAGGAGCCCCTTGATCTGGGTGCGGCTGCCGTCCACGATCCCCTTGAGCACCTCGACGGTGAACGCCGGGTCGAGAGGGTCGGGGCCGAGGCCGGCGATGCCCGGCACCTCGGCGGGGTCGCGTACGACGTAGACGGCCAGCCGTTTCTGCGTGCCCGCCTCGGTCAGCTCGAACCCCGGCTCACGGTCGTCGTCGCCCGCCGCCAGCCGCACCCGGACCGCGAGGGGGCCCTTGCCGGGACGCACGGGCTTGGCGCCCGACAGGTCGTCCCGCCAGCGCAGCCAGCCGCCCCGGGCCAGGTGCGTGACGAAGTGCACCCCGTCGCAGTCGAGGTCGAGGAACTTGCCGTGCCTGGCCACCGCCGTGACCATCAGGCCCGCCAGCGAGGTCACCGGCGGGTCGACGGTCTTCAGCGCCTGGAAGGCGACGACCTCCACGGCGGCGACATGCCGGCCGACGGCGCGTTCGCGCAGGAACTCGGCCAGCGACTCCACCTCGGGAAGCTCGGGCATGCCCTCACACTAACCGCAAGTCACCGGCCTCAATCCTCCGTGGACGGCTACTTGGTGAGGACGTCCTGCGGCACGGGCTTGTCCTGCGCCAGGGCCTGGAAGAGCCGTTGGGCGCGCGCGGTGTCCCACTTGACGACCGAGGCGCCGTTGATCGTGGGCAGCGAGCCCACGGGAACGGCCGTGGCGATCGGGTCGCCGCTCATCGCCCGCGCGAGCGACAGCAGGTCGAACGCCCCGGTGCCCCCGTCGACCTCGACCGAATCCGTGGCCGCCGCCGCCAGCGGGACCGAGCGGAACGGGTTGATCAGAATGCCGGGGCTCGCCGCCTTCTTCACCACCGCCGAGAAGAACTGGCGCTGGCGCTGGGTGCGGTCGAAGTCGGGCAGAGCGCCGGTGGCCCGCGTGCGGACGTACCCCAGGGCGGTGCCGCCGTTCATGTCCTGGCAGCCCTTCTTGAGGTTGATGCCGGCCTTGTGGTCCTTGATGTCCTGCTTGACGCAGATGTTGACGCCGCCGATGGCGTCGACGATGCCGACGAAGCCGCTGAACCCGATCTCCATGTAGTGGTCGACGCGGATGCCGGTGACCTTCTCGACGGTCTTGGTCAGCAGTTTCGGCCCGCCGTAGGCGTACGCGGCGTTGAGCTTGTCGCTCCCGTGCCCGTCGATCGGCACGTAGGAGTCGCGGGGGAGGCTGACGAGGGTCGGCCGGCCGCTGCCCGGGACGTGCAGCAGCATCATCGTGTCGGTGCGCTTGCCCACCGCCCGGCCGGTCGCGAGCTTCTTGCGCTGCGCGGCCGAAAGGCCCGCCCGGCTGTCGGAGCCGACCAGCAGCCAGTCTTCGCCCGGGGTGGCCTCCGGACGGCCGGGGTAGTCGGTCAGCGAGTCGACGGCGGCGAGGCGGGAGTTGATCCAGAAGAAGCCGACGACGCCGAGGACGAGCAGCGCGACAAGGAGGATCACCAGGATCCGGAGCACCAGGCGGCCCGTACGCCGCGGCCCCCGGCCTCCGGAGCCGCCACCGCCGCCCGAGGGCCGGCCGCCGTCGTCGCCGCCGGACCGCTCTCCGGGGTCGTCCGGCCGCCGCCTGCCGGAGAGGGGGCGGACGGGCGACTGGCCCGAGCGCGGCTTGCCGTAGACGCGGGAGGTCGCCCCCCGCCCGGAGTCGCCCGCACCCTCGCCGTGGGACGCCTCGGGCTCCCCGGTCGCCGGCACGGCCCGCTGGACGGTCTTCTCGGCGTCCTCGCCGCCGCCCGCACGGCCGCCGGACGGCTGCGGGAGCGGGTGGGCCGGCTGGCCCGCCGCGTACGCCCCCTCGTCCCCCTGGGGCGCCGGGGGGTAGGCGCCTTCCTCTCCGGCCGCCGCCGGACGTCGCAGGGCCCGGGTCGGCCCTTCGCGGGTCGCGGTGTCGTCGGACCCTCGCGCCGCGTCTCCCGGCAAATCGCCCACCTTGTTTCCCCGTCCTATGGCTGGAGCCGGCCTTGGTTCGAAGCTACGTCGTCGCACGTGACCGAGCAGCTACCTCACCAAGGTTTTCTCTGGTAAAAGTACGCAGAGTCACAGTAAGTCACCAATTTTGTGCCCCAGGAAACATCGAGCAGGTCTCGATCGTTACGGTTGTGGACGACCGCTAGCGAAAGGACAGTCGTGTCCGCTCCGGACCCTTGGAGTACCTGCCCGTGCCGTGGCACGGGCTCAATTGAACCGGGAACGACAGACCGATGACCATGATTCTCGGTCTGCCGGCCGTACTTCTTCTCACCCTCGCGACCGGCTACTTCGTCGCGCAGGAGTTCGCCTTCGTCGCCGCCGACCGGTCCGCCCTCCGGGCGCAGGCCGCCGCGGGTGACGCCGCCGCCGAGCGGGCCCTCCGGGTCACCGGCAGGCTCTCGTTCATGCTCTCGGGCGCTCAGCTCGGCATCACCGTCACCACGCTCCTGGTCGGTTTCATCACCGAACCCGCGCTCGCCCCGCTGATCGCCTCGGGCCTCACCGCCGTGAACGTGCCGGCCGAGGCGGCCCCCGGCATCGCCGTCGTGCTCGGCCTGGTGATCGCCACGATCGTCCAGATGGTCCTGGGCGAACTCGTGCCCAAGAACTTCGGCATCGCCCGCCCCGAGCCCGTCGCCAAGTGGCTCGCGCGGTCGACGCTGGCCTACCTGGCCGTCGCCGGGCCCGTCATCCGGCTGTTCGACGCCTCGGCCACCCGGCTGCTGCGCCTGGTCGGCGTCGAGCCGGTCGAGGAGGTCGAGCACGGCGCCACCCCCGAGGAGCTCTCGCGCATCATCGCCGAGTCGGAGGCCGCGGGCGACCTGTCCGAACGCCTGTCCGACCTGCTCGAACGGGCCCTGGAGTTCGGCGACCGCACGGCCGAGGACGTCATGGTCCCCCGGCCCCGCGTGGTGTCGCTGCGCGCCGGCCGTCCGGCCTCCGACCTGCTGGAGGCGCTCCGGTCGGCCGGGCACTCGCGCTACCCGGTGCTCGGCGAGGACGGCGACGTCGTCGGCGTGGCCGGGCTGCGCGAACTGGTGCGCGCGGCGTCGCACGAGGAGCCCCTCGATCGCATCGCCGCCACCCCCCTGCTGGTGCCGACGTCGCTGCCGCTGCCCACGCTGCTGGAACGCATGCGCACGGCGGGGGTCGAGCTGGTCTGCGTCATCGACGAGTACGGCGGCCTCGCCGGCGTCGTGACGATGGAGGACCTCGCCGAAGAACTGGTCGGCGAGCTGATGGACGAGAACGACCCCGACCCCGCCGACGCCGCCTCCCTGGGCGACGACATCTGGGAGGTGTCGGGCACCCTGCGGCTCGACGAGGTGGAGCGCGCGACCGGCCTGCAGCTGCCCGAGAGCGACGACTACGACACGGTCGCCGGCCTGATCATGGCCCGCCTCGGACGCCTCGCCGAGCCCGGGGACGAGATCGTCGTGGCGCTCGTGCCGGAGATGCACCTCCTGGAGGACGAGGACCCCGCCGAGCGGGAGGTCCTGCTCACGGTCCTCGCCGTGCAGCGCCGGGTTCCCGAGCGGGTACGGCTCGCGCCGCGAACGGCCGGAGTCCCGGCGGACGCGGCCATGGTGGGGGGTGAGGCCCGGTGAACACCCTCACCGCGCTTCTCCTGGGCGTCGTCCTGCTGATCGGCAACGGGCTCTTCGTCGCCGCCGAGTTCGCCGTCGTGTCCTCCAGGCGGCACCGCCTGGAGGAGGCCGCGGCGGGCGGCGGGCGCCTGGTCAGGACGGCCGGCCGCGCCGCGCTGCGCAACGGACGCGAGCTGTCGCTGATGCTGGCCGGAGCCCAGCTCGGCATCACGCTGTGCTCTCTGGGCCTCGCCATGGTCACCGAGCCGACCATCGAGCACCTCCTCGAGCCGGTCTTCGGGCTGGTCGGCCTCCCCGAATCGATGCGGGTCGCCGTCGCGTACGTCATCGCACTGACGATCATCACGTTCCTGCACATGGTGGCGGGGGAGATGGCGCCCAAGTCGTGGGCCCTCACCCACCCCGAGCGGGCCGCGATGGGACTGGCGCTGCCCTTCCGTGGCTTCACGTGGGTCGCCCGGCCCGTGCTGGCGACCCTCAACGGGCTGTCCAACGGCCTGCTGCGCGCGTTCGGCGTCCGGCCGAGGGACGAGCTCGCCACCACGCGGACCCCGCCGCAGCTGGCGATGCTGGTCGGCGAGTCGGCCCGCATGGGCCTGCTGGACAGGACCGAGCACGACCTGCTGACCAGGGCGCTTCGGGTGCAGTCGCAGCCGATCGAGCGCCTGATGGTGCCCATCGCCGAGGCCTCGTCCGTACCCGCCGGCGCGTCCGACGAGGTCGTCCGGCGGGCCGCCGCGGCCAGCGGCCACCTGCGCCTGCTGGTCACCGCCGGCTCCCCCGAGGACGTCCTCGGCGTGCTGCACGTGCGCGACACGCTCATCCGTCCCGGCAGCTCTCCTCAGGAGCTGATGAGTCCCGTCCCGCGCCTGGAGGCGTCGACCACGCTGCCCGAGGCCGTGGCACGCCTGCAGGACGCCCACGCCCACCTCGGGCTGGTCACCGGCGACGGCGGGCGGGTCGTCGGGCTGGTCACCCTGACCGACCTCGTCGGCGAGCTGCTCAACACCCGTACCGCGCCCGCTCCCGTCCAGGAGCGCAGGCGGACGGCCGCCCAGAGCGCGTGATCCCCCTCTGACGGCGCCCAACGACTCCCTGGGCGCCGTTCGGCTCTTACGGGGTAATCATGATCACCAGAGGCTCGGAGAGCGTCAGGCGGCCTCTGGGGCGGTTCAGGCGGGGTCCGGGGGTGTGGCGAAGGCGGCCGCGAGGGCGAGCGCGCCGGCCAGCCCGAACGCCGCGCCGAAGCCGATCTGGCCGATCATCGCCCCGAGCACGCCGGGGGTGGCGGCCGCCGCCAGGTTCTGGACGGTGTTCTGCCCGCCCAGGGCCCGGCCCGCCCAGGCCGGTCCGGCCATCTCCGAGACGGCGGTGAAGGCCAGGCCGTTGCCGCTCATGGAGACCACGAGGGCGGCGATCAGCAGCAAGGTCCCGGCCGTGGTACCGAACTGGACGGCGAGCGCCAGCAGGACCATCACGCCGGCGTTGACGAGTGCCAGTTGCCGCATCGGCCGTACCCGGCTGCCCGCCCGGTCGGACCAGCGGCCACAGAACAGGCGGCCCGCCGCCCCCGCGAACTGGGCCACGGCGACGAGCCTGCCGGCGGCGGCCGGGTCCCAGTGGCGTTCGGCGACCAGGTAGGTGAGGGCGAACGCGGCGGTCGCGAACTGCGGGACCACCAGCAGCATGCTCGCCGCGTGCACCCGCCACAGCCCGGCGGAGCGATAGGGAGACCCCGTGCGCTCACCGGACCGGGCCGTCCCCCTCGGCGGGTCGACGACCAGGGCGGCCACCGCGATGCCGGTGACCAGGCAAATGGCCGCCATGGCCAGCAGGGCGCCGCGCAGGCTCCCCAGAGGCGGGAGCACCGCCCCCGCCACGGCCACGCCGATGGGCTGGGCGGTCTGCCGCCATCCCATGGCGACGCCGCGGCGCTCGGCGGGGAACCACCCCAGTACGACGCGGCCGCTCGCCGCGTTGGCCGAGGCGCCCGACGCCCCCGCCAGGGCGAGCAACAGGGCCAGCGGGACCGGAGTCGTGGTGAAGGCCGCGCAGCCGAGGAACACCGTCGCGAGGACCAGGCCGAGGGTCATCGCCAGCCGCTCGCCGTACCGGTCGGCCAGCCAGCCCCAGGCGATCAACGTGAACAGCATCCCCGCGCTGGGGGCGCCCACGATCAGACCCGCCTGGGCGAGCGTGAGACGCAGTTCCTGCCGCAGCAGGGGGAGGAGGAACGGCAGGCCGTACATGAACACGCAGCCGGCCGCCTGGGCGGCCATGCCCAGGCTCAGCATCATCCAGCGATTCGGTGTCCTCATGAGGGCACCTTAAGGGCAATCTCGCTCCACAAGACGATACGTCCTGAATAATGAGACATTGGATTGTCGTACCAGGTGAGGGCCTGCGACGGGAGCGGCGCACAGAGTGGACAGCCACGAAAGCGGTGCAAGCTCCCCGAAAGCGATCTGAAAGCCGGTCCTCGTAGATATCGGGTACGGACGGGCGGGCCGGCGGTCCGGACTGCGCCGGCGCGTCCGTCCGAAAGATCCCCGTTCCCGAAGGTGTCCGGAGCGACACGCCGGGTAGCAGGCGCGAGGCGTGCGCCGGGAGGCAAAGTCTCGGCGCCTCGCGGTAAAGCTTCGGCAAAGAAGATCGGGTGGGCTCCGCCGGGCATCCACCTGGGCACGAAGACCCTTGGAGGAACGCTGGTGCCAAGTTCACGAACGTCCGCCACCCCGGCCACCGTACGGCGGCGCCGGCACGACCGGGGAAAACACGAAAGCCCCGGGGAAGAAGCCGGAGCTTCGACCAGCCGGGGCCCTCGCGGGGGTTCCAGGGGGTCGTCCCCCTGGGAAAACACGAAAGCCTCTGGGGAAGAAGCCGGAGCTTCGACCAGCCGGGGCCCTCGCGGGGGTTCCAGGGGGTCGTCCCCCTGGGAAAACACGAAAGCCTCTGGGGAAGAAGCCGGAGCTTCGACCACCAGAGGCCGCCGTGGGCGAGGAGGGATTTGAACCCTCACACCCTTTCGGGCACACGGACCTGAACCGTGCGCGTCTGCCGTTCCGCCACTCGCCCTTCGTTGAGTGCTTGGAAAGGCTAGCACGGATCCGTGCATGCCTACGAACCCGGATACGATCCTCCTAGACGATGGAGGAAGGGAGGTACCCGGTGGGAGTCCTTCAGCGCTTCGAGCGAAGGCTCGAAGGCTTGGTTGAGGGGGCCTTTGCGCGGGCGTTCAAATCTGACCTTCAGCCGGTCGAGGTCGCCAGCGCGGTACAGCGGGAGATGGACGAACGCGCCGCGATCGTGGCGCAGGGTCGCACTCTCGTGCCGAACGACTTCGTGGTGGAGCTGTCCACGACCGACAGCGAGCGGCTGGAGGTGTACGCCGACAGCATCAGCCACGAGCTCGCCAACCTCGCCAGGGAGTACGCCAAGGAGCAGGGGTATTCCTTCGTGGGACCCGTCCGGGTTCGCTTCGAGACCGCCGACGACCTCGCGGTCGGCCTGTTCCGCATCCGCTCGGGGGTCATCCGGGGCGCGACGGTCGAGCAGGACGAGATCCGGCAGCCTGTGAGCGACCTTCCGGCGGGCAGGCCGAGTGCTTTCAACGGCCGGCCACGCCTGCTGGTGTCGACCCAGGACGACCCGCAGGGTCAGCGCTCCTTCGAGCTGACGACCCCGGTGACGCTCCTCGGGCGGGGCACCGACTGCGATCTGCGGCTGGTCGATCCCGGAGTCTCCAGGCACCACGCCGAGCTCAGGGTCGAGGGGCCGCTCGTCGCCCTCGTCGATCTCGGTTCAACGAACGGCACTTTCGTCAACGGCCAGCCGGTTCGCCGTATTGAGCTCCAAGACGGCACACGTGTGACGTTGGGGCGTACAACTCTGGTGTTCCGGCGAGATTAAGGGTAGACAGACGGTCCATGTCCGAGCTCACTCTGCTGCTGATCCGGCTCGCGTTCCTCGCGGTGCTGTGGTTCTTTGTGATTGCCGCGGTGGGTGTGATCCGGACAGACTTGTTCGGGTCCCGCGCGACCGCTCCGGCGACCGTGCGCAAGCCCATCAAACCCGCACGTCAGCCCGCGAAGCCGAAGAAGGGGGAGCCGAGACAACTGGTCGTTACCGGTGGTCCCCTGCAAGGAACCATCATCAACCTCACGGAGACGCCAATCACTATCGGTCGGGCGAATGACGCCACGCTGGTTCTCAGCGACGATTACGCTTCGAGCCGGCACGCCCGGCTGTTCCCGCAGGACGGTCAGTGGATCGTGGAAGACCTCGGCTCGACCAACGGCACGTATCTTGACCGCTCAAAAGTGACCCGCCCGACTCCGGTGCACCTCGGCCAGCCGATCCGCATCGGTAAAACCGTCATCGAATTGCGCAAATGACAATCGCACTCCGCTACGCCGCCCGCTCGGACGTCGGCCTCCTCCGCGAAGGGAACGAGGACTCGGCGTACGCGAGCCCGCGCCTGCTCGCCGTCGCAGACGGCATGGGCGGGCACGCTCACGGTGAGGTGGCCAGTTCGGTCGCCATCACCGCCATGTCGTCCCTCGACCGGGACGCGTTCGGGGGTGACCTGCTCGGCGCCATCGAGGCCGCGGTGCGCGACGCCAATCGCAGGCTGCACGAGATGGTGGGTCGTGATCCCAGCCTCAAGGGCATGGGCACCACTCTCACGGCCATGCTCTGGTCAGGCACCCGCGTCGCCCTGGTCCACGTCGGTGACTCCCGCGCCTATCTGCTCCGCAACGGTGAGCTGTACCAGATCACCCACGACCACACCCTGGTGCAGTCGCTGGTCGACGACGGGCGGATCACGCAGGAGGAGGCCGCGAGCCACCCCCAGCGTTCGATCCTGCTCCGGGCGCTCGACGGCAGCGGCGAGGTCGATCCCGACCTGTCGCTGCGTGAGGCGCAGATCAACGACCGCTACCTGCTGTGCTCCGACGGCCTTTCGAGCGTGGTCAGCGCCGAGACGCTGCACCACACGCTCACCACGGTCGACGAGCCGGAGTCGGTGGTCCGCCAGCTGATCGACCTCGCCAACAGAGGCGGCGGCCCCGACAACATCACCTGCATCGTGGCCGACGTCGTCGAGATCGAGGAAGGCCAGGTCGTGGCCGGTGACGCCGCGGTCGTGGGAGCGGCCGGCTCCAACCGGCTCCGATCACAACCTCCCGACACACCGGCGGGGCGCGCGTCCACCATCACCGCCCCCCAGCCTGTGCTCGTGGACGACGACCTCGACAATCCCGCGGGCGGCCCGGCGTTGAACGCCGTGGCCGCCCCGCGGCGTGTCAGACGACGCCTGTGGCCCACGGCGGTGGTCGTGCTGGGCCTGTTGGGGGTGGTGGTGGGAGGCGGCGTCTATTTCGGGTACAGGTGGACCCAGGATCAGTACTACGTCGGCGCAAAAGGTGACGAGCTAGTGTTGTTTCGCGGGGTCGACACCTCCATCGGACCGATCCAACTGAATTCCGTCGTGCAGAGCACCGGTCTTTCGGTCTCGTCCATTCCCGAGCCGGAGCGAGGCCAGGTGCGGCAGGGCATCTCCGTGGCCGATCTCGAGGCAGGGCAGAAGAAGATCAACGACTTGAAGGCGAAATCCGGCGGCGACCAGAAGACCACCGACGACGAACCTTCGGTTTCTTCGACCTCCACGAAGAGCCCCACAAAGCCTCCCAAGTCCACCCAGCCTTCGGCTTCCTCCAGTCCCACGAGGTCTTAGTAAGTGAGTGCTGACGACGTCGCGGCCGTCCCCATGACCGCAAAACGACGGGGGGCGCAGCTCATCATGCTCGCCTTCGCCGTCGCGATCGTCATGGTGGCCTACGCCAATGTCGGTCTCGGCATCAACGGCCAGGTGCCCGCGGGCATGCTGACCTACGGCCTCGGGCTCGGCGGCCTGATGCTCGCCGCCTACTTCGTGCTGGCGAAGTTCGCCCCCTGGGCCGACCCCCTGATTCTCCCGCTGGTGACGCTGGTCAACGGCATCGGCCTGGTGATGATCTACCGGATCGAGCAGGACACCAAGATCGCCTCCGCCGCCACCCAACTCATGTGGACGGCGCTCGGCATCGTCATGTTCTCCGTGACGCTCATCGTGCTGCGCGACCACCGCGCGCTGCAGCGCATGACGTACACCGCCGGCTTCGTCGGCCTCGCGCTCCTGATCCTCCCTCTGGTGCCCTTCCTGGGCAAGAACATCAACGGCGCCCGCATCTGGATCGCCCTCGGCTCCTTCTCGATCCAGCCGGGTGAGTTCGCCAAGCTGGCGCTGGTCGTCTTCTTCGCCGGTTACCTCGTCGCCAAGCGCGACGTGCTGGCACTGGCCGGACGCCGCCTGCTCTTCATCGACCTGCCCCGCGCCCGCGACCTCGGCCCGGTGCTCATCACCTGGATCGTGAGCGTCGGTGTGCTGGTGCTCGAGAAGGACCTCGGCACCTCCCTGCTTCTGTTCGGCACCTTCATCGCGATGCTCTACATCGCCACGCAGCGCACGTCCTGGGTCATCATCGGCGTGCTGCTGTTCGTCGGCGGCGCGTTCGTCGCGGGCAAGATCTTCAGCCACGTCGGCGACCGCTTCGAAGTGTGGCTCCACCCGAGCGACCCCGAGCTCTTCTTCAAGGTGGGCGGCAGCGCGCAGTTGATGGAGGGGCTGTTCGGCATGGGCTCGGGCGGCATCCTCGGCACGGGCCTCGGACAGGGGCACCCCGCCATGATCCCGCTGTCGTTCTCCGACTTCATCTTCCCCGCCACGGGCGAGGAGCTCGGGCTGACCGGCCTGATGGCCATCCTCATGGTGTACGCCCTGATCGTCGAGCGCGGCCTGCGTACGGCCCTCGCCGCTCGCGACCCCTTCAGCAAGCTCCTGGCGGGCGGCCTCTCGTTCATCCTCGCCTGGCAGGTGTTCATCATCGTCGGCGGAGTGACGAACCTCATTCCCCTGACGGGTCTGGTCACGCCGTTCATGTCCCAGGGCGGTTCGGCCCTCCTGGCAAACTGGATCCTTATCGCCCTTCTGGTACGCATGTCAGATGCGGCCCGACGGCCGCCGCCGCAAGCCATCCAGGACGAAGGATTGACGCAGGTGTTCCAGCGATGAACGGCACGCTCAAGCGAGCCTCGGTAGCCTGCCTGCTCATGTTCGGGCTGTTGATGATCAACATCAACTACCTGCAGGCCGTCAAGGCGGACGGGCTACGCGAGAACCCTCTCAACCGGCGCACCTTCTTCGACCGTTACCAGGTCGAACGCGGCATGATCACCGCCGGGGGGCAGACGCTGGCCAAGTCGGTCGACGTCGGCGGCGACTTCCGCTTCCGTCGCAAGTACGTCGACGGCCCGGTCTACGCGCCGGTCATCGGGTTCTTCGCGCCCGAGAGCGCGAGGGGCATCGAGGCGGCCGAGAACAGCTACCTCGACGGTTCCCACGCCGACCTGTTCGTGCGCCGCACGGTCGACATGATCACCAACAAGCCGGCTCGGGGCGCGGCCATCGACCTGACGCTCGTGCCGGAGGCTCAGAAGGTCGCCTACGAGGACATGCAGAAGAGCGGCAAGCGTGGCGCGGTGGTGGCGCTCGACCCGCGCACCGGGGCGATCCTCACCATGGTGTCCCTGCCGAGCTACGACCCCAACACCATGGCGATGCCCGACAAGTCCAAGGCCGCCGCGGCGTACAACAAGCTCGACAAGGACGACAACAAGCCCCTGCTGAACCGCGCGATCCAGACCACCTACGCCCCCGGCTCGACCTTCAAGGTGATCACCTCGGCGGCGTACCTCAGTGAGGACGAGTCGCGCGACGTCAACACCACGGTGGACGCGCCGAACGTCCTGCCGCTGCCGGGCACCACGATCGGCCTGCGCAACTACCACGGCGAGTCGTGCGGCGGCCGGGCGAGCCTGATCGACGCGCTCACCATCTCCTGCAACACCGCGTTCGGCTCCATGGCGCTGGAGATGGGGTACGACAAGCTCCAGCAGCAGGCGGCGAAGTTCGGCATCGGCAACGAGATGGCGATCCCGCTGTCGGTCGTCAAGAGCGACATCGGCCCCAACGAGGACAAGGCGGCACTGGCGCAGACCGCGATCGGGCAGCGCAGCAACCAGATGACCCCGCTCCAGATGGCGATGGTGGCCGCCGGCGTCGCCAACAAGGGCAAGGTCATGAAGCCCTACCTCGTCAACAAGGTCGTCGGCCCCGACGGCGACGAGATCGACAGCGCGCGGCCGCAGGAGCTCGACGAGGCCGTCAGCCCCGACGTCGCCGACAAGCTGCGCCAGATGATGATCAGCGTCGTCCAGAACGGCACCGGCAAGGCCGCCGCGCTGCAGGGCACCACCGTGGCCGGCAAGACCGGTACGGCCGAGACCAGCAAGAACGCTCCCTCCCACGCCTGGTTCATCTCCTTCGCCCCCGCCGGCGACGGCGAGGAGCCGAAGGTCGCCGTCGCGGTGTTCGTCGAGTCCGGCAGCGCCGGCAACGACGCCACCGGCGGCGCGGTCGCCGCGCCGATCGCGCACGACGTGATGCAGGCGGTGCTCGGGAAGTGACCTTCGCCAACCGGGTGCTGAGCAACCGCTACCGGCTGACCGGGCGCATCGCGACCGGCGGCATGGGAGAGGTGTGGCGTGCCTCCGACGAGCTGCTGGGCCGCGACGTCGCGGTCAAGCTGCTGCGCCAGCACGTCGCCGCGGACCCGGAGTTCCGGCAGCGCTTCCGCAACGAGGCGCGCATCACCGCCGGGCTGGCCGACCCCGGTATCGCCCAGGTCTTCGACTACGGCGAGCAGGAGGACATCGCCTTCCTGGTGATGGAGTTGGTGCCGGGCGAGCCGCTGTCGGCGATCCTGGCCCGCAACACCATGTTGAGCCCGGAGGTGACGCTCGACGTCGTCGGGCAGACGGCCCGGGCGCTGCACACCGCGCACCGGTCCGGGATCATCCACCGCGACATCAAGCCCGGGAACCTGCTGGTCACCGAGACCGGGCACATCAAGATCACCGATTTCGGCATCGCCCGCGCCCTCGAGGGCGCGCGGATGACCATGACGGGCACCGTGCTCGGCACCGCCCAGTACGTCAGCCCCGAGCAGGCCTCCGGCAGCCCGCTGACGCCTTCCACCGACATCTACTCTCTCGGTGTGGTGGCCTACGAGTGCCTCGCGGGCCGGCCGCCGTTCACGGCGGGCAACCAGGTGGCGATCGCCCTCCTCCACCTCAACGAGCAGACACCCCCGCTGCCCGAGAGCGTGCCGAAGCCGGTGCGCGACCTGGTCGTCGCCATGCTCGCCAAGAGCCCCGAGCACCGTCCCGCCACCGCGCAGGAGCTCGCCGACCGCGCCATGGTGCTGCGTGACTCGCTCGCCGCGTCGGCCGATACGAACCTCAGCATGCTGACCGACCCCTCCGGGTACGCGATCCGGGAGGCGACGCAACGGCAGGCCGACTCCTCCGGCTTCACCACCCGGGAGACGACCGGACGACAGGCCACCCCCTACGAGGGCCTGTACGAGGCCTCTGAGCCGCTCTCACCGCCCACGCCGACGCGAGTGGGGCGCCCGCCCGCTCCGACGGCGCGTCAGGCGCACCCGGCGGGCAAGCGGCGTCGCGGGCGCCGTACGGCCGTCGGCATCTTCGCGGCGGCGGGATGCGCGGCGGCGGTGGGCTTCGGAGCGCTCGCGGCGGGCGGGCTGCCCGAGCTGGGTCTCGACAACGGGCCCACCACACAGCCGGTCACCCCGGCCGGCTCCGAGCCGGCTTCCACGCGGCCGGTCTCATCGCCGGAGCCGACCCGGACATCATCTCGACCAAGACCGGTGACGCCTGTCAAGCCGACGGTGTCACGGTCGGCTACGGTAAGCAGGTCGGCGACACCCACCCGGCGACGGACGCCGAAGCCAACTCCGTCACCTTCCCCGACCCCTACTCCGACGCCCACACCGACCCCCGCGCCGAGTGACACACCAAGCCCCAGTGCATCCACAAGCACCACAATCCCCCCGAATGGGGAGACGTAATGTGGCGAGGGGTCGATGATGGACACCGGCAGCCGCACCGCGGGCGGGTACCCAAGATGAACGGCAAGGGACAGTGCAGGAAATGACTCAGCCTCGGCTACTCGGTGGTCGCTATGAGCTCGACGGAGTCGTCGGGCGCGGCGGCATGGCCGAGGTCTATCGTGCCCGGGACATCCGGCTGGACCGCGTCGTCGCGATCAAGACGCTGCGAGCCGACCTGGCGAGAGATCATACCTTCCAGGCCCGTTTCCGCAGGGAAGCCCAGTCGGCCGCGTCCTTGAACCACCCGTCGGTGGTCGCGGTGTACGACACCGGAGAGGACACGACCGAAGGCACGCCGGTGCCGTACATCGTCATGGAGTTCGTCGACGGGCGCACCCTCCGTGACGTGCTGCGGTCCGACCGCCGCCTGATGCCCGAGCGTGCGTTGGAGCTGGTCGACGGCATCCTGCGTGCCCTCGACTACAGCCACCGCGGCGGCATCGTCCACCGTGACATCAAGCCCGCCAACGTGATGATCACGCTCGCGGGCGACGTCAAGGTGATGGACTTCGGCATCGCCCGGGCCATGGCCGACTCCGCGGCCACCATGACGCAGACCGCCCAGGTGATCGGCACGGCGCAGTACCTCTCGCCCGAGCAGGCGAGGGGCGAGCGCGTCGACGCGCGCAGCGACATCTACTCCACCGGCTGCGTGCTGTACGAGCTGCTCACCGGCCACCCGCCGTTCACCGGCGACTCCCCTGTGGCCATCGCCTACCAGCACGTCCGCGAGGACCCGATCCCGCCCTCGCAGATCGACCCCGAAATCCCCAAGTGGGCCGACGCCATCGTCCTGAAGGCCATGGCGAAGGACCCGGCGCACCGCTACCAGAGCGCCGCCGAGATGCGGGCCGACATCCAGCGGGCGCTGTCGGGCATGCCGGTCGACGCCGCGCAGACGATGGCGCTCAACCAGAACGGCTACACCGGGCAGCAGACCCGCACGCTCAACGCGCCCGGCGGCCCGGCCACGCAGCGGACGACGGCCGTACCCCCGTACGAGTACGCGCCGACGCAGGTGGGAAGTGCCCCCGGCGGTGGCGGCGGCCGCATGGAGCGCCGCCGGGCCAACAGCGGGAACACCGCCCTGAAGACCGCGGCCTGGATCCTCATCCCCCTGCTGATCATCGGCGCCTTCATCGGCGTCGGTTACAAGTTCCTGAGCTCCCCCGGCAACCAGGACACCGCGAGCAAGGTCCAGATCCCCCTGCTCAAGGGGCAGACGGCTGAGGCGGCCCAGCAGCGGCTCCAGGATCTCGGGCTGAAGGTCCAGATCACCGAGCAGTACGACTCCGACGCCGAGAAGGGCACGGTCATCAGCACCCAGCCCGCTTCGGGCGAGGAGGTGGCCAAGGCCAGCACCGTCCAGCTCCTCGTGTCCAAGGGCGTCGAGAAGAAGACGGTTCCGGACGTGGTCGGCTCCACCCTCGAAGAGGCGACGAGCGCACTGGAGAAGGCGGGGCTCAAGGCACAGGTCAAGAGCGTGGTGTCCCAGCGGGAGCAGGGCAAGGTCTTCCAGACCAAGCCGACCGCCGGTGAGAAGGTCGACGAGGGCAGCCTGGTCACGCTCTACGTGCCGAAGCAGCAGATCGAGGTTCCCGACGTCGTCGGCCAGAGCGAGAAGGACGCGAAGGCGACGCTGACGGGCGCCGGATTCAAGGTCAAGGTCAGCAAGCAGCCGAGCGCGGACAAGCCCGAGGGCAGCGTCATCAGCCAGTCGCCGCAGGGCGGCGCCAAGCTGACGTCCGGTTCGACGATCTTCCTGGTGGTGTCCTCGGGCCCGCCGCAGGAGACCGTGCCGACCGACCAGCCGACCGACCAGCAGTCGCCGCCGACCGACGAGCCGACGGACACGCCGACGACGGACGACCCGTTCAGCGAGCCCCCGCCGGACGACTTCAGCAACTGACGGCCCCGGAAGGCCTCTCCCGCTCTGGGAGGGGCCTTCCGGCGTTTTCACCGAGTCGCCCACCGTACGACGGCGCCGGCCCCGGACGTGAGGAGAGGGTCTCCGCCGCTCGGGGGCGACGGCGGAGACCCTCATCCGGTAGTCGTCACAGAGACGCTCGGCGTTACACGATTTGGGCGAGCCAGTTGGCGAGAAGTTTGTGACCGTGGTCGGAGAGCACCGACTCGGGGTGGAACTGCACTCCCTCGACCCGGGCCGACCTGTGCCGCAGCCCCATGATGACCCCGCTCTCGGTGACAGCGGTGATCTCCAGTACGTCGGGCACGGTCTCGGGGACGACGGCGAGCGAGTGGTAGCGGGTCATGGTGACCGGCGAGGGAAGGCCGGTGAAGACGCCCTTGCCGTCGTGGCTGATCTGACTGGTACGGCCGTGCATCAGTTCGGGCGCGCGGGCCACCACGCCTCCGTAGGCCACGGCGATGGCCTGGTGACCGAGGCAGACCCCGAGCAGCGGCACGTCGTGCCCCGCGCAGAACTCCACCAGGGGGACGCTCACCCCGGCCGCCTCGGGCGTACCGGGCCCGGGACTGATGACCACGCCGTCGTACGCCTCGGCGTCCTCCACGCGCACGTGGTCGCGCGGCAGGACGTCGCACTCGGCGCCCAGCTGGCGGAGGTATTGGACGATCGTGTGGACGAAACTGTCATGGTTGTCCACGACGAGGACGCGGGTCATTGGCCTACCGTCACCCGATCAAGAGGCACGTGCGGTTCGAGCGAAGGGAACACGACATACCAGAGTACGACCCCCGCGAGACCGGCCAGCAGCAGCATCGTGACCACCTTGACCCAGGTGGGGCCGGGGATGACGCGCCAGATCCATCCGTACATCCGGTCTTCCTCGCTTCCGTGGGCCGCGGGAGGGCCGCTCAGCTCGTCCGGCGCTCCCGCGTGCCCTTCAGGACGCCGTAGACGATGAGCCGCTGCCGGGCGGAGTATTCGGGGTGACACGTGGTCAGGGTGATCATGGCCCGCGTGGGGTGGGTGCCGGGGTGGCCGGGCACGGGGGCGATGACGTCCACGTCGGTGGGGTACACGACCTGCTTGCCGGAGACCCGGTAGGTGTAGCGGGCCTCGGGTGCGTCGATGATGATGTCGTCGCCGCGCCGCAACTCGCCGATGCGGTTGAACGGCGCGGCGTACGTCGTGCGGTGCCCGGACAGCACGAAGTTGCCCACCTTGCCGGGCATCGCGGTCCCGGGGTAGTGCCCAGGCCCCTTGCGCAGGTCGTCGGGGGTGACGCCTTCGAGGATGGCGTATTCGTAGCGGCGGCCGAGGCGGGGGATCCGGATCAGCGCGAGCGCGTCACCCAGGTCGATCTTGCCGAGCTTGGCCGGCCGGGATTTCTCCAGCAGCTCCTGCTTGAGGATCTGCTGGCTCCACTCGGTGTAGGAGCTGGTCCCCCACAGCAGGTAGGCGCAGAACAGGAGCGTGACCAGGCCCGCCGTGACGCTGAGCTCGCCACCGGCCCGCAGCAGCGTCCTCACGGCGCGGCGGCGCCGCAGCGGCGCGCGGGGCCCGTCGGCCGGGTGGATGGGTCGGCAGCAGGCGGCATGGTCGCGAGAGTCCGGGTCGAAGGGTCGAATGGTCGGCGCGCGTACCGCGCCCTGCCTGGTCAGCGTATCGACGCCCCCACGCGGCGTCCCGGCGACGAGCGGCCCTTGGCTCCAACTTTGCCCGGCGGGGCGCGGCCCGGGTTCGTCCGGGCTGGACGACAGTTACGTCTGGAATCGCCGTTCGACGCCCGCGCCGACTAGGCTTACACCGGTCTTCGTACACCAGCCATTACGCTGGCTGCCAGAGCCCGCGACACCTCGCGGGTCCCCACCAGGAGAGCTGCCGTGCCCAAGTCCCGCACCCGCAAGAAGGCGGTCTACACTCCGCCGCAGAAGTCGCAGCAAGTCAAGGTGAGCCCCCGCTGGCTGGCACCGGTCATGGTCGTTTCGTGGATCATCGGCATCCTGTGGATCGCGGTGTACTACATCGTGCCGTCGGCGCCGGGCATCTCCACGCTCAACCAGTGGAACCTGCTCGTCGGGTTCGTCTTCATCATCTTCGGCGTGATCCTGTCCACTCGCTGGCGCTGAGCCGGAGGGGTGTTTTCCACAGGTTTTATCCACAACCTGGGGAAGCACGCCTCCGGCCTGCGGTTCTAGCCTCCGAGCGGCGTCACGAGCATCACGACGAGCACGAAGGCGACGAGCACCGCCAGAGCCGTTCCGAACTGGAACGCCGTGCGGTTCCTGCCCGCGCCGGGCGCGTAGGCGAACAGCCCCGTGACGACCACTCCCGTGACGAGGCCGCCCAGGTGTCCCTGCCAGCTGATGCCGGGGATCACGAAGGTCAGCACGACGTTGATCCCGATCAGCCAGAGCACACCGCGCACGTCGTACCCCATGCGGCGGGCGATCACGAACATCGCGCCGAACAGGCCGTAGATCGCCCCGGACGCTCCGACGGCGACGCTGCCGAAGAGGTAGACCGCCACCGAGCTGCCCAGTGCCGCCAGGAGGTACAGCGCCGCGAACCGCGCCGAGCCGAGGATCCTCTCCAACTGCGGGCCGATGGCGTACAGCGCCCACATGTTGAACAGGATGTGCCAGTAGGACGGCGGCGGCGCGTGCAGGAACGCCCCGGTGACCAGGCGCCACCACTCGCCGGCGGCGACGTGGTAGGACGACATCGCGAATTGGTTGAGGACGGTGTCGGTGTTCAGCAGCTCACCGAGGTAGGCCAGCACGTTGATCGCCAGCAGCGTCCAGGTGACGACGGGCGTGGCGACGCTCCTGCCGCCGAGGGGCGCCTCGGCGCGCCGGACCGTCCTGTTGCCCTCGTGCACGCACTCGACGCACTGGTGGCCGACCGCGGCCGCCCGCATGCAGTCGGGGCAGATCGGCCGGTCGCAGCGCTGGCAGCGCACGTAGGTCTCGCGGTCGGGGTGCCGGTAGCACGTGGGCACCGAGCCGTGGTCGGACGGCTGCGGCGGCCCGGAGGGCCGGTCGGACGGCTGCGGGTGGTCTGGCTGAGTGGTCATCGCCTGTCGAGGCCCCTTCGCCTGTGCGCTTAATCCACAGACTGCCACCCTATTCACCGCTCCGGGCTCCCGGCGCCACCCGAAACACGTGCCGTTTTCCACCCGGCCCCCCAGGCCGGGCGTCCGTGCCGCCACCACCCGGTGACGGCACGCCGCTCACTGCCCAATGGCCTCGCTGACTCCGCTCAATGGCCTCGCTGCGCTCGGCGGCGATCAGGCGGGGACGCGCTCGATCGTCACTTCCTGGATGACCACGTCGGTCAGCGGGCGGTCCTGGCGGGTGGGCGTCTTGGAGATGGCGTCCACCACGTCGGCGCCCTCGATCACCTCACCGAAGATGGTGTGCTTGCCGTTGAGGTGCGGCGTGGGCACCACGGTGATGAAGAACTGGGAGCCGTTGGTCCCGCGGCCGAAGCGCTTGCCGGCGTTGGCCATGGCCAGCAGGTAGGGACGGTTGAACTGCAGTTCCGGGTGGATCTCGTCGTCGAAGTTGTAGCCCGGGCCGCCGATGCCCTTACCCAGCGGGTCACCGCCCTGGATCATGAAGTTCTCGATGACACGGTGGAAGATCGTGCCGTCGTACAGCTTGTCGTTGGTCTTCTCACCGGTCTCGGGGTGGGTCCACTCGCGGGTGCCCTCGGCGAGCTCCACGAAGTTGCGGACGGTCTTCGGCGCGTGGTCGGGGAAAAGGCGGACCTTGATGTCTCCGAGAGTGGTGCGGAGCTTGGCGATGAGATTCTCAGCCACGATCGGACTGCCCCCTTCGATATGCCCGTTTCAGGGCCTCATTTGCGATGTTTTGCTGGCGATGGCGCATTGGCCTACCCGGCATCCTCCCACGCCTCGTCAGGATTGAGCCGCTTTCGAGCGGGAAGGTGCTCCTGCGGGGCCCCAAGGACAGGGGAGGTTATCGTGTCCCTGACACTGAAGAAGAGCCGCGTCAGGTCGGTCATACCCACGACGCGGATGGGCCGCATGAAGGCCCAGGCCATGCGGAGGGCGGAGCAGGTCCGTCCGATGGCGAGCAGTGCCCGCGAGGTCGCCGCTCACCGTATCGAGGACGCGCGCATATGGGCCGCACCCCGGCTCGACCGCGCCGCTCACTCCGTGGAGGAGCAGATCGCGCCGAAGGTGAGCGCGTTCCTCTCCCAGGCCGCGGACAAGATCGACCCCTCGCCTTCACTCAGGCGGCGTGGCCGGGGTCGTGGCCGCTGGTCGATGATCGCGCTGATGTGCGGGATCGCGGCCTGCGCCGCGGGCGTCATGATGTACCGCAACAACGCCCGGCAGTGGGCCGAGACGATGAAGGACACCGGTGCGGACGCCAGCAGGTGGTCCGGACAGAGGGTGGACGAAACGGCCCGGGTCGATGAGAGCGGTATGACGACCGGCGACACCACACGCAGGATGTACTGATCTGTGCTGTTGGGGACGCGCCCCCCGGGTTTTCCCGGGGGGCGCGTCGCGTTCACGGTCCCGGACGGTCCGTGTGGGCCCGTTGACGGTCGGCCAAGCGCTTGTTAGAACGTGTTCCACGCCGCCGACCCGTGGAGCACCGATGTCGCTGTCGCCGCTCGATGACTACCCGATCCACCAGGCCCCCGAGGTGATGCGCCACGTCGCCACCTCCGACCGCAACTTCTACGACCGGTACTACTTCAACTGCCACGCGGGATCCGACGAGCTCATGCTGATCGTCGGTCTCGGCCAGTACCCCAACCTCGGCGTCACCGACGCGTTCGCCTGCGTCCGGTACCGCGACCTGCACCGCGTCGTCCGCGCGTCCCGCGAGCTGGGCCTGGACCGGATGGACACCAGCGTGGGCCCGTTCCGCGTGGAGGTGATCGAGGGGCTCAGGCGGCTGCGGGTGAGCCTCGCCGCCGACGAGCACGGCCTGTCGTTCGACCTCACCTGGGAGGGCGAGATCCCGGCCACCCTGGAGCCCCGGCACTTCGTCCGCTGGCAGGAGCGGGTCGTCTTCGACTCGATGCGGCTGGCCCAGACGGGACGGTGGAGCGGGCACATCACCGTCGGCGACGAGCGCGTCGAGGTCACCCCCGACCGCTGGCGGGGGACGCGCGACCGCTCCTGGGGGATCCGCCCGGTGGGCGAGCCGGAGCCGCCCGGCATCCAGGCCAAGAACCCTTCCACCTTCTACTGGCTCTACACGCCGATGGGCTTCGACGACCACGCCATCCTGTGCATCGTGCAGGAGGACCACGAGGGCCGCCGCGTGCTGGAGGAGGCCGTACGCGTGTGGCCGTCGGGCGAGCAGGAATACCTCGGCAGGCCCGAGTACCGGCCGGAGTACGTGGCGGGGACCCGCGAGGTGTCCTCGGCCGTGATCGGCTTCTCGCCGCCGGGCGGCAAGCCTTTCGACGTGCGCTGTACGCCCCTGCTGCCGGTGCACCTGATGGTCGGCACGGGGTACGGCCTGGAGCCGGACTGGAAGCACGGCATGTACCAGGGGCCTGGCCCGGTGGTGCAGGGCGTCACCTACACGCTGCCGGGGGACGCGGGGAAGATGTGGGGGATGGTGGACGCCGTCGGGCGTTTCGAGTACGACGGCCATGTCGGTTACGGCCTGTACGAATACTGGGCTCTCGGCCCGCACCCCTCCTTCGCCGGCTGACCCCTCCCATGGGCCGCCCGACGAATCCCCCTTTGTGGCGATTTATGCGTCAGACGGCGCGACTAGGCCCTCTCCGTGCGGGCAGTAGGGACGCGTGTCCGAGTCCGGTGGTTCCGAGCGAGCAGAGATCTCCAGCGTCTTTCCCCCGTTCCCCGCCACCGGCGACGACGCCGGAGGCGGGGCGGGCGCCGAGGGCTCCTCGGCGGGCACGGCCACGCGGCCGGGGGCCGAGCCGTCCCCCGGCGACCGCAGCACGGTGGCGTGGCTCCAGGACGGCGAGGCGCCGGACCCGGGGGACGGCGACGTCCCCACCGGGACGCGCAAGGTCGATCCCAAGGACCACGAACAGCCCTTCGGGCGGCCAGGGCGCCCGCTGCGCAACAATCCCTTCCTGTTCGGGCTGACGGCCGCCCTGGGCGTGCTGACGGCCTGGCTGATGGTCCAGGCGATCGCCAGCGCGGGCTCCGCGCTGCTCCTGATCGTCGTCTCGCTCTTCCTGGCCGTCGGGCTGAACCCCGCCGTCGAGGCGCTGCAACGGCGGAACCTGTCCCGCCGGCTGGCGATCACGATCGTCTTCCTGGCGGTCATCGCGTTCTTCGTGGGCTTCGGGCTGGCGATCGTGCCGCCGCTCACCGACCAGACGACGGGGTTCGTCCAGCATCTGCCGGAGTACCTGCAGCAGCTGCAGAACCACCCCTTCATCCGCACGGTGGACCAGCGCTACCAGGTGCTGGAGAAGCTCCAGCAGTACGTGACCAGCGGCGGGCTGGCCAGCCAGATGTTCGGCGGCCTGCTCGGCGTGGCGAGCGTCGTGATCAGCGCGCTCTTCAGCGGGCTCACCATCTTGGTGCTGACCCTGTACTTCCTCGGCTCGCTCAACTCGATCAAGGAGACGGGCTACCGGCTCGTGCCGCGCTCCCGGCGCACCCGGGTGCGGCTGCTGAGCGACGAGATCATCAAGCAGATCGGCGGCTACGTCGCCGGCAACCTGATCATCTCGCTGATCGCGGGCGTGGTGACGTTCATCTTCCTCGCCCTGCTGAAGGTGCCCTACGCCCTGGCGCTGGCGATCTTCGTGGCGGTCACCGACCTCATCCCGATGGTCGGCGCCGTCGTCGGCGCCGCGGTCGCCTCGGGCGTCGGCTTCCTCAGCTCGGTGCAGGTCGGCATCGCCTGCGTGGTCTTCTTCGTGGTCTACCAGCAGATCGAGAACTACGTGATCTCGCCGCGGGTCTTCAAGTCGTCGGTGGACGTGCCGCCCATCGCCACGATCATCGGCGCGCTCCTCGGCGGGGCGCTGCTCGGCATCGTCGGGGCGCTCCTCGGCATCCCCCTGGCCGCCGCGGCGCTCCTGCTGACCAGGGAAGTCGTCTTCCCCCGCCAGGAACGGCTCTGACCCTTCATTCGGGTCGCGCCGCGCACCCGAGACGCTCGCCGATCGTGGCGAGCATCTCGCCGTTCCGCTTCACCAGGTTCGCCCTGTACCCGATGAAGAAGCGGTTGGCCCCCGCCACGGCCCAGTGCGCCTCCTTGGCCACGTTGAGGACGCGATGGACCAGGCGGGTGCCGTCGGGGTGCGGCTGGATGTGGAACTCGCCGCGGTACCACCAGCCGCCCTGCATCGCGAGGCTGCGGGCGCCCACCTCGACGGTCATGGCATGCCCTGTCAGCTGCACCGTGAAGCGCTCCGGCCCGCCGGAGAGCGTGCCGCCGTGGCGGCCGTGCAGCAGCCACAGGTTGTCGGGCCCGATCGGGCCGGGCCGTACGGCGAGCAGCAGCTCGGCGACCCGCTCGACGGGCGCCTCGATCACGCCGGTGACCTCGTACAACAAGGACGCGTCGGTAGGTGCGGTCATCGTCCCTCCTCCAGGAGCCCGGTCCGGGTGGCATCGGACCACGTCAACTCACCCGATCCCAGGCGGGCGATGACCCCGCGCACCCAGTCGAGCTCGGCCGCTCTCAGGGAGCGCGCGCACTCCACCTCGAGCGTGAGCAGCGCGGGCAGTCCCGTCTCCGCCAGGCCGCTCAGGTGGGCGTCGCAGGAGACGATCTGGCCTTCGAGGGTGGCGGCCCGGGTCCGCAGGCACCGGCCGACCTCCTCGGGCGGCAGGCAGCCCATCAGCGAGATCGCCGCCAGGAAGGCGGTGACGTCATGATCGGGCTCCTCCAGCAACCGCCGTACCCTGCTCCGGAGCTCCGCCGCACCCTCCGCCGTGAGCTCGTACACCGTGCGTTCGGGCCGGCGGCCCTCCCGCGTCGTCTCGACCGGGCTGATCAGCTCTTCCTTGGTCAGCCGGTCCACCGCGTGATACAGGCTCCGGGGCAGGCCCGTGATGTAGTCCTTGTGCGTCTCGACGATCAATCGGTGCAGCTCGTACGGATGGCTGGGCCGTACGAAGAGCAGCGCCAGCACGGTGAGCCCCACCAGATCGCGCCCGGCCCGCCCTCGCGGCATCGGCCACCCCCGTCGGTTCAGTGCGGAAATCCTTATTGCATTCTGCACTATGGCCATATGCATGTCCAGACAGCACAGGACCCCCGGATGACGGGAGTCATCCAGGGGTCGCATGCCGGGCCGGCCTACGAGTGGCGGCGGGAGGGGCGCAGAGCCGTGGCGGTCACAGCCTCCACTTCTGGTTGTTCCAGCGGTTGCAGTCCCACAGGTGGATCCGGGCGCCGTTGGAGCCGACGCCTTTCAGGTCGGCGTCCAGGCAGCGGTGGGCGGCGAGGTTGGAGATGGCGCGGGTCCGCTGGTCGTACACCCACTGCTGGTTGGCGTGCCCGTTGCAGTCCCACAGTTGGACGCGCGTGCCGTTCCTGTGGAGGTTCCCCTCGTCGGCGTCCAGGCAGCGGCCGTTCACCAGGCTGCGGATGGTGTGGGCCACCGGGTCGTAGGTCCACGCCTGGTTCGCCCAGCCGTTGCACGCCCACAGCTGGATGCGGGTGCCGTTGGAGCCGATGTGGCCGAGGTCGGCGTCCAGGCAGCGACCGTCGGCGCGGCTGCGGATCGGCGCCGGCCCGGCCCCCTGCTCGGCCCAGGCGCCCGTCGCGCACACGATCACCGTCCCCGCGAGGAGCGCCAGCCCGCACCCGGACGCCGCCGCGAGCGTCCGGGGCGCCCTCGGGCCGGTCAGATCGTCCACTTCTGGTTCGCCCAGCCGTTGCAGTCCCAGAGCTGGACCTTCGTGCCGTTGGAGCCGATGGTGTTGAGGTCGGCGTCCAGGCAGCGGCCGTTGTACATGCTGTAGACCGTGTGGCTTATCGCGTCATAGATCCACTTCTGGTTGCTCCAGCCGTTGCAGTCCCAGAGCTGGACCTTCGTCCCGTTGTTGCCGATGGTGTTGAGGTCGGCGTCCAGGCAGCGGCCGTTGTACTGGCTGCGGATGGTGTGGGTCCTGACGTCGTAGGTCCACTTCTGGTTGTTCCAGCCGTTGCAGTTCCACAGCTGCACCTTGGTGCCGTTGTTGGCGATGGTGTTGAGGTCGGCGTCCAGGCAGCGCCAGCTCGCGTGGTTGTGGATCGGACCGGCCGCCCGGGCGTCCGCGGACGCCGCGGTGGACCCGGCGACCATCGCCGCACAGCCGGTCGCCACGACGAGCAATTGGGCGGTTCTGGTCAAGTTCCGTCGCATGGTGCCTGGTCTCCTCTTCGTCGCGCTGCCGGGCGGCGAGGGGAGGGAACCGCCGACTACTCTCCGTGATCGACGTTACACGCACGATCACGGATTCCGGCGGCTAGACACGACGGCGAAGAGACCGAGGCGGAGCGACGGTGTGACGGGTACCCAGAACCTCGCGGTCCTGGGGACCTTCTTCGAACTGGGCACCCCACACCGGCCGAAGAACGATCACATGTTGATCATGTGACCCGCGAGCCCGTGGATGGCCTCCTTCACGGCCTCGCCGAGGGTCGGGTGCGCGTGCACGTTGCGCGCCACCTCGTTGACCGTCAGGTCCCACTGCTGGGCGAGCGTCAGCTCGGGCAGCAGCTCGGTGACCTCGGGGCCGATCAGGTGCGCGCCGAGCAGCTCGCCGTACTTCGCGTCGCTGAGGATCTTGACGAACCCGTTGGCGTCGCCCAGGCCGTGCGCCTTGCCGTTGGCGGTGAAGGGGAACTTCGCCACCTTCACGTCGAAGCCCTTCTCGCGCGCCTGCGCCTCGGTGAAGCCGAAGCTCGCGATCTGCGGCTGGCAGTAGGTGGCACGCGGGATCATCACGTAGTCGAGCTCCATCGTCTCGGCGTCCCCGATGGTCTCGGCGGCCACGATGCCCATCGACTCGGCGGCGTGCGCGAGCATGAGCTTGGCGGTGACGTCCCCGATGGCGAAGATGTGCGGCACGCTGGTACGGCACCGGCCGTCGACGTCGATCGCGCCGCGCTCGGTCAGCCGTACTCCGGTGTTCTCCAGCCCGTACCCCTCGACCCGGGGCTGGAAGCCGATCGCCTGGAGCACCTTGTCGGCCTCCAGCGTCCGCTGCTGCCCGTTCTGCGAGACGGTCACGCGCACCTTGTCACCGGAGTCGTCGATGCCCTCCACCTTGGTGGAGGTGAGCACCTCGATGCCGAGCCGCTTGTAGCGCTTGGCCAGCTCGGCGGAGACCTCCACGTCCTCCAGGGGGACGATCCGGTCGAGGAACTCGACGATCGTGACCTTGACCCCGTAGTTGTGCATCACGTAGGCGAACTCGACGCCGATGGCGCCCGCGCCGGCGATGATGATGCTCTCCGGCAGGGTGTCGCTGAGGATCTGCTCCTCGTAGGTCACCACCCGCTCGCTGAGCGAGGTGCCCGGCAGTAGCTTGGTGGTCGCGCCGGTCGCGATGATGCAGTGGTCGAACGACACGGTCTCCGTGCCGCCGTCGGCGCCGTCCACCTTCAGGCTGTTCGGCCCGGTGAAGGTGCCCCGGCCGTTGTACTCCGTGATGCCGTTCTTCTTCATCAGGTAGTGGACGCCCTTGACCCGGCCGTCGGCCACCTTGCGGCTGCGGTTGTAGGCCTCGGCGTAGTCGAAGGTGACCTTGCCCTCGACCTTGATGCCGAAGGTCTTGGCCTCGTGGTTGAACAGGTGGGCGAGCTCGGCGTTGCGCAGCAGCGCCTTGGAGGGGATGCATCCGACGTTCAGGCAGACGCCGCCCCAGTAACGTTCCTCGACGATGGCGGTGGTGAGCCCGAGCTGGGCGGCCCGGACCGCGGCGACGTACCCACCCGGGCCGGCTCCGACCACCACGACGTCATAATGAGCAGTCATGCTCCGGACCATATGCGGTACCGAGGCACATCTCCGCATCAGGGTGGGCGCCGCGACGGCCGCCCGCCTGCAAGGGGGCCTGACCTGGCCTCAGTCGGTAGCAAGCCCCCTCAGAAATGCACTCAAGGGACATCGCCCTACAAAGCGCTGGAAGGCCGCTTAATACCGTAGAGACGGAAATGTCTCCTGGTCTCGCGATTTTGCCCTTAAAAAGCGCCAAGGCGGGATGGCCGGTCAGCGGAAACCGCCGAGCCTCGCGGCCATATAGGAAGATCAAGTTAGGAATGTCCGGTGAAGTCCGGAAATATGGAGTAGAAGCCCACAAGAAGAGGTTAAGCAGATAGCAAAAGCGGAAGTCCGTCGTTTGTCAGACGTCCCCACCGGAAAGCAAGACAACTGGGAAGACTCACGGAGCCAGCCCAGCTTTCACAGCAATCTCCGTGAAGCCACCACAGGCAACCCGATGTCGTCCAAGGGGGATATATCAATGCTCAAGGCCAGGAAATTCATGGGCACACTCGTCATCGGTGCCGTACTCTCCGGCGGCCTGATCGGCCTGGAGGCCGCCACCACCACGGCCGGCGCCGCCGCGGCGACGAGCACCATGACGATCATGGGCGGGAAGAGCGACAACGACGATGACCACCACTGGAACCGGAACTGGAACCGGAACTGGAACCGGAACTGGAACCGGAACCCCAGCCGCGCCTGGGCCCGCAACTGGACCCGGAGCTGGGCTCGCAGCTGGGCGCGCAGCTGGGCCCGCAACTGGTCCCGCAGCGCCGCCGCGAGCGCCAACACCAACCGTCAGGCGCAGGACGTGAATCTCAACATCGTCTTCCCGGACACCAACGGCACCGGAGCGACGGCCACCGCCAGCACCGCGCCCGTGACGGCGACCACGACGCATTCGAAGTAGTGCCCACCGCACGTCATGTTCCTTGGCGTCCTGGCCTTCCCCTCCGAAGGCCAGGACGCCAAGGAACAGGCTCGCTCCCCCCAGAACATCGGCTTACCCCCGATGAACGGCTCTTCCGATTTCTACGGCTATTTCAGCCGACTCGCAATCGGTGACCAGGCCCAGATCAGCACCGCGACGACGAGCCCGAAAAGGGTCAGCCCGGTCGGGACGTGCGCGCCCAGCACCTCGGAGGTGAAGTGCTGCCCGAGCCCGACGAGGAAAAGGCCGAGGCTCGCGACGGCGGGCCAGCCCGCGCCGCGTCCCGGCCGCCACACCAGCACCGCCGCGACGATCTGGAACAGCGCGATCAGGTGGACGACCATTCCCACCATGACGTGGGTCTCGGCGAGGGCCTCGCCTCCCTTGACCCCCTGTCCCGCAAAGGACGCGGCGACGACGAGTCCCACGGCCTGCGCGCTGACCAGGACCCGCAGGGTCCACAGCGGGCCTGGCGAGACCTGCCGACGTGGCTGGCTGGCATGTGAAGCGATGACTTCCCGCATCGGAATCCCCTCCTTGTCCGGCGACGGCACAGATCATGGCTCCCGGACGGCCGGCCGGTCGTCAGCCCACCGGCGGATCACCGGTCCCCCTGGGGATGGACCGAGACGCCCCTAACCCGACAATTTCACGAGTCTTGACAACTAATTCTGTCGGTGTCATCGTGAATGCATGTTGGATGTAGCGGTGATCGAGGACCCGGCGGCGGCCGAGGTCTCGCTGGACCCGATCCGGGCCCGGCTGCTGGCCGAGCTGGCCGAGCCCGCTTCGGCCACCACACTGGCCGCCAAGGTCGGCCTGCCACGGCAGAAGGTGAACTACCACCTCAAGGCGCTGGAGCGGTACGGCCTGGTCGAGCTGGTGGAGGAGCGCCGCAAGGGCAACGTCACCGAACGGGTGATGCGCGCCACCGCCGCGTCGTACGTCATCTCACCCGTCGCCCTGGCCGAGGTGCAACCCGATCCGTCCCGCTCACCCGACCAGTTGTCGGCCCGCTGGCTGCTCGCCGTGGCCGCCCGGCTCGTACGCGACGTGGGCGCCCTGATCACCGGAGCCGCCAAGGCCCGCAAGCGGGTCGCGACCTTCGCCATCGACGGCGAGATCCGGTTCGCCTCGGCCGCCGACCGCGCGGCCTTCGCCGAGGAGCTCGCCAACGCCGTCACGGCCCTGGTCGGCAAGTATCACGACGAGAAGGCCGAAGGCGGGCGTGACCATCGCATCGTCGTCGCCGTCCACCCCAGCGTGAAGCCCGACGCGCCCGCGGGGGGCGCGGAGGCCTGACGAGGGCGCGGCCCCGGCCGTCCGGCAGCGCCCGGACGGCCGGCGTCGTTCAGGACGTCCCTCGGGGCGTGTCCGCGTGGGGACGCGCCCTCAGACCGCCGATCTTCACCGGCGCGTCGCCTCGCCGACGAGCGCCATGATGTCGTCCATGACACCGGGGGCGGCGGCTATGGTCGCCTGCGATCCAGTGGTGTGCGGCGTGCCGTCGGCGTCGGCGACGAGGGCACCGGCCTCCCGTGCGATCACCACCCCGGCGGCGGTGTCCCAGGGCTTGTTGGCGAGCATGACGCAGGCGTCGATCTTCCCTTCGGCCACCCAGACCAGGTCGATGGCCGCGGAACCGAACATGCGCACCCGCTGCGCCCGCGCGGCGAGCAGGCCGGTGATGGCCAGGCGGTCGCGGTTCTTCTCCCCGGCGCCGTCGCCCACGGCGTAGTCGCCGATGGCCACGACCGCGTCCTCCAGGGCGCCGGCACCGCTGCACTTGATCGGCTCGTCGTTCAGCGTGGCCCCGTGGCCCTCGGCCGCCGCGTAGAGCGAGCCGAGGAACGGCAGGTCGATGACGCCGAGGACGGGGACCTCGCCGCGTACCAGGCCGAGCGACACCCCGCACAGCGGCATGCCGTGGAGGAAGTTCACCGTGCCGTCCACGGGGTCGAGCACCCACTGCAGGCCGTCGCGGCCCTGCCGGCTCGTGCCCTCCTCCTCACCGAGGAAGCCGACGGCCGGGGTCTCCCGGTCCAGGTGATCGCGAACCGCCCGTTCGACCGCGTAGTCGACTTCGGTGGCCATGTCGCGGTCGCCCTTGGCGGTGACGACGCCGGGCAGGCGTGTGGTGATCAGTTCGCGGGCGACGGCGACGGCCTGCAACGCGATGGGCAGAAGTGCTCGGGAGTCGTCGGTCATGCTGGTCTGCTTCACTCCCGGGGGCGGCGAGGACCTGGACCAGTGCCCGTTTGATCCTCTTTGGGGCGGTTGTCGGGTATCCCATCGTAGAGTTCTCCCGGCAAGGCCGACCTCGCACCGCGCGGCCCGTCAGTCCACCACGCCCTCGTCCCAGGCGCGGGCGAGGATCTCCTGTACGGTCTCGGCGGGGGTCTGGCCTGAGGTGTCGAGCCACAGCCCGATGCGGGGCGTCCCCTCGCGCATCCCCTGATCGAGCTGTTCGACGGTCCAGTCCCGGTAGCCGGTCTTCGACCGCCCGAGATCGCGCCCGGCGACCGTCGCGGCGTCCGGCGCGAGAACGACCACGATCAGGGGCCTGCTGCGGACAAAGGAGACGAACGTCTTCAGCTCAGGACCGATGACGACGTCCTGCACCACAGCCGTGAAACCGGCCTCGAAGTAGGCGTCGGCCGTCGAGGCGGCCAGCTTGTAGCGCAGGCGCAACTGCCGGAGCGCCTCGTCCTCCAGCTCCGGCGTCATGCCCACGCCACCGTTCACGATCATGCGGCGGAACAGGTCGCCCCGGACGTGGACCGAGCGCCGCAGCCGCTCGGCGAGCGCCTGGGCGACCGTGGACTTCCCCGCGGCGGAGATGCCCGTGATCAGCACCACGGCTTTCGGGCGGTCGGCGAACTCGTGCATGAAGGGATCATCTCGCGACCGACGGCACCGGTCGTCAGAGTTGGACGATCTTGGCGATGACGCCGGACTCGACGACGATGAGCGCGCCGATCACCATGAAGACCACGGGCACGATCCACCGGCCGTACCGTTCGACGATCTCGATGACCCTCTTGTGGGAACCCAGCCAGGACGCCGCGAGACACCACAGCGCCACCCCGAGGGCGAACACGGCGACGGTCACGGCCGTGGCCCCGGGGCCGATCGAGCGGAAGACCGGCGTGTAGACGGAGATGTTGTCCGCGCCGTTGGCGACCGTGATCCCGGCGACCGCGAGCACGCCGGAGGCGACGGCCGGCGAGGAATCCTCATCACCCCGGCCGCGGGCCCTGACGGCCGAGACCAGGCCGCGCACCCCGAGCGCGAACGGGATCAGCCCCAGCAGGCCGATCCAGTCGTCGGGCACGACGGTCAGGCCGAGGGCCGCCACCACCGACACCGCCACCAGCGCGGCGATCCCCGCGTACTGACCGGCCCAGACCTGCCACGCCTTCGGCTCCCCGGTGGCGCGTCCCGACAGGAAGAGCACGGTGAGCACGATCATGTCGTCGACGTTCGTGCCGGCGAACATGCCCGCCGCCGCCGCGACGGTTCCCGCGATCCCGTCCATATCCGCCGAACCTACCGATCGCGCGGGGAGGCGTCAGCCGGACGACCGGCGGCGAGCAGCCGGCGGAGCGCGGCGGGGGTGTGTCCCAGATGGTCGCGAACGGTACGGGTCAGGTGGGCCTGGTCGGCGAAACCGAGGTCGGCGGCCAGGACGGCGAGGGCGGATTCGCCGTCCTCTAGCCGCTGCATCACCCGTCCGACCCGCACCCGGTTGCGGTAGCGGGTCAGCGACACGCCCATCTCCTGGCTGAAGACGCGGCTCAGCCGGTAGGGCGAGACGTCGAGCAGCCGGGCCAGCGAGAAGAGCGCCGCCGCCTCCGGGTGATCCACCTGGACGGCCTCACGCGCCGCCGCGACGAGCGCCCGGTCGGCGGGCCGAGGACGTCCGGCCGTCCGTCCGGTGGCCAGGACGAGGAGCCCCAGCAGTTCCTCGCTGAGCGCGTAGTCGACGTCGCCGCCGCGGGCCGCCATCAGCAGCCGCCGATGGGCCAGGTCGACGCGCGCGTCGACGTAGATCGTCACCCCGCCCGCCGGGCCTTCGCAGAGCCCGGGCGCCAGGCTCAGCGAGGTGCAGACGTCGCCGCCCGCGGGATGCGCGAACCGTTCCTCCTCGCCCGGCGACCCCAGATAGGCCACCGTCGGATCGAGGTCGGCGGCCACGCCGTCGGCCCACCGCCGGAACCTGCCGCGTCGCACCAGCACCAGGCGGTGGTCGGCTCGCAGGTCGGGCGCGGACCACGGGGCGCGCTCACCAGCGCAGGTCACCGCGGACACGGTGAACTCGGGCCGGACGGCGAGGGGCACGGCGGACAACACGCCGCGGACACTACCCACCGGGTACGACAGAACCGCGCGGGCCGGGTGCCGCAAGGATCTTCAAGACCCATCGCGCCCGCGGCGGGATGCTGGCGGCAAGCCACGACATTAAGGAGTCACCAATGGCCGCCCTCGCGGAACCGACCGCTTTCATCATCGACTGCGCCGCCCCCAAGGCGCTGGCCGAGTTCTACCAGAAGGTCACCGGCTGGGAGATCACCCACAGCGACGAGGACTACGCCTACCTCGGCGAAGGCCCCATCCAGCTCGCCTTCCAGCGGGTCGACGGCTACCGGGGTCCGGGCTGGCCCGACGCGGCCAAGCACGCCCACATCGACTTCAAGGTCGCCGACGTGGAGACGGCGACGAAGGAGTTGCTGGCCCTGGGGGCGACCAGGCCGGAATTCCAGCCCGGCGAAGGGCAGTGGACGGTCTTCGCCGACCCCGAAGGGCACCTGTTCTGCCTCTCGGCCGGCTGATCAGAAGAGGGTCAGCGGCTCGACCGGGACGGGCTCGGGCAGCGGCTCGACCTCGGGCACGCGCGCCCGTACCTCGTCGTGGAAGCGACGGGCGAGCATCGGCGCGTCGGCGTTGTCGGGGGTGTGGACGAACACGGTCGGCGAGCGGCCTTCGCGCAGCCACTCGGCGACCGTGCCGACCCAGTGCCGCCACCCCTCGACCGTGCGCTCGGTGTCGTCCCGGCCCAGGTAGCGAACGATCGGACGGTCGGTGAGCGCCGCCGACCGGCGCGGCACGCGCGGCTTCTTCGCCCACGCGTCGCGCTCGGCGTCGCTGGTCGGCGGGCTCTGGAAGAACGCGGTGGTGTCGAACGGCACCCACTCGGCGCCGGCGTCGGCGAGGACCCTCTCGAGAAGCCGCTCGGCTCGCCCGTCCTCGAAGAACGCGCGGTGGCGGACCTCCACGGCGTACCTGTGCGAAGGGGGGAGCCTGCGGAGAAAGGCCGCCAGGGCGCCGAGGTCGTTCGGCCCGAACGACCCGGGCAACTGGACCCACAGAGCGTGCGCCCGCGGGCCGAGCGGCTCGATCACCTCCAGGAACGACCGGAGCTCCTCGTCGGCGCCGGTGAGCCGGCGTTCGTGGGTGATCGTCTTGGGCAGCTTGACCACGAAGCGGAAACCGGGCCCGGTCTGCCGCGCCCACGACTCCACCGTGCTCCTCGCCGGCGTCGCGTAGAACGTGGTGTTCCCCTCGACCGCGTCACACCAGCTCGCGTACGCCCGCAGCCGCTCCCCGGGAGCAAGCGACGCGGGCACGAACCGCCCCTGCCACGAAGCGTGCGTCCACATCGCACATCCCACATGAAGCCGCATGCCCCTGACGCTACCGAAACCGGCGTGCGGCGCCGGCCCGGCACCGCAAGTGAACGGCCGGCGGACTGCAAGCAGGGGTACGTAGCCTCCTCGCCATGAAAAAGCGATCATCCGTCCTCGCCGTCCTGGCGGCCGGAGCCGTGCTCGCCGTTCCCGTCTCGGCGTCGGCCGCGTCGGCTTCCTCGGACTCGTCCACTTCGCGGGCCAGGACCCTGTCCTTCCGTGGGATGAATTTCCACATCCCCGCCGACTGGCGGGTGTACCGGCACGGAGACGGTCTCGTGGTGGCGACCGGAGCGTCCTGCAAGAAGCCGGAGCCCTTCGCGCCGAACTGCGAAGGGTTCTGGATCTTCGGTCCGAAGGCGTACACGAACGTGCCCGTCGGGGGCGGCTCGATCACCTACACGGGCAAGTACCAGTTCCATCCCTTCAGCGGCGTGATGCCCTGCCCGTTCAATTCCAAGCTCAGCTGGTACCCGGGCGAGAAGGCGAGCTTCCGCGGCCTGCGCCAGGTCGGCTCCGGGCACAAGGCGCAGTACACGACCTGGCCGAACAGGTGCGTGACGAACGGCAGCGGCCGTACGACGTCGAAGTGGACCCAGCGGGAATGGTTCCTGCCCACCTCCAAGATCCTCGTGGTGGACGTATGGAACACCTACGGGCTCTCGGGCGTGCTCAAGCACGCCACCTGGAACTGACGGCGGAGCCGTTCCAGTCAACGGGACGGGCCGGCGGCGGTCGCCGCCGGAACCCGCCCGGCTGTCCTAAAGTGAGTGAATGTCGAGGTCGCACCGGTTGCCCCGAGGGCGGAACGCGTTGCCGCCCGAAGAGGTGGAGCGGTTGCAGCGCGAGCGCCTCTGCCGGGCGATGGCCGAGGTCATGGCGGAGAAAGGGTACGTCGCGACATCCGTCGAGGACGTCCTCAAACATGCCGGCGTTTCCCGCCTGAGCTTCTACCGGTTGTTCGACTCCAAACTCGACTGCTTCATGGCCGCCTTCGAGGATGCGTGCGAGCTGCTCTTCGAACGGGTCACGGGGGCGATCAAGACCTCCGGCACCGGCGACGATCCGATGGAACGCTACAAGCGGGCCATAACCGTGTACCTGGAAGCGCTCGAGGCGGAGTGGCCGCACACCCGCATCTACCTGGTCGAGGTGTACGCCGCGGGCCCGCAGGCCGTCGCGCGCCGACGCGAGCTGCACGCGTTCATGGCCTCCTTCTACGCCGACGCCCTGGGCGTCACCGACGACCAGGGCCGGCTGACCTGTCGCATGCTCGTGGCCGCCACCAGCGCTCTCGTCACGGTCCCGGTCGCGGAGAACGACCGTGAAGGCCTGCGCGCCGTGGCCCCCCAGCTGGTCGCCCATGTCCGAACCCTCTGGAACTCCGGCGCCTTCGGCGCGGGCACCGGGCCCCGGTGAGTCGGCCGACGGCCTGTTAACCGCTCCAGAAAGACGATACTGTCTATCTGCTATCTGACCGCGAACCTGTCAAAGGCGGGGTATGACTGGTCAACCGCTGTTGTGCGCTGACCCCCGGTATCCCGGTTCCCGCCGACTCGCCGACTCGCCGCGGAGCCGCCGCCAGGGCGCAGAGGGTGGCCGTGGACAGGACCTCGCCCATTCGACGCTGGAGGAGATGTGCCCGAGTGGATGGCTCTGCTGCCCTCGGATGTACAGGCGGTGGGGCCGTACCGTCTTGAGGGCCGCCTCGGAGTCGGCGGTCAGGGCACGGTTTACGTGGGTTGCACGGCTTCGGGGCAGCGAGTGGCGATAAAGCTGCTCCACCCGCACCTGATCATGGACATGAAAGCCCGGGCCCGCTTTCTCAGCGAGGTCGAGATCGCCAAACGGGTGGCCCTGTTCTGTACGGCGAAGGTGCTCGACAGCGGGTTCGTGAACGAACAACCCTACATAGTCAGCGAATTCGTGGACGGGCCGTCCCTGCAGGAGTCGGTGCGCGACACGGGCCCGCGCAACGGGGCGGCTCTTGAACGGCTGGCGCTGAACACCGCGACGGCGCTGGCCGCGATCCACCAGGCGGACGTGGTCCACCGGGACTTCAAGCCGGGCAACGTCCTGCTCGGCCCGGACGGCCCAGTGGTCATCGACTTCGGGATCGCCCGGGCACTCGACCTCAGCACGTCGATCGTCACCAGCCAGGCCGTGGGCAGCCCCGGGTACATGGCGCCCGAGCAGATCGCGGGTGACGAGCTCGGGCCTCCCGCCGACCTGTTCGCCTGGGGGGCGACCATGGTCTACGCCGCCACCGGGAAGAGGGCCTTCAGCGGCGAAACGATACCCGCGGTCATCCGGTCGATCCTCCACGACCAGCCGAACCTGCACGGGCTGGACGGGCGGCTCGGCGTCATCGTCCGCGCCTGCCTGGAGAAGGACCCGGCCCTGCGGCCCACCGCCGCCGAGGTCGTCGATCGCTTACGCGGCCTCCCCGGTCCGGCCTGGCATACCGGCGGCGAGCCCGGCGACGGGGCCGATCGGGGAGATGGAGAAGGCCGGGCGCCGGCCGAGAAGGGCAGGCTCCGGCACGTCGTCCTGGTCGGCGCCGTGGCCCTGGCCCTGATCGCGGCCCTGGGCATCGCCTACTTCGCCCTCCCCTCCGGTCCGGGAGAGGAGCACTTCGACGCATCAGGGGTCCCCGGTTCCAGCCCGCCTCCCGGCGGCGCCTCCGCATCGTCCAGCCCGCCGTACGGCGGCACCTCGGCATCGTCCAGCCCCACCGGCGTGAAGGCGAGCCGGACCGAGTCACCGTCCGCCCGGCCGGGGAAGGATCCGACGGCCGGCACGGAACGGCACAACCCGCGTCCCTCGGAACATGCGCCGAACCCGACGACCACGAAGCCGTCGGCGACCAGGAAGCCGCCCTCGCCCACGAACGTAGAGAAATCGCCCTCGGACAGAGGGACGCCACCGCCGTCCGACGAACAACAGCAGCCACGACCGAGTGGACCGAAGCAGTCTCATTCAGGCCCGAAGGTGCTCGGGACCGTGTCCTTGAGCGACGTGAACCGCTACTGCCAGGACCGGGGATACGCCGGCAGCGCGGGCGGCCCGGGCAACTACTGGTGTTTCGGCCCCGGCGGGGAGCCGGTCAGCATGACAAGCGTCTGCCAGTGGGCTTACCCCGACTACCCGAATGTCCGGGCGGAAGGCACCACCTGTAAGTCGTCCTGAACGTTCCCGCCGCCGTCGGGGACCGGCGCCGCATGCCGCGTCCGCGGGGCCGGGTCGTCATGGATTCGGTCCCGACGCCGAAGTCCGAAAGCCGCAAAATTTCACGTCATCAGCAATTGATGAAGACAACTTTCGGAGTTATGTTCATGATCGACCCGTCCGTCGACGTAGGCGGTGAGATGTCGAACGCCCCTGACGGAGCCCCCTTCCCTCCCATCGAAGCCGCCGGCCGGTTCGCCACGGGGCCTCATCGACATCAATAGCCGGGCCGTACCCCCCACAGCACCTGTTCAGAGAGGTGACCATGCCCGCAACTGGCAGCCCGACCTGGCCGAATGCCCTCAGATCCGCGATCCCCGTCCTGCTGGTCGCTCTCGCGGGAGCACTGCTTCCCCAGTCCGCCTCGGCCCAGGGCGGCAGCTCCGTCCTGGCCGTCACCCACAAGAGCCCGTTCAACTGCGGGAAGACCTTCTACGCCAACAACTGGTCCCCCGGCCACAGCCCGTCCGGCGCCATCGACTGGCAGGACTACGGGGGCGACGACATCAACGGTGAGACCGTGCGCGCCACCGCCGCGGGCACCGCGTACTTCAACGACGCGGGAAGCACGAGCTACGGCAAGTGGGTGGAGGTCCGTCACAGTGACGGCACCAGGACGCGCTACGCCCACCTCTCGACCATGGTCAAAGCGGCCGGCGGCTCGATGAGCGTCAGCCAGGGCACCCAGATCGGAACCGTCGGCTCGACAGGCGGATCCACCGCCCCGCACCTGCACTACGAGCAGCGGACCTCCACCGGTGCGGTGGACACCAGCCCGACCGTGGAGGGCGTGACCGTGTCCTTGGGCCAGAAGAAGGCCATCACGAGCACCAACACCTGCGGCGGCAACCCCTACACCCCTGAAGAGGTCTGCGGCAGCGGCTACTCGGTCATCGACTCGGCCGCTCTCACCGGTGGCACCACCTACCTTCTCTACAACTCGGGCAACGGCTACAACTGCGTCGCGACGCTGAAGACGACGAACCTCGGCTCGTCGACGTCGATGTCGGCGTTCCTGGAGCCGCAAGGCGAAACCAGGACGACCGATTCGGGCAGCTACGACTACTACGCGGGCCCTGTCAGGCGTGACGCGGCCAAGCAATGCGTCAGGTGGGGCGGCTCGGTCGGCAGCAGCTCGTACACCAGCCCCTTCGAGCACTGCGGCTGAGCACTCTCCTGTCGCGCTCGCCCGCGGACGGAAGCCGGCAGGCGCCGTTCGCGGGCGAGCACGCACACGTCAGGGGTTGTTCAGGAAAGTGAGGACGGCGAGGACGCGGCGGTTGCTGTTGTCGTCATCGGTGATGCCGAGCTTGCCGAAAATAGAGGTGGTGTACTTGCTGATTGCGCTTTCGCTGAGGAAGAGCCGCTGACCGATGGCCTGATTGGACAGCCCTTCGGCCATGAGGTTGAGCACGGAGTGTTCGCGTTCGGTCAGCCGTCCGAGCCGTCGCGTCGAGGACCCGCTGGACAGCAGTTTGGCGATGACGGCCGGATCCATGGCGGTCCCGCCCCCGGCGACACGCTCCAGGGCATCGATGAACTGATCGGCGTCGAAGACGCTCTCCTTGAGGAGGTAGCCGATGCCACCGGTGCCGTCGGCGAGGAGTTCGCGGGCATAGAGCTGTTCGACGTGCTGAGAAAGGATCAGGACCGGCAGCCCGGGCACTTCACCACGGGCGGCGAGAGCCGCCCGCAGGCCCTCGTCCGCCTGGGTCGGCGGCATGCGAACGTCGACGACGGAGACATCCGGGCGCCACTTCAGCATCGCGTCGAGCGTCTCGGGCCCGGTGGTCGCCGTCGCCACCACCTCGTGTCCGTAGGCCTCGATGAGGCGGACCATCCCGTCACGCAGGAGATAGAGGTCTTCGGCTACAACGATTCGCATGGCACCATCATCCTCACGAGGGTCGGGCCGCCCACCGGGCTGGTGATCTCCACGGCGCCGTCGAAGACCGAGAGCCGGCGGCGTAGCCCCGCGAGCCCCCCGTCGGCTCGCACGACGACGCCTCCCCGGCCGTCGTCTTCGACGTCGACGACGATGCCGCTGCCGTCCCTGGCGAAGGAGATGCGCGCCCGGGTCGCGTGGGCGTGCTTGACCGCGTTGGTCAGCAGTTCGGCGACTCCGAAATACAGGGCGGACTCGATCGGCGGGTCCAGGCGGAGCCGAATCTCGGCGCTGACGACCGCTTCGAGCGGGCTGTCCATGGCAAGAGCGCGGACGGCGTCGATGAGTCCTCGCTCGTTCAGCACCGGAGGGTTGATCCCCTTGACCAGCTCGCGGAGCTCGGTCAGTGACGTGGCGGCGCCGGCTCGCGCTTCCCGCAGCAGCGCCCTGGCCCGGTCGGGATCGGTTTCCATCAGCTTCTCCGCCGTCGCCAAGGAGAGCCCGAGCGTGACCAGGCGTGCCTGCGCTCCGTCGTGCAGGTCCCGCTCGATCCGGCGGATCTCGGCGGCCTGAGCGACCGTCACATCCGCGCGCTGGGCCGTCAGCTCGTCGACCCGGCCGGCCAGCACCATCGCAGGCGGCGTGTCCAGGAAGCGGACGGCCACCGGCTCGACCGGCCGCCAGGCGTACGGCGCGGCGGCGATCGCCACGACCAGGCCGAGCACCCCGGCGAGCCGCGCCGAGAGCGACGGCTGGAGCGCCCCGAGGACCGCTGCGGCGACTCCGGCCGGCGGGATGGCCGCGACCAGGCCCATGGTGATCGGCGCGATCGCCGTGAACCGCACGTCCCGCCAGGTGGCGGGGTCGCGCAATCGGGTTCGCCACTGCTGGTCCATGCGGGCGTCGCGGCTGGAGCGCTCGTAGGAGTACCCGTTCCACCAGTAGCCGGTCGCCATCTGCGTCACCGGGCCGGCCTGCCGATATCCGGCGGGAATGACGGTGCCCGTCCACTTCGCGACGAGCGAGCGGACCATCCCGCAGACCGGACGGGACAGGGCGAAAGTGCCGAACCCCGCCCATAAGAACGGCGCTATCCACGACCACGGGTTGCCGCCCCACCAGATCCACAGCGCCACGGCGGCGGCCCACACAGCCGGGACCAGCATGCTCACGGCCAGCACGACGCACGCGCGTACGAACCCCACGCAGGCACTCGCCGCCCACGCCCCCAACTGTCGCATGACCCTTCCTTCTCGCCTCATGACCCGGACCGTGGCTCCCACGGCTCCTGAAGTGCGCCGATCCGGCCGGTCCGGCTCGATGCCTCCACTGTGCACCGCGCGGAGCCCTGGTCCCACCGAATCGGCCCTGAAGTAGGTCCAGCCCCACCCATCTGTACGCTCAGCCGCACACGGAACCATCCATGCGCTCAGGTCGCCCGCGCAGACGGAGGGCGGCGACGACGGCGCCGAGAAGCCGAGGGGTCGGCCTGACGGTCTTCCTGCCGGTCGACCAGGCATCGTCCATGGGCGCGTGTCGTCACGGGGACGACGGCGCCGGTCGTCCATGGGCGCGTGTCGTCGCGGGGACGACGGCGCCGGTCGATGAACTACAGTCGTGCGCCGTGACCGAATCCCCCTCCTATCTGACAGCGACGGCGGAGGCCTACGACGCCATGGCCGTTCGCTACGCCGAGTTCGTCCGGAACTACCTCGACGGTCAGCCCCTCGACCGCGCGACGCTCGCCGCGTTCGCCGACTTCGTACGGACCGCCGGCGCCGGACCCGTTCTCGAGGTCGGTTGCGGCCCCGGACACCTGACGGCGCACCTTCAGAAGCTGGGACTGGACGCCTCCGGCGTCGACCTGTCACCCGTGATGATCGACCTCGCCCGCGAGGCCCACCCGGATCTGCGCTTCCAGGTCGGTTCGATGGACGCCTTGGACCTGGCCGACGGCCAACTGGGCGGCATCCTGTCCTGGTACTCGATCATCCATACTCCGCCGCATGAACTGCCGCCGTACTTCGCCGAGTTCCGCCGGCTGCTGGCCCCGGGCGGCTACCTCCTGCTCGGTTTCTTCGAATCCGAGGGCGAGCCGGTGACGGCATTCGACCACAAGGTGACACCGGCCTACCGGTGGCCGATCGACGACCTCGCGGAGCTGGCGCGCAAGGAACAGTTCGTCGAAGTGGGACGGACGTTGCGCGCCCCCCAGGAAGGGGAGCGGTTCCGCCAAGGCCATCTGCTGATGCGCAGACAGTAGACCCGGCCGCCCACACCCGCCCGGAACCGGCGCCCAGATCTCCGGGAGCCAACGACACGAACGCCGTTCTCCCTGGTCAGGAGTGCGGCGTTCGTCCCGCAAGGGCTCGGTCCCACAAGATCGAGCCCTTGCCTCCCGAAGATCAACAGGAGGCGCCCTGGACCGAGCTCGGCGGCTCGGTCCACGATGAGGGCATGACGGAGAACGGGTCAGCGCAGCCGCCCGCGGCGGGCGCAGGAGCAGGCTTACGCCTGAACTGGGCGGCAGTGAGCGCTCTGGCGGGTGCGGTCGCCGCCGTGGTCGCACTCATCGCCTACCTGGCGCCGCCGCCCCCTCCTCCGCCGCCCCAGCCCGACGCGGTGGTCACCACCCCGACCTCCACCCCACCTTCACAGCCTCAGCCCGATGACGAGGTCGCCACCCCGACCTCGACCCCGCCTCCGGAGCCTCAGCCCGACGAGGTGGACACCACGCCGACCCCGCGGCGGTCATCACCAGATCCGGTCACCACCCGGCCCACCCCGAGGCGCTCGCGCGAGTCCAACACGCCCCCAAGCCCCACGCGAGCGGACCCGTTCTCCCCTCCACAGCTGTCAGCGGTCCGGCCCGGCGGCTGCGACGAGACGGCGACGGCACTGACCGCGTACCGCCGGAACGCCGGCACCAGCCGCAGCAGCCAGGCAGCCGCTGCCCACCAGACATACCTCGACCTGATGAGCGCGGTCCTCGACGCGCAAGGAGTCGTGGGAGCGACGATCAGTCGGCTGGCCGCCGAATTCCAGGAACTGAACTTCCGCTTGACCGGCATGACCGGCGGCGATCCCAACCAGGTGATCGCGGATATCAACACGGACCTCGCCGATCTCAGAAGGTTGTGCCGATCCAGTACGACCTGACGACACATCACAGCAGCACTGGCGCGCGGCGGCTGCGGAGCAGCGGGGCGACTGGGCGCGACGAGGGACGGCGGCCCGTCAGAACCCGAATATGGCCAGGAAGGTGAGACCGAGGCTCATGACCACCAAAGGAAGCGTTCTGGGCTGCCGGGCCGCCTCTCGTCGTGACGAGGTCACCAGCGTGGCGCCCACGGCCAGAGCCGACAGCAGGTGCAGGCCGTACCACCAGAGGGTGGGCAGGCGTCCCAGGACGGTGTCGCTCAGCGAGTCGTCGGTGACTCCGAAACCGGAGAGCGCGCCGAGCACACCCAGGCCCAGCACCGCGAGCGCGAACCGGAAACGACCGAGCAGCGCCCAGACAACGGTCCCGATGACGAGCAGGGTCGAAGAACTGTAGTGCAGTTGCCGCATATACAGCCCTGACCGCACGTCGAGACTGATGTGCAGGATCGAGGCGTAGGCGACGCTCATGGGGGTGCCCCGCAGCGGTTCATAGGAGCCGCTGTAGGAAACAACTTCGTTTCCGGGTGTGTAGAAGAACGCCAGGAAACCGCCGGTGAGCAGGACGACCACAAAACAGTAGACCAGTATCTCGCCCATCAGCTGCCTTATCCGCTCCATGGACATATCCCACCACAAAAGAGCACCCCAAGATCACACTGTGCGACGGCCACGCTGAACGCCTCTGGATCGCCCTTGCGGCGCGACCCACGGCCTACGTACATCGCCTCGTATCGCTGTTGGGTGCAGCGGACCGGGTCGTCGTGGCGGGATCTGCCCGAACGGTACGGGCTGTGGAAGACGCCCACCGGCCGGTAGGGTCGTCCGCGTGGATCTGGATGCCACCGCCGCCCGGCTCGGGGTACCGGTCGAGGACATCGACCGCGTGCACCGGCTCGCCGGCGACCGGCCGTCGGCTCCGCTGCCCGCCAAGGCCGACGCGCCCGCGATCCTCGACCGGCTCGCGGTGCCGCCGGACGACGCCGCCGAGATCATGGCGGGCTGGCCCGACGCCGACTCTCCACTGTGGACTCCGGAGCTGCGCTGGCTGCTCGACCGCTCGATCGCCCTGGTCCGCGCCGATCTCGGGGGCCACGGCTGGCTGTCGCCCGGTCCGGAGCTGCCGCGCGAACGAAGCCCCGCCTGGCGGCATCTCTACGTGTACGTGTACCTGGCCCTGATCGACGTAGTCAGGGAGTACCACCGCGACCACGGCATCGCCGACGCCGTGTCGTGGACGACCCTCAAGGACCTGGGCCGCAACCTCGCGATCGACCGGCGGATGCACCGCGAGGGCTGGCCGGTCATGCAGAGCTGGCTGACGCTGCACGCGCGCGGCGGCATCTACGAGCTGGGCCGGTTGCAGCACCAGCGCGGCGGCACCGCCATCAGCCTGCACATCCCCGAGGCGGGGCCGATGGCGCCGGAGGCGATCACGGCGTCGCTCGACGAGGCCCGCGCGTTCTTCCCACGCCACTTTCCCGACGAGCGCTATACGTCGTTCTCCTGCGGCTCCTGGCTGCTCGACCCGCAGCTGCTGGAGTACCTGCCCGAGGACTCCAACATCGTCCGGTTCCAGCGAAGGTTCGAGCTGGAGCCCTACGAGGAGCCGGAGGGGCTGGACGCCGACGTCGAGGTCCTGCGGTTCGTGTTCCGCACCCTGACCACCCCGCTCGATCAGCTGCCGCGCCGTACCGTGCTCCAGCGCGCGATCGTCGACCACCTGAAGGCCGGCCGCCACTGGTACTGGCGCCGCGGCCACTTCCCGATCTAGCCACGGCTCAAGTCCCACTCATCTTCAGGAGTCGGCCGCATGTGCCACGACCTGGCCAGGGACGGGGCCGCGGAGACGACGAAAGACCCCTCCTCTATGGTGGACCGATGCCATCGGTCAAGCAGATCCAGGTCACCTTCGATTGCGCAGATCCTGAGCGTCTCGCTCGTTTCTGGTGCGAGGTGCTGGGATACGTCGTACCGCCGCCACCGGAGGGGTTCGCCACTTGGGACGATTTCGCTCGCGCGCTGCCGCCTGAGCATCAGGGTTCGGCGTTCGCGTGCATTGATCCCTCAGGTGTGGGCCCACGACTGTTCTTCCAGCGCGTTCCCGAAGGCAAGATCGTCAAGAATCGGCTGCATCTTGACGTACGGGTCGGCACCGGGCTCGTGGGCGAAGAGCGGCTGGCCGCACTTGAGGGCGAATGCGCACGACTGGTCGCGCTCGGCGCGGTACGCGTGCGGCTACTGCCTGCCGATGACGACAACGAGTCGTGCCTCGTGATGCAGGACATCGAGGGCAACGAATTCTGTCTCGACTGAGTGGCCGCGACGCGGCACCTTCGTGAGCCGACTGGTGCGGTTCGCCGTCACGAAGGGCGCCGTCCGCGGCGCGCCGACAGTCCTGATCCAGAACCCCCTCGGTGCCGGCCTGATCCGCCAGACGGGCCCTAGTACTCCAGCATCAGTTTGTGATCTTTAGTAGCTAGGGTCCTGGTCTTGTGATGGATCAGGACATTGCGGCGTGGGTGGCGGGGTTGGATGACCTGTTCGCGCGGGTGGCGAGCCGGTTCGGGCGGCCGGAGCCGCGGCGGCGGGCGCGGGCGTATGTGCGGGGGCTGCTGGCGCCGATCGAGGGCAAGAACGGGTGGACGCTGGCCGAGGCGGCGGGTGAGGCCAATCCGCTGGGCATGCAGCGGCTGTTGAACGCGGCCCGGTGGGACGCCGACGCGGTGCGCGATGACCTGCGCGCTTATGTGGTTGAGCACCTGGGTGCGCGTGATGGTGTGCTGATCGTGGACGAGACCGGGTTTGTGAAGAAGGGTGACAAGTCCGCAGGGGTGCAGCGTCAGTACTCCGGCACCGCGGGCCGGATCGAGAACTGTCAGCTAGGGGTGTTCCTGGCCTATGCCACCGGCTCGGGACGGACGTTCTTGGATCGGGAGCTGTATCTGCCCAAGTCGTGGATCGGTGATCGCGACCGGTGTGCCGAGGCGGGGATCGGGGCCGAGGTGGAGTTCGCCACCAAACAGGTGCTGGCGCGTCGGATGCTGACCCGGGCGATCGAGGCGGGGGTGCCGGCCGCCTGGGTGACCGCCGATGAGGCCTATGGCCAGGACTATAAGTTCCGCGTCTTTCTCGAGCAGTACCGCATCGGCTATGTGGTGGCGGTACCACGCAGTCAGGCGATCAGCGCCGGGCTGGGGCCCAGGGCTCGCGCCGACAGCCTGCTCGCCGAGGTGCCCGCATCCGCCTGGAAGCGCATCTCGGCCGGTCAAGGTGCTAAGGGGCCGCGCCTGTATGACTGGGCGATGGCCACCTTGCCGATCATCCGCGAGCCGGAGGAGGGGTATGAGCGGTGGATCCTCATCCGCCGTAGCATCACCCAGCCCGACGAGGTGGCCTTCTACCTCGGCTTCGGTCCAGCCGGCACCACGATCGGCGAGTTGGTGCGGGTCGCTGGAAGCCGGTGGGCCGTTGAGGAATGCTTCCAGAGCGCCAAGACCGAAGTTGGCCTGGACCAGTACCAGGTTCGCCGTTACGAGGCCTGGTATCGGCACATCACCTTGGCCATGCTCGCCCACGCCTATCTCGCCGTCACTGCGGCAAACAGCGGGCCGAAACGGATCGGGACGGCCTTGTCCCCCTCTCCATGGGAGAGGTCAGACGTCTACTGGCACACATGATCACACAACCGCCCGACCTTGATCAAATCCAGGCATGGTCCCACTGGCGCCGCCGTCACCAATACACCGCCAAGATCAGCCACTACCGGCGAAGACAGCCTCAGATCACAAACTGATGCTGGAGTACTAGCCGGCCCGTCCCCACAGTCGCAGCTTCTCCGGATTGCGGACCACCCAGATCCGGGTGACGCGGCCGTCGGCGACATCGAACGCGGCTACGGTCATGACGACGCCGGCACGCTGGGCCACCAGGCCCGGCACACCGTTGACCGACCGCTCCAGGAGTTCGAGCCCCGGAGCCTTGTCGGCGATGGCGACCATGTACTGGGCGATCCGCGAACCGCCTTCGATCGGGCGCAGGACGGTGCCGACCATGCCGCCGCCGTCGGCGGTCATCACGGCGGCCGGGTCGAGGAGGTCGACGAGGGCCGCGATGTCCTTCGTCTCCCATGCCTCTTTGACATGCCGCACCGCGTCGGTCTGCCCGGCCGCCGTCACGGGAGCACGCGCGACGCCCACCCGCCGTCGGGCGGAGGATGCCAGCTGCTTGCAGGCCGCAGGGTTCCGGCCGAGGATGCCGGCGATCTCGGCGAAGGGGTAACGGAAGACGTCGTGCAGGACGAACGCCACCCGCTCTGCGGGCGTCATCGACTCCAGGACGACGAGGAAGGCCATGGTCACCGATTCGTCCAGGACCATCTGGTCGGCGGGGTCGGTGCCATGGCCGTGGTCCCACTCGGCGCGGTCGGGCAGCGGCTCGGGCAGCCACGCGCCGACATAGCTTTCACGCCGGACCCGCGCCGAGCCGAGCACGTCCAGGCAGATGCGGCCGGTCACCGTCGTCAACCAGGCACCAGGAGACACGATCTCCTCCTGCCGGCTTCGTGGCAGCGCGTACCAGCGCGCGTAGGCCTCCTGTACGGCGTCCTCGGCCTCGGCCAGTGAACCGAGCAACCGGTAGGCGACATTGATCAGTTGGCGCCGCTCGCCGGCTATCTCATCGATGCTCGTCCCAGCCATTCCCATGCTCCCGACCGCCTCCTCGCCTTACCTTTCGCAGGCCCGCGTCGTCGGACTGGTGAGACCTTACCGATTCACTGCCTTCGGGCGGACAAGGGGACCGTGACATGGCCACCCAGGCGACGGCACAGCGCCGCTTCTCGTTTCTGCAGATCGCGATCACCCTGCAGACCCTGACCATCTTCCTTCAAGCGGCCTCGGCCGGACTGCTGCTGACCTCGTCCTACGGAGAAACGCTGCACAGTATCGGAGCCCGCGTGATGTGGGGGGCGTCGCTGCTGTACGTGCTCGCGGCGGTGCTGGCGTGGAAGCCGGGCGGCGGCTCGCCCCGGCCCATCTGGCACGCGTCGGGCTTTCTCGTCCTCGCCTCCGTCCAGGTCGTGCTCGGCATCGCGCACATACCGTCGGTCCATCTTCCGCTGGGCGTCCTGATGTTCGGGCTGAGTGTGCTGGCGTCGGCACGGCGCTTCGGCAGGCCGTAGTAGATCCACCCCAACGTCACGGTGTTTCGCACCATTTCCGTACGAAAGCGCTACTGACCGATTCGATGCCGGTCGCCCACCTGCTCCAAGGCGGCCTCGTAGGCACGCAGGGCGGTGATGACCGTGGCGCGTTCGGCGGGGTCGAGGTCGCGCATGACGCTTTCCCAGGCCGAGGCGCTGCCAGAAAGCCATTCGCTGATCGGTGCGATGTAGGCGGGGGCGATGGCGATGATGCGGCGGCGGCGGTCGGCGGGATCGGCGGTGCGTTCCAGGACGCCCGGCCGCGACAGCTCACTCACCATGAGGCTGACGGTCGTCGGGGCCACCTCCAGCCGGGCGGCGAGCTCGTTGACGCTGGCAGGACCGTCGTACTCCAGGTGGGCCAGCAGCGCGAGATGCCGCGGCGCGAGATCCAGGCCCTGGAGCGCTGGAGGGATGGGCAGGCGCTTGGCGCGGCCGACGAGCCGTGGCATGAGCAGCAGCAGGGTACGGACGGCCTCGTCGACGGCCGGACCGTCCGATTCGATGGACATCGGCGAGATCTCCCAATACCTTTGATTTCAAAGCCTTTGAAGTTAAAGGAAACGAGGTCCACTGTGCCGCACCTGACCGTCCACCTTCCAGAGAACAGGCTGACCGGTAGTGAAGCCAAGCTCGTCACCGCCCTGACCGAGGCGATCGTCGGCGTCTACGGCGACTGGGCCCGCGACCTCGTGAGCATCCGCCTGGCCGGAGTCCCCGCAGGCCGCTTCGCGCAGGGCGGCACGGCCGTGGACACGAACGTCTCGGTGACTCTGGGCGTCCGCGCCGGCGTCTTCGACCGCCCCGACGCCGCCCAGATCACCGCGCGCCTCGGCGCCGCCCTCACCGACGCGATCACGCGCGTCCTCGGCGAGGAACTCCGCACCGGCACCATGGTCGAACTCGTGGCGTCCCCGCAGGAACGGACCTTCGTCGGCGGCGCCCTCGCCGTATGACCGCTCGCCGAAATGGCCGATCCCCCGGAGCCGGAGTGCCCTCGCCGGAGTGCCAAGAGCAGTCACCTTGCGGGGAGGGCATGGCCGGCGGCACAGCGAACCTCAGTGCCGACCGTGGCTACGGCTTGAGGCGGTGAAGTCCCTGGCCGGGACGCCAAAGGTCGATCACCATGACAGACGCCTCGAACTGCGTCAGTACGACCTCGCGGATGTCGGCCTTGAAGAAATGGGACTCGCTGAAGGCATCGGGACCAAAGCCGCGCGCAACCAACATCGGCCCGATCTGGTCCCGGTCGGTGATCTCGACCGCGTACCCGGACAGCTTGGTGTCACCGGATGAGGCGGCCGAATCGTCGGCGCCAAGGAGAACCGGAGGGCCGTGCAGAGCGAAGCGTGGGTCACGCTTCAGGTCGCGAGCCTTCAGGGCGCCGGGCATCGATCCGAACCACAGATCGTCGCCGATGACGTAGGCCTCGATGCCGCTGACGCGCGGTGAGCCGTCCTTGCGAAGTGTCGCGATGGTCTTGTGCTTGTGCGACTCGAACGACTCCCGGACCTGGGCGGCGAACTCCGGTGCCGATTCGGCGACTTCACGCCAGGTGGCCATGTGTTCCCCCAACATACGATCTTGTACAACCGGCCTAGCCTGTCACGTAGAACCGACAAAAAACGTTGTGGCGTACCCAGGTGAAGAACGACTTCATCTGTGCTTTCGCCCAGGTCGGCACCTTGGACACGTGGCATCTGCCACGCCGGGAAGCCGAGAACGGCACGAACCAATGACACGATAGGCGTCATGCGAAAGACAGTCGCCGCAAGCCTGCTTTTCCTGCTCCTCCCCCTGACCGTCCCGCACACCGCCCACGCCGAGGTCGCCGACGTCTACCCCGACTACGCGACCCTTGCCGCGAACGAGGTCGAGGGCCGGGACTACCTGCGCATGTGGCGCCTCCCCAAGGGGGCCACCGTGGCGCACATCGCCATCCACGGCGGCGCGATCGAGTCACCGACCACCCAGCTGGCCGACTACGCGGCGGGCAAAACGCAGGCCTTCTACTCCTTCGCCGGTATCAAGCCCGACGGCAACGACCGGCTCCACATCACCGCGACCCACTTCGACGAGCCCCGCGCACTCAAGCTGGTCGGCGCGGTCGACTACACCGTCTCCTGGCACGCCGCCGCGGGCAGCGAGGCGACGACCTACGTGGGCGGCCGAGACACCAAGCTGGCCGCCAAGATCATCGCCGCCCTGAAGAAGGCCGGGTTCACGGTCGCCGACACGGTCCCCGACAGGATCGACGGCACGAGCCCACGCAACATCGCCAACAAGAACAAGCGCGGCATGGGCGTGCAACTGGAGATCAGCAAGGGCCAGCGCATGCGTTTCTTCGCCGACGGCAAGCTGACCAGGGCCTGGGTGGAGAACCCGGCCAACCGCACCCCGGCCTTCTACAAGTACGTCGCCGCCGTCAACCGCGCGCTCGGCTGACACCAGCTCGTGCACGCGGCGCAGGAGCGCTCGCCAGTGTCCGTGATCTCCTGGGTGTCGTCGAAGACCGCTTCGGCCGGACGCGGAGGCACCGCCTCTGCGTACGGCCGAGGCGGTCAGCCGCATGGTCAAGGCCTGTGGACGTTCGACAGCGGCAGATAGGAGCTGAAATGGTCGGCCACGATGTCCGCCACGGCCTCCGCATCGTCGTGCCCATCAACCTCAAGGACTCGTATGCCCAGGCGACGAGCGGAGCGGGCGGCCTCGCCCGCGACGAGGCGGTCTCGGGCGAGTCGGTTGCGCTGTGCTCGATCGGGGTCGCTGACCGCGTGACCGACGGCGGCGGCACGCGACAGTTCACGGAGCTGACGCTCACGGAATTCCTCGCTCGGCACCATCACGATCATTCGACGGGATGAGTCGATGATGGGGGCGACCAGTTCGGGACGCAGCCCCCAGCCTTCGGCGATGACGGGCCGCCCCGATACCAGGCCGCGCAGATCGTCCAAAGCCCACTCGAACCGCGTGCGGAAGCCGGCCAGGGTCTCGTCAGCCATCTGTTGAGGGCTGGTGTTCACCCAGACGCTGTCCGGATCGGGGTCTGCGATCGGCTCGCCACGTCGCGCTCGGCGTGCGACCCGACGGTCATCGTGTGCACGCGCGTCGTGATAGTCGTAGTGGTACGCGGTCAGCCCGTATCGGATGGCCAGCAGCCTGGCGACGGTGGATTTTCCGGCCCATTGGCCACCTCCGATCCATAGGGCGCTGCGCAAAGTACCGAACGGATCCGAGATCTCACTACCCCTAGCGTTCACGGTTGCAGCCTGGCAGCTGTACAGACCAAAGAAACAGTCTTGTTCTGCCTGGCCGGCCGGGAGATGCTCGTAGAGAGGGGAAGTGCCGGCTTGTCGAACGCCTCTGGCGCAGTGGCACCACAACAGGAACGGTAACGGCTTATCTGCCCATGACAGGACTCACGGCGGGCTCAGCGAGGGTTTCACGGCTGGAGGTGCGGCCCGCGCGCATACCTGGTTGCTCAAGCCAAATCATTCGCTGTGAATGCCGCTCGCTGTCACCATGTTGGCCATGGGCAACCTTGGCGTATCGGACTGCGTCTTCTGCGCGATCCTTCGCGGTGAGGGTGAGGCGAGCATTCCCTACGCGGACGACCGCGTCATGGTGATCATGGACATAGGAGCCGTCACCCCTGGCCACCTCCTCGTCATTCCACGCGTTCACGCCGTTGGGTTGGAAGACCTTGATGAGGAGACGAGTGCGCATGTATGGACGATCGGCCATCGGATGGCCCGAGCTCTGCGGCGCTCTGGTTTGCGATGTGAGGGCGTGAACGTCTTCCTGGCGGACGGGAAAGCAGCGTTTCAGGAGGTCTTCCACTTTCACCTGCATGTGTTCCCTCGCTTCGAGGGGGACAGCTTCCAGATAGCCGCCGACTGGGGCACAAGGGCACGGAGTCTGCTCGACCAGGAATCGAAGGCGGTCCGGTCCGGCTTGGCAGCGCTGGAATTACCCACCGCGGACACGGGAACCAATCGTGATATGCCTGCCTGACATCATCACTCCGCTCGACGGCCACCACCGAAGCCCGGTCCCCCAATCCCGTGTGATAGCCGGCGGGATCTCGACCTGGAGACCGGAACCGCACGGGTCGAGCGGCAGAGGGATTCGTTACTTCTAGCTGAGATCGGGCGCGATCGTGGCGCCGATGGCCTGGGCAAGCTCGACGGGTAGGGGATACCGATATAGTGCCCCTCCTGCTCGCGCTGACCTCGACATAGGCCGTGCCGGACTCAGATGGACTTAACCCAGGATCGAGCCTTCCTCTCAGGCATCCCGAGCTCGTTCCGGACAAGTCGGATCGCTTGCTCCTCTTGCCCGTGAACCTTAAGTTGCCGGACGCGCCCGGTGAGTTCCTCTGCTCGTATCCGATCGGTATATCGAAGTACGCGGCGCTGCCTGAATATCCGAATGAGGAGCACCAGCCACAAGCCGAAGAAGCAGATGGCTAGCACAGGGACGACAAAGGTGATGAGGTCAAACACAAGTTCACCGTAGCCCCTGCCTCCGCAACGATGGCGGCGATGCGGTTAAGCGCTTGGCTGTACAGCCACGAGTACAGCCAAGGGGCCCGAACGACGACGGAAGCCAGCGAACGGCCACGGACGGCAGACCCTCAGATCGGAGCCTTGGAGCTTCATCGAATCGTCTTCTCCTAATCCGCAGTTCCCAGGTCGCCTGGCTTCCCTAGGAGCAGTGGCGGTCTCCGATGCTATCCAGCGTCCCCGGCGTCGTGCCCGATCGCCTACGCAAGCCGTACCCATGCGGGGAGGCGCGGCGCAATGTCGGAGACCGTCTCAACGAGAGTACCGCCGTGCCCGTCGCGTGCCCGATGGAGCGGGAAACGAGGGGGAACAGCGGGGAGTCACGGGGAACGCGATCAGTGTGCTGATCTGTGGTTCTGCTGGTGGAGCAAGATCGGCAGGCGTCTTCGCAAGCAGGATGTCAGGAGTTCGAATCTCCTAGTAGTGCTTTGTTAGGTCGGCGTGTCGTGGAGCCACTGTGACGGTGTGGGTAGTTTCATGCTGCGATGACCCCCCATGAGCTTTCGGTTGTGCGGCAGCGCCTTGAGGCGTTCGCCGCGGAGAT
>NZ_JAHDTF010000037.1 GCF_018531465.1 Sphaerisporangium fuscum
CCACTTCTGGTTGGCGCCGCCGGTGCAGTCCCAGATCTGCAGCGGAGTGCCGTCGGCGGAGCTCGGGCCGGTGGCGTCCAGGCACTTGCCCAGCGCCCGCAGGCTGCCGTCGGCGGCGGCCGTCCACTGCTGGGCGGCGGTGCCGTTGCAGTCGTAGATCTGCACCTTGGTGCCGTTGGCGCTGGAGGCGGCGGCCACGTCCAGGCACTTGCCGAGCGCGCGCAGCGTGCCGTCCGAGCCCGCCGTCCACTGCTGGGCCGCCGAGCCGTTGCAGGTGTAGAGCTGCACCTGGGTGCCGTTGGCGCTGTTCGCGCCCGCGACGTCGGCGCACTTGCCGCCGTAGCCGGTGATGGCCTTGCCGCCACCGCCGCCGGTCTGGCCGCCCTGCCAGGTGAAGGTGGCCGAGGTCCTGGCCGGCAGGGTGTAGGTGAACGACTGACCGCCCCAGCCGACCTTCACCGACTGGCTGCCGCCGGTGGTGTTGTGGGCGATGAGCGCCTTGGACCCGTCGGGGTTGCGCCACGCGACGTTCTTCACCGCCGGGTTCGCCGTCGAGGCGATGCGGTAGGCGCCGGGCTTCACGAACTTCGTCAGGTGTCCCATGGTGTAGTACTCGATCGTGTAGTCCACCTGGCCGCTGCGGGAGTCACCGTTGTGCACGGTGATCAGGCCGGTGCAGGTGCCGCAGCCACCGTTGTGCGGGCCGTGGTCCTGGTCGACCGCGAGGCTCCATTTGATCCAGCTACGGTCCCAGCCGCGGGTGTAGTCGATCAGGTTGTTCATGTCCTCGGTGTGCTGGTCGGCGATCCACGTCCCGCCGGAGTGCTCGGTCATGTAGGCGTTGACCTGCGGGTACCGGTTGTGGATCGTGGTCTGCTGGGCCACGTCGCCGCCGTACCCGTGCCAGGCGATCCCGCCGAACAGCGGGTCGTCGCGGATCGCCGCGTCGTCGAGCAGCGGGGCGGCCCAGGTGTCGTAGGCGTCCCAGTTCCAGTCGAGCACGAGGGTCCTGGTGGTGATGCCCGCGCTGCGGAAGGCGGGCCACAGTGCGCTCTTGATGAAGTACTGAAGGCCGGAGGTGTTCCAGTTCATCGAGGGGTAGCCGGCGCAGCAGGTCGGTTCGTTCTGCGGCGTGACGTAGTCGACGCGCAACCCCTGGGCCTGGTATGCCTGGACGTACTTGGCGAAGTACTGGCCGTACAGGCCGTAGTACTGCGACTGCAGCCAGCCCTGGCTCCAGGCGCCGTTGTCCTTCATCCAGGCGGGCGCGCTCCACGGCGAGGCCATGATCTTCAGCGCCGGGTTGAGCGCCTTGGCCTGCTTCGTCAGGGGGACGACGTCGGCGAGGTCGTGAGCGATCGAGAACCCCGTCAGGTCGCAGCAGCTGTCGTCGTAGGAGTAGCTGTACCTGGCGAGGTCGGAGGAGCCCATCGGATTGCGCAGGAAGCTCAGGCCGATGCCGTTCACGGGGTCGAACAGCTTGCGCATCACCGCGTCGCGGGTGGCGGCGGTGAGCGCGCCGCTGCTGTTCATGAGCCACGCGGCGGTGTCGGTGAACGACGCGCCACCGCCCTCGAACTGCTGGTAGGTGGTGTTCTCGTCGACGTCGATCGTCTGGGACGCCGAAGGGCTCGAGGCGGCGAAGGACACCGGCGTCTGCTGCTGCAGGCCCCTGGTGACGGTCCGCCCCGCCGCGTCGAACGTCGTGGTGAGCCAGATGTTCACGGTCTCCCCCGCGGCCTGCGCGGCGGGGGCGGTGACGAGCCCGGCCGCCACCAGGAGCAGGACGGCGGGCAGGCGGAACAGTGATCTGCGTAAGGACATGAGCGGGTCTCCCACGGGCGTCGGTGAGGAACCTGCCTGTACAGCCCTGCCCGGCATCGCACTGGCGTGAAGCAGTCGTAACACGCGCGAAAGCGGAAGGCAACGCCTGGGACGCCACAAATTTCAAATCTTGAATTTGGCCATGAACTAAGCCACCGGTCCGGCACCGGCGTCACCTCGCGAGGTTCGGCGAGCTCGCCGAACCAGGGGTTCGACGCCGCGGGGCGGCAGGGGTCTCCCCTGGCGTGGGTGGGCGGGCGGCGCTTGGCATATCGTCACCGGCGTGGAGAATCCGTTGTGGAGATCGGAACCGGGGCGGGCCGGTGCCCGTTCTCCCCTGGACCAGCGCCCACCTCGTCGATAGGTCGCCCATGAACTTCACCGTGCACCCCGACGCCGGCCCCTCCGGCGACGTCCGCTCCCCGGTACGGATCCTCGTCCTCCAGGGCGAGCTCGACCACGGCAGCGCCCCCCACCTGCAGCGGGCGCTGGACGAGGTGTACGCCGCGGAGTGCCGCCACGTGGTGTTCGACGTGACCCGGCTGGCGTTCTGCGACTCGACCGGGGTCAGCGTCTTCCTGGACGCGCGACGGGCGATGGCCGAGCGGGGCGGCAGCGTCGCGCTGGCGGGCCTGAGCCATCGCGTGGAGCGGGTGTTCCGCCTCACCGGCCTGGCCCAGGCCTTCGCCACCTATGCCACCGCCGACGAGGCCCGCGCCGCCATCCCGGCCTCCTGACGCCCGGCCCGCCCCCGGACGGCCGGTGCCGCCGCCCGTCCGGAGGCCGGGCGGTCCACGCCGTCAGCCGGCGGGCGGGGCGATCGGCCGGAGCGGCACGGCGGAGGGCCGTCGTCGCAGGTCGCGCAGGGCCCGGCCGACGAGGGCGATCCCTTCGGCGATGACGCCCGGCGCGACGGCGGCGTACCCGAGGACGAGCCCCTGCCGGTCCCCGCGGCTGCTGTGCCACGACAGCGGGTGCACCTTCACGCCGCGCGCGAACGAGGCCTCCGCGAGTTCGGTGTCGGCGACCGCGTCCGGGAAGGTGACCATCAGGTGCAGTCCGGCCGCCGCGCCGTGCACGACCGCGCCCGGCAGGTGGGCCCGGATGGCCGCGATCATCGCGTCCCTGCGGCGTTGGTGCCTCCTGCGAAGGACACGCAGGTGGCGTTCCATGTCGCCCGATTCCATCAGCCGGGCCAGCACCAGTTGCGGCAGCACGGCGTTGCCGAGGTCGGCGTACCGCTTGGCCGCCACCAGCGCGTCCCGGTACCCGGGCGGAGGGAGCAGCCAGCCGACGCGCAGCGCCGGGGCCAGCAGTTTCGAGACGCTCCCGGCGTAGAAGACCCCCTCGGCGAGCGTCGCGCGCAGCGCGGGCACCGGCGGCCGGTCGTAGCGGTGCTCGGCGTCGTAGTCGTCCTCGAGGACCAGCCCGCCCTCCCCGGCCCAGCGCAGCACCTCGCGGCGCCTGCGCCCGCCGAGCACCACGCCGGTCGGGAACTGGTGGGCCGGGGTGAGCAGGACGGCCGGCGCCCCGGACGCCCGCAGCTCCTCCACGCGGACGCCCTCGGCGTCGACCGGGATCGGCGGGGTGGCCATCCCCCACCTGTTCAGGTGCTGGCGGACGCCGAGCGAGCCGGGGTCCTCCACCGCGACCTCGCCGATCCCCTCGGCGGCGAGGACCTGCGCGACCAGCGCGAGCGCCTGCGATACGCCGGCGACGACGAGCACCTCGCCGGGATCGACCCTGATCCCCCGGTACCGGGCGAGCCAGGCGGCGACCGCCAGCCGGAGCGGCTCGGCGCCGCCGGGGTCGCCGTACCCGAGGTCGGCCGCCGACAGCTCGCCGAGCACCGAGCGTTCGGCGCGCAGCCACGCCGTCCGGGGGAAGGCGGCCAGGTCGGGCCGGCCGGGCGACAGGTCGACGCGGGCCGTGGCCGCCCGCATCGCCTCGAACACCTCGGGACCCGGCTGGACGGCGAACACTTCGCCGCCCGGCGGCCGATCGGCGGACGGCGCGGATGCCGGCGCCGCGGTGACGGCGACCGGGACGGACACGACGACCGTCCCCGCGCGCCCGCGCCCGGCGAGGTGCCCCTCCTCTGCGAGACGCTGGTAGGCCTCGGTCACCACGCCCCGCGACACCCGCAGCTCGGCGGCCAGGACCCGGGTGGCCGGCAGCCTGCTGCCCACCGGCAGGCGGCCGTCGGCCATGGCGAGCCGCAACCGCGCCGCCAGCCAGCCGGCGCGGCCACCGGGCGGCGCGTCGCGGACGTCCAGCTGCAGGAAGTCGGAGCCGGAGGTTACGGACTCCTCGTCCTGACTCGGTTTGGCCCTTCTCATGCGGGCCATTGTGGCAGCAGAGTACAGCTGTGGAGGCGGTGACGCCGCTCGTCACCGGCCTGTAGAGAGCATTCGAGACAGAGAGCCCTATTTCCCGATGTATTTCCAGCACTCACCGCAGATCTGGTCCGCCCACCCCGAGCTCGCCGCCGGGGCCGTGTACGCCACGGGGATCACTCCGGAGGCCGACGTGGCCGCCGCGGTGGACAGGTTCCAGGCCGTCGCCCGCGAGCGGCTCGCGGGCGGCTCCGAGGCGGAACTCCCCGAGATCCAGGCCTGGCGGCGGACGTTCTCGGCGATGGGCCTCAAACCCACCCAGTACCGGTGCGCGTCGGAGGCCCTGCTGCGGCGCTTCCGGAAGGACGGCGTCCTTCCGCGGATCCACCCCGTCATCGACCTGTGCAACGCGATCTCGCTGGCGTTCGCCGTCCCGGTGGCGGTGCTGGACGTCGCGAAGATCACCGGGAGCCTGGAGGTCCGGCCCGCGCGCGGCGACGAGGTCTACCTGACCTTCTCCGGGCAGGAGGAGAATCCCGAACCGGGCGAGGTGATCTTCGCGGACGCGGCGGGCCGGGCGCACGCCCGGCGCTGGACCAACCGGCAGAGCGGCCACTCGGCGGTGCGCGACTCCACGGCCGAGATCTTCGTGATCGCGGAGGCGATGCACGAGTCGGCGCAGGAGGACGTCGCCAAGCTCACCGCCACCGTCGCCGACGAGCTGGACGCCCTGTGGCACGCCGCACCGCGTACCGCGATTCTCGGCCCGTCCTCGCCGCGGTTCGACTTCGCGTCCTGACCGTCCGGGCCCGGTCAGGAGGGCTCATCCTCGACGGTGTTGACACCGGGAAGCTCGCCGACCGCGCGCCGGACGCGGTCGGCGGCGTCGGGGGCGTCGAGGACCAGGTGGAAGGACTCGGGGATGTACCCGGGAAGCTTCGTGGTGTCCGGCGGCTTGGTGTAGACCCTCCATGACGCGTTCTTCCAGGCGTGCCCACGATCCTCCAGATATATCGCGTCGACCCCGTCCACGGCGCGAAGTGCCTTGTAGAGGGCGGTCTTCTCGGAGACGCCGGCCGCGCCACGCGCGTGACACCGCTTGTCCCTCTCCAGGGGGTCCAGCGGGCAGAGCTCGACCACCACATCGGTCTTGTCGGCCCAGAAGCTCGTCCCGTACACGAAGACGTTCGAGACCCCGGGCAGATCCTCCACCTTTCGCCGAAAGTCGGCCGTCGTCTTCAGCTTCACACGGAACGATTCCGACATATCCGATTCGCGAAACGCATAACGGAGCCGGGAGTCCAGACCCAGGCTCTTCTGGAACTCTCTGAGTGCCTCCACACGGGATTCGAACCGCACGGCCGACACCTCGGGCAGGCCTCGGAGGGTGCGTTCGATCGTCAGACGCTGCTCGGCGGTGGCCTCTCGCTCGCCACAGTTCTTGAACTGGTCGTCGCTCTTGCACAGGAACATCGTCGCCTCCCCCGTCTTCGGCCAGGGAATGCCGGGCGGCGGAAGAGGCCCGGCCGGTGGCCGGAGGAGGAGCCACGCCGCCACGCCGAGCCCGGCCAGCGCGGCCACCACGACCGCCACGACGACCGGCCGCCTCCAGCGCACACCGGGATGCTCCAGCACTTCTTCAACGGGCATGCGGACGACTGTGTCCAGTGAACGGTCCAAGGTCAACTCAGGCCGCCACACTCGCCGCCGGTGCGATGTGGTCGCCCGCTTTCCCCCGTAAGTGGCCGTGGCCCGGTGGGCCACTCGTCCCTAGGCTGTGGCCCGGCCTCCCCGCCATCGACGGGAGGACAGCCGGCACCGCCAGGAGAAGCCATATGATCAGCGTTTCCAAGCTCCTTCCGTCCGACAGGGCCGTCTGGGAGGAGCTGTTCCGCGGGTACATCGACTTCTACCGGCGCACCGAGCCGGACGAGATGTACGAGCGGGCCTGGCGCGAGTTCCAGGCGGACAGCCGCATGCACGCCTTCGGGGCGCGGCTGGACGGCCGGCTGGTCGGGATCACCCATTTCCTCACCCACGCCAGCACGTCGGCGCCGGACACGGACGTCTGCTACCTGCAGGACCTGTTCACCGCGTCCGACGTGCGGGGCAAGGGGGTGGGCCGGGCGCTGATCGAGGCCGTGACCGAGTGGGCCCGTGACCGCGGTTGCTACCGCGTCTACTGGAACACCCACGAGTCCAACGCGACCGCCCGCCGCCTGTACGACAAGGTCGCCGACCACAACGGCTTCATCAGGTACCAGATCGAACTGCCGCGCCCCAGCTAGAGGCGCCGTGCCCCACTAGGACCCGGGTGGGGTGGCGCAGGAGGCGGCTCGCTCCAGGAGCAAGGTGCGCTCCCGTTCGTTGCGGGTCAGCGACGCCGCGCGCTCGAACTCCGCGCGTGCCTCGGCCAGGCGGCCGAGCTTGGCGAGCAGGTCGCCGCGAACGCTCGGCAGCAGGTGGTACCCCTTGAGCGACGGCTCGGCGCTCAGCTCGTCGGCCAGGCGCAGCCCCTCTGCGGGCCCGTAGGCCATCCCGAGGGCCACCGCGCGGTTCAGCTCGACCACCGGCGAGGGCACCAGCGCGGCCAGGTCCGCGTACAGCGAGGCGATCACCGGCCATTCGGTCTCCTCCGGGGTGGCGGCCCGGGCGTGGCAGGCGGCGATGGCCGCCTGCAGGGTGTACGGCCCGCGCCCCGCCCGACCGGCCAGGGCCTCGGCGCGCTCCAGGGCCGCCAGGCCGCGTTCGATCGCCGGCCGATCCCACATCCGGCGGTCCTGGTCGAGCAGCAGCACCGGCTCCCCCGACGGGCCGACCCGCGCCGCCGACCTCGACGCCTGGATCTCCATCAGCCCCAGCAGGCCGTGCACCTCCGGCTCGCCCGGCATCAGCCCGGCGAGCACACCGCCGAGCCGCAGCGCCTCGTCGCACATCGCCGGCCGCATCCAGTCGTCCCCGGCGGTGGCGGTGTACCCCTCGTTGAAGATCAGGTAGATGACCTCCAGCACCGACGACAGGCGCTCGGCGAGCTCACCGCCCGCGGGAACCTCGAAGGGGACGCGCGCCTCGGCCAGCGTGCGCTTGGCGCGGACGATGCGCTGGGCGACGGTCGCCTCCGACACCAGGAACGCGCGCGCGATCTCCTCGGTCTTCAGCCCGCCGAGCAGCCGCAACGTCAGGGCGACCCGGGCCTCGGTCGACAGCACCGGATGGCAGGCGGTGAACACCAGCCGCAGCAGGTCGTCCTCGATGTCGCCCTCGACGGCGGCCAGGTCGGGCTCGGCGCCCTCGCCCTCGGTCCGCAGCTCGTGGCCCAGCTCCTCGATCTTGCGTTCCAGCCGCTGCTCGCGGCGGATCAGGTCGACGGCACGGCGTTTGGCGATCGTCATCAGCCAGGCGCCGGGGTTGCGCGGGACGCCGTCCCTGGGCCACTGCTCCAGCGCCGCCACCAGGGCGTCCTGCGCCAGCTCCTCGGCCAGGCCGACGTCGCGGACGATCCGCGCCAGACCGGCGATCACCCTCGCCGACTCGCCCCTCCAGACGGCGTCGATCGCGCCATGAGTGTCCGTTGCCGCCACGGCCCCCCATCAGAGCACCTCGGCGCCACGGTCGCAACACCCAGGCGAGGTGACCGCGGGCCGACCAGGTGGTGGCGCTGGCCGGCTCCGCCAAGTCACGCACCGTCGGACGCATCCGCCCTGGTCGGGTGGGGTTATCCCTACCATATGGTGGCCTGCTGGCATGATCGCCCCGATAAAAACGGACATATACCTTCATAGCACCGCAAACAACCGATGAAGGGCTGCACCCGTGTCTGGCACCACCTCGTTCCGCCGTATCGTCTCCCGCTCCGCCGTCGTCGCGCTCGCCGGCGCGGCCTGCCTCGCGGTCACCGCCGGGAGCGCCGGAGCGATCATCAACGGCTCGAAGCCCACCGAGTCCTACCCTTTCATGGCGACCATCCCGATCACGGCCCCTCTCATGGGCCTCACGGACGGCAACTGCGGCGCGGCCCTGATCAACCCGCAGTGGGTCGTGACCGCGGCGCACTGCCTCGACATGGAGATCGGCTCGATCCTGAAGGGCACGGTGCGCATCGGCAGCGACCAGCGGAAGTCCGGCGGAACCGTCCGCAAGATCGCCCAGGCGTTCCTGCACCCGGACTACGCCCAGAACTCGCCGAACAAGAACGACATCGCCCTGATCCGCCTGGACCGCCCGGTCGGCATCAAGCCCATCAAGATCGCCGATCGGGCGGGCAGGCCCGGCACGCCGACTCGGATCCTCGGCTTCGGCGTCACCAGGTCCAGCACCGACCCGGCCGACTGGAAGATGTCCGAGAAGCTGCGCCAGCTCGACACCCGCCGCGGCACGGTCTCCGAGTGCGGCCCCGGCTTCGCCGACGATACCCGCCTGTGCACGATCAGCCGGAAGCCCAAGGCCATGGCCTGCAACGGCGACTCCGGCGGCCCCCAGATCCAGCGCGGCCGCGGCGGCCGCTGGGAACTCATCGGCGTCACCTCCGGCCCCGGCGCCAAGAGCCCCTCCTGCGAGGTGGGTCCCGGCCTCTACACCAACGTGCCCGCCTACAGCGACTGGATCAACAAGACCATCCGCGCGAACAACTGAGCCGCGGCCCGGCGCGCCAGGTGACGGGCCGTACCTGCCCACGGGTGGCAGGCACCCGAAGCGCCGAAGGCATCAGGCCATCACCGGCAGCAGCGATCCGGGGAAGGCGGTCATCGGCTCGTCGCAGCCGTGGATGACCGGTGCGCCCACCATGGCCTGGCGGCCGGACGGCAGGCACAGCGCGGTCACCGCCTCCGCGCCGAGCCTGTCGAGCAGCACGCCGAGCGTCACCCGGCCCTGGGCGCTCACTCCTGCCCCCGGCGCAGGAGGCGTCCGTGCCGGCCGCCGGTGAACTCGCCGCCGTCGATCACCATCCGGCCGCCCAGGAGCACGTGGGTGACGCCGGCCGGCCGTGTCGCGGGCTCGTCGTAGGTGCCGTCGTGGCGGATGGCCGCGGGGTCGAACACGCACACGTCGGCGACCGCTCCCCTGCCCAGCCAGCCCCGGTCGGCCAGGCCGAACTGGGCCGCGGTGGCCGAGCCGACCTTGCGGATCGCCTCGGCCATCGGCACGACCCCGCGCTCGCGCACGTACTCGCCGAGGAAGGTGGGGAAGGTGCCGTACGTGCGCGGATGGTTCGGTCCGGCGGGCGGTCCGCCGTCGGAGCCGATCGACACGAGGGGGTGCCGCATGATCCGGGTGACGTCGTCGTCGTGCATCGTGTGGAAGACACCGTCGGCGCGCGGGTCGGCCATGATCAGGTCGCACAGCGCGTCCCAGGGGTCGCGGCCGTCCAGCAGGTCGGCGAGCCTGCGGCCGGTGACCGCGGCGGAGGCGTGCCGGAGGAGGTGCACGTCCTCGGGGTGCGCCTCCCGCCACAGGCCGACGCCGGTCGTGCGCTCCGGGTCCTCGGCCAGCGCGCGCAGCGCCCGCCGTTCTTCCGGGTCGGCCAGCCTTTTGACCAGCTCCTCCTCGCCGCCTTCGCAGGCCGCGGGTGGCAGCAGCGCGACCAGTAGGGTGGAGAACGCCCGGTACGGGTAGACGTCGGCCCGCACGTCCACTCCCCTGGCCCGGGCGGCGGTCAGCTTGTCCAGCAACATGGCCGACGAGCCGTGCACGGCCCGGCCCGACGCCTTGCAGTGGGAGATCTGCAGCCGCACCCCGGCCGCCACCGCCACCTCCACGGCCTCGTCCAGCGCGCCGGCCAGCCCTTCGCTCTCGCTGCGCAGGTGGGTGGCGTAGACGAGGTTCCAGCGCCGGGCGGCGCGGGCCAGCGCGACGAGCTCGGCGGTGCCGGCGTAGGCGCCGGGCACGTACTCCAGGCCGCTGGACAGCCCGCACGCGCCCGCGGCGAACGCCTCCTCCGCCAGCTCGGTCATCCGTTCCAGCGCGCCGGGCGGCAGGCCGGCGTCCATGCCGCAGGCGGCGCTCCGCAGCGTGTTGTGGCCCACGAGCACGGCGAGGTTGTTGGTCGTGCCCTCCTGTTCCACCGCGTCGAGGTAGCCGCCGAAGGTGGCGAAGCTCCGATCGCCGAGGATCTCGGGCGTGAGGCCCGCCGACTCCGCGCCGGCGGGTCCGCAGGAGAAGCCGCAGTTCCCGACGATCTCGGTGGTCACGCCCTGCCGGAGCTTGAACGGCTGCGCCCCCGCCATGAACGGCACGGTGTCGGAATGACTGTGCGGGTCGATGAAACCCGGCGCGACGACCAGGCCGTCCACGTCGACCACGCGGGCCGCCCGCCCGAGGTGGCGGCCGGTCGCGGTGACGCGCCCGCCGTCGACGGCCACGTCCGCGGTACGGCCGGGCGAGCCGAACCCGTCGTGCAGGGTGCCGCCGCGCAGGATGAGGTCGTGCATGGAGTTGTGCCTTTCCCGGTACGAGGTTCGTGGGTCATGTCAGCGGACGGCGGACACCAGGCGCCTGGTGTAGTCGTGGGCGGGGGCGTCCAGGACCGTCGAGGTGGTCCCCTCCTCCACGACCGCGCCCTTCAGCAGCACGACGGTCCTGGCGGCGACCTGGCGGACGACCGCCAGGTCGTGGGTGATGAACAACATCCCGGTGCCCAGGTCCCGGCCGATGCCGCGCAGCAGTTCGAGCACGTGCGCCTGCACCGACACGTCCAGGGAGGCGACGGGCTCGTCGCAGATCAGCAGCGCGGGCCGGACGGCCAGGGCCCGGGCGATGGCGACGCGCTGGCGTTCGCCGCCGGACAGCGCCTTGGGGCGGCGGGCGGCGTACGCGGCGGGCAGGCCGACGAGCTCCAGCAGCTCGGCCACGCCGATCCGGTCGCCGGGCGCGGCCCTGGCGCTCGCCTCGGCCAGCGCCGCGCCGACGGTCATGGCGGGGTTGAGCGAGGTGGAGGGGTCCTGGAAGACGCACTGGACGAGCCGGTGCACGCGGGCGCGCTCGCGCGGCTCCAGGGCGGCGCGGTCGGTGACGTCGAGGCCGGCGAGCCGGATCCGGCCGCCGTCGGGGGTGAGGAGGCCGAGCACCGACCGGGCCAGCGTGGTCTTGCCCGAGCCGGACTCCCCCACCAGGCCGACGGTCTCGCCCGGGTTCACGTGCAGGCTGACGCCGCCCAGGGCGGTGTGGGCGCCGTACCGCTTGCGCAGCCCCTCGACGCGCAGCAGCGGCTCGCCGCCGGCCGGGCCGGCGGGGGGCACGGTAGAGAGCACGGTGGGGGTCGCGGCGGGGAGTACGGTCTCGGGCAGCGGCGGGCGGGCGGTCCCGGCGGTGTCGTGGACGCAGGCGGTCAGCCGGTCGCGGCCGATCGGGCGCAACGGCGGCCTGGCCTCGGTGCAGGCGGCCGCGACCCGGTCGCAGCGGGTGGCGAACGCGCATACGCCGGCCACCTCGTCCGCCTGCGGCACGGCGCCGGGGATGCCCACCAGGCGCTCCATCGCGCGCTCGACCGACGGCAGCGCGCCCAGCAGCCCCGACGTGTACGGGTGCGCGGGCGCCGCGGCCAGCTCCGCGCCCGGCCCCTGCTCGACGACGCGCCCGGCGTACATCACGGCGACCCGGTCGCAGACCGCGAACGCCACACGCAGATCGTGCGTGATGAGCAGCACGCCCATGCCGCGGGCCTCCTGCACGCGGCGCAGCAGCGCCAGGATCTCGTGCTGGGTGGTGGCGTCGAGCGCGGTGGTGGGCTCGTCGGCGACGAGCAGGTCGGGGTCGCCGGCCAGCGCGGCGGCCAGGGCGACGCGCTGCCGCATGCCTCCCGAGAGCTGGAACGGGTGGCGCCCGGCCACGGCGGGGTCGTCGATGCCGACCTCGGCCAGCCTGCGGGCGATCTCCTGCCGGGACGTCCGGCCGGGCAGGGTCTCGGCGATGTGCGCGCCGGCCGTGCGCAGCGGGTTGAGCATGGTGAAGGGGTCCTGCATGAGCAGCGAGATCCGCCGCCCGCGCACGCCGCGCAGCAGCCGCTCGGAGGCGCCCACGATCTGCGCGCCGCCGACCTCGACCGACCCCTCGGCGCGCAGGCCGCGCGGCAGCAGGCCCACCAGGGCGCGGGCGGTCAGCGACTTGCCGCTGCCGGACTCGCCGACCAGCCCGACGGTCTCGCCCGAGGCGACCGCCAGGTCCACGCCGTCCACCAGCACCCGGTCGCCGACGACCCGCAGCCCGCGTGTCTCAAGCATCGGAGAGCCTCTCGAAGAGCTGGTCGCCCAGCAGGGTGGCGGCGGTGGCGGCGATGGTGACCAGCGCGGCGGGCACCACCGCGGCCCACGGGTTGAGGTCGAGCAGGCCGCGGTTCTCCTCGATCATCAGTCCCCAGCCGGGCGTGCCGGCGGGCAGGCCGATGCCCAGGAAGGACAGACCGGACAGCGCGACCAGCGCGGCGACGAAGCTGAGCAGCGCGCCCGCCACAACCGTGGGCGCGATGTTGGGCAGCAGGTGCCTGAACATGATCCGGGTGCGGCTGAGCCCGAGCGTGCGGGCCGCCTCGGCGTAGGCCAGCTCGCGCTGGGCCATGGTGAGGCTGCGCACCACCCGGATGTCGCCGGGCGTGAACAGCACCGCCATCGCCAGCACCGCCCAGCCGATGCCGCCGCCGAGCACGCCCACCAGGACGATCAGCATGAGCAGGCCGGGCATCGCGATGAGCAGGTCGACCACGCGCATCATGACGGCGTCGATCCAGCCGCGCCGGTAGCCGGCCAGCAGCCCGAGCGAGGTGCTCATCGCGCACGTGCACAGTGCGACGACGAGCGGCCACAGCAGTGCCGAACGGGCGCCGGCCAGGCAGCGCGACAGCACGTCCCGGCCCAATTCGTCGGTGCCCGCCCAGTGCGCCCAGCCGGGCATCGTCGCGCCGAGCGTGAGGTCCTGCGCGGCCGGGTCGTAGGGCGCGATCCACGTCCCGAACAGGGCGGCGGCCGCCATCAGGGCGAGGATCCCGCCCGACAGCAGCGTCACCGGCCCCGGCCTGGTCCGGCGCAGCCGCCGCGCCCGCCCGCCGAGGCGCACGGCCCCCGGCATGACGCTCACGCGGCCACCGCCCCATGGCGCACCCGCGGGTCCACCGCGAGGTAGGCCAGATCGATCAGCAGGTTGACGGCGACCACCACGGCGCCTCCCATCAGGACGAGCGCCTGGACGACGGGCAGGTCCTTCTGCCCGACGGCGCTGACGAGCAGCTCGCCGACGCCGTGCAGCCCGAAGGCCCGTTCGACGAACAGCGCGCCGGTGAGGTTGGCCGCCAGCAGCAGTCCGCCGACGGTGAGGACGGGCAGCGCGGTGTTGCGCAGCGCGTACCCGAACCAGTAGCGGGCGCGGCCGACCCCGCGCGCCCGGGCGAACGTCATGTAGTCCTGGCCGGCCAGGTCCAGCGCGGCGGCCCGCATCTGCCGGACGACGACCGCCGCCTGCCCGGTGGCCAGCGCGATCACGGGCAGCGTCAGGTGCGCGACCCGCTCGGCGAACGTCTCGCCCGCGCCGAAGACGGGGAACCAGCCGAGCGTGACGGCGAAGCCGTACAGCAGCAGGATGCTCATCGCGAACGGCGGGATCGCGAGGGCGACCAGGGCGGAGAGCGTGATGCCCCGGTCCAGCGGGCCGCCCCTGCGCATGGCGGCGGTCAGCCCGGCGGGCAGGCCCACGGCCAGGGTGAGGACGATGGCGTAGCCGGCCAGGCCGGCGGTGACCGGCAGGCGGTCGGCGATGACGCTGGTGACGGGCTCGCGGCTGTAGAGGGAGGCGCCGAAGTCGCCGCGCGCGGCGTCGCCGAGCCAGGCGGCGTAGCGTACGGGGAGCGGGTCGTCGAGGTGGTACTGCGCGCGGACGGCGGCGCGCGACTCCGCGGTGGAGGGCCGCGGCCCGAGCAGGACCTGCTCCGGATCACCGGGGGCGAGCGCCAGCAGCGCGTAGGTGAGCACGGACAGCACGCCGAGCAGGAGCAGCGCGGCGGCCAGGCGGCGGGCGACGAAGGCCATCAGGCACCGGCCGCCGGGCGGATGCCGCTGAAGACGTCGGCGGTCCAGGTGCCGAACCGGCCGGTGAACCTGTCGCGCAGCGCGACGGCGGCCTCCCTGCTGTAGAGCGGCACGTACGGCACCTGGTCGGCGATCTCGGCCAGCACCTCGGTGACGGCGGCGGCGCGGTCCGCGCCCTCGTGCTTGCCGAGGTCGTCGAGCCGGGCGTCCATCTCGGGCGAGCCGTAGCCGCTGAAGTTGAAGCCCTGGGGGCCGGCCGAGGCGCGGCTGACCAGGTCGGGCAGCACCTCGCCGGGGTCGGGGGTGCCGTAGATCAGGTCGACGAGCTGCAGCGGGGTGTCCTGGTGGCTGAACATCCGCTGCCGGTACTGCTCGGTGGGCAGCGGCTGGAGGTCGAGCCTGACGCCGATCACGGCCAGGTCGGCGGCGATGGCCTGGAGCGCTTTGACGTCGTCGCTGCCGCTGTCGTACGGCGCGGCCAGGGTGAAGCCCTGAGGGTAGGCCGATTCGGCCAGCTCGGCCTTGGCGGCGTTCACGTCGTAGGGGTAGGTGGGCAGTTTCGGCGGCGTGCCGCCGTACAGGGCGGTGATCTGCGGCTTCGGCAGCATCAGGTCGGCGATGCCGCCATGGCCACCGATCATGAGCGTGGCCAGCGCGCCGCGGTCGAGGGCGTGGGCGATGGCGCGGCGTACGTGCACGTCCTTGAGCGGGCCCTCGCGGACGCCGAGGGACAGGTAGGCGATGTGGTCGGCCGGGTAGAAAACGGTCGTGACGCCGGGCAGGGCGCTCCACTTGCGCGTCTCGCTGACCTGGATGTCGTTGGTGCCGTCCACTTCGCCGGAGGAGACGGCCAGGCGCAGCGTCTCCGGGTCGGAGATCGCCTTGACCTCGATCCTGCGCAGCGCCGGCTTGGGCCCCCAGTACAGCTCGTTGCGCTCCAGCGTCACCCCCGAGGCGAGGGAGAACTTCGTGACCTTGAAGGGCCCGGAGCCGAGGGTGCCGACCTCGGGCGAGCCGAGGTCCTTCGGGTGCGCGGCGGCCAGCTTCTTCGGCACGATCTGCCAGGCCAGCGCGGCGGTGGCCAGGAAGGTGGGGCTGGGCTTGCGGAGGGTGACCTTCACCGTGCGCGGGCCGGTGACCTCGACCTTCTTGACCTGCGTGACGTAGCTGGCGGCCTGGGAGGTCACGGCGGGGTCGAGGTGGCGGGTCAGGGAGTAGGCGGCGTCCTCGGCGGTGACGGGCGTGCCGTCGCTGAACCTGGGGCCCTCGCGCAGGGTGAAGACGTACGTGCGCGGGTCGGGGTGGGTCCAGGAGGCGGCGATGCGCGGGACGACCCGGCCGTCCGGGCCGATGGCCACCATCGTGTCGAGGACGGCGAACTGCACGGTCGTGGAGGCGTCGTTGAAGCCGTGGGCGATGTCGAGGCTGCTGGGGGTGTTCCCCATCGCCCAGCGGAGCGTGTCGGGGGCCGCACCGGAGCCCGGGGCTCCGGCGCAGCCCGCCGCCAGCACGAGCAGGACGCCCGTCGCGAGCCTGGCGAGCGCGGATGCGGATGTCATGGAACCACCTCGGGGAATGAGCGGGGGGATAGTCGGACGCTAGAAGCCCGACCTCCCTCGTTCACTGACCAGGCAGCCAAACTCTGCGGGCCCCGGCTGGTGCTGCAGGCCAACACGGCCCCAGACCAGGCCGGGTGGGTCGCCGGCGGGGGCGGTGCCCGCGGGCTGGGCGGCGAAGCGCAGGCCGAACAGGCCGAAGCCGCTGAGCAGCAGGTCGCCGTCCGCGCCGAGGCGCAGGGTGAACGGACCCGCCCGCCAGGTCCCGGCGGGCGCCGCGTGACCGTGGCCTGGAACGTCAGGCCGACGCGCAGCACCCCCTCGGGCCATCCGCGCCAGGACCGGAGGCCGAGCGTATCGGCGGGCCCCCTCACCCCGGCGGCAGCAGGCCGGTGTGGCGGGCCCGCCAGGCGGTGTAGACCGGGCGGCCGGACAGCGCCTCCTGGTGGGCCTGCCTGGCCAGGGTCGCCATCTCCTCGGCACGGTGCGCCAGCGAGCCGTCCCTGCGCCAGGCGATCAGGTGCCTCGTCCACAGCGGCGCCCCGGCCAGCGGGCGCACGACGATGCCGTCCCCGGGCGTGAACGTGGCCTGGCAGGGCGACACGGCCTGCCCTTGCGCGATCAGGACGCGGATCATCGGCACCTCGGTCATGATGTGCCGCACCTTCGGCGTGAACCCCTCGTCCTGGCAGGCGGCGACGAAGCACTCCGGCCAGCCCGCGCCGTCGGGCGGCGACAGGACCCAGTGGTCGCCGGCCAGCCGCGCCAGCGGCACCTCCTCCAGACCGGCCAGCGGGTGGCCGGCGGCCATCGCGACGAAGACCGGCTCCATGCCCACCAGGTGCACCCCCACCGAGGCGGGGACGGGCAGCTCGTGCCCGGGGTAGTCGAGCAGGGTCGCGGCGTCCAGCCGGCGGGTGGCGAGCAGGTCCATCAGCAGGCGGGGCGAATGCTCGGTGTGCACGGTGACCGCCACGCCCGGAACCTCGAACAGCCGCCGCAGCAGGCCGCTGAGCACGGGGTTGGCGTAGCCGCCGACGCGGGCGGCGCTCGGGTACCCGGCGGCCTGCGGGGCGCCCGTCATCAGCTCGTCCACGATCTGCACGGCCGACCTGGCCCGGATGAGCACGAACCGGCCGAACGGCGTGGGCGTCACGCCGAGCCGGCTGCGCCGGAAGATCTGCCCGCCGAGCGCGGACTCGATCCGCTGCAGCTGGGCGGTCAGGGCCGGCTGGGAGACGCCGAGGGCGGCCGCCGCCTTGCTCAGGCTGCCCGCGTCGGAGATCTCACATAACGCCCGCAGATGTCGTAGCTCCAACTGCATGCGGCAAATCTAGCCGGACGGGATCCGGCGGCCGGCCCCCGCACATGCGTCTCGCCGCCCATCCCGAACGCATATAACCCGGGTCTTATGTCCCCCTGTGAGCTGCGGCTGACCGGCCGGCGTTCCCGTGCCCCGCCGGCTCGACACCACCGCGTTATCGTTTCGCGACTCGGCATCCCCAAGAATCTGCGCAAATCCCCCTAACAGGAGAAACACGTGCGCAGATCGAGCTTGGCCGTCGGCGGGATCCTCCTCGCGACGTGCCTGCCGGCCACCCCGGCACACGCGCAGGACCCCGGGACGCGGAAGGTCGAGGTCTTCGGCGAGACCTCCCCCCAGGGTTATACCGAGGTCCCCGAAACCGCCGGCGGCCACCGGCGGAGCCTGCTCACCCCCTCGGCGACGGTGACGCCGGTGGAGGTGAACGGCCCCAGCGACAAACGCATCGACCTCGTGTACCTGGGCGACGGCTACACCGAGTCCGACCTGGCCCGCTACACCGCTCAGGTGACCGCCGGCTGGAACCTGCTGGCCCAGCGCGAGCCGTTCAAGAGCTACCGCAGGCTGTTCAACGTCTGGCAGGTCAACGTCGTCTCGCGCGAGTCCGGCTCCGACAACGACCCGGCGCCGGGCGTGCGGAAGGACACCGCGCTCGACAGCACGTACTACTGCGAGGACCTGGCCCGGCTGATCTGCCTCGACATCCCCGCCGCGAAGGCCTACGCGGCACTCGCGCCCGCCGCCGACCAGATCGCCGTCGTCGTCAACAGCGACACCTACGGCGGGGCCGGCTACATCGAGGACGACCTGGTCACCTTCTCCGGGGGGCACCCGGCCGGGCCCGAGATCCTGCCGCACGAACTGGGCCACTCCCTCGGCGACCTGGCCGACGAGTACCCGTACTGGGCCTATCCGAACGACGGCAGCAGGTACGAGGGCGAGGAGCCGCCGTACGCCAACGTCTCCGTCCAGGACGCCGCGCGGCAGGCGGCGTCGAAGAGCAAGTGGTGGCGATGGCTCGGCGCCCCGACCCCCGACGGCGGCACGATCGGGACCTTCGAGGGGGCGTACTACAACAACCTCGGCATCTACCGGCCCAGCGACGACTCGCTGATGCGTTCCCTGCGCAAGCCGTTCAACTCCGTGGGGCAGGAGGAGATGATCCGCAAGTTCTACGGGATGACCGGCGTCGTCGACGGCGCCACCCCGGGCACGGACGCGCCCGTGCCCGCGCCGGCCACGCTGACCGTCACGCCCGTGCGCATCCCGACGATCTCCACCCGCTGGTTCGTCAACGGCCGTGAGATCCCCGAGTGGGCCGGCGCCACCTCGGTCGAGGTGTACGCCAGGAAACCACGGACGCGTGGCGGGCGGGCCGAGCCGGCCTGGTGCGGGCGCAAGGACCTGCGGGTCAAGAAGAAGCCCTGCACCTATACCGTCACGGTCTCCGACACCACGGGTCTCGTCCGTGACCCCGGTTACCGCGCCCGGACGATGACGTCCTCGATCACCTGGACCGTCGACCGCGGGAACGGCCCCGAGTAGGTGACCTCCCGGCCCGCGTCGCCCGCCCTCCGCCCGGCCCCTCCACGGGCCGGGCGGGTCAGGCGAGGCGGCCGCCGCCGTCGACGTGCAGCACCGTGCCGGTGACGTAGGGGTTGTCGATGGCGTAGAACACGGCGTTGACCCGAACCGGGGCGATCTCCACCGCGAGCGCCCGGACCAGGAAGGCCAGCGCGCCGTTGGTGGTGGCCATCACGGTCCGGGGGGGGACGGGCGCCAGGCGGCCACGCCGGAGAAGAAGGTGAACGAGCCGCCGGTCGCGGCCTGCCCCGCCAGGTGTTTGGCCAGCAGCAGCGGTCCGATGACCTTGGCGGCGAACGCCCGCTGCACGTCGGCGAGCGACTGAAGCGATGCCGTCAGGCCGGACCGTCCTGGCCGGCCGGGCCCAGGGCGGCGGCGAGCATGGTGTCGAGCGCCTGCTGGGACGATCGCAGCCGTGTGATCTCCTCGGCGATGCGGCTGCGCTCCCGCCGCAGACTGGTGACCATCCCGGGGCAGGTGGACGGTACGAGCCGCTCACCGTCGTCGTGGACGCAGCCGATCAGCCGGGCGATGACCGCGCTGGGCAGGCCGGCGGCCAGCAGGGCGCGGATGTGGCGCACCGCCGTGACGTCCGATTCGGCGTACTCGCGGTAGCCGTTGGCGAGTCGTAGCGGCCGGAGCAGCCCCTGCTCTTCGTAGTAGCGCAGCAACCGCCGGCTGACACCTGTCCTTTGGGCCAGGGCACCGATGCGCATGTGCCTCCCTCACGCCGGAGTTGACCTTCACACCGATGTGACACCTTAACGTCCTGGTTGTCGGCCATCATCCAGCGTGAAGGAGCCAGTGATGCCGGGAGCAGTTGTCATCGGAGCCGGTCCGGGGATCGGCCGGTCGGTCGCCCGCCGGTTCGCGCGAGAGGGCCTGCCGATCGCCCTCGTCGCGCGGACGCCTCGAACGCTCGCGGAGGCGGCCGAAGCGGTCGCCCCCTTCGCCGTGCCGGTCGTCTCGCTGACCGCCGACAGCGCCGACGAGACGGCGCTGCGCGCGGCCCTCGACGCGGCGGCCGGCGAGTTCGGCCTCCCGGACGTCGTCGTCTACAACGCGGCGATCGTCCAGGCGGACGCGCCCGGTCAGCTGTCGGCGCGCGCCCACCTGGACGCCTGGGCGGTCAACGTGGTCGGAGCGCTCACCGCCGCCGCCCACGTCGCGCCCGCCATGGCGCGGCGCGGGAGCGGTTCGTTCATCGTCACCGGCGGGATGCCCGAGCCGAAGCCCGGGTACGTCAGCCTCTCGCTCGGCAAGGCCGGGGTGCGAACCCTGGTGACGCTGCTCGACCAGGAATACGGTTCCTCCGGCGTCCACGTGGCGAGCGTCACCGTGGACGGGCCCGTCGCTCCGGGCACCGCCTTCGACCCGGACGACATCGCCGAACACTACTGGCGGCTGCACACCCAGCCACGGCACCAGTGGGAGCGCGAGGTCCTCCACAGTGAGCACCGGGCACGGTGACCGCTTCGCGGCGGTGGCGGTCAGCGGGCGCGGTTGACCGCGGCGAGGACGGCGTGGACCGAGGCGGTGAGGGGGGCGGCGTCCCGGCCGGCTCCCCAGACGACCTCCTCGCCGACGCGGCACCGGACGTAGGCGACGACACCGCCGGGGACGGGGTGCCGGACGTGGTCGAGGACCTCCACGGCGATCCCCGCGGCGGCCAGCGCCGCCGCGAAGGCGCCCGGCACCCCGTCGCCGTCGCCGACGTACCGGCCCTCACCGTCGCGGCCGGAGCCGTCCGTGCCCTGGTGCCCGCCCTCGCACGAGCCGTCCGCGTCCGGGGAGCCGGCGGCCGCGCGCAGGACGCAGGTGAAGCGGTGCCTCCCGGGTGTGGTCTCCTCGCTCGTCCATGACGACAGCCCGACGGTCCCCTCGCGCGCCGGGTCGAGGTAGGTGGCGGAGAACAGTTCCCACAGCTGCCCGGCCGTCGCCTCCTGCCCGCTGCCGTCGGTGGCGGCCTGGACGACGCGGGAGAAGTCGGCGCGCAGCGCCCCCGGCAGCTCCAGCCCGTGGTGGACGTTCAGCAGGTACGCCACGCCGCCCTTGCCCGACTGGCTGTTGACCCGGATCACCGCCTCGTAGTCGCGCCCCACGTCCGCGGGATCGATCGGCAGGTACGGCACGTCCCACGGCGCCCGCGCGGCCGGGACGCCCATCTCGCGGGACCGCTCGCGGTGGTGGGCCAGCCCCTTGGCGATGGCGTCCTGATGGGTCCCGGAGAAGGCGGTGTAGACGAGCTCCCCCGCGTAGGGGTGGCGCGGGTGCACCGGCAGGCGGTTGCAGTGCTCGGCGGTCTCCCGGATGACGTCGATGTCCGAGAAGTCGATCATCGGGTCGACGCCCTGGGCGTGGAGGTTGAGGGCGAGAGTGACCAGGTCGACGTTCCCGGTGCGCTCCCCGTTGCCGAACAGGCAGCCCTCCACGCGCTGCGCCCCGGCCATCACGGCCAGCTCGGCGCAGGCGACCCCGGTGCCGCGGTCGTTGTGCGGATGCACCGAGAGGATCACCGAGTCGCGTCGCGCCAGGTGGCGGTGCATGTACTCGATCTGGTCGGCGTACACGTCGGGGGTGGCGATCTCGACGGTGGCGGGCAGGTTGTGGGTCACCGGCCGGTCGGGGCAGGCGTCCCAGAGCTCGGTCAGCCCGTCGCACACCGAGAGCACGAAATCGGGCTCGGTCTGGTTGAACACCTCCGGGGAGAACTGGAACCGTACCCGCCCCCGCCGGCGCCGCTCCGCCAGCCGGGCCATGTGCTCCGCGGCATCGGTGATCATGGCGTGCACCTCGGCCCGGGACCGTCCGAGGACCACCTCGCGCCAGACCGGCGCCGTCGCGGTGTACAGGTGCACGACCGTGCGGGGCAGCCCTTCGATCGCCTCGAAGGTCCGCTCGATCAGATCGCGCCGGGCAGGGGTGAAGACCACCACCGTCACGTCGTCGGGGACGGCGTCGCCGTCCGCGAGGTGCCGGACGAAGTCGAAGTCGGTCCGGCTGGCCGAGGGGTAGCCGATCTCGATCTCCTTGAAGCCCATCGCGACGAGCAGGTCGAACATGCGCCGCTTGCGCGGGGTGTCCATCGGCTCGGCCAGGGCCTGGTTGCCGTCGCGCAGGTCCACCGGCACCCACAGCGGCGCCCGCTCGACGCGGCGTCCCGGCCACAGCCGCTCGGCCGCCGGGAGGGTGACCTTCTCGTGCACCGGCCGGTACCGGTGGTGGGGCATCGCGCTCGCGCGCTGCGGGTTCCACTCCGGCGCCCCCTGGGGGACCGGGCCGCTCGGGGTGCGCAGGGTCGGGAAGCCGCGGGTGGCGGCGAGACCGGCGGCGGAGGTGCCGCCGTGGTGAACGTGGTCGCTGGTGACGCTCATGGGCTGGAGGATCCTTCGGTCGATCCGGTGGGACGACCGGCCAGGTCGGCCGGCCATTCGTCGACCGGCAGCACGGCACCCCGCGGCGGGGTGCCGGTCGCCTCAGGCCCCGCCGCGGCAGCCGAGAAGAAGCTCGCGCAGCGTCATGGCGGGTAGACTAACCACAATTCAACTCCTCAGACAAGCTGAGAACCTGAGAGGTGAAACTCGAATGGCGCTCGGCGCGCTCCGCCCCAGCCCCTTGGTCGAACAGGCCACCCGCCATCTGCGCGAGCAGATCACCCAGGGCCACTGGCCGGTCGGCACCAGGCTCCCCGGCGAGACCACCCTGGCCAAGACCCTCGGCGTCGGGCGCTCCACGGTGCGCGAAGCCCTGCGCGCGCTGGCCGGAGCCGGCCTCCTGCAGGCCCGGCAGGGCGCGGGCGTGTTCGTCATCGCCACCGAACCGGCCGAGGACTGGCCCGCCCGCCTGCGCCGGGCCGCCGTCACCGACGTCTACGAGGTCCGCATGCTGCTGGAGGTGCAGGCCGCGCGCCTGGCCGCCGAGCGCCACACGACGGAGGACCTCACTGCGCTGCGCGACGCGCTCCAGGCCCGCCGCGCCGCCGCCGCGCGCGGGGACGACGAGTTCGTCGACGCCGACATCGCCCTGCACTCCGCCGTCGTCGCCGCCGCGCACAACCCGGTCCTCACCGAGCTGTTCACCGAGTTCGTCCCCGCGCTGCGCGGCGGGCTCATCGACCTGGTCGGGCTGCTCGGCCTGCGCTCGGCCGACGCCAACCCCGGCGACGACAGCCACGCCGCCCTGGTCGAGGCGGTCGCACGGGGAGACGCCGACGCGGCCGGGCGCACCATCCAGGCCGAACTGGAGCAGACCCTGGCCCGGCTGCGCACCCGCTGAGGCGGCAGGCGCCGCCTCGGCCCGCAGGCGCCGGCAGCCGTCGCGGATCGCCACGACCGGCCGAACGGCTGGTGCGGGCGGAGGGTCACAGGCTCACCGGCAGTGACGAGAGCCGCCAGGCGCCCGGGTCGGGGACGCGGAGCTCCGCCGGGGACGCCGCGAGCGCCGCTCCGGGGAGGCGGCGCAGCAGCGCCGTGAGCGCGACCTCGGTCTGGACGCGCGCCGGCGCGGCCCCGAGGCAGAAGTGCGGCCCGTGGGCGAACGCCAGGTGCCCGGCCCCCGGCGCCCGGCGGACGTCGAACCGCTCGGGGTCGGTGAACGCCCGCGGGTCGCGGTTGGCGGCGGCGATCGCCACCGTGACCGGCTCGCCGCGCCGCACGAGGACGCCGTGCAGTTCGACGTCCTCCCGGGCGCGGCGCGGGATCGTCAGAAGCTGCGGCCCGCACCAGCGCAGCAGCTCCTCGACGGCGTCCGGCATGAGCCCCGGATCCCCGCGCAGGACGGCGAGCTGCTCGGGGTGGGCGACCAGCTCGGCCACGGCGTTGGCGATCAGGTTGGCGGGGGTCTGTCCTGCGATGACCAGGTGCCACACCAGGGTGACGATCTCGGCGTCGGCGAGCCGGTCGCCGTCCTCGTCCCGCACGCGGACGAGGTCGGACAGCACGTCGTCGCCCGGCTCCGCCCGCCGCCGCTCCAGCGCGCCCAGCGCGTCCTCGACGATCCCCGGCACGGCCTCGGCGAACCCGCTGCCCGAACCGGCCGCCACGACGGCGCCGTAGGCGTGCCAGCGCGGCCGGTCGGCCTCCGGGATGCCGACCAGCTCGCAGATGACCTCCATCGGCAGGGGCTTGGCGAAGTGCGCCAGCAGATCGACCGTGCCGCCCTCGGCGTGCTCGGGCAGCTCGTCGAGCAGCCGCGCGACGACGCGCTCGACGCGGGGGCGGAACACGGCGGCGCGGCGCGGGGTGAACGCCGGGGCCACCAGACGGCGCAGCCGCGCGTGCTCGGCGCCCTCCATCTCGGCCATGGTGCGCATGTACGGGCGGCAGTGCTCGGGCACCTGGGGCGGCATGAAACTCGCGGCGCCGAGCTCGAACCGCGGGTCGCCGAGCATCGCCCGCGCGTCGTCGTGCCGGGTGAGCGCCCACATCGGCCCGAACCCCGGGGCGAGCAGCCGGGCGATCGGCGAACGCTCGCGCGCCCGCCCGTACACCGCGAAGGGGTCGCGCAGCACCTCGGCGTCGCCCAGCTCGACCTCAGGGACGTCCTCGTTCGTCATGTCTTCTCCTCGAATCCAGATGATGAAATCATATGATGACATCATCTGAATGCGTGACGGTATCTTTGGGCGGGCGATCAGGCAAGCGGGGGCAGGAGGACGATGGGCCGGCTCAGCAGGGCGCAACTGCAGGAACACAACCGCGCCCAGGTGCTCGCCGCCGCCAGGGACGAGTTCACCGAGCACGGCTTCCGCGGCGCCAAGGTCGACGGCATCGCCGAACGCGCCGGGCTGACCCGCGGCGCGGTCTACTCCAACTTCCCGGGCAAGCGGGCCCTGTACTTCTCGGTCCTGGCCGACCTCGCCGAGCACGCCCCCGAGCCGCCCGCGCCGCTCCACGCGCGGCCCGAGGATGCGCTCGCCGCGTTCGCCCGCGCCTGGGTCGCCCGGCTCCCCCTGGCCACCGACGATCCGCGCGCCCCGGCGAGGCTCGCGGCCGACCTGGTGCCCGAGATCATCGCCGACGAGCGCACCCGCCTGGCGTTCGCCCAGCTGACGAAACTGGGCGCCATCCTGCTCGGCCTCGCCCTGGAGCGGCTCCGGCCGCCGGGCTCGCCTCCGGCCCGGCTGGTCCGCGTGGCCGAGGCGGCGCTGACCACGCTGCACGGCGCCAGCCGGCTGGCCGCGGCCGCCCCCGGGTTCCTCGAGCCGTTCGACGTCGTCACCGTCTGCCGGGAGCTGGCGGGCCTCGACCTCGGCGGCCGATGGCCGCTCGTCCCCCAGGTCCCGGCGGCGCGGCCGGCCGACGAGCCGTGGTCCCCGCCCCCTGCGCTGGACGCCGTCCGCGGCGAACCGGTGGCCCTGGCGGAGGAGGACGTGGTGGCGGTCCTCGGGCTGCACCGGCTGGAGGCGGCGGAGGAGGCCGTGCGGGCCGCGCCGCCCGGGGCGCGGGTGACCGCCGTCGTCGTCACCGGCGACCCCGGCGAGCTCGCGCCGCTGGCGCGCCTGGCCGTCGCCGAGGTGTGCGGCTGCCTGCGCCAGGCCTTCCCGCGCGCCGCCTGGCCGCGCCTGCGCGTGGTGCACGATCCCGGCGGGGCCGTGGCCGCCGCCGCCGGCGTGCCCGCGGTCGGGGACGGCACCGAGGTGGCCGTCCGCGTCCGGGACGGCCGCATCGTCGCCCGCGCCGACCACCGCGGCGCCTGCCACGCCGCCGCCTCCGCCGCACACCTTGATCGCGGGAGTACCGGCGGCCCAGAGGACAAGATCAGAGGGTAGGGGGCCGGTTCGTCGCACCTGCCGTCCGGCCCGAGGCGCGTGAACGCCACCGGCCGCCGCTCCGTGGGAAGACCCGGCCCGAGGCGCGTGAACGCCACCGGCAGCGGCTCCCCGGGAAGACCCGGCCCGGGGGCCTGAGAACGGCCTCCCCCGCGCAGGGGACGCGGTTCCCTCCCCGGGGTGATGAGCCGCGAGGGGGCGGGCTGCGATCTTCGACATACGCCGGGCGAACGACGCCCTGCGTACCGGAGGTCGTCTTGAACACGCTTACCGAAGCGCCGCCCCCACCCGGCCGGCTGCGCGCCGCCTGGACCGCCGCGCACGCCACCGTGCCCGGGGTCCCCCGCTGGGCGCGCATCGCCGCCCTCGCCATCCCGTTCACCGTGCTGCCGTCCGGCCTCTGGCGGGTCGCGGCGATGACCTTCCACGCGCCGATCGTCATCCACAACCACGACATGGGGCCAGGAGACCTCCCCTCGTGGCTGCCGGGGGAGCTGTACGTGGTCCTGCTGTCGGTCATCTCCGAGATCGCGGCGTTCGCGGCCGTCGGACTGGTCGCCCCCTGGGGCGAGGTGTTCCCGCGCTGGGTCCCGGGCCTGCGCGGCCGGACGGTGCCGCCGGCGGCCGCGGTCGTCCCCGCCGCCCTCGCCGCCGCCGTCCTGACCTGCCTGTGGACATGGGCGGCGGTCACCATGTTCATGGGAACGGACATCCGCGGCCGTCCGCTCATCGCCGGTTTCCCGCTCAACACCTCCACCTGGCAGGGGTGGCTCGCCATCGCCGCCTACGCCCCGCTGGTGCTGTGGGGACCGCTGCTGGCCGCCGTGACCGCCGCGTACGCGTGGCGCCGCTCCCACCTTCCCGTCGCCGCCGCCTGACCCGGGCCGTCAAGAACAGGAGGCCGTCGTGGCCACTCCCGTAGAAGCAGCACCCCGCCCGCCGTCGTGGTCCTCGCGGGGGCCGGTGTGGGCGCCGTACGCCGCGGCGGTGTGGGGGCCGCTGTACGCGGCCGTCGAGGTGACCTGGGCGGCGACGGGCACCACGGTGCCCTGGAGGCCCGGCGATCCCTACCCGGCGGCGGTCCAGCTCGTGCTGGCCCTGGCGGCCGTCACGGCGGCCGGGGCCTGCCTGCTCGGCGCCCGCGCACCGGGCCGGGCGGGCAGGACGGTGGCGACGGCGGCCCTGGCCGTGACCATCCCGGTCTTCGCGGTGGGCCTGGTCGCCCTGCCCGTCGAATTCGTGACGCTGGCGTCCGGCGCGGGAGTGGAGAGCGCGACCGGGCTCGCCCAGATCCTGCTCAACTCGGCCGGCGCGGCCCTGCTCACCCTCTCGGCGGTCGTCCTGCGCCGTCGCGCGCGCGGCAGGTGCGTCCGCTGCGGCCAGGATCACCCGGGCGCGGGCGGCGGCCCGCTCGTCCATCCCACGCCCTCCACCGCCTCCCGGCGGGCCCGGCTCGCCGCGTTCGCGCTGCTCGGCGGCCTGCTGCCCTGGGCAGGGGTCAAGACCATCTGGACGCTGGGCGGTGACGCGCTGGGCCTCACCGCGGAGCAGTGGCGGCGGATCAACGCCGGCGCGCCCCTGTCGGCCCACGCGCTGGCGTCGGTGGGCATCGACGTCACCGTGCTGGCCGCGATGCTCGGGGTCTTCCTGGCCCTCGGCCTGCTGTACCGGTGGGGGATGCGCTTCCCGCGATGGGTGCCGTTCCTGTCCGGTACGCGGGTTCCCCGGCTGCTGCCGCTGATCCCGGCCTGGCTCACCTCCGCCGGTCTGTCGGTGTACGGGATCGGCATCATGGTGTACGTGACGCTCACAGTGCTCGGCGTGCTGCCGGCGGCCGGGCCGTCGGACGGTTTCACCGCCGCCGGGATCACCTGGATGGCGGTGTTCGGCGGCCTGGCGTTCGGCGGGCTGGGACTCGCCCTGCTGACGGGGGCGCGCTCCTACGCCGCCCGCACCCGTCCGATCTGCGGCAGCTGACCGGTTTGGGTCTTGTACGGCGTTGGCGGCGGGGCTACCATCGGTTAATTCTTAGGAAACTTTCCTATAAGAAGTGCCCCGCGCCCCGCCGCGCCGTCGACGCCCGGTGACCTCTCCCACCAGGGCGCCAGAAGGGTTGTCCCCCATGAAGCGAACCCCCCGCCTGCTGGTGACGGCAGTGTCGCTGTTGCTGGCGCTCATCGGGGTCCTCGTCACACAGACGTCGGCCCAGGCCGCCAACCTCCTCGCCAATCCCGGCTTCGAGACCGGGACCCTCTCGCCCTGGTCGTGCACCGGGGGGCTCGGCTCGGTGGTCGGCTCCCCGGTCCGCTCCGGCGTGAAGGCGCTCGCCGGCGCGGCGGGCAACTCCGACACCGCCGAGTGCTCCCAGTCGGTGAGCGTCAGGCCGAGCACCGCCTACACCTTGACCGCCTGGGTGCGCGGCGCCTACGTGTACCTCGGCGTGAACGGGGGCGGGTCCACCTGGACCTCCTCGGCGACGGCGTACACACAGCTCTCGGTCGCCTTCACCACCGGGGCGTCCCAGACGACGGCCGTGGTCTACCTGCACGGCTGGTACGGGCAGGGCACCTACTACGCCGACGACGTCAGCTTCGACGGGCCGGGCACCCCACCCGGCACGCCCACCCCCACCCCCACGCCGACTCCCACTCCCACCCCGACCCCCACGCCGACGCCGACCCCCACCCCGACTCCCACTCCCACTCCCACGCCGACGGACGACACCTGCGCGGTGAAGCCCAGGCCGGCGGGCAAGGTCCTGCAGGGGTACTGGGAGAACTGGGACGGCGCGTCGAACGGCGTGCACCCTCCGCTCGGCTGGATCCCCATCACCGACTCCCGCATCAAGGCCCACGGCTACAACGTGATCAACGCGGCCTTCCCGGTCATCCGCTCCGACGGGACCGTCCTGTGGGAGGACGGCATGGACTCCACCGTCAAGGTCGCCACGCCCGCGGAGATGTGCCAGGCCAAGGCCGCCGGCGCGACGATCCTGATGTCGATCGGCGGAGCGGCCGCCGGAATCGATCTGAGCTCCAGCACCGTCGCCGACCGCTTCGTCGCCACCATCGTGCCGATCCTCAAGAAGTACAACTTCGACGGGATCGACATCGACATCGAGACCGGCCTGTCCGGCAGCGGCAACATCAACCAGCTGTCGGCGTCCCAGTCCAACCTCATCCGCATCATCGACGGCGTGCTCGCCCAGATGCCGTCCGGCTTCGGCCTCACCATGGCCCCCGAGACGGCGTACGTCACCGGCGGCAGCGTCACCTACGGCTCGATCTGGGGGGCGTACCTGCCGATCGTCAAGAAGTACGCCGACAACGGGCGCCTGTGGTGGCTGAACATGCAGTACTACAACGGGAGCATGTACGGCTGCTCCGGCGACTCCTACTCCGCCGGCACCGTCCAGGGGTTCGTCGCCCAGACCACCTGCCTGAACAACGGCCTGGTCATCCAGGGCACGACGATCAAGGTCCCGTATGACAAGCAGGTCCCCGGCCTGCCCGCCCAGAGCGGGGCCGGAGGCGGCTACATGGCGCCGTCCCTGGTGTCCCAGAGCTGGAACAGCTTCAACGGGCAGCTGAAGGGCCTGATGGACTGGTCCGTCAACTGGGACGGCTCGAAGGGCTGGACCTTCGGCGACAACGTCAAGTCCCTGCAGGGCCGCTAGACGCGCCCCACGTCCCCCTCCCGGCCCGGGAGGGGGACGCCGCCGAGGCGGTGAGGGGTCCCCGCGCGTCGACGTGCGGTCAGCCGGCCGCGTGGGACCTGTCCCGCTGCCCGGTGGCGACGGTCCGGCGGCTCGGGCGCGGCAGGGTGAGTGCGACCAGGAGGCCGGCGATCATCGCGGCAGCGGTGAGCAGGATGACGAGGAACTCGCCGTCGGCCGTGGCGGCGCTCAGGGCCTGGCCGGCCTTGCCCTCGGTGCCGATGTCGGCGATGACGGTGAAGACGGCCAGGCCGATGGCGTTGCCGATGTTGAGCGCGGTGGAGGCGATGCCGTTGGCCACGCCCTGTTCGTGGCTGGCGGTGCCGGTGGCGGCGGCGATCCACATGGCGGTCCAGACGATGCCCTGGCCGAGGCCGGAGACGATGAGGCCGGGCACCAGCAGGCCGTACCCGGCCCCGGCGTCGAAGCCGAGGGCGAGGACGGCGGTGCCGGGCGCGCCGATGGCGAAGCCGATCAGCAGCGTGGCACGGGTGCCGACCCGGGTGGCCAGGCGTTCGCCGCTCTGGGTGCCGGCGGCGATGGCCAGTGAGGGGATGAGGAAGGCCAGTCCGGTCTGCAGGGCGCTGTAGCCATGGACGCTCTGCAGCAGCACGGTGAGGAAGTACGGCAGGACGCCGAAGGTGGCCATGTAGATGAAGGTGACCAGCATGCCGACGGTCAGGCTGCGGTTGCGGAAGAGCCGGAAGGGCATGAGCGGGTCGGCGCTGCGGGCCTCGACCAGCGCGAAGATCACCAGCAGTACGGCGGCCAGCAGGAAGGCGGCGATCACCGGGAGGCTGCCCCAGCCCAGCTCCGGCCCCTCGACCAGGGCGAAGACCAGCAGGGTCGATCCGGCGGTGACGCTCAGCGCCCCCGGTACGTCGAATCTGCGCCGTTCCCCTCTGGCCGGGTCGCGCGGGATGACGGCCAGGGCCGCCAGCGCGACCAGCCCGGCCAGGGGGACGTTGACGAAGAAGACGGCGGGCCAGCCGAAGTTCTGGGTGAGCAGGCCGCCGAGCAGTGCGCCGATGGTCAGTCCGCTGGCGCCGGCACCGCCCCAGACCGCCAGCGCGCGGTTACGCTGCGGGCCTTCGGCGAAGAGGCTGTTGAGCAGCGCCAGCGTGGAGGGCAGCAGCAGCGCCCCGCCGACGCCCTGGACGGCGCGGGCGACGATGATGACGACGGGACCGGTGGCCAGGCCGCCCGCCAGCGAGGAGACGGCGTACAGGGCCAGGGCGAACACGAAGACGCGGCGGCGGCCGAGCAGGTCCGCCGCCCGGCCGCCGAACAGCAGGAAGCCGCCGGCGAAGACGACGTAGGCGCTGACCACGAGTTGCTGGGTCTGGCCGGGGAAGCCCAGGTCACTGCCGATCTTGGGGAGCGCGACGAACACGATGTTGAGGTCGAGCGCGTAGATGAGCTGGGCCAGGGCGAGTAGCGCCAGGGTCCAGCCGAGCCGTGGCTTGACGTCGCCCGGTGATCGCACGGGCGGCGCGGATGATGTGGACATGGAACGCCCTTCGGGGAGCCGGTGGCGGGCATGCGGAAGCCCGTCCCACAGGAACGATCGTACGAGTATCTACGTACGATCGTACTATGCCACATCCCAGGAAGACCGTTCGACAATCGCGGTACAGTGGCACCATGGCCTTCCGTCATCCCGACCGTGACCAGATCCGGATCGAAGACGTGTTGTCGGCGCTGGGGAACGGTGTGCGCCTCGCCGCCGTACGCCTGCTCGACGCCGGCGGCGAGCACAACTGCACCAGCGTCCTGAACACGCTGGGGATCACCGCGAAGTCGACCATGACCCATCACTGGCGGGTGCTGCGGGACAGCGGCGTCATCTGGCAGCGACCCTCGGGACGGGAGAACCTGCTCGTCCTGCGGCGCGAGGATCTGGACGCCCGTTATCCCGGGCTGCTCGACGCCATCCTGACCGGCGCCGGCGCCGACGACGCCCTCCAGCACCGCGACCGCACCGGCTCGGCCGCCTGACGAAGGCCGGCCGGACTCCCGGTCGCATACCGCCGGACACCGGATGTCGGGAACCATGGCTGCGCGGCCTGAAGGCCGCCGCCGAAGCCCGGAGCGCCGGCCGGGGATGACCAGACCGTGCCCCACCAGGAGACCCCGGCAGGATGGGTTGCCGGGGTCTCACCGTTCACCAGAACGGGACATAGGGGATGATGGGCCGGTGCTCTCCTCGCTCGCCTCTTTCGCGGTCGTCGCCGGGTTGATGACGATCGTCCCCGGCCTGGACACCGCCCTGGTGCTGCGCTCCGCCGTCAGCCGCGGCCGGCGGCAGGCGTTCGCGACGGCCCTGGGCGTCAACACCGGGGTGCTGGTGTGGGGCGCGGCCGCGGCCGTCGGCGTCTCGGCGCTGCTGACCGCCTCCGAGCTCGCGTACACGGTGCTGCGCTTCGCCGGTGCCGCGTACATGGTGTGGTTCGGCGCGTCGATGCTGTGGCGGGCCCGGCGCGGCGGCGAGGAGGCCGAGAACGGGCAGGAGCCGGCCTCGGCGGGCGCGGGGCGGGCGTGGATGCGCGGGATGGCGACCAACCTGCTCAACCCCAAGGTCGGCGTCTTCTACGTCGCCCTGCTGCCGCAGTTCATCCCGCAGGACGCGCCCCACCTGCTCACCGGCGTGCTGCTGGCCCTGGTGCACAACGTGGAGGGCATGGCCTGGTTCACGCTGCTGATCCTCGGCGCCGGGCTGGCCCGGGAGTGGCTGGGCCGCCCTGTGGTGCGGCGCGTGGTCGACCGGCTCACCGGGACCGTGCTGATCGGCTTCGGCCTGCGCCTGGCCCTGACACGCGACTGAGCCCCGCTCAGGCCGCGCGGCCCGGTACGGCTTGAGCACGCCCTTGACCGTGCCGGCGAACACCGCGCCGCCCTGACCGGCGGCGTACCTGACGATTATCCGCGCCGGGGACGCCGAGGCCGCCCGGCGGGCCGCGAAGAGTCACATCGAGGCGGCCGGCCGCGCCTACCATCCTGCCGGCTAGATCGACGGCCGCCGCCGGCCCTGCCACGCGCGGCCACCCGGACACCATGCCCCGGCCCGGCCGCAGGGCGCGGCGGGTCAGCCGGCCAGTTTGCCGGTCTCGACGTGCCGCGTGGAGTGCTCGGCGCAGATGGCGGCCAGGGTGTCCAGGGAGACGCCGAGGGCCTCGGCCAGGGCGGAGACGGTGAAGAAGGCCGGCGTGGGGATGCGGCCCGTCTCGATCTTGCGCAGCGTCTCGGCGGAGATGCCCGCCGCCACGGCCACCTCGGCCATGCTGCGCTGCCCGCGCGCCTGGCGCAGCAGCGCGCCGAGCAGCTCGCCTCGCTCGCGTTCGGACCCGGTCAGGGGAACTCGCACCATGCGATCCATAGTACCGAGATAACAATACCGGTATTGTTATCGGGAGGCGGTGCGACGACCTGGTGAGCATCGACGGCGGGGCGCACCTCGACGGCTGGACCGGCGACGCGGCGATCAGTTTCACCATCGGGGCGGCCCGCCGGGAGGACACCGAGCTCATCGAGGCGGCCGAGCGGGCCTTGCGGGCCGGCATCCGGGCACCCGGCGCCCCTGTGAGACCTCCCGGCGCGCCCCTCAGCCGTCCTCGAGCCGCACCAGCAGGTGGGTGATCAGCTGCTCGGGCGGGGTGACGGCCGGGTCGGAGAGGTAGACCTCACGGATCGGCCCCGGTGGCTGGTGGCCCCGCTCGGCGCACCAGGCCAGCAGCGCGTGCGCGGTCAGCCCGATCTGGTCGTACGGCCCGATGTGCACCGCGCGGGCGAACACACCGCCGGGCAGCACGTCCGGCCGCGTCCCCGGCGGCGGCCCCTGCGTCCCTTCCGCGAGCGCCGTCACCGTCACCGGAATCTGCTCGCCCAGCTCCAAGGGGAACAGCCCGGCCAGCGGCACCATGCCGTGGGCCAGGAGCCGGGCGGCGCAGCCACTGGTCGCGCGGGCCACGTCCTCGGGCCCGGCCGCCACGTCCCGCACGGCGACCACCCTGCGCGCGGGCTCGCGCACCACGCTCACCTGCGTCTTGGGCAGGCCGTCGGTCAGCACGTGCTCAAGGGTGGCCAGGGCCCTGCGGCGCCTGGCCAGCTCGGCCTCCAGGTTCTCGCGCACCCGCGCGAGGGCCTCGGCCGGCGAGGCACCGGAGAGCACCTCCGCGATCGCGGTGAGCGGTACGTCCAGCGAGCGCAGCAGCCCGATCGACAGCGCCGTGCGTGCCTGGCCGGGGCGGTAGTAGCGGTAACCGCTGTCCGGGTCGACGTGAGCCGGGGGCAACAGGCCGAGCTCGTCGTAGTTGCGCAGTTGCTTGACGCTCAGCCTGCACAGCCGCGCGAACCGGCCGATGGGCATCAGCCCGCCGGAGTCCTCCTCGTGCATGGCGAACAGCATGGACCCTCCCCCGGCGGGAGACTCCAGCGGCCCCCGGTCCGGGCGGCTCACCGGGGCTTCTACGATCGGTCGGGTGGAGAAGCGTGAATTGGGCAGGACAGGCAGGCAGGTCGGGGTGGTCGGCCTCGGCGCGTGGCAACTGGGCGCCGACTGGGGCCAGGTCGGCGAGGACGAGGCACTGGCCACGCTGCACGCGGCCGTCGACGCCGGGGTGACGTTCATCGACACCGCCGACGTGTACGGCGACGGCCGCAGCGAGCGGATCGTCGGCCGTCTGATCAGGGAACGGCCGGGCCTCACGGTGGCCACGAAGATGGGCCGCCGCGTGCCGCAGGAGCACTCCGCCTACACCTTGGACAACTTCCGCGCCTGGAACGACCGCTCGCGGGAGAACCTCGGCGTCGACATCCTCGACCTGGTCCAGCTGCACTGCCCGCCCACCTCGGTGTACTCCGACCCGGCGGTGTACGACGCGCTGGACACCATGGTCGAGGAGGGCCGTATCGCCGCCTACGGGGTGAGCGTGGAGACCTGCGAGGAGGCGCTGACCGCGATCGCCCGGCCCAACGTGGCCACGGTGCAGATCATCCTCAACGCCTTCCGTCTCAAGCCGCTGGAGCGGGTGCTGCCGGCCGCCGCCGCGGCGGGGGTGGGCGTCATCGCCCGTGTCCCCCTGGCCAGCGGGCTGTTGTCCGGCCGCTACGACCGGCACACGAGCTTCGGGCCGGACGACCACCGCACCTTCAACCGGCACGGGGATGCGTTCGACGTCGGCGAGACCTTCTCCGGTGTCGACTTCGCGACCGGCCTGAAGGCCGTCGAGCGGCTCAAGCGGCTGGTGCCGGACGGCATGACCACCGCCCAGTTCGCGCTGCGCTGGATCATCGACCAGCCGGCCGTCAGCGTGGTCATCCCCGGTGCCCGCAACGGGGCCCAGGCCGGGGCCAACGCCGCCGCCGCGTCCCTGCCGCCGCTGGACGAGGCGACCCTGGCCGCCGTCGCCGAGGTGTACGACGACCTGATCCGCCCCCAGGTCCACGACCGCTGGTGACCGCGTCGGGCGGAGCCGCCGGCGCCCTCCGGCCCGGCGGCTCCCCGACGCACGAAGGGAGCTTGTCAGACCGTTTATCCCTATTGGGTGATGCGACCCACTTATTCCGGTCTCGCGACGTATGACCAGAATGAGACGATCGCTTCCTCTCCTCGTCAGTCTCTCCATGCACAGCGTTCACTCGCGCCGTCCAAGGTGCCCGAGGGCGAACCGCCTGATCGGAACTTGTGAACGACATAGAAGGGACTGCACCTGATGCAGCCGATAGCAGCCGGAAAGCTGCTGAGAGGCTCGAGGAGTCGAGGACGTCTCGCCGTGGTCACCGTGGTCGCGGCGCTGCTCGTCAGCGGCGTCGTGAGAGCGGCGCACGCCGACCCGGAACCGGGGAAGACGGTTCAGGGACGTCCCAGCCCGACGCCGACCGGTTCCCGGACCCCTCCGACCCTCACCCCCGCCGACGGTTCCTTCCTCGAGGGCACGGCGAAGATCGCGGCCGTCCCCACCACCGCCGGTGACAGCGTCACGAAGCTCGCCCTCGACGGCACCGCGGTCGACGCCACCCGGACGGTCGGGGTCTCCAAGCTCCGCTTCGACGTCGGCTCGAACTCCACCGAGGCGCGGTACCACAACTACGTGCTCATCAACGGTGTGCACCGCAGCGACATCGGCGACCACGTGAACGAGCGGGCGACCGTAGAGATCCCCAACGAACACCTCGTCAAGGGCGAGAACACCATCGAGATCGTCGCGGGTGCGATCGACGGTTCCTGCGGCCTCAACTACGACGACTTCGTCCTGTCCGACGTGGGCCTCGAACTGCTCGGCGAGGTCGCGGACGGCGAGGACAACCCCTACACTCTCTCCTTCGGCGACGGCAACTGCGGCTCGAACACCTCGCTGCTCAAGCGGGCCACGCTGAAGTTCTTCGTCCAGGGCGACCCGCAGGGCACCACGGGTCTCGCGGCGGACGTGGACACCACGGCGCTGCCCAACGGCGAGCACGCCATCACCGCCACGACCGCGGCCGGGGTGACCGTCAAGAACACCGTGACCGTGAACAACGCTCCGGCCGGGGCTCCCCGGCTGCTGCCCACGGACGGGACGCTGGTGGCGGGCACCAAGACGGTTTCCGCGACCCTGCCGGCCGACGGCGGAGGCGGGGTCTCGTCCCTCACCGTCGACGGCGCCGAACCGCGCACGAAGGCCACACTGGGCAACGGCGCGGCGAAGTTCGGCTTCGACGTGGGCACGGACTCGATCGACGACAAGTACGACGACTTCCTGCTCGTCAACGGCAAGCGCGTCGACCTGGGCGGCTCCTGGGCCGACCGGCGCGTCACGGTCGCGGTCCCGGCCCGGTTCCTGGTGCCCGGCGACAACACGATCAAGGTCGTGACCGGCGACTACAAGGCGTCCTGCGGCGTCGACCGCGACGACTTCAGGATCGCGAACCTCGACCTCGCCCTCGACGGCGCCACCGTGACCGGCCACGACGTCAAGCCGTCGTACGACATGGGGGACGGCACCTGCGGGAGCGGCCAGAGCGCCCTCCGCGACGCCGAACTGCACTACACGATCGACGCCCCGGCGGTGCACGCCGTCCAGACGCTGGGTTCGGGGAACGCCACCCTCAGCTTCAATGTGGGCGGCAACTCGATCGAGGCGCGCTACCAGAACCACCTGCTCGTCAACGGCCAGAAGGTCGTGCTCGACGGTGACTTCGTGAGCCGGCGCGTCGACTTCACCTTCCCGAACGAGTACCTCGTACCCGGCTGGAACACGATCGACTTCGTGGCCGGCACCTATCCGACGTCGTGCGGCGCCAACCGCGACGACTTCGCGATCTCGAACATCGCCCTCACCCCGGTGCGCGGCGCGGCGACCGGCCAGATGCTCAAGAACTCCTACAGCATGGGCGACGGCAACTGCGGCGACAACGTGAACCTGCTGACCGAGATCGACCTCGAGTTCCTCGTGGACGCGCCCGCCGGCGGTCTGCGCGCGGACCTCGACACCACCGCCGTCAAGGACGGCAAGCACACCCTCGCCGCCGCCTCGGCCACCGGTGAGACCGCGAGCCGTACCCTGGTCACCGACAACACGGCGCCCAAGGTCGCCAAGAGCGTCCCGGCCGCCGACGAGAGGATCACCGCCTCGGTGGTGCTGGACGTCAAGCTCGAGGACGCCTCCGGCGTGGTGTCCGGGCCGGACGTCAAGCTCGACGGCCGGCCGATCGAACCGGGCGCCCAGGTGGGCCCGGGCCTGCGGGCCGGGAAGCACACCCTGGCCGTGACCGGCGCCGACGGGCTCGGCAACACCGCGACCCGCGAGATCGTGTTCGAGTCGGCGGGCATCCCCGACGTCCCGGCCGAGCTGACCCCCGCGTCGGGGGCCGCGGACGTGCCGAAGCGGGCCACGCTCTCGGCGAAGGTGGCCGAACCCGACGGCGGCCGGGTGACGGCGACGTTCTCCCAGGCCGAGATCCTCACCCCGAACCAGGCGTTCCAGGGCACGGCCCGGTCCGTCCCCACGACCCTGCGGGTGCCGGGCGAGAAGAAGGTCAGGGCCGAGGGGCTGGAGCCGGCCGACGGCGCGACGCTCGAGGCGCCCAGCGGGAAGGATCTCGTCTACCAGCGGTACGACGTCCAGGTGAAGGGCCACGTGGACTCTCCGGTCCTGCGCTGGGAGGGCGTCATCGACCCCGAGCGCCTGGCGTCCCTGCGCGTGTGGAACACCGAGGCCGAGTCGTGGGACCTGCTGACCAGCGCCCGTGGCGCCGCCCAGGGCAGGACCGTCCTGACGGGCGTCGTCGGCGACGAGTACGTCGACAAGCAGCAGGTGCACGTCATGGTGACGGGCGAGGACCCGTTCGCCGACGACATCGACCCCGGCGACCCGAACGGCTTCGCCGACCCCGCCACCTACGACTTCTCGATCGTCCACTTCACCGACACGCAGTACATCTCCGAGGGCGCGGTGGAGCAGGAGACCCCCGAGGAGCGCGGGGTGTGGGAGTCCGCCTACGCCGGCATCGTCAACTGGATCAAGGACAACAAGGACCAGCGCAAGATCTCCTACGTCGCGCACACCGGGGACATCATCGAGAACAACATCCGCAAGCCCGCGGACGAGGCCACGCGGAAGCAGGTCGTCGGTGAGCTCGAGGTGTCCTCCAAGCAGCAGCGCGTGCTGGACGAGGCCGACATCCCGAACGGCGTGATCGCCGGCAACCACGACAACCAGTCGGGCACCGAGAACGGGCCGGACGCGATCTACAACAAGTACTACGGTCCCAGCCGGTACCGGACGGCGGCGCAGGGCTGGCGGCACGCCTCCTACGGCGGGCCGTGGAAGGAAGGCGACAACCAGAACCACTACGACCTGTTCTCCGCGGGCGGGCTCGACTTCGTCGTGGTCGGCCTGTCGTACGGCGTGACGCGGGAGGAGGCCGAATGGGCCGACTCCGTCTTCAAGAAGTTCCCCAACCGGAACGGCATCCTGCTGTCGCACGACTACCTCGTGCCGAGCGCCGACCCCGACGGACGCGGCGCCGGATTCTCGGCCCCGGACGGCTCGATGCTCTACAAGACGGTGGTCGAGAAGAACCCGAACGTCTTCCTCATCCTCGCCGGGCACGAGCACGGCGTGGGCACCAACGTGAAGCCGAAGGTGGGCCAGGTCGGCAACGGCGTCGTCGAGCTGCTGGCGGACTACCAGTTCTACACGGTGTCGGCCGACCGTCTCGGGCTCACCCGGATCGGCGGGTACAACCCCGACGACCAGCTCCAGTTCGGCGCGAGCTTCTTCAGGCTGCTGCAGTTCAACGTCAAGCGGGCGGAGCTGACCGTGGACACCTACTCGCCGCTGCTCGACGACTTCGGCGCCGGCGAGTTCGACCCGCTGCGCCGCTACGACGGGCGTGAGGACAACATGGTGCTGCCGGTCGACCTCACCACCCGTACGACGAGCTTCCAGACCGACGCGCTGGCGCTCTACGAGCCGACCAGGACCATCGGCAAGAGCACGGTGGAGTCCGGTCAGGTCGCCTCGGTGACCTGGGACCGTCTCAAGGACGACACCGCGTACGCCTGGTTCGTCACGGCACGTTCCGGCGGCGGCGGGGTGACCGCCTCCGAACCGAGCGTCTTCGTCACCAAGGACGAGCACGGCCGGCCGGGCACATGGGGACCGGACTCCCCCATGTACCACTGGTTCGACCGCTGACGATCACCGCCGCCCCGGACCCGGTCCGGGGCGGCATTCCCCCTGATCTGGAGAAACGAGACATGCCCCGCAGGCGCTGGTTGCCCGCCGTCCTCCTCACCATGATCCTCGGCGCTGTGCCGGCCGTCCTGCTGCGCCCCGCCCCGGCGGCGGCGCACAACGCGACCACGACCGCCCACGCCGAGGTGACCGGCACGGGAACGGACGTCAGGGTGATGCTCGACCTCGAGTACGACCTCCTGATGAAGTCGGCCTGGCTGTACGCGGAGGCGTATGACGCGAAGGAACGAGCCGAGCAGCTCCGCCAGCTCAGGATCAACCGCGACGCCGTGACCGGCTACGTCACGCGCCGCTTCGCCGTGACCTACGACGACAAGCCGTGCGCGCCCACCCTCGAGGGCGACGCGGACGTGCGCGTCCGGGACGAGACGGCCTTCGCGGTGCTGACCTTCGACTACGCCTGCCAGGACCGAAGCGGGGGAACCCACGCGATCTCGAGCGCGCTTTTCCCCGACGCCGAGAGCTTCGTGCACAGCACGGAGACGATCGTCCGCTACGAGCTCGACGGCGACAAGGGCTCCGCGGTCCTGACCACCCCGAACCCGACACTGCGGACCGGCGCGCACCCGGCCTCGCACCAGGCCGGGGAGTTCTTCCTGCTCGGCGCCGAGCACCTGATAACCGGCCTCGACCACGTCTTCTTCCTGCTCGCCCTGCTCATCGGCGCCCGCCGTCTCCGCGACGTCGCGATCACGGCCTCCGCCTTCACCGCCGCCCACAGCATCACGTTCCTCCTGGCCGCGATGGGGGTCGTGGACGTTCCCGCGGGGATCGTCGAGCCGCTCATCGCGGCGTCGATCATCGTCGTGGCCCTCGCCAACCTCCTGGGCCGCGGGGAGGAGAAACCGGGCGGATGGCGGGTGCCGGTCGTCTTCGCCTTCGGCCTGCTGCACGGACTGGGCTTCGCGAGCGCGCTGGACATCGACGAGAGATGGTCGTGGGAGCTGCTGCTGTCGCTCCTGAGCTTCAACGTCGGCATCGAGGTGACACAGCTGGTGATCATCGCCGTGCTCTTCCCGCTGCTGACGCTGCTGCGCCGGACGTCCGCGGCCCGCTGGGCCGTGGTCGCGACGTCCGTCCCCATCGTGGCGGTCAGCCTGTACTGGCTGGTCGACCGCATCCCCCTGCCACTGTGACGCGGCGGCCACATAAGGCTCTTCACAAGCGAATCACCCCGGGGACTTGACCACCGCCGGGAGCCGAGACGCGCGGGCGGTGGTCTGGCGACCGGCGCGGTAGCGGCCCGGGGTCGTTCCGATGATGTCGGTGAACGCTGCGATGAAGCCGCTGGGGTTGGCCCATCCGCAGGCGTAGGCGGTCCGGGTGGTGTCGTGGCCGTCGGCGAGGAGCAGGAGCGCGTGGTAGATGCGCAGCTGTGTGCGCCACTCGTAGAAGGTCATGCCCAGTTCGTTGCGGAACAGCCGGCTGAGGGTGCGGGTGCTGGCGCCGATCGTCTTCCCGAGTTCGGCCAGCGAGGAGTTGTCCCCCGGCCTCTCGTACAGAATCCGGGCGATGGCCTGCAGCCGGTCGTCCCGTGGCTCCGGCAGGTGAAGTGGCTGTTCCGGTGCTTCGCGGAGTTCGTCGACGAGCACTCGAAGGAGACGAGAGCGCGCGGAGCGGCTGTGCCCAGGCGCGGCCTCGTCGTGGTCGCGGGGACCGGTCAGGGCGAGCAGGACCTCGCGGGCGAGGCCGGAGGCCAGGAACACGGCGGGATGCTCCGGTATGAGCCGGGCGAGGGATGGCGTGAGAAAGACGATCCGCATGTCGGTGTCGCCGTGGGCGCGATGGTGGTGCGTGAACCCGGCGGGGGTCCAGGCGACCCGGTTGGCGGGAACGATCGACGTGCCACGCTCGGTGTGGACCGTCAACACGCCGCTGGCCGCGTACACCAGGTGTCCCCGTGCGTGCGACTGCACCGCGCTTGATTCGCCGGACGGCCAGAGGTGGCGCCCGCCGGACGGCCATATATGTGACGTCACTCCGGCGATCCGGCGAGGTTGGCGGCGAACAGGCATCGGTTGGCATCTTATCGGTGGGCGGCCACACCTTGGTCTGGTGACATTGTCTCCATGCGGGTGGTCTTCGGTCCCGGAGCGCCCGGCCGAACCCCATGGCATCGAGGCGGCGTGCCTCGATGCCACGGCTTGAGAGAAGGAGAAACGCGTGGCGACGTTCGTCCTCGTACCCGGCGGTTGGAAGGGCTCCTGGGCGTATGAGGCGGTGATTCCGCTGCTGGAGCGTGCCGGTCATACCGTTCACGCCCTGACCCTGACCGGTCTGCGGCCAGACGACGACGACGCGACGCTCGCGACCGCCAACCTCGGCACACACGCCGGCGACGTATTGCGGCTCCTCGATCGCGCCCACATCACCGGCGCGACGCTGGTCGGCCACAGCTACGGCGGGATGGTGATCGCCGCCGCCGCCGATCGCGCCGACGGGCGGATCTCACGGCTGGTGCATCTCGACGCCTTCGTCCCGCGCGATGGCGAGTCGTGGTGGTCGTCGGCGAACGAGTACTTCCGAGAAGTGATCGCGGCCGGCGCCGCGAGCACCGGCTACGCCGTCCGACCGCCGGACGGCGGCGATCCCCGCCGCCGTCCCCATCCCCTCGCCTCGTTCCTGCAGACGATCCGGCTCACCGGCGCGCACGCCCAGGTCCCCCGCCGGGAGTTCGTCTACTGCTCGGGATGGGAAGACCGGACGCCGTTCGCCGGACTCCGCACCCGGCTCCGAGCCGATCCCGAGTGGCAGGTCCACGACCTCCCGACCGGCCACGACGCGATGCACGAGGCCCCGGAGGCGGTCGCCGCACTCCTGCTCGCCGAATGACGGGAAGGCGGCGCCGGGCGACCGGCGCCCTTTTCGGGACGGCGGTCAGATCGTGGGGTGGAGGGCGTGGGTCAGGGTCAGCGATCGTGTGGCGTCGCCGAGGACGTCGGTGCTGTCGCAGAACTGGTCCACCGACCCCGCCCGCGTCAGCTCGCGCAGCGAGGGGCCCACGGTCCCCAGCAGCGCCTCGGCGAAGCGGTCGGCGCCGATCACTCGGAACGGGCGGTCGAAGAACGGCCGTACCGATGTCTCCAGCGGCTCGGTCAGCGCCAGCCGGTTGTGCAGGGCCGCGATCCGCTCGTAGGCCCGGCACAGGTGCTCCTCGCGGTCACGCCACCCGCGCGCGGCCAGCGCGGCCGAGAACATCTCCCCCAGCTCCGCCGACCCCGACAGCCGGGCGAACGCGCTGCCCAGCCACTTGGCGTACGGCGGGTAGCGCCGCCGCATCAGCAGGCACAGCCGCATCAGCTCCTCCACGAGGCGGGCGGTGACCACCATCGACCCCAGCTCGTCGCCCACCTCCCCGCACCGCCCGGGGAAGCTCTCCAGCTGGGCGACACGCCGCCACTGGCAGGCCAGCACGTACCGCCACACCTCGCCCGGGTACCAGCGCAGGCTGGACCGGGCCCTGCCGAGCTCGCCGAGCCCTTCGTGGAACACCTCCCCGCTCGTCACCTCGGCCAGCCGCTGCCACGACGCCCCCAGCCAGTCGGCCGTGGTGATCTCACCGAGCGGGTCGAAGCCGAGCCGGGCCCGCGCCCACGGCCGGAGACCGGCGACCACCACCCCGTGCCGCACCGGGTTGCGGTCGGAGCCGAACGCGGTGGGGTACCCCCCGAACCGTTCGGGCAGCCCGGCCTCCACCCGGGCGGACAGGCCGGCCACCCGCGACGGCTCGACGAACACCAGCACCCGGGGGCCCCAGTCGTGGTCGGTGGAGCGTTCGGTGTCGAACGCCAGCACCTCCGACCCCGGGCCGACCAGCGCCGCGTCGTGCGGCACCTCTCCGATCAGCGGCTGGACCACCTCCGCGTAGAACGCGCGCGACAACTCACGGCCGGGAACGAAACCCGGAGCGAAATCGGACATCATTCAATTACTGTGCATGGCGCAGAGTTTCCGTTCACCTGGTTTTCCGCCGCATGATCCGCGCCCGGACTGGGTAAGGGCGTCGCAGCCTCAGGCCTCACCCCCTCCAGGCGCCCCCTGACCTGCTGCCGATGGACCTCGGCGGTGCCGGAAGGCCCGGCCGGTTCGACCGGGCACGCGGGCGCTGGAGCCCGGAGATCGGGGCCGCGCCCGCGGATCGACCGCGAAGGCCCCCCGTTTCGTGCCCGCCGGTAATCTGACCCTGGCACCAGGAGAGCCGGGGACCACCCCACGTCCTCGCGAGGAGAGCATGACGACCAGCGACATCCCCGTCCCGGGCGGAAGTCCTGGCGCCGTCCGGCCGCGCCGCGCCGACGCCCGGCGCAACTACGAGCTGCTGCTGGCCGCCGCCAAGGACCTCTTCGGCGAGCAGGGTCCCGACGCCCCCCTCGACGAGGTCGCCCGCCGCGCCGGGGTCGGCAACGCCACCATGTACCGCCACTTCCCCACCCGCCGCGAACTGATCATCGCCGTGTACGCCGACGAGGTGACCGAGCTGTGCGCCCACGGGCGGGCGCTGCTCGACGCCCCCTCCCCCGGCGACGCGCTGTTCGCCTGGCTCGCGGCCTTCATCTCCCACGTCGCCACCAAACGCGAACTCGCCCTGTCCCTGAACGACGACCGCTCCGGCCGGCGCTCCGAGCTGTTCGACGGCTGGCACCGGGCCATGCGCTCCACCGCCGAGGCGCTGCTCGGCCGCGCCCGGCACGCCGGCGCCGTCCGCCCCGACCTCGAGGTCACCGACCTGCTCACCCTGTCCAACGGCATCGCCCTCACCGGAGCCACCCCCGCCCAGGCCACCCGCCTGCTCAGCCTCGTCCGCCGGGGCACCGGCACCTCCCCCTGACCACACCGGCCGCCGCCGCGGGTCCGCGGACGGCGGCCGCGGCGGTCAGGGGACGTACGCGGCGGCCACCCGGCGGCGGCGCATGCCCAGGCGCTCGTACACGCCGATCGCGGCGTGGTTCCAGGAGTCCACCATCAGCGCCACCCGGCCGTGCTCGGCCAGCAGTGCGTTGACGACGAAGCGGCACACCGTGGCGGCGTGTCCACTGCCGCGGTGGGCCGCGGCGGTCGCCACGCCCGCGAGGAAGCCCGCTCCCGGCGCGCTCCAGGCGTCGGCGGCGACCGAGGCGATCGTCCCGTCGTCGGCGCGCCCCCCGCCCACCGGGTCACCCCGGGCAGGCCCGGGACCGCGTAGGAGTCCGGATTGGCCTCCGCGAGCAGCGCCATGACCTCGGCGGTGTCCTCCTCGGCCAGCCACCGCGCCTTCCCGGCGTCGCCCGGCACCGGGGACGTGACCTCCATCCAGTCGAAGGCCGTCGCGAACTCCAGGCCCTCGACCCGCTCGGCGAGCCCCCGGACCAGCGGCTCCTCGCCGATCGGCCGGAAGGTGGGGCCCGCCTCCGCCAGCGCGTGCCGCACCAGCGGCACCGCCTCGTCCAGCGGACCGGCCACCACCAGCCGGTCGCGCCGGGACAGATCCGGGCTCGCCACCGCCACCGCCTCCCCGGAGGCGAAGACCCGCACCCCCGGCGCCATGCCCTGCGCCGCCCACACGACCATGAGGTCGTCGCCCGATGCCGCGGCCACCTCGCCGGCGCCGGTCAGCTCACGGATCACAGAATGGCGCCGGGCCGGTACGCCGCCGCCTCCGGGTGCCGCGCCACCACGGCGTCCACCCGTGAGAACACCTCGGCCACCTGTCCCGCGGCCGCGCCGGTGAACGGCGCCGGGTCGGCGAGCAGGTCCTCCAGCTCCGCCCGGTCCAGCGGGAACCGCTCGTCGGCCCCGAGCCGCTCGAGCAGGAGGTTCGGCGCGCCGCTCTCGCGCATGGCCAGCGCCGACGCCACCGCGTGCTCCTTGATCAGCTCGTGGGCGGTCTCCCGGCCCACCCCGGCGCGCACCGCCGCCATGAGCATCTTGGTCGTCGCCAGGAACGGCAGGTAGCGGTCGAGCTCGGCCCCGATCACCGCCGGGAACGCGCCGAACTCCTCCAGCACGGTCAGCATCGTCTCCACCAGGCCGTCGAAGGCGAAGAACGCGTCGGGCAGCGCCACGCGGCGCACCACCGAGCACGACACGTCGCCCTCGTTCCACTGGTCGCCGGCCAGCTCCCCGGTCATGGACGCGTACCCGCGCAGCACCACCGTCAGGCCGTTCACCCGCTCGCAGGAGCGGGTGTTCATCTTGTGCGGCATCGCGCTGGAGCCGACCTGCCCCTGCTTGAACCCCTCGGTGACCAGCTCGTGCCCCGCCATCAGCCTGATCGTCTTGGCCAGGCTGGACGGCGCCGCCGCCAGCTGCACCAGGGCCGTCACGACCTCGTAGTCGAGCGAGCGGGGGTACACCTGCCCGACGCTGGTGAAGCCCGCCGCGAAGCCCAGGTGGCGCGCCACCCGCTCCTCCAGCTCGGCCAGCTTCGCCTGGTCGCCGCCGAGGAGGTCGAGCATGTCCTGCGCGGTGCCCACCGGGCCCTTGACGCCGCGCAGGGGGTACCGGGCGATCAGCTCCTCCAGCCGGGCGTACGCCACCAGCAGCTCGTCGGCCGCCGTGGCGAACCGCTTGCCGAGCGTCGTCGCCTGCGCCGCGACGTTGTGCGACCGGCCCGCCATCACCGTCCCGGAGTACTGGACGGCCAGCTCGCCCAGCCGGGCCAGCAGCGCCACGCAGCGGTCGCGCACCAGCAGCAGGCTGTCGCGGATCTGCAGCTGCTCGACGTTCTCGGTGAGGTCGCGGGAGGTCATGCCCTTGTGGACGTGCTCGTGGCCCGCCAGGTCGTTGAACTCCTCGATGCGCGCCTTCACGTCGTGGCGGGTCTGCCGCTCCCGCTCGGCGATCGACGGCAGGTCGACCTTGCCGATCACCGCCTCGTAATCGTCGATCACCCCCGGCGGCACCTCGACACCGAGATCGGCCTGTGCGCGCAGCACGGCCAGCCACAACTGCCGCTCGGCGACCACCTTGTGCTCAGGCGACCACACCTGGGCGAGCTCGGGCGAGGCGTAGCGGGCGGCGAGAACGTTCGGGATACGCGGCTTGGTCACGTTGCCCCAGTGTATGGGGGCCGCCTCCACGATCCGCCACGGACCCTACTTCGCGCCGAGGGCCTCCCGGTCGTACACCCGGGTGGGCGTGCCGGCGGAGCGGCGCCCGCGGCCGCCCATCCGCTCCTTCACCCGCTCCACCAGGGTGTACAGCGCGGGAACCAGCACCAGGGTCAGCAGCGTCGAGGAGACCAGGCCGCCGATGACCACGATGGCCAGCGGCTGGGAGATGAAGCCGCCCGAGCCGGTCAGCCCCACCGCCATCGGCGTCAGGGCGCAGATCGTCGCGATCGCCGTCATCAGGATCGGCCGCAGCCGCCGCCGGCCGCCCTCGATCACCGCCTCGACCACGCCCAGCCCCTGGGCGCGGTACTGGTTGATCAGGTCGATCAGCACGATCGCGTTGGTCACCACGATGCCGATCAGCATCAGCATGCCGATCAACGCGGGGACCCCCAGCGGCGTGTCCGTCATCCGCAGCAGCCCGATGGCGCCCGTCGCCGCGAGCGGGATCGACACCAGCAGGATCAGCGGCTGCACGAAGCTCCGGAACGTCGCCACCATGATCATGAACACGATCGCGATCGCCGCCAGCATCGCCAGGCCCAGCTGCCCGAAGGCCTTGCTCTGGTCGGCGCTCACCCCGCCGATGCTGTAGGTCACGCCCGCCGGCAGCGTCAGCGACTTCATCCGCTCGGTGATCTTCGCGGTGACGGCGCCCAGGTCGCTCGCCGTGGCGGCCGCCGACACCGACGCCGTCCGCCCGCCGTCCTTGCGGGTGATCTGCGTCGGCCCGGCGACCTGCCGCACCTCGGCCACGCTCGACAGCTTCACGAGGCCCGACGCCGTGGGCAGCCGCAGCGCCCGCACCGCCGCCAGGTCGGCGGGCGCGTCGCCCCCGGCGCGCAGCACGATGTCGCTCACCCGCCCGTCCAGCGTGATCTCACCGACCGGCGCCCCGCGGAACGCCTGCGCCACGATCTGGCCGACGCCCGTCTCGGTCAGCCCCTTGGCCGCGGCCTTCTCTCGGTCGACCCGAACCTCCACGCGCGGCGCGCTCGCCTCGAGGTTGGAGGTCACGTCGCGCAGCCCGTCGATCCCGCGCATCGCCGCGAGCACCGTGTCCGCGCCGGACTTCAGCGCCGTCAGGTCGGGCCCCTGAAGGACGACCTCTGCGCGGTCGGAGGCGAACCCGCCGCCGTCCTGACCGCCGACGGTCACTTCGCCCACGTCGCGCAGCGCCGCCAGCCGGTCGCGCAGCGTCTTCTCCAGCGCCGGGGCGTCCACCCCGTCGGCCACCGTCAGCGAGTACGACGCCTTGTCGGCCGAGCCTCCGACCCCGCCCGCGAAAGTGCCGCCGGACCCCACGTTCACCTGGTACGACGCCACCTCCTTGAGCGAGGAGAGCACCTGCTCGACCTTCTTGGCCGCCGCGTCGGTGGTGGCGAGGTCGGTGCCCGCCGGCATCTTCTGGGTGACCGAGATCGTGTCGTTGCCCGAGGAGTCGATGAAGTTGGTCTTCAGCCCCGGCGCCAGCGCCAGCGTGCCCACGAAGACCAGCACTCCGGCGAGCAACGTCACCCACCGCCGCCGGGTGGCGAACCTCAGCACGGGCAGGTACATCCGCTGAAGGGGGCTGCGCAGTTCCTTGGCCTCCGCCCGCGCCCGCACCTCGGCCGCCTCCGCGGGCGACAGCCGCGGCGCCTTGAGGAACCAGTACGCCAGCACCGGGATCACCGTCAGCGCCACCAGGAGCGACGCCAGCAGCGCCACCGTCACCGTGATCGCGAACGGCGCGAACAGCTGCCCCACCATGCCGCCCACGAACGCGATCGGCAGGAACACCGCCACCGTCGTCAGCGTCGAGGCCGTCACCGCCCCGCTCACCTCGCGCACGGCGGCGAGCACCGCCTCACGCTTGCCCTCGCCGTACCCCAGGTGCCGCTTGATGTTCTCCAGCACCACGATCGAGTCGTCGACCACCCGGCCGATCGCGATGGTCAGCGCCCCGAGCGTCAGGAGGTTCAGCGAGTAGTCGCCCGCCCACAGCGCGATCAGCGCGATCACCACCGACAGCGGGATCGACACCGCCGTCACCAGCGTGGAGCGCAGCGACAGCAGGAACAGCAGGATCACGATCACCGCGAACACCAGGCCCAGCAGGCCCTCGGTCGACAGGTCCTCGATGGACCGCTCGACGTAGGGGGCCTGGTCGAACACCACGGTGATCTCCGAGGCGTCCCCCAGCGCCCGCACCAGCCCCGCCAGCTTGGCCCGGACGTCGCGGGAGATCCGCACGGCGTTCCCGTCGGGGGTCATCGTGATCGACATGCCGAGGCTCGGCCTGCCGTTGGTCCGCGTGATCGTCGTGGCGTCGGCCGGTTTCTGCTCGATCGCCGCCACATCGCCCAGCCGCACCGGCGCCGGTTTCGGGACCGCGACCCCCGGTGGCAGCCCCTGACCCGGGACGCGCGCCGGGGTCCGGGACGGCTGCGCGGCCGGGGCCTGCGGCGTGAGGTACAGATCGCGCAGGTCGTCGAGGGACGACAGGCGGCGCCCCACCTGCACCGTCAGCGACTTGCCGTCCTGGACCAGGCTCCCGGCCGGCACCGGGGTGCCGTTGGCCCGCAGCAGGTCGGGGATCGCCGCGGGGGACAGCCCCAGGAACGCCATCTTCCCCAGGTCGGGTGTGATGACGACGGTCTGCTTGCCCGCGCCGGTCACCGACACCTCGCGGACCCCCTCGACCCCCTGCAGCTCGGGAACCGCGATCCGCTCCAGCTTGTCCTGCATGGCCAGGCGGTCGCCGCCGTCGTCGATCGCCAGCACCATGACCGGGATGTCGTCGGTGTTCCCGGCCACCACCGTCGGCTCGACCCCGTTCGGCAGCCGCGCCCCCAGGCGGCCCACCGCCTGCTGGAGCTTGCTCACCGCCGACTCGATGTCGGTGCCGTACTCGAACGACACCTGGATCTGCGCCATGCCCTCGCGGGAGGTCGAGGTCACCGCCGTGACCCCGGCGATTCCCTGGAAGCCGCTCTCGATCGGCTTGGTGACCTGCTCCTCCACGATGTCCGGCGCGGCGCCGGCGTACGGGGCGACCACGAACGCCCCCGGGAACGCCAGCGACGGCAGCAGCTGCTGCTTGAGCGAGGGGATCGCCAGCGCCCCGAAGACGCTGATCACCACCGTGACCAGGATGACGAGACTGCGGTTGGCGAGACTGAGCCTGGCCAGAGCGGTCATGGCGCGGACCTTCCGGGGGAAGCGGGAGTTGCGGCAATGCTAGCTCCCGGCACCGGCGGTGGGCCGTGCGGCGTCGGCTGGTAGCTTGCGGCACATGCACGGCGACGACGGGGCGCGGGAGCCCTCCGACACCTACCTGCGAGGGCTGTTCTCACTGTCCGGCCGCACCGCCCTGGTGACCGGAGGCAGCTCGGGCATCGGGTACGCCATGGCCGAGGCCATCGGCCGGGCCGGGGCCGCGGTCGTCCTCGTCGCCCGCCGCGAACCCGAGCTCGCCGGGGCCGTGGCGGAACTCCGCGGTCACGGCGTCCGCGCCGCCGCGATCAGCGCCGACCTCGCCGACGCCGACGCCGTCCGCCGCGTGTGCGAGCAGGCCCCCGCCTTCTTCGGCGACGTCGACATCCTGGTGAACGCCGCCGGCAACAACATCCGCCGCCCCATGGCCGAGCTGACCCCCGGCGACCACGACCTCACCATGCGGGTCAACCTGACCGCCCCCTACCTCCTTGGGCAGCACTTCGGCCCCCGCATGGCCGGGCGCGGCTGGGGCCGCATCATCAACATCGGCTCCCAGCAGTCCATCAGCGCCTTCGGCGACAGCGGCGTCTACGGCGTCAGCAAGGCCGCGATCGCCGGGCTCAGCCGGTCGCAGGCCGAGGCCTGGTCGCGGCACGGGGTGTGCAGCAACACCGTCGTCCCCGGATTCGTGCTCACCCCCCTCACCGAGCCCGCCCAGGCCGTCCCGGGCCGGGTCGAGGCCCTCGCCGCGCGCACCATGACCGGACGCAACGGCCTGCCCGCCGACTTCGCCGCCACCGCCGTCCTGCTGGCCGGCGACGGCGCGGCCTACATCACCGGCCAGATCATCTGCGTCGACGGCGGGTTCTCCGTCCACTAGACCGGGCACCGATTTGACTTAGAGCGCGCTCTAAGTCCGAGACTGGCGTCATGGACGAGGGGATGACGATCGCCGAGGTCTCGCGGCGTACCGGGCTCACGGCCCACACCCTGCGCTACTACGAGCGGGCCGGGCTGCTGCTCTCCCCGCCTCCGCGCGGGTCCAACGGCCACCGCCTCTACACCAAGCGCGACCTGGACTGGGTCGTCATGCTCACCCGGCTGCGTTCCACCGGAATGCCGATCGCCGAGATGCGCCGCTACGCCGAGCTCGCCGCCGGCGGCTCGGTGTCGGTGGCCGAGCGGCTGGAGCTCCTCCTCGCCCACCGCGCCCAGGTCGCGGCCCGCATCGAACATCTGCGGAAGGACCTGGCAGTGATCGACCACAAGATCGACATCTACCGTACCGCCATCGAGGAGAATCAGGCATGAAGCAACGCACTCTCGGCCGCGGTCTCACCGTCTCCGCCCTCGGCCTCGGCTGCATGGGCATGAGCGAGTTCTACGGGCCCGGCGACGAGGCGGAGTCGACCGCGACCATCCACCGCGCCCTCGACCTCGGCGTCACCTTCCTCGACACCGCCGACATGTACGGGCCGTTCACCAACGAGCAGCTCGTGGGCCGGGCCATCGCGGGCCGCCGCGACGAGGTCGTCCTGGCCACGAAGTTCGGCATCGAGCGGGGCCCTGACGGCTCCAGGAACATCAACGGGCGCCCCGACTACCTCCGCCAGGCCTGCGACGCCTCCCTGCGCCGGCTCGGCGTCGACCACATCGACCTGTACTACCAGCACCGCGTCGACCCGTCGGTCCCCATCGAGGAGACCTGGGGCGCGCTCGCCGAGCTGGTCGCCGCCGGCAAGGTGCGCCACCTCGGCATCTCCGAGGCCGCGCCGGACCTGGTGCGCCGCGCCCACGCCGTCCACCCGATCACCGCGGGTCAGTACGAGTACTCGTTGTTCACCCGCGACGTCGAGGACGGGATCCTGGCCACCTTCTGGGAGCTGGGAATCGGGCTGGTGGCCTACAGCCCGCTCGGCCGGGGCTTCCTGACCGGGGCGATCACCAGCCCCGAACAGCTGGCCGACGACGACTTCCGGGCGACCAACCCGCGCTTCCAAGGGGAGAACTTCGCCGCCAACCGGGCGCTGGTCGCCGAGATCCAGAAGCTCGCCGAGGCCAAGGACGTCACCCCCGCCCAGCTCGCCCTGGCGTGGGTGCTCGCCCAGGGCGAGGGCATCGTGCCGATCCCGGGCACCAAGCGCCGCTCCTACCTGGAGCAGAACGTCGCCGCGACCGACATCGCGCTGACCGCCGAGGAGCTGGCGGCGCTGGAGAAGGCGGCGCCGAGGGACGCGGTCGCCGGTGAGCGCTACGCCCCGGCCAACCTGCCGAAGATCAGATCCTGACGCGGGCCCCGTCTAAGCGGCATGGGCGCAGCACACCTGGTGGGGCGGGACGCTGCGCCCGTCGGGCAGGAGCTCGCCGGTGTCGTCGAAGACCACCACGCCGTTGCACAGCAGACCCCATCCCTGTTCGGGGTGGTAGGCCACGAGGCGGGCCGCCTCACGGTCGGGAGCGTCCGCCGACGGGCACGCTGGGGAGTGCCGGCACATCGCGTTCACCTCGATCATCGACGATGCGGGACACCGGTCGGACCCTCAGCCGGACCAGCCGGATCCCTTCCATGGTGAGCTTCCAGTGCGCCACGCGACGGTCGCGAAACGCTCAATATCTCCACCAGAATCAGTAGAAGACGGCAAATTCCGGGCCCTACTCGCCAGGCGGTGGGTGACGCCGCGCCCACCGCCGCCGCGACCGCCCCATCCCACGCCCCCGCCTTCGCAAAACCCCCGCTCTCCGGAGCCGGGGCAGGGTTCGCCGCCCAGGGCCACCCGGCGCAGACTGGCTGTATGGCAGTGGGCATCGATCCCGCGCCGACGGTCCTGTTCATCGTCTCCGACGAGATCGCACTTCTCGACCTGGCCGGCCCCCTGGAGGTGTTCAGCGCGGCGAACGGCACCGGGGCCCGCTATCGCCTGGTCACCGCGTCGGCCGGCGGACTGCCCACGAGCACCCTCGGCGGGTTCAGGCTGGAGGTGCAGTACGCCCTGGAGGAGTTCGACGAGCCGGTCGACACCCTCATGGTGATCGGCAAGCGGGGGTGGGCGACGCAGCAGGAGCTCATAGCGCCGCTCCGCCGGCTCGCGCCGTCGGCCCGGCGGGTGACCTCGGTGTGCACCGCCGCCTTCGCCCTGGCCGCGGCCGGGCTGCTGGACGGCCGCCGCGCGACGACCCACTGGGCGCTGTGCGCCAAGCTCGCCGGCCAGTACCCCCAGATCGACGTCACCCCCGACGCGCTCTTCGTCCGGGACGGCAAGATCGCCACCTCGGCGGGTGTCACGGCCGGGATCGACCTGGCCCTGTCCCTCCTGGAGGAGGACTACGGCGCGGAGGTCGCCCGGCGCGTGGCCAAGTACCTGGTGGTGTTCATGCAGAGGCCCGGCGGTCAGTCGCAGTTCAGCGCCCGTGCCCGCGTGCCGATCCCGCGCAGCGGCGGCGTCAAGGCGGTGCTGGACGCCGTGGCCGCCGACCCCGCGGGCGACCACTCGGTCGAGAGCATGGCCGAGCGGGCCGCCCTGAGCGTCCGCCACTTCGCCCGCAGGTTCCAGCAGGAGACCGGCGACACACCGGGCCGCTACCTGGAACGGGCCCGCGTGGAGGCCGCCCAGGCGCTGCTGGAGTCCTGCGACGACGGCATGGACCTGGTCGCCCACCGCGTGGGGCTCGGCTGCTCGGAGACCCTCCGCCGGGCGTTCGTGCGGACCATCGGCACCACCCCGAGCGCCTACCGCTCCCGGTTCCGCACGACCACGCGACCGTGGCGGGAGGCGCGCGTCGTCGGCCTGTAGAGCCCCATGGCCGAATTCGAGGCGTACATGTCTCTTTTCTCCCTGCAATGGCGGCACGAAGGCGGGTTACCAATGGGGGATACCGACACGACCGCCGTGCGAGGTCGTCTCCCCGCACGGCCGCCGACGTCATCTGCTCCGGGGAGAACACCGTGAATGACCTGTTCGCGACCGGCACGCGCGCCCCCCGCTCCGTCGACCGCCCGCAAGAGGTCGCCGTACCCGTGCAGGGGCCGGCCGCGGAGTCCTACCTCGGCCCGCGGGGCCGGCCGCTCCCCACCGAGGACGTGCGGGTCTGCCACGACGGCAAGGGGCCCGCCTGCCGGGGCGGCGAAGAGCCCGGCATGCCCGGCCACCGCGCGCTCCACCACATCCAGCAGGCCCAGCAGGCGATCGAGTGGGCCTGCGAGCGGCAGCGCCGGTTCACCACCGACGCCTCCCACGAGCTGCGCACACCGCTCGCCGCGCTCCGCGTCCAGCTGGAGGAGGCCCGGCTCCACCCCGAGCAGACCGACCTGCATGAGCTGCTCGACAGCGCGCTGGGCGCCGTCCGCCGCCTGGAGAAGATCGTCGGGGACATGCTCACGCTCGCCGAGGTGGCGGCCGCCCGGGCGGGCGGATGTGAACCGCTCGACCTGGCGGCCCTGGTGGAGCAGCGGGTACGCGCACGGGTGGACCGGCTGCCGGTGCGGCTGCTGCTGGAGTACGGCGCGATCGTCGACGTCGTCCGCCTGGACATCGCCCGGCTGCTGGACGCCCTGCTCGACAACGCCCAGCGGCACGGCTGGCGCGCGGTCGACGTCGAGATGCGGCGGGACGGCGCCTACGCCGAGCTGCTGGTCGGCGACGACGGCCCGGGCATCCCGGAGGGCGAGTGGGAGCGGATCTTCCAGGAGTTCAGCAGGCTCGACACCTCCCGCTGCCGCGACCAGGGCGGCGCGGGTCTCGGCCTGGCCATCGCCTACGCCGTGGCGACCGCCCATGACGGCACGCTGTGCGCCGGCGTCTCCCCCGCCGGCGGGGCGCAGTTCCTCCTGCGCATCCCCCTGGCGGAGCCCCGGGCGCGCCGAAGGTGACCGGCTCGCGGGCCACACGCCGCGTCAGCGGGCGTCGGTCACGATGCGCAGGCCGAGGCCGATGAGCACCACGCCGGAGATCTGCTCCAGCCGTCGTCGCACCGACGGGCGTTCGAACACCAGGCGCGCCCGCCCGACGACCCAGATCATCCCGAGGTACCACACGGTGTCCACCAGGACCCAGATCAGCGCCAGCAGCATGAGCGTGACCGGGATGTCCGCGCCGTCCGGCACGAACTGCGGCAGGAACGACATCGCGAACACCGCCGCCTTGGGGTTGGCCACCGCCGTGCCGAGACCCAGCAGGTACGACCGGCGCAGGCCGGGGACGGCGGGGGCCTCCTGCCGTTCCGCGACGGCCCGGCCGCGTCGGGCCTGCCACAGCGACTGGACGCCCATCGCCACCAGGACGATCGCGCCCACGATCCGGATCGCCTCGTAGGCGATCTGCGAGGCGGTGACCAGCACCGCCAGGCCGAACAGGCTCCTCGCGGAGGAATTCGTCCGCGGGCCCAGCCCCTAACAGCGGCCGGCGTCCGGCTACGCGATGCGCAAGAGGTTGCTCCTCGCGGAGCGCCTGTACGGTTTTCAGGCGCTCCGGCCGGTCAACGACCTCGACATCCTGCTCCACCCCGAGGACGCTGTGCGGATCGACCAGGTCATGCGCGCACTCGGATTCGCGCAGGGAAAGCTGTCCGTGGACGGCAAGGAGCTCGTGCCATTCGCGCGGAGAACGCAGGCATTCTGGCGGTTGAACCTCACGAACCTGCTGCCCTACGTGAAGGCCTCGTGCCGGGAGGCCGTGTGACCTTTACCGTGGACTTCGCGCTGGACATCTTCCGTGACAAGAACGACAGGAACGTGTCGCTGACAGACCGCCTGCTCGTCCGGCGAGCCGACCTTCACGCTGGCTCCGGTCGACCAGTTCATCGACCTCTGACCCACTTCTACAAAGAAGCGGTCCGTCGTTACTACATCGCCAGGGGCGCGGATTTGAAGCTGCTCGCGTGACGCGTGAACCATCACACCAGACCACCGTAAGCCTTAGGGGAGGCGCACAGTGAGCATCGAAAACCATGGAAGTGGGCGCAAGGGGGCCCGAACACGGCGAGACGCTGTTCTGACCGAGCACGGTGCGCGAACCATGTTGGTCGCCGTCTCCGACCTGCTTCCGGCTGATTCCCCGCGATTGGAGGGGGAGAATCCGGATCACGTGCGCCTGCTCGCCGAGTCCGAGGAAGAGTTTCCACCGATCGTCGTCCACCGACCGACGATGCGTGTGGTCGACGGAATGCACAGGCTCCGCGCCGCCGTGCTACGCGGAGCCGAGCGGGTTCGCGTCCTGTTCATCGATGGCGTCGATGAAGCTGACCTGTTCGTACTCGCCGTGGAAGCGAACATCGCCCATGGCCTGCCGCTCACGCTAGCCGATCGGCGGGCGGCTGCGGCCCGCATCGTTGCGTCTAAGCCGCAGTTCTCGGATCGCGCAATTGCCGCGGTGATCCCAGCCGGTCGGCAACGGCGCGAACCTGGATCGGGCTCTGACGCGGTGATCGCGACATGTTAGTTGCAAGGGTGGATCGAGCGTCGGTGGCTGGTTGAAGCGATGGAAGAGACCCTTCGAGCAGGTGTGAGCAGGCAAAGCGAACGGGGGGACCTATGTTGTCTCGGCCTATCTGAGTCCGCCGCGATCCCGGGCGTGCACAGTGGTGTAGATCCGGGTCTCCGACGAGCCAGCACGTGGTTCCCATCGGTCGCCCTCCCTTCCCCGGTGCATCAACTGCTCTTCGATGACCGCGCCTGCCTTTTCCACGATCAGGAAAAGCCCGACGAGTCCGTGAAGCCGGTTCAGTACGAGCACCAGGGTGCACGCCATGGCAGCGACGACTGCGGCCGAGATGGCTGTCACCATGTGGTGAGCTACCAGCGCGTCGACCGAAGAGCGCATGGCCAGCACGATACCGATGTTGGAGACGACCAGCCCATCTCGATGCCGAACACCGACTTGACGTCCAGATGGTGGGCTCGTCCAGCACCAGGAGCCGCGCGCCGCTCTGCAGCGCGTACATGGCCCAGGTCAGCACGACTTCCTGCCACTGCCCCCGAACAGATCGACACCGCCCCTGCGGGCCCGCGCGAGCGCGGAGTATCCCAGCCCCGGGGCAGTTCGGCCACCAGGCGGTCCAACCCCGCATCCGCGGCGGCCCGCTCGGCTCGCTCCCGATCCACAGGTACGGCGGCGTACCCCAGCGTCACGTTGTCCAGCAACGACAGCTGGTAACGGACGAAATCCTGGAGCACGATGGAGATACGGCTATGCCACTGCCACTGCCGCGGGTCGAGGCGCGCCGGATCCGTGCCGTCCACGGTGATACCCCCGGCCGTGGGGGTGTAGAGACCGCCCAGCAGTTTGATGAGCGTGGACTTGCCGGCGCCATTGAGACCGACGACCGCCAGGAGCTCACCAGGGAGGATCTCCAGGTTCAGCCCGCCGAGCACGGTGGAGCCCTTGCCGGGATAGGTGAACGCGACCTCCTCGAACCGCACACGTGGCGCCCTGAGGCTTTCCGCTGGTTCCACTGGCGAGGCCGCGCGGGTGTCCACCGCTCCGGCTACCTCTATCCCAGCGAGGACACCGGCTCGCTCGATCTCGATGTGCTCCATGAACTGCCGCCGCCAGATGGAGCGGCTGACCAGCGCCGGGAGGATCACCAGAAGAGTGAGCCACCAGGCGAAGCTCGTCAGGACCGCGACGGCGGCAAGGGCACGCCCAGCCCGCGACACAGAGCGGCGTAGTCCTTCGCGGTGTATTGCGCCCCGTGATCGCTGTGAAACACCGAGTCGACCAAACCGCCCCGGGTCGCCGCGGCCATCTTCAGCGCGTCGGCGACCAGGTCGGTGCGCATGTGGTCGGCGATCGACCAGCCCACCACCCGGCGGCTGAAACAGTCCAGCATGGTCGCCAGGTAGAGGAAGTCCCCGTCGCCGAGCGGAGATAGGTGATGTCGCCCATGTATTTCCTGTCCGGCTCAGGGGCGGCGAAGTCCCGCGTGAACCGGTCCGGCACCGGTGTGGCGGCCGGGTCGGGGATGGTGGTGCGGACTCGTCAGCGTAGGCGTGTCCCGACGATGGCGAACGTCCACATCACCCGCGCGACGCGTTTCTCGTCGATCGTCATGCCCTTATCGCGGAGTCCGGCGGTGATACGCGGGAACCGTAGGTGCCGTCGAAATCGGCGTGCACCGCGCGGATCTGTTCGGCCAGGGCCGCGTCGGCGGCCTGTCGCACGGTCCGGTTTTCGGTACCAGCGCGCCACTTGTAGTAGCTGGCCCGGTTGAAGCCGATCACCTGGCACAACCGCTTCACCCCGAAGGTGTCCCGGTGGTCGTCAACGAACTGGAAGCGGTTCACCAGTGCGTCTCCCCCGGCGAAATATTCGGCCGCTGTGCAAAGAATGTCACGTTGGGTGGTGAGCTTCTTCTCGCTGGCCTCCAGCTCACGCACGCGGCCTTCCAACTGCCGGATACGCTCCGCAGCTTCGTCACTCGCCCCAGCGGGCTGCCGGGTGCGCCCGGAATCCGAGCTGGTCGGCGGCCTGACCGGCTCCTCACCGCAGAGGGCGCGCGCAGCACCCACGCGCGCAGGCTGCCCCGACTCACGCCCAGATCGGCGGCGATGCCTTTGTAGGTCGCGCCGGGGGGACTCATAAAGGCCACGGCATCCGCCTTGAACTCCTCCGAGTAGTCCTTCAACGCCATCGGCGGTCTTCTCGCTTCCTCCGGGTCAAGCAAGATCCAGTATCAGCCTGTCCACCAACCTGGGGGAAGTGCCGCTAGCAGCATCGTGCAGTGCTCATCGCCGAGTCCCTGCAGTCTGTGCCACACGCGGACGTCGACGACTACTTCTGGCTTCCGACCTCTCCGCCCTATGTCCACAAGCGTCCCGTCAAGGATCGGCTCGCCTTGATGAACGCGTTGTTCGCGCCACGGGACTCCTGGATTCTCTCAGGGACGCTGAGAGGCTGGGGTGATGAGATCATCGAGAAGGTCGACGGTGCCGTCTTCCTCACCCTCGACCCACGCACTCGCATGGATCGGCTGATGAAGCGTGAGGTCCTCAGGTACGGCGACACGATTCAGTGCGGCGGGATCAACGAGGCGGCGCACCCCGACTTCCTGGACTGGGCGCGAGGCTACGATGACGTCGCCTTCGCAGGCCACAGCAGAGCCGAGGACGAACGATGGCTGGCGGGGCTCCGCTGTCCGGTTCTACGGCTGAACAGCGTCGAACCGGTCGCCGAACTGGCCGCCGCGGTGCTGCCGGTCAGGAAGAGTGTTTCGGAGTATCGATGAGCGCGGAGGACGTCCCTGTTGTCTCGACGGTTGAGAGCCGAATAGTCGATCTCTTCGTCGGAAGGAAGATCGGTGTTCGGTATCCCTGCCGTCCGCAGTTCTTGAGGGGCGTTGCCCGCTGCGATCCGCTGCGGTACCTGCTTCCAGCGGGAGGGCGGAAACTGCAACAAGTGATGTGCCTGCACCAGGTCCAGCGGCCGTTCCGGGACCCAGTCGTCGCTGATGCCAGGGGCGGTGGCGTGGCTCGCAGCGGCAGGTAGACCAGTGAGCGCGGGGACCGCGCTGCGAGCAACCACAGCGTGCCGACCCGTCGGCCATCCGCCCGATCGACATAGGTGTCGTAGCGTTCACGGCCATGGTCGTGCAACGCGGCGTTGTTCAACGGCCGGGCCGGACGGATCACTCGGTACGGCTCGAACCCCAGGCGCACGCGCTGCACCATGACCTTCACCTGCCTTCAGCCGCCCGTGCCGATGGACCGGCCACGAAGATGATCGTGGTCGCCTTCGCGGTCGTGTCACCGAATTCCCCCGTTCCGCCGCTACGAATGATCCTGATCGTCAGGTCATTCGCGGAACGGACACGGTCATGCGGTCGCAAGCCGGCGCATCGGTGTCGGTCGTTGCGACCAGAGACAGATGCCGCCGGACTATGCGGACGGTGGGGTGCCGGGGCGTGCCCAGCCTCGGCGTTCTCCTTCGTCGATGAGGTGGCGGCCCACCTCCCACAGGGACGAGGCGGCGTCGCCGATCACCGCCTTGCGTGATCTGATGTCCTCGGCCGTGACTCCAGGGCTCCGCCAGGTGCCACCGCGGGCCATCCAGTTCAGGAGCAGGGGCTGGAACCGGTCCATGGCCTTCGCGAAACGTGCTTCAGGAGAACGCCGGGCCTCGAATTCATCCCACAGAGCCCGTATCCGGACCGCCTGATCAGCAGGCAGCAGACCGAACAGTTGATCTGCGGCTCGGGTTTCCCGTTCCTCCTGGTCCTCGCCGCCCGCAGCGTCATACAGCGGGGTGTCTCCGGCGTAGATCTCCACCAGGTCGTGCACGAGCACGAGCTGTACGGCATGCCCGACGTCAATCGGTTCGTCGGAGTATTCGGCGAGAATGATGACCATCATCGCCAGATGCCACGAGTGCTCGGCGTCGTTCTCGCGACGGTCCGCCGACGGCAGAGGTGACTGCCGGAGAATCGTCTTCAGCCGGTCCACCTCGATCAAGAACGTGAGCTGTTCGAGGAGACGCTGCCCGATGCCGTCCGGCAGCGGATTCATGTCGATGAGCAGGCCAGGCTGTCGATCATTCATGACGCCATCGTTCCATGACCCGCCCTTGACCACCCGGCGACCCGGTTCCCTCGGTCATGGGTTCACATCCCGCCCGGCCTGCTGTCATGATCAGGCGCGAGTGGCCGAGCTTGTCGAACCGGAGCCGGGCCATCGGAGAACCGGAGCCGGGTCATCGGGAGAGGAGCTTCCGTGGGGGTCTTCTATGACTACTATCGGGCTGACGATCGTGAGGCGGCGCTGGCCCACCCTGAGTCTCCTCGTGAGGTCGCCGTTCCGGGATTCGACGTCGTGGTGACCAAGTGGATCGACCCGCACGTGGTCCTGGCGCGACTGGTGGCGTTCGTCGCCGATGTCGAGTTCTCCCCAGGCTTGGTCGATACGGCGATCCTGTACCCGCCGCCCGAGGGGGCTCCCCGAAGCGACGAGGAGTGGGACGCGTTGCCGGAGGGCTCCCCGTATCTGGAGGGGCCGTGCATCGGGGAGTTGACGGTGGACGTCCGGGATGTCCTTGCAGGTGCGGACGACGAACGTCTTCCACTGATCGCGGAGCGGTGGTCGAAGATCGAGGAGTTCTCGTCGTTCGGCCCTGATGACGAGGGGTACACGCCGGCCCTCGTCAAGGATCTGGTCGGGCTGGCCCGCCGGGCGAAGGCGAACGGCCAGATGCTGTACTGCTGGAGCAGCCTGTGAGGCGATGTCGTCCGGCGACCGTCATGGGACAGGACGGCACGGGGACTGGACCCAAGCCGTAGCCCCTACGGGCGCACCGGCGCGAGGAGGCCCTTGAGGGTCACCAGGCCCTTTCCGTACTTCTCGTCGACCTCGCGCTGGAGCTCGGGCCTGGCCATCCGGAATCCGATCTCGATGTGGCCCGCTCGCTCGTCGACCGAGGCCGAGTACTGGTCCTTGATCTCCTTCTGCGCCCTCTCCTGGAGTTTCCGCAGCTCCACCTCGGTGCGCTGAGCACCGCTCAGACACAGCGCGCCTCCCCACAACTCGCGGATCGCGGGCTCCCGGGCGGTCGCGTCGCCGGTGAACGCCACATTCAGCACGAGCCGCTTCGGGTCGTTGGCGTGTCGCTCCGGTGCGGTGTCCGGCCGGGCGGGGTGGCTCGGTGAGCGTCAGGTTCTTCCCGTCCCACGTGCCGACGACGTGGTACTCACCCCAGCGCACGCCTTTTTCGGCGAAGCGCTGGACGGCGTTCCAATCCCATCCGACGATGTCGGGCCCGCCGCACTGAGGCGGCATCGACTGAAGGACCATCGCGCACAGCTGTGGGCCGCGCCGCGGGTCGGACAGCACGGTCGTGTCCGCCTGGTACCGCGTGGAGGAAGCGGCCGGGGCCGGCGCTCAGGCGGCGAGCGTCACCAGCGCGGCCACGAGACATAAGCCTCTCACGCCCCTGAGACGGCCGGGAAGACCGAGAGGTTCACGAAATACAACCTGTGGCAGCCCATTGACGGAGTGGTCGGAGCGGGGGCATCATCTAGCCCAATCTGAGAACGTTCTCACATTGGAGCGCGCAATGAGCCTGGTACGTGAGCCCGTCCGTCCGCTGGGGGAGATTCCCGAGACCTTCCGTGCCGACATCGACGTGGCGGTGACGCCCGAGATCGAAGGGCAGGTGACGGCGTTCGTCGAGAAGGCGCTCAGGCCCACCACCCGTGTGATCTACCTGGTGGGGTGCGGCGGCTCGTTGTTCATGTTCGGGGCCATGCGCTTCATCCTTGAGCGCTCCCCGATTCCGGTGGTGGCGCTGAACGCGGACGAGTTCATGCTGCGCGGGCCGGCCGCCCTCGGTCCCGACTCGGTCGTGGTCGCCAGTAGCACCAACGGCGGCACCCCCGAGACGGCGCGGGCCGTACGTTTCGCCCGGGAGGCCGGGGCGCCGGTGCTGCTCGTCACGAAGGACCCCGAGAGCGTCGTCGCCAAGGAGGCGGCGGACGTCGTGCTGCACCGCAGCGTGGAGGCCAAGCAGGTCCTCCAGGGGCTGATCGCCTATGCCCTCCTCAGGGCGCAGGGCGTCGCCGACGACTACGACGAGGCCGTGGCCGTCTTCCGCGGCTGTTCGGAGGCGTTCGAGACCTCGGTGCGCGAGCTGGACGACCACCTGCGCGACATCGCGGCGGCGTGCGTGGACGAGCCGTGCGTGTACGTCCTCGGCTCGGGCCCGCTGGAGGGCGCGGCCCAGACGTTCGCCGCGTGCTACCTGCAGGAGATGCAGCTCAAGCACTCGGTGGCGACGGGCTCGGGCGAGTTCCTGCACGGCGCCTTCGAGGTCGTGGACGGGAACGTCCCGATCATCCTGCTGCTCGGCGAGGACGTCACCCGCCCGATGGGACAGCGGGCCCTGAACTTCCTGGAGAAGTACAACGGCCGCAACCACGTCGTCGACAGCACAAAGTTGTCGCTCCCCGGCGTGCCGGCGAGCCTGCGCGCCACCGTCGGGTCGTTCGTCATGGCGAGCGCGGTCACCGCGCGGCTGGCCCAGCACTTCGAGGCCTTCTCGGGCCGCCCGCTGACCGACCGCCGTTACATGTGGAGGGTCGAGTACTGATGCGTCTGGCCGCCGTCGGTGACAACATCACCGACTGCTACCCGCAGGCGGAGCGCATGTACCCGGGTGGCAACTGCGTGAACGTGGCCGTCCACGCGGCGCGCGCCGGGGCGCGCGCCTCCTACATCGGAGCCGCCGGGCGGGACGAGCGCGGCGAGCATCTCGCCGAGGCGCTGCGGGCGGAAGGGGTCGACGTCTCCCGGCTGCGCCGGCTCGACGGGCCGACGGGGTACGCCACGGTGGTCACCGTCGGCGGCGAGCGCACCTTCGGGCCGTTCGACCGGGGTGTGGCGCGGTTCCGGCTGGACGAGGAGGACCTGGCGTTCGTCGCGGGCCACGACCTGGCGCACACCAGCTACTCGGCCCTCCTGGACGACCAGCTCCAGCTCCTCGCGGAACGCGTGCCGCTGTCGTACGACTTCGACTCGCACACCGGTGACGACTACGCGGCCCGGTTGATCCCTCATGTCACCTACGCCTTCTTCTCGGCCTCCCATCTGAGCGAGGCCGAGACCGGCGACCTGTTGCGCTGGGCCTGCCGCGCGGGCGCCCGGTTCGCCCTCGCGACGCGCGGGGCGGCGGGCGCGCTGCTCTTCGACGGCCGCGAGCTGCTCGCCGAGCCGGCGGTGCGGGTCGACGTGGTGGACACGTTGGGGGCCGGCGACACCTTCATCGCCCACGCCCTGACCGGCCTGGCCTCCGGCCTCGGCGGGCGGGAGACCCTGCGGCGCGCGTCGGCGCGCGCCGCCGAGGTCTGCACCTCCTTCGGCGCGTTCGGGCACGCCCGTCCGATGACCCCCGACCTGACAGCCCTCTCACGGCAGCCATCCGCCATAGCAGCAAAGGAATCGACATGACCGGTATCAGCAGGAGCGCGGCACTGATCGCGTTGCCGGTGTGCGCGGCGCTTCTCCTCTCGGCCTGCGGAAACGACTCAACGGCCTCCACGACGGCCGGCCCGGCGCCGGCGAAGCGGTCGGCGGCCGATCCCGCGGTCGCCAAGCTCGTCCCCGCGAACGCCACCACCGCGAAGGTCGCGGTCTTCGGGGACTGGGCTCCCGAGGAGTACGTCGAGAACGGCGAGATCAAGGGGTGGAGCGTCGACCTGGCCAAGGCGATGGCGGCCAAGATGGGGATGACCTTCACCTACACGGCCACCGGCTTCGACATGATCATCCCTGGGCTGGACAACGGCCGGTACGACGTCGCCGTCGCCTCGCTCGGGGTGACCCCCGACCGGCTGGAGAGCCTGGACTTCGTCCCTCTGCAGAAGGAGGGCACGGCCTTCGGCTGGAAGAAGGGCTCGGGGCCGAACATCCAGAAGATCGAGGACGTGTGCGGCAAGTCCGTGGCCGTGCTCACCGGGGCCTGGGAGTACAAGTACCTCACCGAGAACAACCCCAAGACCTGCGGCTCGAACCCGATGAAGATCCAGCAGTTCAAGGACCAGCCCTCCGCCGAGCTGGCCGTGACCTCGGGACGGGTCCAGCTGGTCGCCGCCGGGTCCGGCAAGCTGAAGTACAGCGCGAAGCAGACCGGCCAGCTCGACACCTCCGACCTGCTCGTCAACGCCGTCTACAACGGGCTGGGCGTGAAGAAGGACAGCCCGCTCGGCCCGGCGCTCAAGGCGGCGCTCCAGGCGGTCATCGACGACGGCACCTACGCCAGGATCCGCTCCCAGTGGGGCGTGACCAGCCAGGGCGACCTCAAGACCGCCGTCCTCATCACCAAGGCCCAGCCCGAAGGCTGACCCTCCCGGCCCCTCCGACCCACCATGAAGGAGTCCACGATGACGTTCGCCGACAGCCCGGCCGGGCAGACGGGGTTCCGCAGTGCCGAGGGCGTGCGGAAGGTGCCGCTGCGGCATCCGTGGTGGTGGGTCGGCGGGGCGGCCCTCGTCCTGCTGGTCGCGATGTTCGTCCAGCTCCTGGTCACCAACGAGAACATGCGCTGGTCGGTGGTCCTGGAGTACCTCTTCGACGGCGAGATCCTCGGCGGCCTCGTCACGACGCTCGAACTGACCGTGCTCGCCATGGTGATCGGGCTGGCCATCGGCGTCCTGCTCGCGGTGATGCGGCTGTCGGCCAACCCGCTGTTCCGGTCGGTGAGCTGGGTGTGGCTGTGGTTCTTCCGGGGCGTGCCACCGCTGGTGCAGATGGTGTTCTGGTTCAACCTGGCCACGCTGATCCCGACGCTCAAGCTCGGCGTCCCCTTCGGCCCGGCGCTGGCCTCCTGGGACACCAACACCGTCATCTCGTCGTTCTCGGCGGCGATCCTCGGCCTGGCCCTGACCGAGAGCGCGTACGCCGCCGAGATGATCCGCGCCGGCATCCAGGCGGTCTCCAAGGGGCAGACGGAGGCCGCGCTGGCGATCGGGATGTCGAGGTTCCAGGTGATGCGGCGGGTCGTCCTGCCGCAGGCGCTGCGCATCGTCATCCCGCCGATCGGCAACGACCTGATCTCGATGCTGAAGTTCACCTCGCTGGTCAGCGTCCTGGCGACCCCGGACCTGCTCTACAGCGCGCAGATGATCTACTCCCGCAACTACAAGACGATCCCGCTGCTGCTGGTGGCGACCATCTGGTACCTCGTGCTGACCACGCTGCTCACCGTGGCCCAGCAGCGGGTCGAGAAGCGGCTGAAGACCACGCACGCCACGGCGGGCCGGGCGGCGAACGTCAGGCGCCTGCGGTTCCTCCCCTCGTTCGGAAAGGCGTGAGGCGGCCATGACCCCTCTTCTGCGCATCGAGAAGGTCGACAAGTCGTTCGGCGGCAACCACGTGCTGCGCGAGGTCTCCCTGGACGTGCACGCCGGCCAGGTGCAGTGCGTGATCGGGCCGTCCGGCTCGGGCAAGAGCACGCTGCTGCGCTGCGTCAACCGGCTGGAGGTCCCCGACAGCGGGCACATCTACCTCGACGGGCAGCCGATGGGCTACCGATGGAAGGGGGACACCCTGCGCGAGATGACCTCCGCCCAGCTCGCGGCGCAGCGCCGCCAGATGGGCATGGTCTTCCAGGGCTTCCACCTGTTCCCCCACCGCCGCGTCATCGAGAACGTGACCGAGGGCCCGATCGTCGTCAACGGCGTGGACCGCGCGACCGCGCGCGAGCAGGCCATGGACCTGCTGTCGAAGGTGGGCCTGGCCGAGAAGGCCGACGCCTTCCCCGAGTCCCTGTCGGGGGGCCAGCAGCAGCGCGTCGCGATCGCCCGGTCCCTCGCCATGCGGCCCAAGCTGATGCTCTTCGACGAGCCCACCTCCGCCCTCGACCCCGAGCTCGTCGGCGACGTCCTGGCCGTGATGCGGGACCTGGCCGACGAGGGCATGACGATGATCGTGGTCACCCACGAGATGGGCTTCGCCCGCGACGTCGCCGACCACGTCGTCTTCATGGACGGCGGCGCCATCGTGGAGGCCGGCACGCCGGAGCAGATCTTCGGCGCGCCCCGGCACGAGCGCACCCGTTCCTTCCTGGCGAGGGTGCTGTGACGGGCGGCGTCCTCGTCCTGTCGGACGCGCGGATCCGGGCCGTGCTCGGCGCCGCCGACGTGGTGGCCGCGCAGGAGCGGGCCTTCCTTCTCGCCACGGACCCCGGGCGGGTACGGGCGGCGCACACGCATTACGAGACGTTCGCGCCGGACGGCATCGCGTTCGTGCACAGCGCCGTCGCCGAAGGCGAGACCGGAGTGGTGTTCAAGTCCGGGACGCAGCGTCCCCGCAACGCCGAGAAGGGCCTGCCCAGCGTGCACGCCACCGTCACCGTGCACGACCCGGAGTCCGGCCGTACGGTCGCGGTGCTGAACGGCACGACGGTCACCACGCTGCGTACGGCCGGAGGCCTGGTCGCCGCGGCGCGGGCCCTGTCCCCCGCGTTCCCGCACACCGTCGGGGTGCTGGGCGCCGGGGCGCAGGCCACCGAGTTCGTGTGCCTGATGAGCGAACTGCTGCCGGTCGAGCGGTTCCTGATGTGGAGCCCGGGACTCCAGGCGGAGGGCCGGGCGCGTCTGGACCAGCGCCTGTCGGGGCTGCCGGTCGAGGTGGCCGCCTCGCCGCGGGAGCTGTGCGAGCGCAGCCGCACCGTCGCCACGTGCACGCTCAGCCGTACCCCCGTGGTGGAGGGGGCCTGGCTGCGGCCGGGCACGACCGTGCTGACGATGGGGTCCTACGCTCCGGACCGGCGCGAGATCGACCTGGCCTGCTCGCGGCGGGCGGACCTGACCTTCGCCGACCTGCCGGCGCAGGCGCTGCGGTCGAACGGCCCGGTGCTGGAGGCGCTCGGCGCGGGCGCGCTGACCGAGGACGCTGTACGGCCGCTCGCCGAGGTGCTGCGCGGAGATCATCCGGGACGCGCCGGCGGCGGGGAAACTGTAGTGTTCCACAGCAACGGCCTCGGCATCCAGGACGCGACGCTGGCCTGGCTCGCGTACACCCGCGCCCTCGCCCGCGGCGTGGGCCTCCGCGCGGACCTGTGAGCCCGCCGCCTCCACCCGACCACCAGAAGGAACTGATCGTGGCGACTGAGCCCGGATCACGGGAACGGCCCCGGCGGTCACGGCCCAACATCAACGACGTCGCGCGGCACGCGGGCGTCTCCAGGGCCACCGCCTCGCGCGTGCTCGGCGGGTACGGCTACTCCAGCCAGGAGGTCGTCGAGCGGGTGAACCAGGCGGTCCGCGAACTCGGGTACGAGCCCGACCGGATCGCCCGCACGATGCGCAGCGGCAAGTCCGGCGTCATCGGCTTCGTCTGCGCCGACATCTCCGACGCCTTCTTCGCCAGCGCCATGCGCGGCATCTGTGACGTGGCGCGGCGCGAGAAGTCGCAGGTCATCGTCATGAACACCGACAACCAGCTGAGCCAGGAGCAGGACGCCACCCGCGTCCTGCTGTCGCACAAGGTCGACGGCATCGTCATCACCCCGGTCTCGGTGCGCGAGCACGGCCACATCGACGCGGTGACCGAGGGCGGCGTCCCGGTCGTCTCGCTCGACCGGCAGCTCAGCGACAGCGGGATCCACAGCGTGGTCGCCGACAACGAGGCCGCGACCACGGCCGCGATCGACCACCTCATCGGCCTGGGGCACCGCCGGATCGCCTTCCTGGGGTCGACGCAGCCGGAGGAGCCGCCCGCGCTGCGGATCGGCAGGACCAGGGCGAGCGTCGCGGGCCCCTCCCGTCCGTCCCTGGACCGGGTGCGCGGGTATCTGCGGGCGCTGTCCGCGGCCGCGATCCCCGCCGACCGCGACCTCATCGCCCTGGTGTCGCTGGAGGAGCCGGAGCGCCGCCTGGAGGCGCTGGCGGCGATGCTCGCCCTGGAGCATCCGCCGACCGCGCTGTTCACCGCCGACGGCACGATGACCAAGAGCGCGTTCCACCTGCTGTCCGAGCGCGGGGTCGCGATCCCCGCGGAGATGTCCCTGCTGGGGTTCGACGACCTCGACTGGACCACGCTGGTGCGTCCCCGGATCTCGGTCGTCGTGCAGTCGTCGTACGACATGGGGCGCGCCGCCGCCGAGGAGCTGTTCGCCCAGATGGGGCGGCCCGCCGGCGAGGGCGGGAACGGTCAGGGCCGGCGCACGGTGGTCCCGACCCGCTTCCTCGAACGCGAGAGCGTCGGGGTGGCGCGCTGAGTGCGGTGCCCGGCCCGCCGCGGCGGGCCGGGCGGCCGGCTCAGACGGTGAACTCCACCCCCTGCGCGAGGGGCAGCTCGCCGGAGTAGTTGACGGTGTTCGTGGCCCGGCGCATGTAGCCGCGCCAGGCGTCCGAGCCCGACTCCCGGCCGCCGCCGGTCTCCTTCTCGCCGCCGAAGGCGCCGCCGATCTCGGCCCCGGAGGTGCCGATGTTGACGTTGACGATCCCGCAGTCGGAACCCTCGGGCGACATGAACAGCTCGGCCTCGGCCTGGTCGCGGGTGAAGATGCTGGACGACAGCCCCTGCGGCACCGCGTTGTTGACCGCGATGGCCTCCTCCAGGCTCTCGTACGGCATCACGTACAGGATCGGCGCGAACGTCTCCTCGGCCACGATCGGGGTCTGCTCCCCGATCCGCACCAGCGCCGGCTCGGCGTAGAAGGCGCGCGGGGCCTGGTCCTCCAGCCTGCGCCCGCCGCCCGCCACCAGCGTCCCGCCCTGGGCGAGGGCGGCGTCCAGCGCTCCGCGCATCGCGGCGTGCGCGCGCTCGTTGATCAGGGGACCGACCAGGGTGCCCGGCGCCATCGGGTCGCCGATCGGCAGCCGCGCGTACGCCTCGGCGAGGCGGTCGACGAGCGTGACGACGACGTCGGTGTGGGCGATGACACGGCGCATGGTCGTGCAGCGCTGACCCGCCGTCCCGGCGGCGGAGAACACGATGCCCCGCACGGCGAGGTCGAGGTCGGCGGACGGGCACACGATGGCGGCGTTGTTCCCGCCGAGTTCGAGCAGTGACCGCCCGAACCTGGCCGCCACGCGCGGCCCGACGGCGCGGCCCATGCGGGTCGAGCCGGTCGCGCTGACCAGGGCGATCCCCGGGTGGTCCACCAGGGCCTCGCCGACCTCGGGGCCGCCGATGAGGACCTGGCCGAGGTGCGCGGGCGCGCCCTGCTCGGCCGCCGCCCGGTCGAGGAGGGCCTCGCAGGCCAGGGCGGTCAGCGGGGCCAGCTCCGACGGCTTCCAGACGACCGGGTCGCCGCAGACCAGGGCGATGGCCGTGTTCCACGACCACACCGCCGCCGGGAAGTTGAAGGCGCTGATCACCCCGACGACGCCCAGCGGGTGCCAGGTCTCCATGAGCCGGTGGCCCGGCCGCTCGGAGGCGATCGTGCGCCCGTGGAGCTGACGGGACAGGCCCACGGCGTAGTCGCAGATGTCGATCATCTCCTGGACCTCGCCGAGCGCCTCGGAGGTGATCTTCCCGACCTCCAGGCTGATCAGCGTGGCGAGGTCCGCCTTGTGCTCGGCGAGCAGTTCGCCGAACCGCTTCACCAGCGCACCCCTGACGGGCGGGGGCACGCGGCGCCAGGCGAGGAACGCCTCGCGGGCCCGCGCGACGGCCGCGTCGACCGCCTCCGCCTCGACCCAGGGGACGGCGGCCAGGCGTTCACCGTTGATCGGTGAGATGGTCGTGGTCCCGCCTCCGAGCGCGTCCACGTCCACACCGCAGCGCTTGGCGGTCTCCCGGGCCATCGCGGCCAGCTCGTCGGCGCCGGGCAGCGTGGTCACCATCAGGGCTTCTCCCTCGGTAGTCGGTTGTGTCAGACGATGTTGATCTCGGGCCGCGCCCCGGCGAGGGCGAAGCGGCGCGCGTCGAAGCCGGAGACGTCGACGAACGGCTCCCGGTCCAGGTACAGGTCACGGACGACCTCCCCCACGGCGGGGCTCATCAGGAAGCCGTGGCCGGAGAAGCCGGTCGCGTAGATGAACCGGTCGACGCCGGGGGCGGTGCCGATGAGCGCGTTGTGGTCGGGCGTCACCTCGTACAGGCCGGCCCACCCGGTGCCGACGCCGATCTCCAGCAGCGCCGGGGCCCGGCGCGCCATGGCCTCGCCCAGCCTCGGCAGCCAGGCGTCGGACCGGTCGAGCTTGAATCCGGGGGTCTCCTCGGGGTCGGACATGCCGAGGAGCAGGCCGGGACCCTCCCGGTGGAAGTAGAACGTGGTGGCGAAGTCGATGGTGAACGCCATGGGCGGCAGATCAGGGACCGGCTCGGTGACCAGGACCTGCCTGCGCAGCGGGGTCACCGGCAGGTCGACGCCCACCCACTCGCCCACGGCGCGCGACCACGCGCCGGCCGCGCAGATCACGGTGTCGGTCTCGATGCGGCCGCCCTCGGTGTGGACGGCGACGATGCGGCCGTTCACCGTCTCGATGCCGGTCGCGGCGCAGTTGGGCAGCAGGCGGGCCCCGTGCCGCCGGGCCGCCCCGGCGTAGCCGAGCACCACCGATTCGGGGGTGCAGTGGCCGTCGGTGGGCGAGTAGGCGGCGGCGAGCAGCCCGTCGGTGTCGATCAGCGGGGACAGCTCCCCGGCCTCCCGGGGCGAGAGGATCCGGCTGGGCACGCCGAGGTCGTTCTGGATCGCCACGTTCTTCTCGAACTCGGCGACGGCCTCGGGTGAGTCGAGCAGGAACAGGTAGCCCGGCCTGTGCAGGTCGATCTCCTGCCCGAAGCGGTCGGCGAAGGTCTCGAAGGTCTCCAGGCTGCGCACGGCGAGCTCGATGTTGACCTGGTCGGAGAACTGCGCGCGCACTCCCCCGGCGGCCTTCGACGTCGAGCCGGACCCCAGTGGCCCCTTGTCGACCAGCACCACCTCGCCCACCCCGGCCGCGGCCAGGGCGTAGGCGGTGCTGACGCCCATGCAGCCGCCGCCGATGATGACGACCGCGGCCCGGGAGGGAAGCTCACGTCCGGTTTCGCTCATGTACGGGTTCCTTTCAGACGAGCTCGGCCTCGGGCACGCGCCGGCGCAGGACCATCGCCTCGCGGACGCGGCCGCGGGCCAGCGCGTACGCCGCCTCGTGGGGGGTGATCTCCCGGCTGCGCGACTCCCGCAGCACGGCCGACGCGTTGGCCCGCAGCTTCGTCGAGATCATGGAGAAGACGTCGTCCGGCCGCACCTGGAAGGGCGAGTAGCGCGCGTCCATCGAGTGCGCGGCCGCCACGATGCCGCCGGCGTTGGCGATGAAGTCGGGCACCACCGCGACACCCCGCTTGTGCAGTATCTCGCGGGCCTCCGGCGAGGCCGGCAGGTTGGCCCCCTCGACGACCAGCCTGGCGGTGGTCAGCCCGGCCACGCGGGCGTCGATCACGTCCTCGCGGGCGGCGGGGACCAGGATGTCGGCGGTGACCGCGAGGGCGTGATCGGCGGGGTACGACCGGCCGTACTCGCGGACGCAGTCGTCGCCCAGCTCCGCGCTCAGGGCGAGGAGCCGGTCCACGTCGAGGCCGTCGGGGTCGTACGCGCAGCCCGCCACGGTGGAGGCGGCCACGACCACGGCGCCCAGCTCGGCGAGCCTGCGGACGGCGGCCCTGCCGACCGCGCCGAGGCCCTGGACGGCGACGCGGGCGCCGCGCAGCTCGAACCCGAGCTCGGCGGCCGCGGCGTCGGCCGCCTCCGCGACGCCGTACCCGGTGACGCCCAGTTCGTCGTAGGGGAAGCCGCCGAGCGCGCCGGGGAGGCCGACGGCGGCGCCGCGGTCGCCGAGTTCGTCGAGCAGGACGGCGGCGTCGTTCTCGGTCAGGCCCATGTCGAGGCCGAAGACGTACTCCTTGGGCACCTCGTTGGCCAGGGCGCGGGCGAAGGCGCGCAGGATCTCCTCCTTGTCCGGCGCCTTCGGGTCGGCCACGATGCCGGCCTTGGCGCCGCCGTGGAACAGGTCGACGGCGGCCCACTTCCAGGTCATGGTGCGCGCGAGCCGGGCGATCTGGCCGACGGTCACCGTCGGGCTCATCCGGGTGCCGCCCTTGCCCATCCCCCGGGAGGTGTTGTCGAGCACGAGGACACCGCGCATCCCGGTCCTGCGGTCGGACACGCAGACGACCTTCTCGGGTCCCCACTCGTCCATGAGTGCGAAGACGTCATCGCTCACGGCAGCGCTTCCACCTCTCGGGTCGTGGATCGGTGCGTCCAGCATCGGGGAGCGGGTGGAGGCGGAGGAAGCGGCCGAGCACGGCCATCTGTGGGCGTGGCCGAAGAAGTTCTTTCGCTTGACCAGCGGGTGCCCGGGCACGTCCGAGCCGAGGACGCCGAGCGGGACCTTGACCGCACGGAGCCGAGGACGCGGGGTGGGCCTCTTCACGGCGCGGAACCGAGGACGCGGGCAGGGCTCCCTCACTGTGCCGGACCGGAGATGCCGGGCAGGTCGCCCGCGAGCCGTCCCGCGGCCTGGCGCAGGGCGCCCAGCGCGCCGGTCAGCGCGGGGTTCCCGGTCTCCGGGCGGTACACCGCGGCGACGCGCCTGCGCGCCTGGACCCCGTCGAGCCGGGCCGCGACCACGCCCTCGCTGGGCAGGTGCGCGAGCGCCGGGACGAGCGCCACGCCGAGCCCGGACCGCACGAAGCCGCGGATGACGCCGTAGTCGTTGCTGCGGTAGTCGGTCTGGGGGTCGTATCCGGCCTGGGCGCACAGTCTGCGCAGGCAGGAGGCTCCGGCGGTGCCCTCCCTGGCCGCCACCCAGGTCTCGTGCTTGAGGTCGTCGAGCGCGACCGCCCCGGCGGTGGCCAGGGGATGCCGTCCGGGGAGCAGGAGCAGCAGTTCCTCCGACAGCAGCGCGATCTCCTCGAGGTCACGCGGCCAGGCGCGTGGCACCAGGTCGTAGCGGTAGACCAGGGCCACGTCGAGCTCGCCGGCGCGGACCTGCGGGATGAGCTCGTCGGGCTCGCCCTCGTCGAGGAGGATCTCCACCGACGGGTACGACTGCGCGTAGGAGGCCAAGGCGATCGGCAGGAGGCGCTGGCTCGCCGTGGGGAAGCTGCCCAGCCTGAGCCGGCCGATGCTGCCCTCGGACATGCCGCGGACGTCCTCCTCCAGGGCCTCCAGCGCGGACAGCACGTCGGCGGCCCGTGACACGAGGTACCTGGCCGCCGGGGTCGGCCGGATCGTGTGGGCGCCGCGCTCGAACAGCGGCGTCCTGACCGCCCGCTCCAGTGCCGCGATCTGCTGGGAGACCGCGGAACCGGTGTAGCCGAGCCGCCGGGCCGCGTCGGCGAACGACCCGGCGTCCAGCACGGCGGTCAGCGTCCGCAGGTGGACCGGGTTGAGCATAAGCAGAGCTGTCCTCACGTGCGGTGGACCGAAAGACCTTCATAGGCTCTCCCACCCGCCGGGCCGCTGACCACCCGCAATTCACATATTGGACAAATCGCCCCTACTGCCCGGCCGGCTCACCCGCACCCGCCCCCGCGGCGGCCCGGACGGGTGAACGGCCGGCGCTCGCGATCAGGGCCGCCGCGGCGCACAGGATCGCGGTCCAGGCCAGGGTGGCGTCGGCGGAGGTGTGGTCGGCGAGGAGCCCGGCGAGCCACGGCCCGGCGGTCTGACCGGCCGCGAACAGGACGGTGAAGGCCGCCAGCGTGGCCGTCCAGTCCGCGGGCGGCGTGTTCACCTTGATGAGCGCGGTGACGGCGGCGGGCACGCCCATGAACGTCGCCCCGTAGACGACCGCGGAGGCGAGGACGACGGGCGGCGCCGAGGACGCCAAGGCGAGTGCCGCTCCACCGGCGAGGAGGGCGAGCAGGGTGGCGAGGGTTCCGCCCGGCCGGCGGCTGATGGGACGGCTCCACAGGGCGGGCGCCGCCGCGACGGCCAGCCCCAGTACCGTCCAGGTGAGCGTCACCTGCGCGACCGGGGCGTGCCGGGCCGCCAGGTAGGCCGACAGGAAGGTGATGTAGGTGATGTAGCCGGCGGCGAACATCACGTAGACCAGGGCCGTGCGCCACAGCGGGCGCACCCGTGCCCGCCGCGGCGCCGCCGGAGCCTCATGGTCCTCGCCGGTGCGCGCGGCGGACCACCCGGCCAGCGCCGCCAGGCCGGCCGCGGCACTGAGACCGGCCCAGGCGAGCTGCCAGCGATCTCCCAGCGCCGGGACGGCCGCGCCGCTCACCACGATGCCCAGCCCGGTGCCGGCGAAGTAGACGACGATCGGCATGTCGGAGGACATGCCGGCGGCGAGGCGCGCCGCGATCACCCCGCCGGCGATGAACACCGACGCCCCCGCCACCCCGGCGGCGGCCCGCGCGGTCAGCTGCACCAGAAGGCCGCCCCCGGCCGCGGTGGCCGCCAGGGTCACCGCGGTGAGGACCATTCCCCAGCGGAAGGTCGCCGCGGTGCCGAGCCGGCGCTGGGCGACGGGCGTCACCAGCGCGCCGAGCAGGTAGCCGAGCCCGTTGGCGGCGCTCGTCATCCCGGCCTCGGTCAGGCTCCAGCCCAGGTCGTCGCGCATGGCCGGGATGAGCAGCCCGTAGGCGAACCGCGCGAGGCCCAGCGCCGAGGCGGTGCCCAGGGCCAGCCGCAGCGCCTGCCACCGCGTCGCCCTCATGGATGCCGCGCCAGGAAGCCCAGGATCGTCCGTGCCAGGGTCACGCGGTGGTCCGACAACGCGTGGTCGGTGGGGAAAACGTGGTGTTCGAGCTGCTCGACGGGCTGCGCCTGGTACGTGGCGACCAGCGGGTCGTGATGCACGTCGCAGGGGGTGACGGTGTCGAGGCCGGCGCCGACGAGGAGCACCGGGCGGTCCGCCAGAAGCGGCGCGAGCCGGGCCAGCCGCCACGAATCGCCGGCCGCCTCCATCTCGGCGACGAGCGCCTCCCCGCTGGTGCCGCGCAGAGGGCCCAGCTCACCGGCCCACGCCTCGACATAGGCCTCCCGGAGTCCCGGGTTGGCGCGGCAGAGCGCCGCCACCGTACCGAAGTCGAACCCGGTCACCGAGGCGACCGCGGCGATGGACGGATCCGCGGCCGCGGTCATCAGCGCGGCGAAGCCGCCGGTGCTGTGGCCGATCAACATCACCCGCCCCGGGTCGAGCCGGTGGGCGGCCGCGACGTCCGGGTCGCGCAGCCCGGCCACGACCGCGGCCGCGTCCTCGAGCACGTGGCCCCACGACCACGAACCGCCGACGCCCCACGAGCCGCGGTAGTGGAACACCAGCGACGCGTAGCCCGCGCGGCGCAGCACCTGCGCGAGATCGAAGTTGCGCTCGTTCCCCGGGAATCCGTGCAGGAGCACGACGACCGGATGCGGTCCCGGGCCGGCCGGCACGTGCAGCACCCCCAGCAGGGTCTCGCCGCCGCTGTGGAAGGTCACCGCGGGTGTGGTGGCCGGGAAGTCCGGGTCGCGCGGAAGGTCGTCGGAAAGGGGGTCGGCCATCCAGGGCTCCAAAGGTCGAACCGATCGGTACGGTGCCTGACGCTAGCACGTGATCGAACCGAGCGGTACCATCTGCTCCTCCTGATCCTCCTCGGGTGACCCCGGCTCAACGGCAGGGCTTCCCCGGGTGACCACCTCCCTCAACGGCCGGGCAGCCGGTCGGCGAGGAGCTGGGCCAGGTGGACGCCCCGGCGGGGGGACAGATCGGCGAGCTGCGTACGGCAGGAGAAGCCGTCGGCGAGGACGACGGTCTCCGCGTCCGCCTGCCGGATCGCGGGCAGCAGCTGGTGCTCGGCGACCGCCACCGACACCTCGTAGTGCCCCTTCTCGACCCCGAAGTTGCCGGCCAGCCCGCAGCACCCGCCGAGCCGCCGTACCTCGGCGCCCGCCTCCCGCAGCAGCCGGGCGTCCTGGTCCCAGCCCATGACGGCGTGGTGGTGGCAGTGCGGCTGCGCCACCGCCCGCAGGCCGTCGAGCGAGGGCGGACGCCAGCCGGGGGTGGCGGACAGCAGTTCGGCCAGGGTGCGGGTCGCCGCCGCCACCGGCGCGGCCCGCTCGCCCAGCAGCTCCAGCGCGTCCGAGCGCAGGACGGCCGTGCACGACGGCTCCATGCCCACGATCGGCACACCCGCCTCCGCGGCCTCGGCCAGCTCCCCGACCGTACGGCCCAGGACGGCCTTGGCCGTGTCGAGCTGGCCGGTGGAGATCCAGGTGAGCGCGCAGCACTGGCGGCGTCCGCCGATCTCGGGCCGGTACCCCGCGGCCTCCAGCACGGCCACGGTCGCCCGTCCGACCTCCGGGGCGAAGTGATCGGTGAAGGTGTCGACGAACAGCATCACCGGCCTGCCCTCCGCCGCCCGCGTGTCCCGGGTGCGCTCGAACCAGCGCCGGAACGTCTCGGGGGCGAACTCGGGCAGCGTGCGCCGCCGGTCCACCCCGGCGACCGCCAGCGCCGCTCGCCGCAGGCCCGGCACGCGCAGGACGGCGTTGACGGCGCGCGGCATCCGTCCGGCCAGGCGCGACCAGAACGGCAGCCGGCCCAGGGAGTAGTGGGACGCCGGGCGCAGCCGCCCGCGGTAGGACTGGTAGAGCATTTCGGACTTGTAGGCGGCCATGTCGATGCCGGTCGGGCAGTCCGAGGCGCAGCCCTTGCACGACAGGCACAGGTCGAGGGCCTCGTGGACCTCCGGCGAACGCCATCCGCCGGTCACCTCGGAGCCGTTGACCATCTCCTGCAGCACGCGGGCGCGGCCGCGCGTGGAGTCCTTCTCCTCCCTGGTGGCCAGGTAGGACGGGCACATCACCCCGCCGGTCGCGGTGGTGTCGGCGCGGCACTTGCCGACCCCGGTGCAGCGGTGGACGGCCCGGCCGAAGTCGCCGCCGTCGTGCCGGTAGGCCAGGGCGAGGTCACGGCGTACCGGCCGGGCGGCCGGGACGCGCAGGTCGGCGTCGAGCGGTCGGGGCCGGACCAGCACGCCCGGGTTGAGCACGTCACCGGGGTCGAAGATGGCCTTGACCTGGGCGAACAGGTCGATGACCTCGGCGGGGTACATCAGCGGCAGCAGCTCGCCGCGGGCCCGGCCGTCGCCGTGCTCGCCCGACAACGAGCCGCCGTACCCCGCCACCAGCGTGGCGGCGGCGACGAGGAAGGCGCGGAACGCCTCCTTCCCGCCCGGCCGGTCGAGCGGCACGTCGAGGCGGATGTGCAGGCAGCCGTCGCCGAAGTGCCCGTACGGCAGCCCCGTCAGGCCGTGCCCGGCCATCAGCGCCTCGAAGTCGCGCAGGTAGCGGCCCAGCATGGCGGGCGGCACCGCGGCGTCCTCCCAGCCGGCGTGGGCGGGCAGCCCGGCGGGACTGCGGCCGGACAGCCCCGCGCCGTCCTCCCTGATGCGCCACAGCGCCGCCGCCCGCGCCATGTCGGTGACGACCAGGGCGTCCTCGGAGCCGGCGGCCACCCGCCCGGCCCGGTCGAGCACCTCGGCCTCGTCGTCGCCCGCGACCTCGACGAACAGCCACGCGGCGCCGGGCGGCAGCGGCGGCACGGCCGACGGGCCGTGCCGCCGGCGCACGACGTCGACGATGCGCGCGTCGATGCCCTCGCAGGCCGTGGGCCGGTGCTCCAGCAGGGCGGGGGCGGCGTCCCCGGCGGCGGCGATGTCGTCGTACCCGAGGACCACCAGGACGCGGTGCGCCGGGTCGGTGACGAGCGTGACGGTCGCCTCGGTCAGGACGGCGAGGGTGCCCTCGCTGCCGGCCAGCAGGCGGGCCACGTCGAACCGCCGTTCCGGCAGCAGGTGCTCCAGCGCGTAGCCCGACACCTGCCGTCCGAACAGGCCGAAGCGGGTCCTGATCGTGGCGAGGTTGGCGTTGACCAGGTCGTGCAGCGCGGCCAGCTCGGGCGTCCGGCCGCCCAGCGGGGACGGCAGGTCGAGCGCGGCGCCGGTGCCGGTCACGGCCTTGAGGGCGGCGATGTTGTCGCAGGTGCGGCCGTAGCCGAGCGTCCGGGATCCGCAGGCGTTGTTGCCGATCATGCCGCCGATGGTGCAGCGGGTGTGGGTGGACGGGTCGGGGCCGAACCTGAGCCCGTACGGCGCCGCGGCCCGCTGCAGGTCGGCCTGGACGACGCCGGGCTGCACCACCGCGGTCCGGGCCTCCGGGTCGACGTGCAGCACCTGCCGCATGTGGCGGCTGAAGTCCAGCACGAGACCGGGGCCGACGGCGTTCCCGGCGACCGAGGTGCCGCCGCCGCGGGCGGTGAGGGGGACGCCGTGGCGGGCGCACAGCTCGATCGCGGTGGCCACGTCCTCGGCGGACCGGGGCCGGGCGACCAGCAGCGGCGGCACCCGGTAGAGCGAGGCGTCGGAGGAGTAGGCCGCCCGCGTGGTGGCGTCGTCCAGCACGTCGGTGACCCCGCGCCGGCGCAGTTCGGTCGCGAGGGAGGCTGCCGGGTTCATAAGTAGCATGTTACATGCGACCCCCTGGCGCTCAACCCCGACTTCTCCGTACTGTTGCATGTAACACGCTACTCAAGGCTCGGCGGGAAGAGGAGAAGGGAACATGGTCGACTCGACCGCACTGCGGGCGGCTTTCGCGCGGCGGCTGTCAGCGATGTACGGGACGGAGGTCCCCGCGTACACCACACTGGTCGAGGTCGCGCAGGACGTGAACCGCGAGGTGCTGGAGCGCGCCGGGGCCGACGCCGAACGGCTCGGCTCCATCGAGCGGGTCACCGCCGAGCGCCACGGCGCGATCCGCGTCGGCACACCGGCCGAGATGGCGCAGGTCGCCCGCGTCTTCGGCGCGATGGGCATGTACCCCGTCGGCTACTACGACCTGCGCGAGGCGGCCAGCAGCTCGGTACCGGTCGTCTCCACGGCCTTCCGCCCCGTCGAGGAGGCCGAACTGGCGGCCAACCCGTTCCGCGTCTTCACGTCCATGCTGGTCACGGGCGACCGGCGGTTCTTCGACGAGGACCTCGAACGCCGGCTGGAGGAGTTCCTCGGGGCGCGCCGGCTGTTCCCGCCGCGGCTGCTGGAGCTGGCCGGCCGGGCCGAGGCCGAGGGCGGCCTGGACGACCGGGCGGCCGAGGAGTTCCTCACCCTCGCCACGCGGGCGTTCGAGCTGTCCAGGGAGCCCGTCTCCCGCGGCTGGTACGCCGAGCTGGAGCGCGTCTCCTCGGTCGCCGCCGACATCGGCGGGGTGCCGAGCACGCACGTCAACCACCTGACCCCGCGCGTGCTCGACATCGACGCCCTCTACGAGCGCATGGCCGAGCGCGGCATCACGATGATCGACGCCATCCAGGGGCCGCCCCGCTGGGACGGCCCCGACCTGCTGCTGCGCCAGACCTCCTTCCGCGCGCTGGCCGAACCGCGGCTGTTCCGTGAGGACGACGGCCGCGTCGTCTCCGACGACCTTCGCGTGCGGTTCGGGGAGGTGGAGGCGCGGGGCATCGCCGTCACGCCGGCGGGCCGCGCGCTGTACGACGAGCTGACGGCCGAGCTGGAGGCGGCGCTCGCGGGGCGGCGCGTCACGGCGGAGGAGCGCAACGCCGTCGCGGCGAAACTGTGGGAGGGCCAGGTCCCGCGCACCGAGGCCGAACTGATCGGCGGCGACCTGGCCTACTTCACCTTCCACACCACCGGCGCCCGCCCCGGGTCCGCTCCCCCGGCCGATCTCTCCACCCTGCTGGCGGAGGGGTGGGTCACCGCGCGGCCCATCGTTTACGAGGACTTCCTGCCGCGCTCGGCCGCCGGGATCTTCCAGTCGAACCTGACCTCCGACGGCTCCAAGGACGTGACCAGGGCGGGCGCGGAGTTCGGCGCCGAGGCGCTGGCCGAGGTGCTCGGCCGGCCGCTGCACGACCCGTACGAGCTGTACGCCTCCACGCGGGCCGCGTCGCTGGCGCGGGTCCGCGAGGAACTGGGGCTCGCCCGGCTGGACTCCTGATCAGGCCTCGTCGACGATGGACGCCCACAGCGCGTCCACGTCGACCGGCTCCCCCTGCGCCCTGGCGGCCTGCCGGGCCAGGATGAGGCCGGTGTTGGTGAGGTGGGCGCGCATCGCCCGTACCGCTCCCCCGGGGTCGGCGGCGGCGACGGCCGCCACGATCGGCTCGTGCTCCTCGTGCACCTGCAGCAGGCTCCGGGACCGGTCGTCGGTGGACGTGCCGAGGATGCGCATCGTGTCGCGCAGGCCGCCGACGATCGCGCGGGCCCTGTCGTTGCCCGCCGCGGCGAGGATGTGATCGTGCAGGGCCTGGTCGAGGTGGAAGAACAGCGACTCGTCGCCCGCGGCGACCGCCGCCGCCATCTCGTCCATGGTCGCGCTCAGGAGGTCGCCGAGCTCGGCGGGCCCGCGCCCGGCTACCCGCCGGACGGCCGGGAGCTCCAGGGCCAGCCGCACCCCGAAGATCTCGACGATCTCCCTGGGATGCGGCAGCACGACACGGAACCCCCGGTTGCGCTCCACCTGCACCAGCCCCGCCTCGGCGAGCCGCAGCAGCGCCTCGCGCACCGGGCTCCTGGAGACGTTGAGCTGCTCGGCCACCTGGTAGACGGAGTAGAGCCGGCCCGGGACCATGGCCCCGGTGTGCACCGCGCGCCGCACCTCGGAGATCACCTGCTCGGCCAGCGACCGGCCCGCGTGCGGCAGCGGCTGCAGCTTGAGTTCGGCGTGCTCGCGGGTGGGTGGCATGCAGGCATGCTACCCATAGCGGACCGGCCGCGATCAGCACCGTCCGGGCCCCGCGCGGGGAGGCGTCAGCAGGGGGCGGGGGTGAGACGGAAGCCGAGCTGGCAGTACAGCTCGAGCTGGTCGTAGTAGTCACGGTCGGTGATGATGCGGCCGTCCTCGGTAGAGCACGCGCAGACGCCGCGGACCACGATGCGCCTGCCGGTCGGCTCGACCACCTCGCCGTCGGGCAGGAGGAACGGGCCGGTGTGGGTGCCGGTGAGCGTGTACTCCGTGACCGACGGATCCAGCCACTCGAACTTGTGCCATGGGGTGATCTTCAGATCCGGGAACGCCGTGAAGAGGTGCTCGAACTTCCAGGCGATCTGCTCATGCCCCTCGGCCACCCCGGCGGGGCTCACGTAGACCGCGTCCGGGCTGTAGCAGTCGAGCAGCCTGCCGAGATCATGCTCGTTCATCGCTGCGATGAAGGCGTCCTTCAGCTCCCGGGCATTGGGCATGGCCATCACCCTTTCTGACGCCTCCAAGCTACCTTTCGCGGTGCGCCCCCCAGAAGACCAGGTCATCGGCGGGATCACCCGGAGGCAGAGGCTCCGCGTCCCGGAGCATTCCCCCCTATTCAGGTTGTTCAGGTAGGAAAAGAGGCAATATGCTTCGGGACCATGCGCACCACCTGCAAGCCAGCCGTACTGGCCGCCGCCGCGCTCACGCTCGCCGCGTGCGGCGGCGGTGACCGGCAGCCGGCCGCCGCCCCCGGCACGTCCGTCATCCTCATCACCCCGAACCCGGTGGGGACCAACAGCTTCCTCCAGCTCAGCGTCAAGGGCGCCGAGGCCGCGGCGAAGGAGATCGGAGCCTCCTTCAAGCTCTACGAGAGCAAGGACCCCACGAGCATCGCCCAGAACCTCGACGCCGCCGTACGGGCGAAGCCGACGGTGATCGTGGGCGTGACGTTCTCGTTCGACGACCTGTTCGCCACGGTCCCCAAGCAGCACCCCGGGCAGCAGTTCCTGCAGGTGGACTCCTGCGCCAAGGTCCAGGCCGCCAACCTGACCTGTGTCTCCTTCAAGGAGCACGAGGCGGCGTACCTCGCCGGCGTCGAGGCCGGGTTGCTGTCCAGGAGCGGCAAGCTCGGCGTGGTCGCGGCGCTCGATTCGCCGTTCGTGCACCGGTGGATCGACCCGTTCTTCGCGGGCGCCAAGTCGGTCAGGCCATCCGTCACCGGCACCCCGTTGTACGTCGGCGGCAACAATCCCTTCAGCGACCCGGCGCGCGCCAAGTCCCAGGCGCAGTCGCTCACCGGACAGGGCGCCGACATCGTCGCCGCGGCGGCCTCCGGCGGCAACCAGGGGGTCTTCGAGGCCACCGCGGCCGCGGGCGCCAAGTCCTTCGGCGTGGACGTCAACCAGTGCGCGCAGAGCCCGGGGGCGATCGTCGACAACGTCCTCAAGCACGTCGACGTGGCCGAGGCCTCCGCCATCAAGGACATCGCCGCCGGCAGGGCGGGCGGCGTCAAGGTGTACGGGCTGAAGGAGGGCGGCGTCGGGGTGAACGCGCTCGGCGACGACCTGGGCTCCTCGGGCTGCACCGTCGCCTCCAGCCCCGAAGTGGTGGCCAAGGTCAAGCAGGTCCGCGACGACATCGTGGCGGGGACCGTCACGGTGACCGACCCGCTGGCGGGCTAGGCATGCCGGCTGTCGAGCTGGTGGGCGTCACCAAGCGCTTCGGCCCCGTCCTCGCCAACGACGGTGTGGACCTGGCGGTGGAGCGGGGCGAGGTGCACGCCGTCGTCGGGGAGAACGGCGCGGGCAAGTCCACGCTGATGTCCATCCTGTACGGCCTGCACCGCCCCGACGCCGGGCACGTGCTGCGGGACGGCGTACGGGTCCGGCTGCGCTCCCCCGCCGACGCGATCGCGCTGGGGCTCGGCATGGTCCACCAGCGCCTGCGGCTGTTCCCCGGACTGACGGTGACCGAGAACGTGGTGATCGGCGCGGAGCCCGTCCGGCGCGGCGTGCTCGACCGCCAGGCCGCCCGTCGTTCCGTGGCCGAGCTGGCCGGCCGGTACGGGCTGGAGGTGGACCCCGCGGCCCGCGTCGGCGAGCTGCCGGTGGGGGTGCGGCAGCGCGTGGAGATCCTCAAGGCGCTTCACCGGCGGGCCGAGGTGCTCATCCTGGACGAGCCGACCGCCGTCCTCACCCCCGGCGAGGCCACGCGCCTGTTCGGCATGCTGCGCGGGCTCACGGCGGCCGGGGTGTCGGTCGTGCTCGTGACGCACAAACTGGGCGAGGTGCTCGCGGCGAGCGACCGCGTGACCGTGCTGCGCGGCGGACGGGTGACGGGCCGCTTCGTGACGGCCGCCACGTCGGCGGACGACCTGGTCCGGGCCATGATCGGCCGCTCGCTCCGGGCGAGGGGCGCTTCCCTCGCCGTGCCGGGCCGCACCGCGTCGCCCTCGCCCTCCGCTCCGGCGGGCGCGGCGCCCGCGCCGTACGCGCTGGAGGTCCGGGACCTGGGCGTCCACGACCGGGACGGGGTGGCGCGGGTCGCCGGGGTGTCCTTCGGCGTGCGGCCCGGGGAGATCGTCGGCATCGCCGGAGTCGCCGGGAGCGGGCAGCGTGAGCTGGTCGACGCCGTGACCGGGCTCCGCCGCCCGGACGCCGGCGTGGTGCTGCTGGACGGACGGCCGGCGGCGGGCGGCCGCGAGGAACGCGTCGCCTACGTGCCGGAGGACCGGGCGGGCCGGGCGACCGCGCCGGAGATGTCGCTGGCCGACAACCTGCTCATGGGCGAGCAGCGCGCGTTCCTCCTGAACGCCGACCTGGTCCGGCGGCGGGCCGCCGAACTGGTCGGGCGGTTCGCCATCCGGGCCGCCTCGGTGCGGACGCCGATCTCCCGGCTGTCGGGCGGCAACGCGCAGAAGGCGGTGCTGGCCAGAGAGCTGTCCAGGGACACGCCGGTGCTGGTGGTGGAGGAGCCGACGCAGGGCGTCGACGTCGGAGCCCAGGAGCGGATCCACGCGCTGCTCGCCGGGGCCCGCGACGCCGGGCGCGCCGTGCTGCTGCAGTCCAGCGAGCTGTCGGAGCTGCGCGCCCTGGCCGACCGGGTGCTGGTGATGTTCGAGGGCCGCCTGGTCGCCGAACTCCCCGTGGCCGAGGCCACCGACGAGCGGCTGGGCGCGGCCATGACGGGAGCCGCGGCGTGACCGGCGTCCGAGACGGAGGGGAGGTCACCACGGCAGGTCGACCGGCCACGGCCGCCCAGGTGGGCGCGGCCCGGCGGGTCGCCTCAGCCGGGCGGGTGCTCACCGCCCTGCGGCGTGGTGCGCTCTCCCCCGCCGCGCTGTCGGTCGCCGGGGCGCTGGGGCTGACCACGCTGGTCATGGTGGCGGCCGGGATCGACCCCTCGGCGGCCTATCCCGCGCTCGTACGCGGGGCCCTCCTGGACGGCAACCTCGAATACACGCTCGCCGCGTTCGTCCCCACGCTCGGCATGGCGGTGGCGTTCGCGATACCGCTGCGGGCGGGCGAGTTCAACCTGGGCGGCGACGGCCAGCTCTCGCTCGGCGGCATCGTCGCGGCGGCGCTGGCGCTGCACGCCGGCGGCTCGTTCGTGCTGCCGCTGGCCGAGGCGGCCCTGGCCGGGGCGCTGCTCGCGGGGCTGTCGGCACCGCTGCGCACCAGGCTCGGCATCCCGGCGATCATCAGCACGCTGCTGCTCGGCGCCCCGGCGGTGTCACTCGCCTCCTACCTGGCACGGTTCCCGCTCGCCGAGCGTGCCACCGGCCTGGCGCAGACGCCGCTCCTGCCGGACGCCGCACACCTGCCCGCGCTCGGCGACAGCGGCTACGTGACGATCGCCCTGCCGCTGATGGTGGCGCTGGCCGCGCTGTGGCTGTACGGCGACGCGCGCACCGTACCCGGCTACGAGATCCGCGCGCTGGGCGCCAACCGGGAGTTCGCCCGGTACGGCGGCGTCAAGGTCGACCGGGTGGCGGCCATGGCCTTGGCCGGAGGAGGCGCCTTCGCCGGGCTGGTCGGCGGCCTGATCGTGCTCGGCCCGCCGTACCGGTTCGTGGACGGCGCGCTGACCGCGCCCGGATACACCTTCACCGCGATCGCCGCCGTCCTGCTCGCCGCCGGACGCCCGCCGGCGATCCCGGCCGCCGTCGCCCTGCTGACGATCCTGCAGGCCGGCGGGCCGGGCATGGAACGCGAGGCGGGCGTGCCGAGCCAGCTCACCCAGATCGTGCAGGGCCTGATCATCGTGATCGTCGCGGTCACCGCCGTCGTGCGGGGCCGCCTCGCGGGGAGGCGCGCGTGAACGTCTTCCTCGCCGCGGTGCTCACCGCGACCGCGCCCGTCGTGCTCGCCGCGCTGGGCGGGCTGCTCGGCTCGCTGTCCGGCGTCTTCAACATGGCCCTGGAGGGCCAGTTGCTGTGGGGCGCGTTCACCGCCGTCGTGTTCAGCCACCTCACCGGGAGCGCCTGGTGGGGCGTGGCCGGCGCGGTGGCCGCCACCACCCTGTACGCCCTGCTCCTGTCGGTGCCCGCCGTGACGTTCCGCGCCGACCCCGTCGTGGTCGCGGTCGGGACGAACCTGCTCGCCCTGGGGCTGACGGCGTTCCTCATGCGGCGGGTGTTCGGCAGCGGCGGCACCTACAGCTCGCCGGACCTCGCCGGGCTGCCCACGCTGGCCGGGCTCGGCCTGGACGTCCCCGTGCTCGGGCCGCAGTCGCCACTGGTCCCGGCCACGTTCCTGCTGGTGGGCGGGGTGGCCTGGTGGCTGCGGCGCACCAGGTCCGGGCTGCGGCTGCGCGGCGTCGGGCAGCACCCGGAGGCGGCCGAGTCGATCGGGCTGCCCGTCTCCGCCTACCGGCACACGGTGTTGCTCGGCGCCGGGGCGCTGTGCGGGCTCGGCGGGGCGCAGCTCGCGCTCGGCAACGTGACGCTGTTCAGCGAGGGGATGAGCGCGGGCCGCGGCTGGGTGGCCGTGGTGGCGGTGATGCTCGCCGGGGCCCGGCCGTCGCTGATGCTCGGCGCCTGCCTGCTGTTCGGAGCCGCCGAGGCACTGGGCTTCCGGCTGCAGGGGCTCGGGCTGCCGCAGCAGGCGGCCGACGCGGCGCCGTACCTGATCACGCTGCTCGCCCTGGTCCTGGTGGCGGCGGCCCGGCGGAAGGAGACGGCATGAACGGCCCGCTGCTGGCCGATTCGGTGCGTTTGACGCGGGACGCGGTGGAGATCCTCGACCGCCGCGTCTACCCGTTCGAGGTGCGCTGGGTGCGCTGCGCGACCAGCGAGGACGTGGCGGTCGCCGTCGAACGGATGGTGACGCAGAGCTCGGGGCCGCTGTTCGCGGCCACGGCGGGCCTGGTGCTCGGCGCCCGCGAGGCCCGCCGCGACGCCCCCGAGGCGGCCGCGGAGCGGCTGCGGGCGGTGGGCGCCCGGCTGGTCGCCACCCGGCCGACCAACAACCACATCCGCGACGCCGTCCACGCCGTCCTGTCCGCCACCGTCGGCACGAACGGCGGCTCGCCGGACCGCGACGACGCCGCGGGACCGGCCGGAGAACATGGCAGCGGAAGGCTCGCCGGGGACGAGCTGGTGGCGGCGGTCACCGCGGCGGCGCGGGCGCACGACGAGGCGTACCGGGCCCGCAGCGCGGCGCTCGGCGCGCACGCCGCCTCGCTCCTGGCCGACGGCACGCGGGTGCTGACCCACTGCTGGGCCGACGCGTTCCTGATCGCGACCGTGCGCGCGGCGCGGGCGGCGGGCAAGCGCCTGGAGTTCGTCTGCACCGAGACCCGCCCCTACCTGCAAGGGGCACGGCTGACCGCCGCGACGCTGGTCGAGATGGGCTATCGGCCGACGCTCATCACCGACGGCATGGTGGCCGCCGCGCTGGCCGGCGGGCTGGCCGACGTCGCGCTCACCGCCGCCGACCGCGTCACGCTCGACGGGCACGTGGTGAACAAGGTCGGCACGCTCGGCGTCGCGCTGGCCGCGCAGGCGTCCGGCGTGCCCTTCTACGCGCTGATCGACGCCCCCGATCCGCTCGCCCCGACGGCCGCCGACGTGGTGATCGAACGGCGGGACGGCGACGAGGTGCTGCACGTGCTCGGCCACCGGACCGCCGCCGACGGCGTGACCGGCTACTACCCCGCCTTCGACGTGACCCCGCCCCACCTGGTGACGCGCATCGTCACCAGGTGGGGTGTCTACCCGCCCGACCGAGTCAAGGAGAGTCTGTGAGACGTGTCGTGGTCGACACCGACACGGGGATCGACGACGCCCACACCCTGCTGTACCTGGCAGGCCGGGACGACGCCGAGATCGTCGCGATCACCTCTGTGTACGGCAACTGCACCGAGGAGGACGCCACCCGCAACATCGGATACGTCAGCCGGGTGCTCGGCCTGGAGGTCCCCGTGGCCCGGGGCGCCGACGCGCCGCTGCGCGGCGCCGCCCACATCGCCGGGTACGTCCACGGCAAGGACGGCCTGGGCGACCTCGGCCGCGACCGGCCGTTGCCCCGGGTGACCGCCGAGTCCGGCCCCGAGCTGCTGGTACGGCTGGCGCACGAGGCGCCCGGCGAGCTGGACCTGCTGGCACTCGGCCCGCTCACCAACCTGGCCCTCGCCCTGCGCCTGGATCCGGAACTGTTCACGAAGTACCGGTCAGTGGTCATCATGGGCGGCTCGGGGCCGTACGCCGAGCCCGGCACCCTGCTGATGATCGACGCCAACGTCAACAACGACCCGGAGGCGGCGCGGGCGGTCTTCGCCGCTCCCCGCGGCGAGCTGGTGATGGTCGGCGTGAACGTGACGGCCGGCACCATCCTGGACGAACGGGCCATCGGCGCGCTGCGCGCCTCGGGGAGTGTCCGGGCGAGGCTCGCCACCGACATCCTGGAGGCCTACCTCGACTTCTACCAGAACGAGTGGGGGCGGCGGATCATCCCGCTGCACGACCCGCTCGCGGCCGGGATCCTGCTCGACCCGACGTTCGCCACCGCCCACGTGGACGGCCCGGTCAACGTGCGCGGCGACGGCTTCCTGTACCGGGCCCGCCTGATGCGCACGCACGACGGCCTGCCACCGGTCTTCCCGTACGAACCCGCCCCCGCCACCAAGGTGATCACCGCGGTGGACGCGCCCAGGTTCGTCGCCGACTTCGTCGAGGTGCTGACCAGATGACGACCGTGCCCGTCACCGCCCCCGGGGAGGCGGTCACCCCATGACCACGATCGTGCTCGACATCGAGGGGACGACCAGCTCGACCGAGTCGGTGCACGTCGGCCTGTACGCCTACGCCCGGCCCCGGCTCGGCCCGTACCTCGACGCCCATCGCGACGACCCGGAGGTGCGCGCCGCCCTGGAGGAGATCGGCGCGACGACGACCGGACAGGCCGCCGAGGTGCTGCGCGGCTGGATGGACGGCGACGTGAAGGCCACGCCACTGAAGACGCTGCAGGGCCGCATCTGGGCGGAGGGCTTCGCGGCCGGCGAGCTCACCTCGCACTTCTTCCCGGACGTGCCTCCCGCGCTGCGCGCCTGGCACGCGGCCGGGCGGCGGCTCGCCGTGTTCTCCTCCGGCTCGGTCGCGAGCCAGCGGCCATGGTTCCGGCACAGCGCGTACGGCGACCTGTCCGCGCTGGTCGGCCACTGGTTCGACACGGTCAACGCCGGGCCGAAACGGGAGCCCGCCTCCTACGCGCGGATCGCCGAGACGCTCGGCGACCCCGCCGGGCTGCTGTTCCTGTCGGACGTCCCGGCCGAACTGGACGCCGCGGCGGCGGCCGGCTGGCGTACCACCGGCGTCCGCAGACCGGGAGAACCGAACGGCGACGTCTCCTTCGGCCCGCACCCCGTCGTCACGTCCTTCGAGGAGATCCCGTGACCGAGCGAACCACCACCACGCGAACCGGAACCACCAGGGAGATCGCATGACCGTCCACACCGAGGTGACCGCCGAGCGGGTCCTCGCGGCGGGGGCCCGGCTGGCGGTCGAGGCCGCCCGCTTCACCGGCATCGGGTGGATGCGCGGCACCTCCGGGAACATCTCGGAGGTCGTGTCCCGTGATCCACTGCGCCTGGCCGTCACCGCCAGCGGGCTGGACAAGGGTGAGCTGACCGCGACCGACGTGGCGGTGGTCGGCGGGCGGGGCGAGCCGGTGGCCGTCGAAGGGATCGTGCCTTCGCGGCCCTCGGCCGAGGCCGGGCTGCACGCCCGCGTCGCGGCCCTGACCGGCGCGGACGCGGTGGTGCACGTCCACGCTCTCAACGCCGTCATCGCCGGGCATCACTGGCCGGCCGGGGTACGGCTGCGCGACGTCGAGACGCTCAAGGGCATCGGCCGCCTCGCCCACGACGACGAGGTGACGATCCCGGTGATCGCCAACAGCCAGGACATGGACGAGCTGGGCGACCGCTTCGAGGCGGCCCGCGACCCGCGCACCCCGGCGGTCATCGTCGCCGGCCACGGCCTCTACGCGTGGGGCACCGACCTGAAGAACGCCCGCCACGTCACCGAATGCGTCGAATGGCTCCTCGCCTACGCCCTGGCCACGACCTGACCGGCTCTCAGTCGGTGAGCGCGGCGGCGACGAGCGCCTTGATGTACGGGAGGTCATCGCCGGTCCCCGTCGGGTTCAGGGAGTACACCACGCGGTGCCGGAGGTCGCGGGTGGCGAAGATCCCGTTGTCCCAGCCGGGGCGGGAACCGGTCTTGCCCCAGGCGTACTCGCCGTTCGGGAGCCGGCTGCGCAGGAGTCCGCCGATGCTGTAGCAGGCCGCCTGGCCGACGCAGTTCGCGTTGCCGGGGGCGCTCGGCACGTTCGGCACCTTGAACGCCCACGAATGCGAGGAGATACATTGCCGCATCCTCACCAAGCCGTCACGCCTCCGGCAACCCGTTTTCTTCTACGCTTTCCGCACATGGCCGATCACCAAGAGTGAAAGAAATGTGACATTTAGTGGTAGTTTTCCGGGGATTTTGGCGGGACGTCACTAGGGGTGGGCGATGCTCGATGGGGAGGAGGTTCCCGTGACGCACAACACGACCCGGCCCCGCATCGTCGTGGGCGTGAGCCACTCCCCCACCGCCGTCGCCGCGCTGCGCTGGGCGCTCCGGGAGGCCCGGCTGCGGGACGCGATGATCGAACCCGTGCACGCCTGGCAGTGGTCCGGCCAGCACCGCGCCTCGTACGCGCCGATGGGCACCTGGCGCTCGCACGAGGAGGAGTACGAGGAGGCGAGGCGGCAGACCCGCCGGATCGTCGCCGCCGTCGCCCCCTCGCTGGAGCCCGTGGTGACGCACGGACCGCCCGCCCAGGTGCTGCTCCACCACTGCGAGGACGCCGAGATGCTCGTGCTCGGCGTTCGGGGATCCGAGCGCGGGACGCCCGTCGCCGCCTCGCCCGTACTCGTCGCCTGCGTCGCCGGCGCCCGCTGCCCCGTGGTGGCCGTCTCCCCGCACGCAGCGCCGGCCGGGGAGACACGGCCCTACGACGTGTCGCTCAGCGCGGCACCGGCCGGCTAGCGGGGGCGCCGTACATCGCCGCCAGGTCCGCGACCGTGGAGGCCATCAGCTCCCGCAGTTCGGGCGGCCCGGCGACCTCCACCATCGTGCCCATGCGCAGCAGTGTCCAGACGGCGTGCCGGACCGACTCCACGGGCAGCCGCAGCAGCACCCGCCCGTCCTCGCCGGGCGGCCCCGCCTCGGCCAGGGCCTGGTTCACCGGGCGCGCTCCGGCGGTGTAGCGCAGCAGGTCCTCGGCGCCGGGCTCCATCCAGATCGTGGCCTCGGCGCTGTACATCCGGTCGGCGAAGTCGGCGGCGTAGGCCTGCCAGAACTCCCCGAGGTCGAACCCCTCGGGACGGGCGAAGCGGTCGGGCAGCACCTCGGCCGAGACGATGCGCGAGACCCGGTAGGTGCGGGGCTCCCCTCCGGAGGGGGCCGCCACCAGGTACCACGAGCCGCCCTTGAGCACCAGGCCGTACGGGCGGACCTGGCGCACGACCTCGGTGGGGCCCCAGCGCCGGTACACCATGCGCACCTCGCGCCCGTCCCAGACGGCGTCGGCCACCTCGCCGAGGAACGGGACGTCGTCGGAGTCGCGGTACCAGCCGGGCACGTCCAGCAGGAACCGCTCGCGCATGCGTGAGGCGCGCGAGCGCGGCTCGGGGGGCAGGGCGGCGAGCAGTTTGAGCTCCGCGGCGGCCGCCACCTCGGCGAGGCCGAGCTCGGCCGCCGGGCCGGGCAGCCCGGCCAGGAACAGCGACGACGCCTCCTCCGCCGTCAGGCCGTTCAGCCGTGTCCGGTAGCCGTCGAGCAGCTGGTAGCCGCCCGCGGGACCCCGGTCGGCGTACACCGGCACGCCCGCCGAGGACAGCGCCTCGACGTCGCGGTAGACGGTGCGGACCGACACCTCCAGCTCCTCCGACAGCTCGGCGGCCGTCATCCGGCCCCGGGTCTGGAGGAGCAGGAGCAAGGAGAGCAGCCGGCTCGCGCGCATGTCCTCTAGTCTCCCTGATTTGCCAAACTAACACCAAAGATGTTCATATGAACGCATGGATCGATTGCGGGCAATCATGGACGCCCTGATGACCTCCGACAGCGTGTCCGTCGCCGAGCTCGCCGCCAAGCACGGCGTCTCCGAGATGACCATCCGCCGCGACCTCGACGAACTCGCCCAGCAGGGCGTGGCCCGCAGGATCCGGGGCGGCGCCCAGAGCCTGCTGCTGCGCGGCGAGGAGCCGCCGTTCGGTGTGCGCGAGCACGAGGCGCCCGACGAGAAGGCCCGCATCGCCGCCGAGATCGCGAACCTGGTCGCCGACGGGGAGGCCGTGGTGATCGACGGCGGCACCACGGCGACCGCCGTCGCCCGCGCCCTGCACGACCGTCGGCTCACCGTCATGCCGCTGTCGCTCCAGGCGATCCAGGCCCTCAGCGGCGCCCCCCGGCTGCGGCTGATCCTGCCCGGCGGGGAGGTCCGCCACGGCGAGCTGAACATCACCGGCCCGCTCGCGGTGAACACGATCGCCGGCCTGCGGTTCGACACCGCCGTCATCGGCTGCTGCGGCCTGTCGGCCGAGCACGGCATGACCGCCCACGACCTCGAGGACGTCGCCGTCAAGCAGGCCGCGATCGCCTCGGCCCGCCGCGTCGTCGTCGCCGCCGACTCCTCCAAGTTCCGCCAGACCGCCTTCGCCGCGGTCTGCCCCGCCTCGCGCATCGACGTGCTCGTCACCGACGCCGGCATCCCCAAAGACCAGCACGACGCGCTGACCGCCGCCGGCGTCACCGTCCGGATCGCCTCATGACGACCCTCCCGGCGCGGGCCGCCCCGCCGCGCGCGGCCCGCTTCGCGGTGTCGGTGATGTTCGCGATCCCCGGCATCGCGATCGGGGTCTGGACCTCCCGCATCCCCACCCTGAAGGAACAGCTCGCGCTCGGCGACGGGCAGCTCAGCCTCGCCCTGCTCGGCATCGCGGCGGGCGCGCTGGCCGGCATGCAGGTCGTCGGCCGCCTGGTCGACCGGTACGGCAGCGGCCGGGTGACCGTCCCCCTGGCCTTCGCCCAGGCCGCCGTGCTGCTCCTGCCGGCCGCCATGCCGAACCTGGCCGCCCTCGCCGCCGCACTGGTGGTGTTCGGCGTCGTCCACGGCATGCTCGACGTGTCCATGAACGCCGACGCCGTCGAGGTCGAGCGGGCCTACGGACGCCCGCTGATGTCGTCCTTCCACGCGGTGTTCAGCCTCGGCGGGTTCTTCGGCTCGGCGACGGGCGGCCTGTTCGCCCACGCCGGCCTGGCGCCGTGGCCGACCTTCGCCGCGGCCGCCGCGCTGCTGGCGGTGCTCGCGGGCGTCGCCTCCCCCAAGCTGCCCCGAAGCGGGCCGCACCAGGAGGAGGAGACCGAGGAGGCCTCCGGCGGGGGCGGACGGGTCCGGGGAGTGCTGTTCCTCGGCGTCCTGGGCTTCTGCTGCATGATCGGCGAGGGCGCCTCGGCCGACTGGGGGTCGGTGTACCTGCGCGAGGACCTGGCCAGCTCGGCCGGGTTCGCCGCCGCCGCGTACGCCGCCTTCTCGATCATGATGACGGCCGGGCGGCTCGCCGGCGACCGGCTGGCGGCGCGGCTCGGGCCGGTGCTCCTGGTGCGCTGCTGCGGCACACTGGCCGGAGCCGGACTGATCACGGCCCTGCTGGTGGGGCACCCGGTGGCGGGGGTGATCGGCTTCGGCTGCTTCGGCGCGGGCCTGTCGTGCATCGTCCCCCAGGTGTTCTCGGCCGCCGGGAACCGCGACCCCGCACGGGCCGGTCAGGCGCTCGCCCGGGTGGCCAGCCTCGGCTACCTCGGCTTCCTCACCGGGCCCGTCCTGATCGGCGCGGTGTCCGAGGCGCTCGGCCTGCCGCGCGCCCTGGCCATCCCCGCGCTGCTGGCGCTGTTCGTGGCGCTGGCCGCCCCCGCCGTACGCGCGACGCCGGCCCGGACGGCGGCGGCCCGGGAGCGGGCGGGCCGGTAACCGTCACGCCAAGGGCGCGCGTCAGAGCGGCCCGCCCGAGCGGTCGTCACCCGGCGGCGCGCTCGGCGAGGCCGGGCCGCTCGGCGAAGGCGAAGGCTTCAACGTGTCGTCCTGGGAGGGCTGCGGCGGCGGCGTGGGCTCGAAGTTCGTCGCCGGGAGCGGGGCCGAAGGCGGCGGCGGGTCCTCGTCCGGGCCGAACAGCAGCCAGGAGATCGCCGCCGTCAGCGTCAGCAGCACCACCAGCGCCGTCAGGGCCATCGTCACCGCCCGCCGGGTCTCGGTCGGCGGAGGCGCGGGCGGCGGCGGGAGCGGCACCGCCGGATCGCGGTCGCCCAGCCAGTACGGCACGAAGTCGGGCCCGTGGGCCTCGCCGATCAACGTGCCCGTCACCAGCACCGACTCCAGGAACCAGCCCGCCCCCGGCCCGCCCGGGACGTACGGCACCGCGACCCACGGCGCGGGCCCGTCGTCCAGCGCGATCACCTGCGGCGCGGCGTTCGGCCCCCGGGTGCGGGCACGGGCGATCAGCCCGCGCACGCCGCCCCGCGCCGGCGCCGCCTGGCGGACCGCCGCCAGGAACCGCTCGCGCGCCGCGGCGTCCATGGCCGCGCCGTGGGTCAGCAGCGCGATCGACACCGCCCGGCCGTCGCCCTCCTGCGCCAGGTAGACGAACCCGGTGGGCAGCGTCTGGAGCCGCGCCTGGACGACATAGGCCCCGAGACGGGGCGGGTCGCCGTACTGGAGCGGAGTGGCCACGGTTGCCATGAAAGCACACCACGACACCCGGCTCACCGCGACGGTACCGTGCACCTTTGCGCGCCGTTTGATGGAATGGGCCGCATGACGGTTGCCGAAGAGCGCAGTGACGGGCCCGGGCCGGACGAGGGGGCCGACGCGGACCTCCGCCTGCTCCAGCAGGCCCTCGCCGAGGTACGGCGGGTCATCGTCGGCCAGGACCACATGATCGAACGGCTGCTCGTGGCGCTGCTGGCCCGCGGTCACTGCCTTCTCGAAGGAGTGCCGGGCGTCGCCAAGACCCTGGCGGCCTCCACGCTGGCCACCGTCGTGGGCGGCACGTTCGCCCGCATCCAGTTCACCCCCGACCTGGTGCCGAGTGACATCGTCGGCACCCGCGTCTACCACCCGTCCAGCGAGAGCTTCGACGTCGAGCTGGGCCCGGTGTTCGTCAACTTCCTGCTGGCCGACGAGGTCAACCGGGCCCCGGCCAAGGTGCAGTCGGCCCTGCTGGAGGTCATGGCCGAGCGGCAGGTCAGCCTGGCCGGCCGCACCCACCCGCTGCCCCGGCCGTTCGTCGTGCTCGCCACGCAGAACCCCGTCGAGTCCGAAGGGGTGTATCCCCTGCCCGAGGTGCAGCGCGACCGGTTCCTGTTCAAGGTGCGCGTCGGCCACCCCACCGCGACCGAGGAGCTGGAGATCCTGCACCGCATGAGCGTCTCGCCGCCGCTGCCCGGCCGGGTGCTCGACCCGGCGCGGCTGCTGGCGCTGCAGAAGCTGGCCGACCAGGTCTCGGTGCACCAGCTGGTCGCCGACTACGTCGTGCGGCTGGTCATGGCCACCCGCTCCCCCGCCGAGTACGGCCTGCGCGACCTGGAGGAGGCCATCGAGATCGGCGTCAGCCCCCGCGCGACCCTTGGCCTGGTCGCCGCCGGGCGGGCGCTCGCGCTGCTGCGCGGGCGCGACTACCTCCTGCCCGACGACGTGCGCGACGTCGCCCTGGACGTCATGGGCCACCGCATCATGCTCACCTTCGACGCCCTGGCCGACGGCGTCGACCCCGACGACGTCGTCCGCCAGATCCTCGCCACCGTGCCGCCCCCGCTCGTCGTGTGGAACCAGGCGCAGCGATGACGTCCGCGCGGGGGGCACAGGGCGGCGCGGGGGCCCGTGAGGCCGGCCCCGAGCACGCCCTGCGGCGGCTGGAGCTGACCGTGATGCGGCGCCTCGACGGGCTGCTGCACGGCCGGCACGAGGGCCTGGTGCCGGGCGCGGGCAGCGAGCTCGGCGACAGCAGGGTGTACGTCCCCGGTGAGGACGACGTGCGCCGCATGGACTGGCCGGTCACCGCCCGCACCACCGTCCCCCACGTCCGCGACCTGATCGCCGACCGGGAGCTGGAGACGTGGGTGCTGGCCGACCTGTCGCCCAGCATGGACTTCGGCACCGCCGACATGGAGAAACGCGACCTGGTCGTCGCGGCCGTCGGCGCCGTGGGGTTCCTGTCCAGCCGCATCGGCGACCGCATCGGCGCCTACGTCGTCCACGGCGACCGCCTCCACCGCATGCCCGCCCGCACCGGACGCCCGGCCCTGTACGCACTGTTGCAGACCCTCGTCGACGCCCCGCGCGGCATGCCGGCGTCCGGGGGCACCCGCCTGGGCGAGGCGATCGACCTGCTGGGCGCGGCCCGCCGCAAGAGGGGGCTGCGCGTGGTCGTCTCCGACTTCCTCGACCTCGGCGAGGGTGGCGACCCCGGCGCCGAACGCGAATGGGAGCGTCCCCTGCGCCGCCTCGCCGCCCGCCACCAGGTGCTCGCCGTGGAGGTAATCGACCCGCGCGAGCTGGAGCTGCCCGACGTCGGGCTGGTCGTCCTCACCGACCCCGAGACCGGGCACACCCGCGAGGTCCACCTGTCCCCCCGCGTCCGCCGCGCCTACGCCGAGGCGGCCGCCGCGCAGCGCGAGGCGACCCGGGTGGCGCTGCGCCGCTGCGGCGCCGGCCATCTGGTGCTGCGCACCGACCGCGACTGGGTGTACGACATCGCCCAGTACACGCTCAGGCACCGGCGCACCGCCCACCTCGCCGGGCGGCACCCCACCAGGAGGGCAGGCGCGTGATCTTTCTGGCTCCGGGCTGGCTGTGGCTGTTCGCGGCGCTCGCCCTGCTGGTCGGGGCGTACGTCGCCACGCAGTTCGCCCGCCGCAGGTACGCCGTCCGGTTCACCAACCTGGCGCTGCTCTCCCTGGTGGCCCCCGAACGGCCGGGCTGGCGGCGCCACCTGCCCGCCGCGCTGTTCCTGCTCATGATGACCCTGCTGGTGCTCGGCGCGGCGCGTCCCGCCGACGCCACCCGCGTGCCCAGGGACCGGGCCACGATCATGATCGCCGTCGACATCTCGCTGTCGATGGAGTCCACCGACGTCGCCCCCACCCGGCTGGTCGCCGCCCAGCAGGCGGCGCAGCAGTTCGTCAGGGACCTGCCGGAGCGGTTCAACGTGGGCCTGGTCTCCTTCGCGCGCACCGCCGCCGTGGTGATCTCGCCGACCACCGACCATCTGGCCGTGATCACGGCGATCGGCAACCTCACCCCCCGGCCGGGGACGGCGATCGGGGAGGCGGTGTTCAACTCCCTGGACGCGGTGCGCTCGTTCGACCAGCGCGCGGTGACCGACCCGCCGCCGTCCGCGATCGTGCTGCTGTCCGACGGCGACAACACCTCCGGCCGTTCGGTCCCCGAGGCCGTCCAGGCGGCGGTGAGCGCTCACGTGCCGGTCTCCACCATCGCCTACGGCACCCCCGACGGTACGGTCGACATCGACGGCCGGGCCGTGCAGGTGCCGGTGAACAAGCAGACGCTTCGGTCGCTGGCCGAGGGCACCAGCGGGCGGGCCTACACCGCCGAGTCGGGGGCCGAGCTGCGCGACGTGTACAGCCAGATCGGCAGCTCGCTGGGGTACCGCGTCGTGCACCAGGAGATCGGCCACTGGTTCACTGTCGCCGGCGTCGTCGTCGGGCTGCTGGTGGGCGCCAGCGCCATGCTGCTGGGATCGCGCCTGCCCTGACACCGGAGCACGGCCGTCCGCGAGGCGCCGACCTGCTGTTACGCGGTGCCCGATCACGAGCACGCCCCGGCGGTTGGTAACGTCTCTGCACGTGACGTCCAAGGGGGCACATTACTTCGAGGAGCGGCCCGGCGCGGCCGCCCGGCCGGGCACGGTCGACGTCGTCCTGCCCGACCTGCACCTGCGCCTCGCCACCGACAGCGGCGTCTTCTCCCCTGGCCGGCTCGACCCGGGCACCCGGGTGCTCCTGGAGACCGTGCCGCCCCCTCCCCAGGAGGGCGACCTGCTCGACCTCGGCTGCGGGTACGGCCCGATCGCGCTGACGATGGCCTCCCGGGCGCCGGAGGCCACGGTGTGGGCGGTGGACGTCAACCGCCGTTCGGTGGAGCTGTGCGAGCGGAACGCCCGGACCGCCGGCCTTTACAAAGTAAGATCGATGCACGTGGACGACGTCCCCGCCGACGTGCGGTTCTCGGCGATCTGGTCCAACCCGGCCATCCGCATCGGCAAGCCCGCGCTGCACGCCATGCTGACCCGCTGGCTCGACCGGCTCACCCCCGACGGCACCGCCTACCTGGTGGTGCAGAAGCACCTGGGGTCCGACTCCCTGCAGCGCTGGCTGGGCGAGCAGGGCTGGGAGACCGGCCGCGTGGCCTCCCGGTCGGCCTACCGCGTGCTCCGCGTCGCCGCCCGCCCCGGCGGCGCGGCGGGATCTCCGGGCGGCACCACCACGAACGACCCGGCCGGCCGGACCGCCGCCGACGACGAGGAGCGATGAGCGTCCGATGAGCACAGGCACGCGCAGGCAGCTGCGCCCGACCGACGTCAAGCGGCTCAACCGCACCTGGCGGCGGGGCACCGAGAACCGCCTGTCGTTGATCCTGGAATCGGTGACCGGCCCGTTCAACGTCGGCTCTATCTTCCGTACGGCCGCCGCCTTCGGCGCCGACCAGCTCTGGCTGGCGGGCAACACCACGCCGCCCACCAACCCCAAGGTCGGCAAGACGGCGCTCGGCACCGACCGGCTCGTCACCTGGCACGAGGGCATGCCCCCGGCCGAGGCCGTGCGGGCCGCCAAGGAGGACGGCTACACCGTGATCGCCGTCGAGCTGACCGGCGACGCCGTACCGCTCCACCGGGCACGGCTCGACCGCGACGTGTGCCTGGTGCTCGGCAGCGAGGACCACGGCTGCTCCCCCGCCGTGCTGGAGGCCGTCGACGAGGTCGTCTACATCCCGCAGGTCGGCCGGGTCGGGTCCTTCAACGTCGGGATCGCCGGCGCCATCGTCCTCGCCGAGGCCCGCCGCCAGGAGTGGGCCGCCTCCGAGCCGGACCTCTCGTCGTCGTGACCCGCGCCGTCCCCTCCGGGGCGCCCCGGAGGGGACGGCGCACCGGGTCCGCCGCACGGCGTCCCCTTATAGGTCTCGTGACCCAAATGTTCATGTCCCCGAGCTGACGCCACGCCCTTGCAAGGGGGATACTCCTGCCGTGCAGCACCGCTACCCGTTCCTCGATCATCCGGGCCCGCTGGCCTTCGCCCACCGCGGCGGCGCGGCGGAGGGCCGCGAGAACACCATGGCCGCGTTCTCCCGGGCCGTCGAGATGGGGTACACCTACCTCGAGACCGACGCCCACGCCACGGCCGACGGCGTGCTGCTCGCCTTCCACGACCACACCCTCGACCGCGTCACCGACCGCCACGGGCGCCTGGCCGCCCTCCCCTACCGCGAGGTGCGGCTGGCACGCATCGGCGGCGTCGACGAGATCCCCCTGCTGGAGGACGTCCTCGGCACCTGGCCCGACGTGCGGGTCAACATCGACGTCAAGGAGTCCCCGGCGATCGGCCCGCTCGCCACGATCATCCGCCGCACCAACTCCTACGACCGTGTCTGCCTGACCTCGTTCTCCGACATGCGCCTCGCCCGCGCGCGCATGGCCGTCGGACGGCCGGTCTGCTCGGCGCTCGGCCCGCGCGGGGTCGCCCGGCTGCGCGCCGCCGCCATGGGGTCGGGGTACGGGAGGCTGCTCGGCGGCCTGGCGCGCGAGGGCGTCCCCTGCGCCCAGATCCCGGTCGGGTTCCGGGGGATGAGGGTGGCCACCCGTTCGCTGGTGCGCACCGCCCACGCCCTCGGCATGCAGGTGCACGTGTGGACGGTCGACGACCCGCACGTGATGGAGAACCTCCTCGACATCGGCGTCGACGGCATCATGACCGACAACATCTCGGGCCTGCGCGACGTCCTGCGCGCGCGCGGCCAGTGGCACCCCCGCCGCCCGGCCCACGCCTGACCCCGGACGAGAGGCGAGGCGGTGGAACAAGCGCCCCTCACCGCCGGGCGCGGCGAAGCGACCCCGCACAGCACCCCCCGACCCCAGCCAGGAGCCCCATGAGCGCCCCCACCGTCGCCGAGGACCTTCCCCGGATTCGCAGACGCGAGCAGCGAGGCTGGTACTGGTACGACTTCGCCAACTCGGGCTTCTACACCACCGTCATCACGGTCTTCCTCGGCCCCTACCTGACCTCGCTCGCCGAGAAGGCCGCGGGCGGGGAGAACGGCTACGTCGGGTTCCTCGGGTTCGACTTCCGCGCCAAGGCGTACTTCTCGGCGATCGTCACGATCTCCGTGATCCTGCAGATCGTGATCATGCCGGTCGCCGGGGCCCTGGCCGACCACACGGGCCGCAAGAAAGAGCTCCTCGCCCTGTTCGCCTACCTCGGCGCGGTGGCCACGCTCGGGTTCTACTTCGTCTCCGGGGACGCCTACCTGCTCGGCGGAGTGCTGTTCGTCCTCGCCAACGTCGCCTACGGCGCCTCCATCGTGATCTACAACTCGTTCCTGCCGCAGATCGCCGACGCGGAGGAGCGCGACGCGGTGTCCTCGCGCGGCTGGGGCTTCGGCTACCTGGGCGGCTTCCTGCTGCTGGCGATCAACCTGTTCCTCTACCAGGGCAGCGGCCTGGAGACGGGGCTCGCGGTACGCATCAGCCTCGCCTCCGCGGGCCTGTGGTGGGCCGGTTTCACGGTGATCCCCCTGCTGCGCCTGCGCAACCGCCGCGTCGCGACCCACGACGCCACCACCGCGCGTGCGGTGACGGCGAGCTTCCGCCAGCTCGGCCGCACCATCGCCGACCTGCGGCGCTACCCGCGCAGCCTGCTGTTCCTGCTCGCCTACCTGATCTACAACGACGGCGTGCAGACGGCCATCGCGTTCTCGGCGACCTACGCCGACCAGGAGCTCGCCCTGGGCAAGAGCGTGCAGATCACCGCCATCCTGATGGTGCAGTTCGTCGCCTTCGGCGGGGCCCTGCTGCTCGGCCGGATGGCCGCCCGGTTCGGCACCAAGCGCACCGTGCTGGGGAGCCTGGTGGTCTGGACGCTGGTGATCGGCGTGGCGTACTTCCTGCAGAAGGGCGCGGCCGTCCAGTTCTACGCGATCGCGTTCCTCATCGCGATCGTCCTCGGCGGCACCCAGGCCCTGTCGCGGTCGCTGTACTCGCTGGTCATCCCCGCCGGGCGGGAGGCCGAGTACTTCAGCCTGTTCGAGATCAGCGACAAGGGGTCGGCGTTCCTCGGGTCGTTCACGCTCACCCTGGCGCTGCAACTGACCGACAGCTACCGCTCGGCCATCGTCTCACTGGTGATCTTCTTCGTGATCGGCTTCGCGCTGCTGATGGCGGTCAACCTCCCCCGCGCCATCCGCGAGGCCGGCAACGAGGTCCCCACCCGCATCTGACGGCGGGTTGGACCCGCCCGCCGGGGTTCCGGACGGCCGGTGTCCTTCCGACACCCGGCGGCTTGCGGGCCTTCCCCTGGGTCGGTGCCGGCGGTCGTCCGGTTCACCGGTCCGGGAGCAGTGAACGTACGGCTTCTTCGCTTCGGGCCACGACGGTGGAGCCGTCGTCGGCGGTGATGATCGGGCGCTGGATGAGAACCGGATGGGCGGCCAGCGCCTCGATCCAGCGATCGCGGTCCGCGGGCGTGCGCCCCCAGCCGGCCAGGCCGAGCTCGGCGGCGACCGGCTCCCCCGTCCGGGTGACGTCCCACGGTTCGAGCCCGAGCCGGCTCAGCACATCCCGCAGCTCCCGGCCGCTCGGCGGGTCCTCGAGATAGCGCCGGACGGTGTATTCGGCCTTCTCGGCGTCCAGGATCGACAGAGCTGAGCGGCACTTCGAACAGTCAGGGTTGATCCAGATCTCCATGAGGCCTTCCTCGTAGCGCTGCGCCGGCCGGAGGCGGACGCCGTCCTGCCCGTCCCCAGCAGCGTAGAGCACCGTCCGTCCGCGTCACCGCCGGCTCTCCTCGCCGAATCGTCACTCCCGGTACCAGGAGATGGCGAAGCCGACGCCGAAGACCAGCATGGCGAGCAGGACGGCGACCCCCGCGAAGTCCCTGACCAGTCCACCGAGGCCGGTGTCCTCCTCGCCGCTGACGACGTTCACGCTCCGGGGGTCGTAGACGATCCGGACCTTCTCCCCGGTCGTGTACCGGCCGGAGATCTCCTCGACATGCCGTTCCGTGCCCACCGTGAAACCGATCTTCGTGTAGTGGACGGTGGTGGACTCGCCGTCGCCGTCGTTCCACGTCTCCGACCCCACCGGGCGCTTCTCCGCACGAATCGCCCGCTGTGCTCGACCACGAAGCGCCGGAAAAAACAGCAGCAAGGCCTTGCTGATATGTCAGTGCGCTCCTACTGTGATGCCAGTCCCTCGTTCAACTAAGGAGATCGCAGTGCCTCCCAGTCACGATCCTCGACCGGCCGGCTGGCGGGTCGGCGCCGACATCGGCGGCACGTTCACCGACGTCATCGCACTGGGCCCGGCCGGAGAGGTCGTGCCGATGAAGGTCCCGTCCACCCCGCCCGACTACGGTGCGGGCGTGGTGACGGCGACCACCGCCGTGCTGTCCTCGGCCGCCGCCCGGCCGGAAGCCGTGATCGCGATGCTGCACGGCACGACCGTGGCCACCAACGCCATCCTGTCGATGAGCGGCGTCCGCACAGGGGTGGTCACCACCCGCGGGTTCCGCGACGTGCTGGAGCTCGGCCGCCTGCGACGGCCGGTGCTCTACGACCTGTCCTGGTCGAAGCCCGAGCCCCTCGCCCGGCGCCGGAACCGGTACGAACTCGACCAGCGGATCATGGCCGACGGGCGTCTGGAGCCACCGGCCGACGAAGCCGAGGTCCGCGCGCTGGCCGGGCGACTGCGTGCGGACGGGATCCAGGCGGTGGCCGTGTGCCTGCTCAACTCCTACGTCCGCCCTGATGAGGAACGCCGGGTCGCCGATCTGCTGCGGGCCGAGCTGCCTGGCGTGTACGTCACGGCGTCGGTCGACGTCTCCCCGCAGCCCCAGGAGTTCGAGCGCACGAGCACGGCGACGGTCAACGCCTACGTCGGCCCCGCCGTGCACGGCTACCTCACCCGTCTGGAGGCCGGGTTGCGGGCGGTGAAGGTGAGCGCCCCGCTGCTGGTCATGCAATCCAGTGGGGGGCTGCTCGACGCGGCCTCCGTCGCGCAGCGGCCGGTGCAGATCATCGAGTCCGGTCCCGCGGCCGGTGTCACCGCCGTGCAGAAGCTCGCGCAGCTGATCGGCCTGTCCACGGTGGTCGCGTTCGACATGGGAGGGACCACGGCGAAGGCGTCCCTGATCGAGCACGGCGAGCCGTTCGTCTCGGCCGACTACGAGGTCGGTGGCGGCATGAACGTCGCCCGTGGTCTCGGCTCCGGTGCCGGGTATCCGGTGCGGGCACCGTCGATCGACATCGCCGAGGTCGGCTCCGGAGGTGGCAGCATCATCTCCGTCGACGCGGCGGGCGCACTCCATGTGGGGCCCGCCAGCGCCGGGTCGCGCCCTGGCCCTGCCTGTTACGGCCAGGGCGGTGAGCTGCCGACGCTGACCGACGCCAACGTGACGCTCGGGTACCTCAGCCCCGAGGCCCTCGCCGGTGGCCGCGTGGCGATCCACCCCGATCTGGCCGCCAAGGCGCTGTCGCCCGTCGCCGAGCGGCTCGGGAGTGACGTGCCGGGCCTCGCGCGCGGCGCGTACCAGGTGGCGGTGTCGAGCATGACGACCGCGGTCAAGGCGGTGACCAGCGAACGTGGCCGTGACCCGCGCGAGGCCACCATGGTCGCTTTCGGTGGCGCCGGTCCTCTCTACGCCGCCGCGCTGGCCCGCGAGCTGGGTATCTCGACGGTGATCGTGCCCGTGCACCCGGGGCTGTTCAGCAGCCTGGGCCTCCTCGTCGCCGACACCGAACGCCACGAGCTCACCCCGTACCGGCCCGAACTCGCCGAGGTGAGCGCGCTCGCCGCGGAGTTCGCGCGGCTCGCCGCGAAGTTGAGGGCGGAGCTGGGAGCGGACGCCGTCGTGGACCGGCTGCTGGACATGCGTTACCGCGGCCAGCGATTCGAACTGCGCATACGGGTGCCCGACGGCGACCTCACCGACGACCTGCTCGCGGCGGCGCGGGCGCGGTTCCACGCCGAGCACGAGCGCACCTACGGCAGGGCCGGCACCGACGAGCTGGTGGAGCTGGTCAACCTCCGGGTACGCGGCCGGCTGCTCACCTCCGTGTCCATCGCGGACGTGCTGAGCCTCCCCGTCGTCGCGGACCGTGAGCCCACCACCCGCGAATGCCGGTTCGCCGAGACCGTGCCCACGCCCGTCATGGGACGCGCCGACCTCGGCACCGAACCCGTCGACGGGCCGCTGGTCATCGAGGACATGGACGCCACCACCCTGGTCCCACCCGGTGCCAGGGCACACCGCGACGGGTTCAACAACATCGTCATCACCTGGAGTGCCGCATGATCCGCGACGCCGTGACCTTCGAGGTCTTCCGCAACGCCGTCACCGGAATCGCCGACGAGATGGCGATCACGATCCTGCGTACGGCGCACTCGCAACTCGTCGCGTCCAGCATGGACTTCTCGGCCGCTCTCTGCGACGCCCACGGCAGGGTGATCGCCCAGGCCAACACCCTGCCGGTCCACCTCGGGTCCATTCCGGACGCGATGGAGGCGATCTTCGACGAGTTCGGCGGGGGGATCCGGCCAGGAGACATCTACCTGCTCAACGACCCCTCTCTGGGGGGCATGCACCTGCCGGACATCTTCGCGGTCGCCCCGGTGTTCGCCGGAGAGGCCCTCCTGGGCTTCTCGGTCACGGTCGTCAACCACACCGACGTCGGCGGCTGGGCGGCCGGCTCCATGGCCGTGCAGTCGAAGAGCATTTTCGCCGAAGGGGTGCAGATCCCGCCTTCGCGCCTGGTCGAGGCCGGCGTCATGAACGAGACGTTCCTGCGGCTGATCATGCGCAACGTCCGCGAACCCGAGCTGCTGCGCGGCGACCTCGAATCCCAGCTGGCGGCCTGCCACACCGGCGCCGAAGGCCTGCGCGCCCTCGCGGCGCGGCACGGCACCGAGCGGCTCGCCACCCTCATCGACGAGTTGCTCGACTACTCCGAGACCCTGCTGCGCGCCGCGCTCGCCGAAGCGGTCCCCGGCACCTACGAGTTCACCGATCACATCGACGACGACGGCCTCGGCTCCGGACCGATCCCGATCCACGTGAAGGCCACGTTGTCCGAGTCCGGGATAGAGCTCGACTTCACCGGCTCCTCGCCGCAGGTCGACTCCGCGCTCAACGCGACGGCCTCGTTCACCCGCTCCGCCTCCTACGCCGCCCTGCAAGGTGTCCTCGCCGCGAACATCCCGGCCAACAGCGGCTTCTACCGGCCGTTCAGCTTCGTCATCCCGGAAGCCTCGATCCTCAACGGGCGGCGGCCCGCCGCGCGCGGCGCCCGCGGTCTCGTGGGCTTCCGGATCATCGACGCGGTGCTCGGGGCGCTCGCCCCGGTGTTCCCCGCACGGGTGCCCGCCGCCGGAGACGGCGGACCCGACGGGATCGCGATCGGCTTCATCGGAGCGGACGGGGAGTCCGTCGTGCTGTGGGACGCCCTGTCCGGAGCGTGGGGCGCCCGTCCCGACCGCGACGGCGTGGACGGGATCAGCTCGCTGGGCGCCAACCTGACCAACACCCCGATCGAGGAGCTGGAACGCTCTGGTCACATCCGCATCGACGGTTACGGCTACCTGCCGGACAGCGGTGGAGCCGGCCGCTGGCGCGGTGGCCTGGCGACCTTCCGGGACATGACGATCCTGGTGCCCGAGGCGGCCGTGCAGATCAGGTCCGACCGGCGGAAGTTCCTGCCCTACGGGCTGGCCGGCGGTGCGCAGGGGACGCCCTCGCTCAACGTGCTCGACCCCGGCGGGCCCGGCGAACGTCTGCTGGACTCCAAGCCGTACCTGACGATGACCGCGGGAACTCGTCACCGGCACGTGACCGCCGGCGGGGGCGGGCACGGCATCCCCTTCGAACGCGTCCCGGAACGGGTCCTCGATGACGTGCTCGACGGCAAGGTGACCCGCGAGGGGGCCGAACGGGACTACGGCGTCGTGATCACGGAGGACGGCCTGATCGACGCGGACGCCACGGCCAGGTTGCGCGTCCAGGCGCGCTGACGCCCTCTTCCGATCCAGCAAGACATCCCACGAAGGCGGAAGCCGAGCCGCGAGCGTGGGAGGGCGGCGACTCGGGCGTCGCCCGGCGGCAGACAGACAAGGAACACCGATCCATGGCCACCGACATCAGGGACATCGCATCCTGCAAACTGATTAGGACATCCGGATGAGTTCGACCACCGCTATCGGCCAGGACGCCGTCACGCCCAGCACTTGGCGCAAGATCGGCACACGTATCATCCCACTGATCGGGCTCGCCTACATGGCGAGCTACGTCGACCGTGCCAACCTCGGCTACATCGCCGCACCGATGTCGCGTGACCTGCACATGACCACCAGCCAGATCGGCCTCGCCGCCGGCCTGTTCTTCATCGGCTACGTCCTCGTCGAGGTGCCCAGCAACATGATGCTGAGCCGGTTCGGCGCGCGGAAGTGGATCACCCGGATCATGGTCACGTGGGGACTGGTCACCGCCGCGACCGCGGCCGTGAACTCGGCGACCACGCTGTTCGTCGCGCGGCTCCTGCTCGGTTTCGCCGAAGCCGGCCTGGCCGCCGGGATCCTGCTCTACCTGACACTCTGGTTCCCGCGCCGCCAGCGTTCGTGGGCGCTGTCGAGCTTCATCCTGATGATCCCGTTGTCCTCGATCGTAGGCTCTCCCCTGGCCGCCGCGCTGCTCGCGTGGGGCCGGGGACTGCTCGGTATCGCGGGCTGGCGGGCGCTGTTCCTCGTCGAGGGCGTCTTCACGATCCTCATCGGCGTCCTGATCTTCTCCTTCCTGCCCGACCGCCCGCAGGACGCGCGGTGGCTCGATGAACGGGAGAAGGCGGCCGTCGGGAACATCCTTGCCGCCGAGGCGGCCGAACAACGCGCCCATGGCGCGCTCACCGGGCTGCGCGAGGCGTTGACCAGCGGCCGGGTATGGGCGATGGCCGTCTCGTGGTTCGCGATCGCGTTCGGGCTCTACCCGCTGGCGTACTTCCTGCCCACGATGATCACGTCCATCACGCACAGCATCGGTGGCGCCGCCGACGTCAGCAGCGTGCTGCTGTCCGCGATTCCCTACGCGGTGGCGGTGCTCACCCTGCTCACGTGGGCTCGATTCGCCGCCCGCCTGCCGGCTGTCACTGCCACGGTCGTACCGATGGCCCTCGGTGCGGCCGGGCTGCTCCTTGCGACCTTCGCCGAGAGCGGCGGCCTGTTCGTCCTCGCGGTCTGCCTGAGTGTCGCCGGGTTCATCACCGCGATGCCCCAGTTCTGGCGGATACCGGCGATCGGCCTCACCGGTGCCGCCGCGGCCTCCGGAATCGCTCTCATCAACTCCGTCAGCAACCTCAGCGGCTTCATCGGCCCCTACTTCACAGGGGCCATCGCGACCGCGACCGGCAGTTTCACCTACGCACTCCTCGCCATCGCGATCATCATGATAGCCGGAATGATCGTCCTGCTCACCACAGGGCGTCGTATGGACATACTGGACAGGAATCTCTCATGACCACCGCACTCATCATCGGCGACATCCAGCGGGGCATCACGGGCAACTACCCGTTCGCCCGGCAGGTCGTGCCGCCGCTCACCGAACTGCTCCCGCGCGCCCGCGCGGCCGGTGCCCTCGTCGTGTTCGTGCACTTCGGCTTCCGGCCCAACGGAGCCGACCTGCCGCCGCGCAACGCGCTGTTCAGGACGTTCTACGAAGCGGGGGACGTCTTCCACGAGGGATCGGCCGGGACCGAGATCGATCTGCCGGTCGCCGGCGAGGACGTCGTGGTGATCAAACGCCGTGCCAGCGCGTTCGCCGGCACGGATCTGGACCTGGTGCTCCGCGCGCGCGGCGTCGACACTCTCGCGATCGCCGGTGTCGCCACCAGCGCGATGGTGGCCGCGACGTGCTACGACGCGGCGGACCGCGGCTATGAGGTGACCGTGCTGCGCGACGGGTGCGCCGACGGCGATCCGGCCATGCACGACTTCTTCATGGACGCCGTGTTCCCGAGCCGGGGATTCGAGGTCGTGTCCTGCGCCGGTTGGCAGGCAGGACCACAGTGAGCCGGTTGCTGCGATGAGAAAACTGCCGACGACACCAGGGACGGAAGCGTGAACGCCACGTTGCTGGACCGGCTGCGGACGGAGCTCGACGAACGCCGGACGACCACCGGGCTGCGCCGCGACCTCGTGGTCTCGGGCGCCCAGGGACCGACGCTCGGCGTGGGCGGCGAGACGCTCGTGAACCTCGCCTCCAACGACTACCTCGGGCTCGCCGGCGACCCCGAGGTCCTCGAGTCGGCCCGTCGGGCCATGCGGGACATGGGCCTCGGGGTCGGCGCGGGACGGGTGCTCTGCGGCACGCGGGCGATCCACGGCGAGCTCGAGGCGGCCATCGCCGAACTGGTCGGAACCGAGGACGCCCTGCTCTACAACTCGTGCTTCGATGCGAACCTCGGCGTCTTCGACGCCCTGCTCGGCCCGGACGACGCGATCCTCAGCGACGCGCTCAACCACGCCAGCCTGATCGACGGCATCCGCCTGACGCGGGCCCGGCGGCACGTCTTCGCGCACGCCGACCTCGACGACCTCGAGCGCCGCCTCGCCGAGTGCGCGGACGCGCGCCACCGGCTCATCGTCACCGACGGCGTCTTCAGCATGGACGGCGACGTCGTGGCGCTGCCCCGGCTCTCCGAGCTGGCGCAGCGCCACGACGCGGCGCTCGTGGTCGACGATTCGCACGCCACGGGTGTGCTGGGCGCGACCGGCGCGGGCACCGCCGAGCACTTCGGGCTGAAGGGCCGCGTCGACGTGCTGACGGGGACGCTCGGCAAGGCGCTGGGCGGCGGAGGCGGGGGCTTCGTCGCCGGCGCCCACGAGGTCGTGGAGACGCTGCGCCAGGTCTCGCGTCCGTACATCTTCACCAACGCGATGGCGCCTCCGCTGGCCGTCGCGGCACTGACGGCGATCCGCATCGCGCGGGGGCGCCCCGAGCTGCGGGAACGCCTGGCCGCCAACACCGCGTGGCTGCGTGGGGCGTTGCACGACCTCGGCTACGAGGTGCTGCCGGGGGAACACCCGATCATCCCGGTGATGCTGCGCGGCGGCTCGCTGGCCCGTGACGTGGCGGAGGCGCTCCGCCGCGAGGGTGTCCTCGTCTTCGCGCTCTCGTACCCGGTCGTCCCGGCCGGCGAGGAACGGATCCGGCTGCAGGTCTCGGCGTCGCACACGGCCGGCCAGCTCGAACGCGCGGTGGCCGCCTTCGATCGCGCGCGCGTCGTCCTGGCGGGCGCATGACGACCACCGAGGGGGTCCGGGCACCCACCAGCGCCGACGATCGGGAGCTCGAGGGACGGGTCGCGATCGTGACCGGCGGCGCCGGCGGCATGGGCCTGGCGACCGCGCACGCTCTGGCCCGCCGCGGTGCGACCGTCGCGGTGTTCGACCTCGCCGCGCCGGGCCGCACCGAGCTGGCGTCGACGCTGGGCGTGCCGGCGGACCGCGTCCGGTCGGTCGCGGTGGACGTCACGGACGGCGACCAGGTCCAGCGTGCGTTCGCCTCGCTGCTGGAGGAGCGATCGCGGCTCGACATCCTGGTCAACGCCGCGGGCATCGCACCGCCGACCGCGTTCGAGGACATCACCGAGGACGAGTGGAGCCGCGTGCTCGCGGTCAACGTGCACGGGACGTTCCTGTGCTGCCGGCGAGCGCTTCCCGCGATGCGCGGCGGCCGCTGGGGGCGGATCGTCAACTTCTCCTCCACCGCGGGCAAGACCATCAGCACCGCCGGTGGCGCTCACTACACGACGGCGAAGCACGGCGTCCTCGGGCTCACCCGGCACCTGGCGAAGGCCTACGGACCCGACGGGGTCACGGTGAACGCCGTCTGCCCGGGCCTCATCGACACGCCGATGGCCCGCGCCGTGCTGCCCGGAGGGGCGCTCGAGCGCGCCGCCCGGTCGTTCCCGGTGCCCCGCGTCGGGGAGCCCTGGGAGGTGGCCGAGCTCGTCGCGTTCCTGGCCTCGGACCGGGCGGCGTACATCACGGGTGCGGCCCTCGACATCAACGGCGGCGACCTGATCGTCTGACACGAGCGCGGGCCGTACGGCCACCTGCCGTACGGCCCGGCCGACGTCCCGCGACGGGCCCACCGGCCCGTCGCCGACGTCGTACCCTTTAGGCCGGCGGGAGCGACGGCATCTCGATGTGCGCCCTGCTGACGGAGACGCTTTTCGTCAGGACCTGAAGCACGTCGCGGTGCACGCGCTCGCACCGCTTGCGCATGGCCTCGTGGGTGCCGTCCGCATCGCGCGCGCGCAGCCGCTCGAAGATGGCCTCCAGTTCCCCGGGCGGGCTCGCGACCTCGGGGGCGATCAGCGCGGCCATCCGCAGGACCCGCTCCAGTTCGTCGAGCACGTCGACGATCGCCTTGCCGAACCGGTTGTTGCCGCTGGAGTTGGCGATGATGGCCTCGAACTCGATCGCGGCCTGCAGCGACTCCTCGAGTCCCACTTCGCCCGCCGCGAGCGCGAAGGGCACCCTGGACAGCACTTCGAGCCGCTCGAGCGCCGGCGCCTCGACGCCTCGGCGCGCGGCGCCGGCGGCGGCCTCGACGGACAGCAGTGTCCGCATGGCACAGAGATCGTCGGTGTCCTGGAGCGTGATCGGGCTGACGACGTAGCCCGCGCGCGGGAGCGCGTCCACGAGCCCGTCGCGCCTCAACCGCGCGAGCGCCTCGCGCACCGGCGTCTTGCTGATGCGCCATTGCTGCGCGAGCGACGCCTCACTGAAGCTGCTGCCGGGCGGCAGCGTCAGGTCGATGATCTGGCGTCTGATCGCCCGGTAGGCCTGGCTGGTGCGGTCGAGGTCGGTTTCTTCCTGGCCGACCAGCAGCAGCGCGGGAATGTGGGCCATTCCCCTGATCACGGGATGAGATTCGGGCATCCCCTGAGGATATCTCGGCGGTGCGTTGATACGGCAGAGCTCCCGAGCAAGAAATACAAAAAGATATTTTCGATGCTAACTGATATCTCAACTGTATGCTGTTGGTATGCAGCGATCCACTCCTGGCCTCTGGGTCCTCCCCGCCGCGACCGACCTCCCGACGATGGGCGCGATGAGCACCCGCGACCGCGCGGCGCGAAGCGCACGCGACGGCGTGCCCGTCCTCCCGCTCGTGGGAGCCCCGATCCTCCCCATGCCGGAACACGTGCGGCTGGCGGTCGCGCAGGCGATGGACCAGCCCGACCCGCGCGACAGCCGCGGCCTGCCCGAGCTCCGGGCGGCGATCGCCGCCGAACTGGAACGCGAGCACGGCCTGCACATCGATCCCGAGCGGCGCCTGCTGATCACCCACGGGGCGATGCAGGGCCTCTCCCTCGTGCTGCGCACGGTGCTCGCCCCGGGCGACGAGGTGATCGTGCCGACCCCCACCTTCTTCTTCGACGGCGCCATCCGCGAGGCCGGCGCGACGCCCGCCTACGTCCCGTCCCGCGAGTGCGACGGATGGGCGCTCGATCCCGCCAGGCTGGAGGCCGCCGTCACGCCTCGCAGCCGCGCCGTGCTCCTGTGCAACCCGAACAACCCGACGGGCCACCTGCCCGACGCCGCGACCCTCGCGGCGGTGGCCGACATCGCCGCCCGCCACGGGCTCCTCGTCATCTCCGACGACTCATGGCAGCACTTCACGTTCGACGGCCGTCGGTACCAGCCGGTGGAGGCCCTCGCCGATCGCTGGCCGCACATGGTCACCGTCACGAGCCTCAGCAAGTACTACGCGCTCGGGAGCTGGCGGGTGGGCTACGTCCTGGCGCCGCCGCCGATCGTCGACGCGCTCGAGCGCCGCTTCCAGTGGGAGGCGGCGTGGTGCGGAGCGGTTCCGCAGCGGGCCGCGGTCGCCGCCCTCACCGGTCCTCGCGACTGGATCGACCGGGCGCTTTCCACCTACCAGGCCAAGCGCGACCTCGTCTGCGACGGCATCGCGGCGAGCGGCCTCACCGAGCCCACGCGACCCGCGGCCGGCGCCTTCCTGCTCGTCGACTGCTCCCGCCTCGGCGACACACCGGCCGACATCGACCGCGCGCTCCTGCGCAACGGCATCGCGACGGTCCGCGGCGCCGACATGCACGCCCCCGACACGCATGTCCGCCTCACGTTCGGCTCGGACGATCACGTGCTCGGTGAGCTGATCCGCGGCCTCGCACAGGCCTGCCGGGAGTCCGCAGGATCTCGCCCGTGAACGACGTCCCGTGGCCGCCGTCTACACCGGACTCGAGTTCGCCGTGCTCCGGCGGCCGCGGGCGAGCTGATGGCGGGGACGGCCGCGGCGCACGGGCGGGGAACAGATCACCACGACCGCGAGCACCGCGGACACGGCGAGGACCACCCCGCTGGTCGAAAGCGCGCCCAGCGTGCCGAAGATGGCCACACCGAGCGCCGTACCGGCCTGGCGTGCCGCGTTCAGCGCCCCCTGCCCGGTCGCGGCCAGCCCCAGAGGTACGGCTGCGGACATGTCGGCGATGCACGCGGGAATCGCCAGCGGGCTTCCGGCGCCGACGAGAACCTGCACCGCGACGATCGCCCACGGCGAGGTGCTCTCCATGGCCAGCAGCAGGCCGCCCGCCAGGTCCAGCGCCAGCCCGGCGAGCATCACCGGCCGCGCCCCGAAGCGGACGACCAGCCGCCCGGTGAGCATCGGCATGAAGATCACCGGTGCCGTCATCGGGAGGAAGGCCAGCCCGGCTCGGAGCGGGGAGACGTCGTGGACCATCCACTGGGTGAGGGTGAACAGCAGGCCGTAGTAGACGAACTGGGAGATCACCGCGACGGCCAGGTCGGCGCGCACCCGGGCGAGCGCGGTCAGCGCGGGCGGTAGCACGGGCGTCTCCGCCCGCCGCTGGACCACCGTGAACACCCCGAACGCGACCGCCGCCGCGGTCAGCGCGCCGAAGGGCAGCGGCCTGAGCCAGCCCGACGTCCCCGCGTCCACCAGCCCGAACGTCAACGCGGTGAGCCCGGCGACGGAAAGCAGCAGCCCGGCCAGGTCCAGCCGCCGTGCCGTACCCGTGCGACGGCCGCTCAGCCCGCCGGAGGCGAGCAAGGTCAGCATCGCCACCGGCAGGTTCACCAGGAACACCAGCCGCCAGCCTCCGGCCGCCACCAGCGCACCGCCCAGGATCGGACCGGCCACGACGCCCAGCCCGCTGATCGAGACGAGCGTGCCGATCTTCCTGGACCGGGTGCCAGGGTCCGGGTACAGGTCGGCGAGCAGCGCCATCGAGGCCGGTACCAGCCCTGCGGCGGGGACGCCGAGCAGCCCCCGGCCCGCGATCAGCACCTCCACGCTCGGCGCGGCGGCACAGACCAGTGAGGCGAGGGCGAACCCGGCCAGCGCCGCCCGGTAGACCCGGCGCGGCCCGAAACGGTCGGCGATCGACCCGGACGCCAGCAGCAGACCGGCCAGCACGACGGTGTAGGCGTCCACCGCCCAGGGCAGCGCCGCCGCGGAGGCGCGCAGCTCCTGCCGCATGTCGGGCAGGGCCACGTTGAGGATCGTCGCATCCAGCGCGATCATGAAGCTACCCGCCGCGATCCCCGCGAACCTGATCCCCGTCCGCGGCCTCGCCGGCGCGAGAACCGTCATCGCCGGCCCTCCCCCGCGGTGGGCCGGCCGGCGTGGCGCGCGGCCGTGGTGGTCCGGGATCCTCCCGATCCGCATCCGGACGACGCTCGCCGGAGTCCGCCCGGGGCCTCAGCGCTCCGGGCCAGGGGTGCCCGCTCGGTCTCGATGCCGTGCGGATCCCGCTGAATGGTGACAACTCGCATGACCCCAGTTCACGACGGGAGCACCCGCCGGAACGAGAAGCACTTCGCGCACGCGGCGATCACGATTCGCGATCGCCGCGTGCCACCGCCCGGCACGCCTCCACCAGCGGGCGCACCCGCTCGGCCGCCCGCACGGCGAGCACCGTCGGCAGGGACAGCCGGTACGGCGAGCGCACGGGAACGAACGCGACCCGGCCGCCCCGGAGCTGCTCGGCCGCCGCGGCGTAGATCACCGTCCACCCGGTGGCCCCCGCGCCCAGGGCTGCCAGCGTGTCCTGCAGCGAACTGTGCGGTGGGCCGGGCACGGGCTCGAACCCGGCGTCCCCGCACGCCTCGAGCACGAGGTCGACCAGTGGCGCGTTGTCCTGACGGCCGACCAGGTACAACGGGAGCCCGGCCAGATCGGCCAGATCGACCCCCGAGCCAGAGGCGGCCTCGGTCAGCGGGTGGCGGGCGGGAAGGGCGACCAGCAGCTCGTCCTGCCACACCGGGATCAGCCGGACGGTGTCCGGCGCCGGTAGGGCGCCCCGGACGAAGGCCGCGTCCCAGCGGCCGTCGGCGACCCGCCGCAGCCGATCCTCCGGCGAGGCCGACAGCAGCTCCACCCGCGTCCCCGTGACCAGCCGTTCGAGCACCCGCTCCAGCCGCTGCCCCATGCCTCTGCTGGTGCCGACGCGCAGCACGGTCTCCTGGGCCGCCGTGAACCTCTCGACCGAGGTCAGCGCCCGGTGCTCGGCCGCGAGCACCTCCCGTGCCGCGGGCAGGAACGCGGCACCCGCCTCCGTCAGCCGCACCCGCCGCGGGGACCGGTCGAACAACTCGACCCTCAGCTCACGTTCGAGCCGCGCGACCTGCTGGCTGACCGCCGACTGGACGATCATCAGCCGCTCGGCCGCGCGTCCGAAGTGAAGCTCCTCGGCGACCGCGACGAAGTACTTGAGTTGCCGGAGTTCCATGATGCGCAGGGTATGTGCGGCGCCGGCGTGCCCTCACCTCGCCCGTCCGTCGTGACCGCTCCCCCGCGACGGCACGGGCCTGGGCGCCCGCGACCGAGCGCGTTGCCCGAGGCCATCGCCGTGGTCACCGCGTACGCCGGGCGAGCAGGGCCAGCAGGCCGATCATGACGAGTCCGAGCGCGGCCAGCGACACGCGGTCGGTGGCGTTCTCGCCGTTGGCGATCACCCCGAACGCGGTGTGCGTCACGAGCGCCCCACCGGCCAGCGCCAGGCTGTGCCGGTCGCGCCACCCGGCGTGCGCCGTCCAGCGGCGCAGCAGCACCCCCGCCACCACCGCCAGGAGCGCCGCCGCCACCATCGGGACCACCACCCAGCCACCTTGGGTGAAGGCCGGGTGCCGGGCGCCGCCGAAGGGGAACAGCAGCGCGAGATATCCGAACGCCACCACCCCGGCCAGGCACGCGACGACCGGCGGCGCGGGAACCGTCCGGGGCGCGGCGGCCGGCAGGTCCGGCGGGCGGGGGACGATCCGCAGCGCGAGCACCGCGAGCACCACGATCGCCAGCACGAACGCCGCCTGCGCCGCCGGCGGCGCCTGGTAGCCGGGATCGATGAAGGCCGTCGTCCACCGCAGCAGCAGGGCGCCCAGCACGAACACCACTCCTGCCACGACCAGCCCGGCCCGCCCCAGATACGGCCGCCGGCGAAGAGCCGGGACGGTGAGATCCACCAACAGGATCGGCAGCGCCACGCTGAAGACCGCGTGGTAGGGGATGTTGAGCTCGGTGTAGGCGCTGTTGAGGCCGAGGATCCTGGGCGCCCAGCCCGCCACGCCGTAGATGGTCGGGCTGGTGAGCGCCTGCAGCGCCGGCCCTTCCTCCACGATCCCGTACGCCGCCCCGAGCAGCAGGACGGCCGGCCAGCCCCGGCCCGTACGGCGTACCAGCTCGCGGATCAGTACGGTGCCGGCGCCGTAGATCGGCACCCACAGCAGTAGCAGCCACGCCTGGCGGAGGGGCGGATTGCCGAGCGTGAGCTCGGCGACGACCGGGGTGAGCCCGGCCAGCAGGAGCGCGGCCCACCGGCCGCGTGCTCGTGAGGTGACCATGCGCCCACGGTCTCCCGCGGCGGGCGCGGCGCGCTGCTGCCGCCGGACCGGTCCGTGGCCTCTTCGGTCACTCCCCGAAGGTGACTTTGGTTGCCACGGCGAGGGCGGAGACGGTGACCTTGGTTGCCGGCCGAGCGGGAGGGCGGCGGATACGATCTGCGGTTGTGTTCGCAGCACAGGGCCGGGACGGGGGCCGCCGCGACGGCGGACCCGGGAAGCACGGAGAAGCCGCAGACGACGGCGGCCCGGGACGGGACCGCGCGGCCGCGAGCGGCGGCGGGGCCGGGAGCCGCCGGGGCGCGTGGGCGCGTGGGCGACCGCGTCCGG
>NZ_JAHDTF010000038.1 GCF_018531465.1 Sphaerisporangium fuscum
CCGCCCCTACGGGTCGGCGCTGCGCCAGGACGCCCCCACCGCCCTGCTCCCCATGGCCCTGGTGCCCGCTCTCACCTATCTGGTGTCCTGGACCGGCTGGTTCGCCACCCCCTACGGCTGGGGCCGCGACTGGGCCCAGGCCACCAGCGCCGGATGGCCCTACTGGGTGTTCAGTTCGCTGCGGTCCTGGGTGGGCTACCAGGTGCAGGTGCTCGGCTTCCACACCGGCCTGACGGACCATCACGACTACCAGTCGTGGCCCTGGCAGTGGCCGCTGCTGCTGCGCCCGGTGGCGTTCTACTACCCCGACAACAGCAAGGGGTGCGGCGCGGACAAGTGCTCCGAGGCCATCCTCGGCGTCGGCACGCCGGTCATCTGGTTCGGCGCGGTGATCGCCCTCATCGCGCTCCTCGCCTGGTACGTCTCCACCCGCGACTGGCGCGCCGGCGCGGTGCTGCTGGCGTACGCCGCCGGGTGGCTCCCGTGGTTCTACTACGCGGTCTCCGACCACCGCACGATGTTCCTGTTCTACATGGCCCCCCTGCTGCCGTTCATGATCCTCGCCCTGACCCTGGCCGCCGGACTGATCATCGGCCCCGCCGGGGCGGGCACCACCCGCAGGGCGGCCGGCGCCGCCGTCGTGGGGGCGTTCATGCTGCTGACCATCGTGAACTTCGGCTGGCTGCACCCCGTGCTGTCCGCCGAGCTCGTCCCGTTCGAGGAGTGGAACAGGCGGATGCTGTTCCGCAGCTGGATCTAGGCCTGTTCCGAGGCCACCTCGCGCGGGCGCCGTACCCACTGGCTGAGCGCGACGGCGGCGGCGAGGAAGGCCAGGGGGGCGGCGGGCAGCAGGTAGCGGTAGTCGAACTCGGCCGTCGCGGCGGGGGACACCACCAGGGCGGCCGCCGCGACCAGGGGGAGCAGCGCGGGGCCGCCGAGCCGCCGCCAGCGCGCGACCACCCCCGCCGCGCCGACCAGCATGGCGATGCCGATGCCGAGCCCGGGAAGGTAGGCCACGCGCTGGTAGCGCTCCATGATCGTGGCCCAGGGCCAGTAGACCTTCGTGCTGGCCCGGCCCTGCTCGTAGGCCACCATCTCGCGGTCGACCGTGGTGCCCCCGTACGCCGGCCAGTGCGGCGGCGACTTCAGCAGCCTGACGGAGTCGCCCGCCGAGACGCCGTTGCTGTCGAACTGGTACTGCTTCCAGGTGTTCGCGTCGGGCCAGACCGGGCGGTCCCAGCGGAAGCTGCGCACCAGGTCGCCCGCGACCACCCGGAGGTAGTCGCCGGGCTGCGCGAGGATCGCCCGCTTGGCGAACGCGCCCGCCGTGTCGTTGACCGCCCTGTTGAACTTGTCGGTGCCGAAGCGGTGGAGCACCTCCCCCTGGCCGGTGTACCAGAGGTAGAGCTGCGAGAACGGGGTGGACGGGCTGCTCGGGTTGTTGCAGAGCGGGATGAGGTCCTGCTCGCGCTGGAGGTCCGGCTTGATCTTCTTGCAGTCGGCGAACTTCGCGGTGCGCATGTACAGGATGAGCCCGTCGCTCTGCGTCAGGGCGAACTGCCCGTGGGCGCTGGCGAACCACCCCATGTACGCCAGGACCGGCACCGCGCAGGCGGTGACGACCGCCGCGATCGGCCTCCAGCCGGTGCGCTTGATGACCAGGAAGACCACGACCACGACCAGGATCGGCAGGCCGATGCTGCGGGTGAGCGCGATCAGCGCGAGTAGCAGCCCCGCCGAGATCCCCGTACGCCATGACATGGAGTCATGCCACAGCACCAATGTGACAAGCCCCACGATCAGCACCGTGAACATGGTGTCGGACATGATCAACTGTTCGAGCTGGATCTGGTAGGCGTCGAACAGCACCGGCACGGTGGCGAGCGTGGCGCCCCAGTCGGGCAGGCCAAATTTGCGTCTCAGAAGCACATAGATCAGCACCGCCGTCGCCAGCCCCATGAGGTGCTGGGTAAAGACGACCAGCCCGAAGCTGTGGAAGGGCTTGAGGATCAGCAGCCAGAACCCGTACCCGTCCGGACGGATCGGGTGCGGGCGGGGGTGCAGGGCGACCGAGACGTACTCGTAGGAGTCGTTGAACCACATCGCCGGCCGGTAGCCCAGCATCGTGATCACCCGGAGCGCGGCGCCCAGCGTGAAGGCGATCACGAACAGGCGGCGCCGCTTCAGGAACCCGAGCAGACGCGCGCCCCTGCGCGGCGTGGGCGCGTCGGCCTGTGCCGGTTCGGCAACGGTCACCATGGTTTACAGGATGCCAGCCGTTTCGTGGACTTGACCCGAGCAGGTTGGGGCAGAGGGCATCATGGTCTAACTACGGACCGAAATGATCGACGCGCAGACGAGAGGTTTCGACGTGGAACTGACCGTGGTCATGCCATGCCTGAACGAGGCGGAGACCGTCGAGACGTGCGTTCGCAAGGCACTCGCCTGCATGGCGGAGCACGGCATCGAGGGTGAAGTCGTGATCGCCGACAACGGCAGCACCGACGGATCCCAGCAACTGGCCCGCGACGCCGGGGCACGTGTGGTGCACGTGGACGCCAAGGGGTACGGCAACGCCCTCATGGGCGGCATCCGCGCCGCCCGTGGCCGCTACGTCATCATGGGAGACGCCGACGACTCCTACGACTTCACCGCGCTGCTGCCGTTCGTCGAGCAGCTGCGCGACGGGGCCGACCTGGTGATGGGCAACCGCTTCCGCGGGGGCATCGCGCCGGGCGCCATGCCCCCGCTCCACCGCTACCTCGGCAACCCCGTGTTGTCGTTCATCGGCCGGCTGTTCTTCCCCAGCCAGATCCGCGACTTCCACTGCGGCCTGCGGGGGTTCCGGCGCGACTCCATCCTCAAGCTGGGCCTGCAGACCGGCGGCATGGAGTTCGCCAGCGAGATGGTGGTCAAGGCCACGCTGCAGGGCCTCGACGTGCGCGAGGTGCCCACCACCCTCAGCCCCGACGGCCGCTCCCGCCCGCCGCACCTCCGCTCCTGGCGCGACGGCTGGCGCCACCTGCGCTTCCTGCTGCTGTACAGCCCGCGCTGGCTGTTCCTGATCCCCGGCATCGCCCTGATGGTCCTCGGCCTGGTGGCGGGCACCGCCCTCACCTTCGGCCCGGTCTACATCGGCAAGCTGGCCTTCGACGTCGACACCCTCGTCGGCGCGTCGGCGATGGTGGTGATCGGGTTCCAGGCGGTGCTGTTCGGCCTGTTCACCAAGGTGTACGCCGCCGAGGAGGGCTTCCTGCCCGAGGACAGGCGGGTCAAGCGCCTGGTCGACGTGGTCACCCTCGAGAAGGGCCTGGTCGCGGGCGGCCTGCTGGCCATCGCCGGTCTGGCCGGCATGGTCGCCTCGCTCGCCCACTGGCAGGTGCGCAACTTCGGCCCCCTGCTCCCCGCGGAGTCGCTGCGCCTGGTCGTCCCGTCGGCGACCGCGCTCATCATGAGCTTCCAGACGATCTTCGCCTCGCTGTTCATCAGCATCCTGGGCATCCGCCGCACCAAGGAGACCCCGGTCGACGTCGCCGCCTCCGCGGCCGAGGAGGCCGCCGAGGCCGTGAAGCGCGACTCCGCCCCGGAGTCGACTCCCGCCTGAGCCGTGCGAGGGCGCGCCGGTGGTCAGAGGGAGGAAGGGAGCGGGACGAGCCCGTCCGAATGACGACCGAAGACCATCGGCCCGAGGAGCGCCCTCGCGCCGCCCGTCGGCAGGACGCGCCGTGAACAAGAGCGCCCAGGCGCGGCGCGTCCGAAGGATGCGCCGTAAACGCGGTAATGAGTTCGAGACGGCGCGTCCGGCCCTCTAGGCTTGTCAACATGTCCCAGCACATTCTGACCGCCGTCGCGTGGCCCTATGCCAACGGTCCCCGCCACATCGGGCACGTCTCCGGGTTCGGCGTGCCGTCCGACGTCTTCAGCCGTTACCAGCGGATGGCGGGCAACAAGGTGCTGATGGTCAGCGGCACCGACGAGCACGGCACGCCCATCCAGGTGCAGGCCGACAAGGAGGGCGTGACCGCCCGCCAGCTCGCCGACCGCTACAACCGGGTCATCGCCGAGGACCTCAGGGCGCTCGGCCTGTCGTACGACCTGTTCACCCGCACCACGACGCGCAACCACTACGCCGTGGCGCAGGAGATCTTCAAGGGGCTGTACGACAACGGCTACATCTTCCCCAAGACCACCCTCGGCGCCGTCTCGCCGTCCACCGGCCGCACCCTGCCCGACCGCTACATCGAGGGCACCTGCCCCATCTGCGGGTACGACGGGGCGCGCGGCGACCAGTGCGACAACTGCGGCAACCAGCTCGACCCGATCGACCTGATCAACCCCAAGAGCCGCATCAACGGCGAGACGCCCAAGTTCGTCGAGACCGAGCACTTCATGCTCGACCTGCCGGCCTTCACCGAGGTGCTCGGGAGCTGGCTGCAGTCCAAGCAGGGCGAGTGGCGGCCCAACGTCCTGAAGTTCTCGCTCAACCTGCTCGGCGACATCCAGCCGCGGGCGATCAGCCGTGACCTCGACTGGGGTGTGCCGATCCCGCTGGAGGGCTGGCGCGACCGCGACGACAAGCGGCTGTACGTCTGGTTCGACGCGGTCATCGGCTACCTCAGCGCCTCCATCGAGTGGGCGCGTCGGTCCGGCGACCCCGACGCCTGGCGGCAGTGGTGGCAGAACCCCGACGCCCGCGGCTACTACTTCATGGGCAAGGACAACATCGTCTTCCACGCCGAGATCTGGCCGGCGATGCTGTTCGGCTACAACGGCCAGGGTGCGCGGGGCGGCTCGCCGGGATCGCTCGGCACGCTCGAGCTGCCGTCCGAGGTGGTCTCCAGCGAGTTCCTGACGATGGAGGGCCGCAAGTTCTCCTCCAGCCGCCAGGTCGTGATCTACGTCCGCGACTTCCTGGAGCGCTACGACGCCGACGCGCTGCGCTACTACATCGCGGTCGCGGGCCCGGAGAACCAGGACACCGACTTCACCTGGTCGGAGTTCGTCAACCGCAACAACGGCGAGCTGGTCGCCGCCTGGGGCAACCTCGTCAACCGGTCGATCTCGATGGCCGCCAAGAACTTCGGCGTGGTGCCCGAGGCCGGCGACCTCACCGACGCCGACCGGGCGCTGCTGGAGCGCAGCCGGGCCGCGTTCCCGGCCGTCGGCGCCGAGCTCGGCCGCTCGCGGTTCAAGAACGCCGTCACCGAGGCGTTCGACGTCGTGCGCGACGCCAACCGCTACCTCGCCGAGCAGGAGCCCTGGAAGCTCAAGGACGATCCCGAGCGCGTGAAGTCGATCCTGCACGTGGCGCTCCAGGTCGTCGACGACGCCAAGACGCTGCTCACGCCGTTCCTGCCGACCTCCTCCAACAAGGTGTATTCGATGCTCGGCGGGCAGGGCGTGTGGTCCGGCATGCCGGAGATCCGCGAGGTCGACGAGGAGGGCGGCGGCTCCTACCCCGTCATCACCGGCGAGTACGACGGTGCCGCCACCTGGGAGTCGAAGCCCATCCGGCCCGGCATCCCCCTGGCCCCGCCGACCCCGCTGTTCACCAAGCTCGACCCGAAGGTCGTCGACGAGGAACTCGCCCGCCTCGGCGAGTGACCGCGCCCCTCGCCGCCGAGCGAAGGCGAGGCAATCAAGTACGGGCGCGGCGGTGGTCTGAGGAGGAGGGAGGGTGAGGTACGAGCCCGTACGACGACGAAGCCCGCCGCCTCAAGGAGCGCCCCTCGCCGCCGAGCGGAGCGAGGCAATCAAGCACCGCGAGGCGATCAAATACAGCCCGATGGAGAGCATGCCTGTGACCAGCATCCCCGCCGCCCCGGAGCCGCTCGGGGCGGAGGTGTTCGACAGCCACTGCCACCTCGACATCATGGTCGGCGACCGGCGGGCGTCCTCCGGTGACCCGGTGGCGCTCGCCGCGCAGGCGGCGGGCGGCAGTGTCGAGCGCATCCTCCGCGAGGCGCGGGCGGTGGGTGTCACGCGTCTGGTGACGATCGGGTACGACCTGCGCTCCTCGCAGTGGAACGCCGAGACGGCACGCGTCCACGAGGGCGTGTACGCGGGCGTGGCGATCCATCCGAACGAGGCCCACGCCGCGACGCCGGAGACGCTGACCGAGATCGAGAAGCTCGCGCGCGAGCCGCATGTGAGGGCCGTGGGGGAGACCGGGCTCGACTACTTCCGCGACTGGGCCTCCAAGGACGACCAGCACGCCTCCTTCCGGGCGCACATCGAGATCGCCAAGCGCACGGGCAAGGCGCTGGTGATCCACGACCGCGAGGCCCACGACGACGTGCTGCGGGTCCTGGCCGAGGAGGGCGCCCCGGACGTGGTCGTCTTCCACAGCTACTCGGGTGACGCCGAGATGGCCCGCGCGTGCGTCGACGCCGGATATTTCATGTCATTCTCCGGCCCGGTGACCTACAAGAACGCCGGCTACCTCCGCGAGGCGGCCGAGGTGGCTCCCCCCGAGCTCGTCCTCGTCGAGACCGACGCCCCCTACCTGCCGCCCACCCCGCACCGCGGCAAGCCCAACGCGCCCTACCTCATCCCGCTGACGTTGCGCTGCCTCGCCGAGGTCAAGGGCATGCATGTGGATGACCTGGCGCGCACCGTCAGCGCCAACGGCGAGCGGGTCTTCGGCGCCTGGTAGCTCCCGCTTCGATCCCGGCGTCCGGCCCGGTGACCCCAAGTGAGGTTCACGTCACCGTCTGGTTTCGGTGAACCGGTTGAGGGGGTGCGGGGCCGGCGTTAGCGTCGGCAGCCGGCCTACCCGAAGGACTCGCTGTGGATCGATCACCGGCTCGAAAACCCTGCGCCCGGCGCGCCGGATCGCGCCGTGCCCGGCGTCGCCGCTCCCGTCTGCTGTCGGGCGTACGCGCGGTGGCCCGCTCCCGCTGGACGGCCATCGTCTGCGCCACCGTCGCGGGCGTGGCCGCCGGGTACCTCGTCGGCGTCGTCCCGGCCAAGGAGGTCCACCTGGCCGTCGACGGCGGTGAGGCGACGGTGCGCAGCTTCGGTGACACCGTGGCGGAGGTGCTGGCCGACTCCGGCGTCCGGGTGGGCCCTGGCGACGAGGTGGCCCCCGTGCCGGGGGCGCAGGTGCGCGACGGCTCGTCGATCGTCGTCCGGCACGCCAGGCCGCTGGTGCTCACCGTCGACGGGCGCACGAGCCGGCACACCGTGACCGCGCTGAACGTCGGCGAGGCCCTCCAGCAGTTGAGCCTGAACCGGCGCCCCGCGACGTTGTCGGCCTCCCGCATGCGCCAGATCCCGATCTCGGGCTTCGCCCTGGACGTCCGCACCCACCGCAGGGTGACCATCGTGCGGGGCCACAGGCGCGTGACGACGGTCACCATGAGCCGTACGGTGCGCGCGGTGCTGGCCCAGGAGAACATCAGGCCGGCCCGGGGCGACAAGGTGCGTCCTCCGCTCGGCGCGTTTCCCGAGGACGGCGCGGTGATCCGCGTCATCCCGGCGGCTCCGCCGCGTCCCGCGGCACCGCGGTTCCCGCCTCGCCTGGTGGCCGTCCAGCCGGCGGTGGCGGGCCTCAACTGGGCCGCCCTCGCGGTCTGCGAGACCCTCGGCAATCCCCGGGCGTTCAACCCCAGCGGCCCCTACTACGGCATGTACATGTTCAGCCTGCCCATGTGGCGGGCGGCCGGCGGTATGAGGACGCCGCTCGACTGGCCCCCGGAGGAGCAGACCTACCGCGCCCAGGTGCTCTACCAGCGGGTCGCGGGCCGCTGGCGCGGCCAGTGGCCCAACTGCGGCGCCCGCCTGTTCAACCGTTGACCGCCCCTGGCCCCGCCTCAGCCGCTGACGGCGGCGCCGAAGTCGGCCGAGGAGCCTTGGGGCACGGCGGGGACCCCGTCGCGTCCCGGCACCAGCAGCGCCGTCTGGCGTCCCTCCCGCAGCAGCGCGACCGCGCCGCCCGGCGCCGCCGTGTCGTCCGGCACCCCCGCCACCAGCCCCGTCCCGGGGCCGTACGGCGCCGTGGCGCCGTAGGCGGCGACGGACCAGCCGAAGTGGTCGTGGGGACGCGGTTCCTGCAGCTGCAGCCGGCGCTCGCCGTGGTCGCCGCTCAGGAAGACCTCTCTGATCACGCCCGCTTCGGCGCCGCTCCTGGAGTCGAGGGGGCTGCCGATGGCCAGGCAGAGGTCCTTGTCCGACCCCACCATGGCGAGCGACCAGCCGAGTCCCGCGCCCGCCTCCGCCGGCCCGTCCAGGCCCTCGGCCCCGAGCCGGATGGTGCGCACGGGTCGCACCTTGCCGGCGGAGTCGGGCTGGAAGATCTCCACCAGTCCCGAGTCCGCGGCGCCGCCGGCGTCGGCGAGCGGGGCGGAGGCCGCCAGGTAGGGCTTGCCGCGGAACTCCGCGTAGGCGAGCGCGTAGCCGTACCGGTCGCCGGGATGCTCGGGGACGTCCCGCACCGACTCCGGGATGCCCCAGTTCACGCTGGTGTAGGTGTTCCCCTGCTCGGCGATGTCGTAGATCACCTCCACGGCCCCGGTGTCCGGCTTGCCGGCCGACCCGCCCTGCTTGCCGACCCCGTCGTCGTTCTCGTAGGGCGTGCCGATGACCAGGTCGACCGAGTCGGCGCGCCCGCCGAGGCGTCCGAACACCAGCGACCAGCCGAACATGTCGCCTTCCTCGCTGTTGCCCACGACGCCTTCGGCGTCCTGTGTGACCCGCTTGGGGGTGCCGGGCTCACCGCGCGCGTCGGCGCAGTAGATGTACAGGGCCCCCGCGTCGGTGGTGCCGTCCGCGTCCTCGTACGGGGCGCCGACGGCCAGCACCGCCGGGCGGGCCCCGGCGGGGGCGGCGGCCAGCGACCAGCCGAAGTGCGCGTTCCGCTCCGGGTGGGGCGGGGAGATCCTGGTGACCTCGGGCGGCGTGTGACCGCCGTGGAAGACGTACACCGCCCCGGCGTCGGCCCGTCCGCCGCCGTCCTCGTACGGGGCGCCGACGACGACGTCGAGGCAGGCGTCCCCGTCGTAGTGGGTGGCCCGTACCGCCCACCCGAACGCCTCGCCCTCCTGCGGGTCGGGCGGCGTGAGGACGATCCCCTTGCCGCCGTCGGCGCTCACCACGTGGACGGCTCCCGCGCCCCGCACGCCCGCCGCGTCGGCCAGCGGGTCGCCCACGACCACGTCGTCGTGCCCGTCGCCGTCGAAGTCGTCGGCCGAGCAACCGGCCGCCGTCTCCGCCCTCGGCGCGGCCGTCGCCGGCAGGGACGCCGAGGCCAGCAGGAACACGGCGAGCAGGGCGGACATCGGAAGTCTCTTCACAGCCGCACCTCGATCGCCGTGGAACCGGAGAACCGCACCTTCAACGTGGCCGCGCCCCGGCCGGAAGGAAGGTCGTAAAAGAGGACGCCGTCGGCCCTGCCGCCGGGCGCCAGCGATTCGGGGACCGACGCGGAGGAGAGCGGCCGGTGCTCGCCGCCGCGGTCGTCCACCAGGACCGGGGACTCGCCGCCGGTCGCGGCCTGTTCGCCGCCCGGGTTCAGCAGGGTCCACCCGATCACGCACAGGCGTCCCTGGGGCGCAGGAGCGCCCTGGTAGGAGGTCAGGCCGCAGCGGGCGGGGCGCGGGACGACGAACTGCGGGCCGTCGGGGAAGCCGCTCGCCGCGAAGCGCCGGCCCACGTCCGGGCCGGGCGAGGCGGCCGGGGCCGTGACGGCGGCCACCCCCGTCGCGCGGACCGGTGGCCGCCCGCCCGGGCTCACCATGACCAGCACTCCCGCCGTGACGAGGAGCCCCGCGGCGACCGTCAGCGCGGGCAGCAGCCACCTGCGTGACCGGCTCGGCGGCGGGACCTCGGCCGGGGACGGCATCGTGGTGACGGACGTGTCCGCCGGAGGACGTGTGTCCTCCCCGGCGTTCCCGGCGGCGGGCATCCCCCTCCGGTCAACGGGGACGTCGGGCCCACGGGGGCGGGACTCGGCCCGGACGTCCACGGGAACGTCGGCGGGGCCGGGCTCGGCGCGGGCGGCGAGCGGCGTACCTGTCCTGGCCGTCAGGACGGGAGGCGTCTCGACCTCGGGGGACGCCGGGTCGATGATCGTCGTGCCCGGCACGGCGGCGGCCACGTTCGCGGGCGGCTCCCAGGACTCGTGCAGCACCTCCGTCGCCACCAGCGTCGGAGGGTCCACCGGCACGGCCGGGGACGCCGGGCGGGCGATCTCGCCGCCGACCAGCGCGATCAGAAGATCCTGGGCGGACGGCCTGCGGGCCGGTTCGGGATCGGTGGCGAGCCGCACCAGCCGGTCGAGCGGCGCGGGGAGGGTTCCGAGGTCGGGCCTGCCGGCCAGCACCCGGGAGGCGAGGGCCAGCATGTCGCCGCGCCCGAACGGGTGCCGTCCGTTCCCGGCGTAGGCGACCAGGCACCCCCAGGCGAACACGTCGGCGGCCGGGCTGATCTCCTCGCCGCGCACCTGCTCGGGCGCCCACCAGCCCGGCGTGCCGAGCAGTTCGCCCGACCGCGTCACGCCCTGGCTGGCGTCCAGCGCGCGGGCGATGCCGAAGTCGATCACGCGGGGCCCGGACATCGACAGGATGACGTTGGCGGGCTTCAGATCACGGTGCACCAGGCCCGCGACGTGGATGGCCGCCAGCGCCGCCGCGACGCCGAGCGCGACACCGTGCAGCGTGCCGGCCTCCAGCGCGCCGTACCGGGAGATCTGCCGCGACAGCGGGGTCCCCGCGATGTACTCGGTGACCATGTACGGCCGGCCGTCCTCGGCGTTGCCGTTGTCGAGGACCTGCGCCGTGCAGAACGACGCGACGCGGCGGGCGTTGGTCACCTCGGCGTGGAAGCGCACGGCGAAGCCCTCGTCCACGGTGAGCTGGGCCTTCACCACCTTGACGGCCACCTGCCTGCCCGTGGGCGCCTCGGCGAGGTACACCGTGCCCATGCCGCCCTGGCCGAGGCGGCCGAGCAGGCGGTACGGCCCGATGTGTTCGGGGTCGTCCGGACGTAGCGGCTCCGCACCGGATCGGTCCATCGACGACGCCTCCTCGCTCGTGGCGCGGTAACGCTACCCACCCACGCTTTCGTCCCGCTTGTAGATCGGTTGCGGCCGGTGGTCGTTGCACACGGCATCCGCCTCAGGGTGTTCGGTGCGGGACACTGGGGGGATGGGGAGTTCAATCGTGAGCCTGCTCGGTCCGGTGGAAATACGCAATCTCGCCGACAAGCTCGATCTTCGTCCGACCAAGAAGCTCGGGCAGAACTTCGTCATCGACGGCGGCACGGTACGGCGCATCGCCAGGGTGGCCGAGGTGGCGCACGACGACGTGGTGATCGAGGTGGGGCCGGGGCTCGGGTCCCTCACCCTCGCGCTGCTTCCCGAGGCCCGGGAGGTGGTGGCCGTCGAGATCGACCCGGTCCTCGCCGCCCAGCTCCCGCTGACCGTCGCCGAGCGCGCCCCTTCGCTCGCCGGCCGGCTCACCGTCGTCCAGGCCGACGCCATGCGGGTACGCCCCGAGGAGATCGGCCGTGAGCCCACCGCCCTGGTGGCCAACCTGCCGTACAACGTGGCCGTGCCCGTCGTGCTCCACCTGCTGGAGGTGCTGCCCTCGCTGCGCAGGGGGCTGGTGATGGTGCAGTCGGAGGTCGCCGACCGCATGGCGGCGGGGCCGGGGTCCAAGGTGTACGGCGTGCCCTCGGTCAAGGCGGCCTGGTACGCCGACGTGCGCCGCGCCGGCCCGGTCGGCCGTACGGTCTTCTGGCCGGTGCCGAACGTCGACTCCGGCCTGGTCGCGCTGACCCGGCGCGAGCCGCCGGCGACGAGCGCCTCGCGCGAGGAGGTGTTCGCCGTCGTCGACGCGGCCTTCGCCCAGCGCCGCAAGACGCTGCGGGCGGCCCTCGCCTCGTGGGCGGGCACCGCCGCCGCCGCCGAGACCGCGCTGCGGGCGGCCGGCGTCGACCCCTCTTTGCGGGGGGAGCAGCTCCACGTCGAGGACTTCGCCCGGATCGCCGAACACCGCCCCTGACCTGTTCAGGGTGTCCGCCGGGTTCGGCAGGGGGCGGCCGTTACGATGAGTTCTCGTGACTTCCGTGACCGTTCGGGTGCCGGCCAAGGTCAATCTGCAGCTCTCCGTCGGGCCGCCGCGTGACGACGGCTACCACGACCTGGCGAACGTCTTCCACGCCGTCTCCCTCTTCGACGAGGTCACGGCGTCCGACGACATCGCCCCCGGCGGCGCCGTGTCCAACGGGGCGGCCCCCGGCGGTGCCGCGGTCACGGTCAAGGTGGAAGGGGAGTCCGCGCACCTGGTCCCGCTCGACGGCGGCAACCTCGCGGTCAGGGCCGCCCATGCCCTCGCCGAGCGCGCCGGGCGGTCGCCCGGCGCGCGGCTGACGATCCGCAAGGCCATCCCCGTCGCCGGCGGCATGGCCGGGGGCAGCGCCGACGCGGCCGCCGCCCTGGTCGCCTGCAACGAGCTGTGGGGTCTCGGCCTGTCCACGCAGGAGCTCATGGAGATCGGAGCCGGGCTCGGCAGCGACGTCCCCTTCGCCCTGCTCGGCGGTACGGCCGTCGGCACCGGCCGGGGCGAGAAGCTCACCCCCGTCACCGCCGAGGGCCGCTTCCACTGGGTGTTCGCCCTGGCCGACGCGGGCCTGTCCGCCGGTGAGGTGTACGCCGAGTGCGACCGGCTGCGCGAGGCCACCGGGGAGCGGGTCGGCTGGCCGCAGGCGTCCGAGCCGCTCATGGCCGCGCTCGCCGCCGGGGACGCCCACGGGCTCGGCAAGGCCCTGGTGAACGACCTGCAGCCGGCCGCCCTGCTGATGTGCCGTCCGCTCGTCCGCACTCTGGCCGCCGGGCGCGAGCACGGCGCCCTCGGCGCGCTCGTCTCCGGCTCCGGCCCCACCTGTGCCTTCCTCGCCGAGTCCGAGGCCCACGCGTCCGGCCTGGCCAGCGCCCTGGACGCCGCCGGTGTCTGCCGCACCGCCGTGACGGCCCACGGTCCCGTCCCCGGCGCGACGATCGTGCCGGCCTAGACCGTCACGGGACGAGCTTCACCTCCGGGTACTCCTTGCTGGGGGCGTCGAACAGGTGGGTGCGGCGTCCCCGAAGGTGGAGGTCGAAGAACGCGGTGACGTACGCGCGCTGGGCGGCGATCGAGCGCTTCGGGTCGATGGTCCCGATGAATTCGGTGGCGGGCAAATCCTTCAGCTCGGCGGCGATCGGCGGGACCATGGCCTGGAGGTCGCAGAACGACAGGTGCTCGGTGCCGGTGAACCGGGCTTCCCGCTTCCAGCCGGTCGATCTCTCCCAGAACGACTTCCAGCCGTGGACGCCGTCCCGGGTCGAGCCGTTGCTCGCCATCTGCAGGAACGGCCTGGTCACGCCGGTGTCCGTGACCGATCCGTAGAGGCTGCCGTCCATGTTGATCCCCGCGTCGACGCGCCGGTCGTCGTGCAGGAGCTGGGCGGCGGTGGCCCCGCCGAAGGAGTGGCCGAACATCCCCACGCGGGAGAGATCCAGGGCGCCGCGCAGTCCGGACGGCAGCGTCCTGTGCTCGGCGTCGGGGTTCTGCCCCCGGTCGACGCGCCCCAGCTGGTCCAGCACGAACTCCATGTCGGCCGTGCGCGTGTCCAGCAGGACCTTGATGAGCTTGGCCCACTCCTTCTCGTCGGGGGACTGGGGGAGCCGGCCCTTTTCGAGCCGCCCGCCCGGGAACTCGACCTGGTCAGGCTGGTAGGTGTGGTCGACGGTGACGACCAGGTAGCCGCGGCTCGCCAGTTCCTCCACCAGGACGGTGCCGAGCGCGCGCGGCCCGTCGAGGCCGGGGGAGTACAGGACGACGGGGAGACCGCCCGCGGTGGCGGCCACGGGCGCGCCGACCCGGGCGTGGGTCATGGTCGCCGCCCAGTCCACCTGGCCGGGCTTGACCCCCAGGTCGGCGGCCGTGTCGGTGTCCACGTCGGCGGCGGCGAGCGGTGGCATCTGCGGTGCCAGGGGGAGGTCCGCCGCCTTTCGGGCGGGATACCACAGGCTCACCATGAGCTCCCGGTACGGCTGGGAGGGGCGCAGGGAGTCCGAGCGCGACCGGTCCACCAGGTGCAGGGCGACCGTCCCGATCCGGTGGCCCCCGGTCGGCGCCGGTAGCGAGATCTTGATGGCGTCCGCCGGCGCGCCGTCCGGTGCGGCCGTCGCCGGCGCGGCGGCGAGCGTCACGAAGGCGGCGGCGATCGCCGCCCCTGCGACGGCGGATCGGGTTCGCGGGGTCTTCGGTACTGCCACGGAGACATCTCCTCTTCAGGGGTGGGACCTGCCACCAGGAGCCTTCCAACGATCTTCCGGCCGCTCCTCCGGCGCGAGCAGGATCCGGGAGTCCCCCCGAGGTCTGACAGCGGGCGGTCGTCACCGGAGCGGGTGGTACGGCGGCTGCACCGGGAGTCGTACGGCCGCCGCCGTGTCGTGGGCGGCGAGAAGGTGGCAAGCCGTCGCATGGGCTGCGGATAGGCTTTGAGGGCGATGAATCTGGTAAACCTCGAATCGGTCTCCCATGCCTACGGGCCGAAGCCGCTGCTGTCCGAGGTGTCCCTCGGCATCGAGGCGGGCGACCGCGTCGGCGTCGTCGGGCGCAACGGCGACGGCAAGACGACGCTGATCTCCGTGATCGCGGGCACCGTCAAGCCCGACGGCGGCCGGGTGACCCACACCCGCGGGCTGCGCATCGGGTTCCTGTCCCAGCGCGACGACCTCGACCCCGCGCTCGCCGTCAGGCAGGTCGTGCTCGCCGATCGCGCCGAGCACGAGTGGGCGGGCGACCAGGCGATCCGCGAGATCCTGGCCAACCTCCTCGGCGACATCGACCTGTCGGCCAAGGTCGGCGAGCTGTCCGGAGGCGAGCGGCGCCGCACGGCCCTGGCCCGGCTGCTGATCGACGAGCACGACCTGGTCATCCTCGACGAGCCGACCAACCACCTCGACATCGAGGCGATCGCCTGGCTGGCGGGCCACCTGTCCGGCCGCAGGTCCGCCCTGCTCGTCGTCACCCACGACCGCTGGTTCCTCGACGCGGTGTCCACGCGCACCTGGGAGGTCGTCGACGGCACCGTCCAGCGTTACGAAGGCGGGTACGCCGCGTACGTCCTGGCCAAGGCCGAGCGGGCGCGCATCGCCCAGGCCGCCGAGGAGCGCCGCCAGAACCTCATGCGCAAGGAGATCGCCTGGCTGCGCCGCGGCCCGCCCGCGCGCACGTCCAAGCCGAAGTTCCGTATCGAGGCGGCCCAGGCGTTGATCGCCAACGAGCCGCCGGCGCGCAACACGGTCGAGCTGCTCAACTTCGCCTCCGCGCGGCTGGGCAAGACCGTCTACGACCTGGACGACGTCACGCTGCACGCGGGCGGCCCCGCGGAGGGGCCGCTCGTGCTGGAGCGCTGCACCTGGCAGTTCGGTCCGGGCGACCGCATCGGGCTGATCGGGGTGAACGGGTCGGGCAAGTCGTCGGTGCTGCGGCTGCTGGCGGGCTCGATCGCGCCCGACTCCGGCAAGGTCGTGCGCGGCAAGACGGTGCGGCTGGCCCACCTGTCGCAGGAGCTCGGCGAGCTCGACCCGAGCCGGCGCGTGCTGGAGACCGTCGAAGAGGTCCGCAAGTTCGTGCAGGTCGGCAAGCGCGAGTGGACGGCGTCGCAGCTGCTGGAGCGGCTCGGGTTCCGCGGCGAGGCCCAGTGGAAGGTCGTCGGTGACCTGTCGGGCGGCGAGCGGCGCCGGCTGCAGCTGCTGCGGCTGCTCATGGACGACCCCAATGTCCTGCTGCTCGACGAGCCCACCAACGACCTCGACATCGAGACGCTGAACGAGCTGGAAGACCTGCTGGACGCCTGGCCGGGCACTCTGGTGCTGGTCAGTCACGACCGCTACTTCCTGGAGCGCGTGACCGACCGCTGTGTGGCGCTGCTCGGTGACGGCCGTCTGTCGCTGCTGCCGGGTGGCGTCGACGAGTACCTCGAACGCCGTTCGTCCGGCACGGCCCTGACCGCGCGGGCGGGCTCGGCGCCGACCGGCACCGAGGCGACGGGCGAGGCGCCCGCCGCCGCTGCCGCGCCCGCCGGGCTGTCGGCGAAGGAGCTGCGCGAGGCGCAGAAGGAGCTGTCCCGCCTCGAACGGCAGCTCGACAAGATCGCCGGTCGTGAGGAGACGCTGCACGCCGCCATGGCGGACGCGGCGGCCGACTACGGCAAGCTGGCCTCTCTCGACGCCGAGCTCAAGGATCTCCAGGCGCAGAAGGAATCCATCGAGCTCGAGTGGATGGAGCTGGCCGAGAAGCTCGCCGAGTAGCCCGGCCGGTTACCCGCGCGCATATTCGCGCTGGTTGGGCTATGGTCGCCTCATGGCGTACTCGGGGCGGGCCGCGCATCGGCCCACCGCCGTCTCGACGGTGGTGGGCCTGCTGCTGTTCGCCCTGGTGCTGATCGCCTCGGCCCCGGCCTGGTACGGCAGCGATCCCGCTCAGCGCTCGGTCAGCGTGGCCAGCGAGCTGTGGGCGCCGGGGGCATGGGTCGAGGAGTCCTCGACCATGCCGTCCACGTCGGCCGGAACGACCGCACATCTGCCGGGGCGGGTCCCCCTCGCCTCCGCGCCCGCCGTCGACCGGGCGGACGAAGGGTCGGTGCCGCGGACGTCGTGGCGCGACCCGAACGCCGATTTCTCTCCGCAGGAGTCGGCTCACCGGCCCGCCGACTCGCGTAGCCCGCCTCTGGCCTAGCCACGCTCGTCGCGGGTGGCCCCTGTCGGACGGCCACAGGTCGTGGTGCCGCGGCTGTCGCGGCATCTCCCTTCCGCGGGCCCTGTGGGGACCCGTTCGCTGACGAGCCTCCATCTTCCCTTTCCTGACGGGTCCGGGCCCGGAGGCGACCGTGCCTCCCGCCCTCCCTTCCAGGCGAAAGCCAAGGCTAGGAGTCGATGTCGTCATGGCGGACATCAGATCAGTGCACACACTCATGCAGGAGTACCAGCGGCATGCCGCCCAGCTCGAACGGTTGCGGGCGTTGCTGGAGGACCGGCTCGAAACGGCCGAAGCCGAGCTGGCTCGGCTCGACGAGCGACTCGCCGGGTCCGACACCGTTTCACGGCAGGCGCTCAAGCAGCGCGCGAGGCACGCGCACGTGACCATCGCGAAGATCCGGGCGGCGATCGTCCGCCTGGACCGCGGCGTCTACGGAACCTGCCGGCGGTGCGGGGTGTTCATCCCGCTCGACCAGCTCGCCAAGGCCCCGCACGTCCTGGAGTGCGACGCCTGCCGGCAGGCCCACCTGGAGCAGGTGGCCGTATGAACCACGACCAGGACATCTGGCTCAGCAGCGTGCAGGTGCAGGCCATCCGCGAGGAACTGCAGGAGCAACTGCTGTGGCGGACCAGCCAGCTGGACAATCTGAAGGCCTCGGTGGACGGGGCGGGCGGCGAGGGGCTGTCATGGCAGGACCTCCTCGCCGACATCACCGCGACCGACCGGGCCATCGCCGAGATCACCCAGGGCCTGGACAACCTGGCCCGAGGTGACTACGGCGTGTGCACCGGCTGCGGCTCGCGCATCCCGTTCGAGAGGTTGAAGGTGCGGCCGCTGACCCGCAACTGCGTCGCCTGCCAGCGCCGCCACGAGATGGGCTGACGCCCTCGGATCACTTCCGGCTGCTGCTCAGCACGTCGAGCAGCAGCCGTCCGAACTCCTCCGGGTGGTCGGTGCTTCCGCTGTGGCCGCCCGGGAACTCGGTCAGCTCGATTCCGAGGCGGTCCGCGAGCGCCGCGGCCGGACGGTACGGCAGGTGCCCCCGCGTCTGGCGTCCGGCCGCCAGGACCACGCGGTCGGAGACGGCCGCGAGCGCGTCCACGTCCGGGACGTGCGAGGTGAACTGCCGCAGCTCGTGCTCCATGAACACCGGGAAGTTGGCGCCGAGCCGGGTGATCATCTCGGCGGCGCGCGGCGGCAGGGTGGCCGGGTCCGGCAGCGGCTTCATGGTGCCGCCGATGCCGGCCAGGAAGTGCGCCCCGGCGGCCTCGAGGCCCCTGGTGTGGAAAATCTCGTACACCTCCTCGAAGAACCCCTGCTCGGCCTCCGGCAGCAGCTTCGCGTACGGCGGTTCGTGGGCGACCACCAGGCGCGGCGTCTCGGGGTGCCGCGCGAGCAGGTCGAGGGCGACGATCGCGCCGTCGCTGCCGCCGAAGACGTAGGCGTCCTCTCCGGAGGGCGTGAGGTGGTCGAGCAGGAGGTAGGCGTCCTCGCTCTGCGTCTCGACCCGCTGGTCGGCGGGTTCGGACGGGTCGAGCCGGCTGCGGGAGTACCCCCGCGGGTCCACGGTGACCACCGTGAAGCGCTCGGCGAGCACGTCGCCGAGCGCGTCGTACACGGCGGCGTCGCCACCTCCTCCGGGCAACATCAGCAGCACCGGGCCACCACCACGTACCTCGTAGTAGATGCTCGCCCCCGGCACCCGCAGAGTATCGCTTCGCACGCGACTCACACTTTCCATGTCTCAGGTCACCTAGGACTCCTAGGCGTAAACCTAATATACCTAGGTTTCGCGGGCATGGGCGAGCCGCTTTCCGGGTCCGTGCGACGGCCCGGAGGGATCAGGAGCCGTTCTCGCCCGAGTCGAAGGGGGCGAGGATGGTGCGCAGGAGGGTGGCGAGGGTCTGCTGGTCGGCGGGGGCGAGGCCGGCGAGGAGCTCGTGTTCGCGTCTGAGCAGGTCGGCGAAGGCCTCGTCGACGCGCTCGCGGCCGAGGTCGGTGAGCGAGACGAGCACGCCGCGCCGATCCTCGGGGTCGGGGCGCCGCCGTACGAGCCGGGCGGCGGCCAGCCGGTCGATGCGGTTGGTCATGGTGCCGGAGGTGACGAGCGTGGCGCGCAGCAGGGCGCCGGGGCTCAGCTCGTACGGCTCACCGGCGCGCCGGAGCGTGGTGAGGACGTCGAACTCCCACGGCTCCAGGCCGTGCTCGGCGAAGGACGCCCGACGGGCGCGGTCGAGGTGCTTGGCCAGGCGGGACACCCGGCTGAGCACGTGGAGGGGTGACACGTCGAGGTCGGGACGCTCGCGCCGCCAGGACGTGACGAGCTCGTCCACCTCGTCACGCAGGGTGTCGTCCCCGGTCACATCTCGTCGCCGCGCCGTCATGTGGCCGAGTCTATCTCTCTTGACATCGAGACACCTGTGTCGCTTAGATTTATCTTGATGTCAAGAGATATTTGGGATCCGGCGGTCTACGGCCGGTACGCCGACGAGCGTGCCCGCCCGTTCTTCGAGCTGACCGCCCGCATCCACGCCGCACACCCCACCTACGTCGTCGACCTCGGCTGCGGGACGGGCGAGCTGACCGCCGAGCTGAGCCGCCGCTGGCCCGGCGCCGCCGTCCACGGCGTCGACTCCTCGCCCGCCATGATCGACAAGGCCCCCGAGGGTCCCACCTTCAGCGTCGGCGACATCCGCTCGTGGCGTCCCGGGCGGCCGGTCGACGTGATCGTCTCCAACGCGGCCCTGCACTGGGTGCCCGAGCATCGTGAGCTGCTGCCGCGCTGGATCGCCGAGCTCAACCCCGGGGGATGGCTCGCCTTCCAGGTGCCCGGCAACCACGGCGCGCCGAGCCATGCCCTGGTCAGGGAGCTGTGCCTTTCGGAGGCGTGGAAGGACGAGCTCGCCGGCCTGGTGGGCCCCGAGCCCGTCGACCGCCCCGAGGGGTATCTCGACCTGCTCGCCGGGCTCGGGTGCGAGGTCGACGCCTGGGAGACCACCTACGTCCACGTGCTGCACGGTGAGGACGCCGTCCTGAACTGGATCCGGGGCACCGCGCTGCGGCCGATGCTCGACCGCCTGGACCCGGGCAGGCGTGAGACGTTCCTGGCCGACTGTGCGCGGCTGCTCGACCGGGCCTATCCGCGCAGGTCCTACGGTACGGCGTTCCCGTTCCGCCGCGTCTTCGTCGTCGCGCGGAAGCCGGAGGAAGAGGGGGCCGGGTGATCGTCGGACTGCACCACGTACAGCTCGCCGCCCCGGCGGGCAGCGAGCCGCGGCTGCGCGCGTTCTACGTGGGCGTCCTCGGGCTGGCCGAGGTGCCCAAACCGCCCGATCTGGCCCGGCGGGGCGGGGTGTGGTTCCGCGGGCCGGGTGTCGAACTGCACCTCGGCGTCGAGGAGGACTTCCGGCCCGCCCGCAAGGCGCATCCCGGGCTGCTGGTCGCCGACCTGCCCGCGCTGGTGGCCCGGCTCGCCGAGGCCGGGATCGAGGCGCGTCCGGACGCCCTGCTGCCCGGCTTCAATCGTTGTTACGTGGACGACCCGGTGGGCAATCGGATCGAGCTTCTGGAGCCCGAGTAGAACCGGATCAGAGCGGTATAAGTCTCCCCTGGCCAGCGACTATTAGCGTTAAATGACGACATAAGTGTTCAAAGCGGGCGGCAGGGGAGCGGGGATGGCCATCGAGATCGAGGACAAGTTCGACGTCCCACCGGATTTCACGATTCCTGATCTCGCTACCGTGCCCGGCTGCGCGGAAGCGGTCGAACTGGTGAGCCATCGCCTGGTCGCGGTGTACTTCGACACCGCCGACCTGCGCCTCGCCGCCCGGGGGATCACCCTGCGACGCCGGCGCGGAGGCGAGGACGCCGGGTGGCACCTGAAGCTTCCCAAGGCCAAGGGGGTGCGCAACGAGATAACCCACCCGCTGACCCGCAGCGCGAAGATCGTGCCCCGCGAGCTCGCCGAACTCGTCCGGGCCCAGACCCGGGGCGAGCCGCTCGTGCCCGTCGCCGAGCTCGAGACCGTGCGCAAGGTGACCAGCCTGCGCGACCCCGAGGGACGGCAACTGCTGGAGGTCGCCGACGACAACGTCAAGGGCACGGTGTTCGGCGAGGAACGGCACGTCGAGCGCTGGCGGGAGGTCGAGGCCGAGCTGACCGGCGGGGACCCCAAGCTGCTCAGACGCGTCGGCAAGGCGTTGCGCAAGGCCGGCGCCACCCCCGCCGGCTCCCAGAGCAAGCTCACCCGCCTGCTCGGCGACCGTATCCCCGGCACCCCGCGCGTCGAGGCCGAGGAGGGCACGGCGGGGCGGGTCGTGCTCGACTACCTCAGGTCGCAGGTGGAGGCGCTGACCGCCCAGGACCCCCAGGTAAGGCAGGCGGAGGAGGACGCCGTCCACAAGATGCGCGTCGCGAGCCGGCGGCTGCGCAGCGCGCTGAAGTCCTTCTCCGGCGTCGTCGCGGAGACCTCCGCGCTGCAGGACGAGCTGAAGTGGATCGCCAACGTGCTGGGCGAGGTGCGTGACCTGGAGGTCATCCGCGAGCGCTTCGCCGGGCTCCTCGACGGGCTCGACGCTGAGCTGATCTCAGGGCCGGTGCGGACGCGACTCGGCGACGACCTGGCCGGGCGCGAGCGGGAGGCGTACGGGCGCGCGAGGCAGGCCATGAGCGGCGAGCGCTACTACGCCCTGCTCGACCGGCTCGACACGCTGCTGGTCAGCCCTCCGCTGACCCCGCTCGCCGCCAAGAAGGCCGACAAGGTGCTCAGGCCGGTGGCCGACAAGAGCTGGGATCGCGTGGTCAAGGCGTACGACCGAGCCCAGGCCATCGAGGACACCGAGCAGCGCGAGATCGCCATGCACGACGTCCGCAAGGCGGCCAAGCGGGCGCGCTACACCGCCGAGGCCCTCGAATCCCTGCTGCCGGAGTTGTCCTCCGAGGTGGCCACGCGCGCCAAGGCCGTGCAGGAGGTCCTGGGCCTGTACCAGGACGGCGTCGTCGCCCAGCAGATCCTCCTGGAGGAGGCCGGCAGGGCCCGGGACGCCGGAGAGGACACCTTCACCTACGGCGTCCTGATCGGCATAGAACACACCACCGCCACCCGAGCCCACGAAGATTTCCCCGACGTCTGGTCCAAGGTCACCAAGAACACCTGACGTCCCCCTTCTGTGCGCGGTCTCTACGCCACAGCTTGGCCGGTCGCAGCCTCACTACACCGGCCCTGCGGCTCCGATTTCGGCGCCGGGTCGGCGGGAGGGGGTGCGGCGGAGTCGGCGCCGTACGGCGGGGAGTGGGAGGGGCCGGCGGCGTGGTGGCGTGAAATGTGGGGGCCGGTCCGGTGATCTTGGAGATATGAGACTCACCGGTGCACGGGTGCTGATCACCGGCGCGTCCTCCGGCGTGGGGGCGGCGACCGCGCGGCTCATGGCCGGGACGGGCGCCCGGTTGCTGCTGGCGGGACGCGACCGGGCGCGGCTGGAGGCGGTCGCCGCCGAGGCCGGCGGGCAGCCCCTGGTCGCCGACCTCACCACCGATGTCGCGGCCCTCGCCGAGCGCGCCGGCCACGTCGACGTACTGGTCAACAACGCCGGCGCCGGATGGGCGGGCCCCTTCCAGAGGATGCCGGCGACCGCGGTGGACGCGCTGGTGGACGTCAACCTGGCCGCCCCGATCCGGCTGACCCGCCTCCTCCTGCCCGCGATGGTCGAGGCCGGCCGGGGGCACGTGGCCTTCGTCGCCTCGATCGCCGGGGCCATCGGAGTCGGGCACGAGGCGGTGTACTCCGCCACCAAGGCGGGGCTGCTCGTCTTCGCCGAGGCCCTGCGCGACGAGCTGCGCCCGATACCGTCACGTGGAGGTGTCGGCGTGTCGGTCGTGCTTCCCGGCGTGGTCGACACGCCCTTCTTCGAACGGCGCGGCACACCGTACGGCCGCCGCCGCCCCGTTCCGATCCCGCCGCAGCGGGTGGCACGGGCTATCGTGGCGGCGATCGAGCACGACCGGCCCGAGACGTACGTGCCGGCCTGGCTGCGCCTGCCGGCCCGCCTGCGCGGCGCCGCGCCGGGGCCGTTCCGGCGGCTGGCGACCGCCTTGGGCGGCGCCCGCGGCTCCTGAGGCGGCCGGATCACGGCGACCCGCGGCTCCTGACGCGGCCGGATCACGCTGACCAGCGGCTCCTGACGCGGCCGGATCATGGTGATCCGTGGCTGACGCGGCCGGGACCACGGCGATCCGCGGCTCGGGACGCCCCTGAGCCCGAGGTTGCCGACCGTGGCACCGGGTATCGGCCGGGTATGGGGGCATGGGGCAAGAGGGACGACATGCTGGTGCACGAGTGGGAGCCGTTCAACGCCGAATCCCCTCGTCACGCGCTCGCCGGACGGCTGACCACCGGCGTGGAGAGCTTCTACAGCCGTAACCACGGCCCGATCCCGCACATCGACCCCGACGCCTGGCGGCTTCGGGTGGACGGCCTGGTGGACCGGCCTCTGACGCTGTCGCTGGGCGAGTTGCGGGAGCGGTTCGCGGCGCGGGAGATCATGGCGACCCTGCAGTGCGCCGGCAACCGCAGGCAGGGACTGATCGAGGTCCGGGACATCCCCGGGGAGGACCCCTGGGGGCCGGGCGCCACCTCCACCGCCCTGTGGACGGGCGTACCTCTGGCGGATGTGCTCGCCGCGGCGGGCCTGCGAGCCGGTGCCGAGCATGTCGCCTTCTCGGCGCCCGACGTCTCACTGCTCGCGGACCCTCCCCAGCCCTACGGCGGGTCGATCCCACTGACCAAGGCGATCTCCGGTGAGGTTCTGCTGGCCTGGGGGATGAACGGCAGGCCGCTGCCCCAGGCGCACGGAGCCCCGCTGCGGGTCGTCGTCCCGGGCTGGATCGGCGCGCGGAGCGTGAAGTGGCTGCGAGAGATCACCGTGCAGGCCGAGCCGTCCGCGAACTACTTCCAGGCCACCGCCTATCGCCTGGTACCCCCGGAAGCGCAGGCCGGTCCGGGGGTGGGTGTCTCCCTCGGCCCCGTCGCCCTCAACTGCGACATCCTCCGCCCCGACGGCACCGCCCCCGTACCGCCGGGCCCGACGGAGGTCACCGGCTACGCGTACGCCGGTGACGACCGCAGTGTGGTGCGGGTGGACGTCTCGCTGGACGGCGGCCGCACCTGGGAGCAGGCCGAGCTCGACGCCCCCGTGAGCCCCTGGTCATGGCAGCACTGGCGCCTCACGGTCGATCTACCGCCCGGTGAGACGGTGCTCACCGCGCGGGCCTGGGATTCCACGGCCGCGACCCAGCCCGAGTCTCCCGCCTCGGTGTGGAATCCCAAGGGGTACGTCAACAATTCCTGGGCCCGTCTCCACGTCACCGCGACGCCCTGACCGACAATGGGCCTCGCTTCGCTCGGACTGTGTTTTCTCAGGAGCTTCACTCCCGTACCTAAGCTCACAGCCCCATGAGATGGCACTACCAGAAGTCGCTTGTGGGGGCATCCGAGGGGCGGTCGTGGCTGATCGAGGAGAGAGACGCCCCAGAGGGTCGCCGATTCGCGGTAGACGCGCGTTTCCAGCTCGCCATGGCAAAAAGAAAGCCTCGCATCGTAGCCTGAAGCCGTCGACTCTTCAAAAGAGGGCAGGGCTGTATGAACGGCGGTACCATGCCGGTGAATTTCGGCGACCGAGTCAGGTTTTTCCGGAAGCGAGCCGGAATGACCCGCGAAGTGCTTGCTGGGCAAATCGGCAAATCCGCGTCCTGGCTCAAAGCCGTCGAACAAGGACGTCTACAGCAGCAGCCACGGCTGCCCATTCTTCTGCAGCTCGCTGAGGCCCTGCGCATCCGGAACCTAGCCGATCTGACCGGCGACCAGTCCATGCCGGTTCGGATGTTCACTGGGCCGGGGCACCCAGCCCTTGATGCTGTACGTCGTGCCATCAACGACTTGCCGCTGACCCCTCAGGGCACCGTGCAGCCCCTCACGCACCTTCGCGCACGTCTGGACGCTGCTTGGCGCGCCCGGCACGCCTCCCCGGACCACCGTACGACCCTCGGCGCCCTCTTGCCCGATCTCGTTCGCGACACCCAGCTCGCCGCGGCCATGTACCGAGACGCGAGCCGGCGCCTGGCGCTCGCCCTACTCGCCGAGGTGTACGGGCTGACGCAGATGTTCGTCGCCTACCAACCCGCGGCCGACCTGCTGTGGCGGGTCGCCGAGCGCGGCATGCTCGCCGCCCAGGAGTCGGAAGACCCGCTCGCATTGTCGTGCGCGGTGTGGTTCCTGGCCCAAGCCCATCGTGACGCCGGTGACTTCGATGCGGCCCAGGAGATCAATGAGCAAGGACTGCGAGTAATCGAGTCACAGCTCGATGCCGAGGGGATCGACCTTCTGGCGATGCGCGGTGCCCTGCGCTTCGAGCTGGCGTTCACCGCGGCCCGGGTCGGCAAGTCCGGGGACGCCTGGCGGCACTGGGAGGAGGCCAGGCGTGTGGCTGAGCGACTACCAGCGGACTACTACCAACCGTGGACGTCTTTCTCGCGGGTGGTGATGGCCGCGCATGCTGTCACGGTGGCTGTTGAACTCCATCAGGGCGGCGAGTCCGCCCGTCAGGCGGCATGGGCGATCAATGCGGCGATCCCCTCACGGCCGCGCCGAGGACGTCACCTCATCGAGGTCGCACGGGCGCATCATCTGCAGCGCGACGAGGCGGCGGTCATCAAGACCCTGGACCTGGCCCATGCGACGGCTCCAGAGACAATCCGGTACAACGGGTACGCGCGGCGCATGACGGTGGAGATCGCCGAGACCGGCCCTGCTCATTTGCGATTTCGGGCCCGTAGCCTCGCGAACGAAATAGGGCTTGTGGTCCAGCCGTAACGAGGGGACACATTCCGTGTCTCCACGTCAGAGCAGGTAGACCTACGGTCGCTCGCATGGCTCACGTGACGTAACCCTAACGTCACATAAACGGGCTCACCGAGGCGGTGCAACGCATCGGCGATCCCTCGATCGGACGACGGAGGTCCGACCCATGCGAAAGCCTAGAGTTGCCCGCCCCCGAGGAAGACATCGGCTGGGCGTACAGCCTGCCCCTAGTCCGTCGCGACAGTGGGATCATGCAAAGAAGGCCGCCGCCGCCCAGCTCGATCAGCTGGAACCAGGATGGCTGATCCTCTATGGCACCCACAGTCGCCGGTTCGTAGCCATGGCGAGCTGGGTCACCAGAGGCCCCGTAAGGGTGGAGGCCTCCACGATTGGGGAGCTGTGCGACCTCATGCGCGAGGCCGAGCTTGAGGAGATGGCAGTCGCGCTTCTTGTGAGGGCCGCATGACCGGTCCGGATGAGCACGGGCCAGGGGCCATCGAGCGCGCCGATGAGGACGGAGTGCTGTGGACATGGGCGGCTGACGACTTCGCCGGCCGCGGCGTGCTCGGTGTGACGACTACCAGGCTGCGCGCGCGTCTGGCGCTCCTGGAGGCACTGGGCACCATGCCGGAGCGCGGCCACGGGACGATCCGCCCTGCCGAGCTGGACATCTACGCACACCCTTATCCGTGCTATCGGTACGGCCCCGTCGTGATGCACGCGCGCCGAGACCGGAACAGTGGGGTCATCGTCATCGCAGAAGGTACATGCCCTTGACCTGGAACAACCAAGTCACTCGGACCTGCGGAGACGTACAGCGTCACGCCCCATTGCTCTGTGGCGGTCGAAAGCTTCGCCCGGCGAAGCCAACCCAGCGGATCGGGCAAAGCTTGAGGCGGGCGGAAGCTCTGAATAAAGCAGTCCGAGCGGAGCGAGGCCCTTATTCGCCGTCGCGGCAGGTCATGCCTTCAGCGGGATCGCCGAGGCCCGACCAGTTCTCCCGGGTCGAATGCGACTGTGAACGGCTCTTCCAGGGCCAGGACACTCCCAGGCCGAGCCTCGGCCACCAGGCCGTACTTCCCGTCCTGCTCGATGAACGCCTCCACCAGCGGCATGGCGCCATCGCCGTGCAGCTCGACCCGCATGAACACCGGCACCCCGGCCTCGGCATAGGAAGGGGGCTTGACGACATAGTCGCGCTTCCGGTTGCCGGGGCTGACGATCTCGACCGCCATCAGCACGTCGTCGGAGTGCAGTACGACCGCCCCGGCCACTATCGGCTCCGCTCGGCCGACCACGATGCCGGGGATGAACCCCTCCTCGCCCACTTGAACGTTCGGCCCTTCGACGACCTCGACATCCTGGGGTGCGGCCTGGAGAAGGATCCGAACCAACCGTTGCGCACACAGCGCGTGATCGGTCGCGGGGGCCGGACTCACTACGAAACTCCCGTCGATGAGCTCGATGCGCTCCTCGGTCTGCGGGAGCGCCAGCCAGTCCTCGACGGTGTAAGGCCCGGGGTGTTCCGGAAGCAACACCAGGTGAGCCCGCGCAGCCTGCGGGGCAGGCCATCCCTCGTGGGGAAGCGCGCTCATCGGGTCTCCTTCCACACCGAACAGTCTGCACCGCCTGCGGGGGACAGGCCAGTCAGTACGGATCCACGCTAGTGCAATGACAACAAGTGTTCAGGTCAATACAGAAAGTTTCGACAGGCGAAGCTCTCTCTCATGCTCTGAACGGCCCCAGGAGCCGCGAGGTGGCCGCGGTGTCGGTGGTGGGCTGGTTCAACGGGGCGCATGGAGAGCGGGGCAAGACGCTTTTCACTGGTTGCGGAGGGCGCGTAGGGACTCCTTGAGCGAGGTGAAGGTGGCGAAGACGGCGGTGGGCTCGTAGCCGCAGTGGGCCATGCAGTTGGCGCAGCGCGGGTCGCGGCCCCGGCCGTAGGTCTCCCAGTCGGTCTGCTCGACCAGCTCCCGGTACGTCCGGGCGTACCCGTCGGCCATGAGGTAGCACGGCCGCTGCCAGCCGAACAGGGAGTACGACGGGATCGCCCACGCCGTGCACGGGAAGTCGATCTTCCCTTCGAGGAAGTCGAGGAAGAGGGGGGAGTGGTTGAACCGCCACCGGCGCCGGCCGCCGCCCGCGAAGGCCTGGCGGAACAGCTCCCGTATCTCCCGCACCCCGGGGAAGTGGTCCTGGTCGGGGGCCTTCTCGTACGCGTACGCCGGGGAGATCATCATCTGGTCGACGCCCAGGTCGTCGTTGAGGTAGTCGAGCACCTCCACCACGGTGCGGGGCGTGTCGGTGGAGAAGAACGTCGTGTTGGAGGTGACCCGGAAGCCGCGCCGCAGGCACTCGCGCACGGCGGCGACCGCCTCGTCGAACACCCCTTCCTTGCACACCGACGCGTCGTGGCGTTCGCGCAGGCCGTCGATGTGGACCGTCCAGGCGAAGTACCGCGACGGCCGGAACTGGTCGATCTTCTTCGGGATCAGCAGCGCGTTGGTGCACAGGTAGACGTACTTCCTGCGGGCGACGAGCTCGCGGACGATGTCGGCGATCTGCGGGTGCATGAGCGGCTCCCCGCCCGCTATCGACACCATAGGCGCGCCGCTCTCCTCGATCGCCGCCACGGCCTGCTCCACCGGCATGCGCCGCTTGAGGACGTCGGCAGGGTGCTGGATCTTGCCGCAGCCCGCGCACTTGAGGTTGCAGGCGAACAGCGGCTCCAGCTCGACCAGCAGCGGGAACTTCTCGCGCCTCCGCAGCTTCTGGCCGAGGATGTAGCCGCCCACGCGTACGCTCTGGCGGATCGGGATGCTCATCGTCCCACCTCCTCGGGAACGAGGCCGGAGGCGGCCCAGCGGATCAGGCCGGGGCCGAGGCGACGCAGGGCGCGGCCGGCCAGGCGGACGCCGCGCACGGTCGCCGGGGTCGGCAGCGGAGCCGCGGGAGTGTCGACGATCACCCGTACCGCCGCCAGGAGACGGCCCGAGGCGACGGCCGCGAGCGGCCCGGTCTCCATGTCGACGGCGTCGGCTCCCTCGCGGGCCAGCCGCCCGCGCTCGGCGCCCGTCACCACATGCCCGGAGGTCAACAGCACGCCGGTGCGGGCGGGCAGACCGGCACGCGACAGCAGTCCGGCGAGGGCCGCAGCGGACGGACAGGAGTACGCGAGGTCGCCGTACCGGATCTCGCTCGCCACCAGCACGTCCCCCGGCCGCAGACTCCCGTTCAGCGCGCCGCCGAAGCCGACCACGGCCAGGGCGCGGGACGGCGGCAGGGCGGCCGCCGTGCGGGCGGCGCGGCGCGGCCCGAACCCCGTGCGCATCACCTGCACCCCCGCGGAGCAGGCCGGAAGACCGCGCCGTACGGCCCGGGACTCGATGCCGAGCCCGGTGCAGATGAGCAGGGGGATCACGGGGTCCCCCCGAGCGCGCGCAGATGACGTCCGAGGGCGCTGATCGGGAAGACCAGCCGGTAGAGGTGGTAGTTGATGTAGAAGTCGCCCGGGAAGCCGGTCCCGGTGAAGTAGGGCTCGTCCCAGGTGCCGTCCGGGCGCTGGTGCTCGACCAGCCACCGCACGCCCTTGTGGACGGCGGCCGAGCGTTCCTCCCGCGCTGCCAGCAGGGCGAGCAGCGCCCACGCGGTCTGCGAGGCGGTGGAGGCTCCGCGCCCGATCCACGACGGGTCGGTGTACGAACGCAGGTCCTCTCCCCAGCCGCCGTCGTCGTTCTGGTGGCCGCGCAGCCAGGCGACGGCCCGTCGCACGGCGCGGCTCTCCGGCCGTACGCCGGCCGCGACGAGGGCGGGGACGACGGCTCCCGTGCCGTACACGTGGTTGGCGCCCCACCGGCCGAACCACGACCCGTCGGGTTCCTGGGCCTTCAGCAGCCAGACGACGGCCCGCCGCACGGTCGCCGTCCCGGCGTGCCCTTCGTGGGCCAGGGCCTCGACGACGTGGGCGGTGACGTCGGCGGACGGCGGGTCGATCACCGCGCCGAAGTCGCAGAACGGCAGCTTGGTGCACAGCGTTCGGGTGTTGTCGGCGTCGAAGGCCGCGAACCCGCCGTCGCGGGACGCCATCCCGGCCATCCACCGTACGGCCCGGTCGATCGCGGGCCGTACGCCGGTGTGGCCCGTGCGGCGCAGCGCGATGATCACCTCGGCGGTGTCGTCGACGTCCGGGTAGCCGTCGTTGTCGAACTCGAACGCCCAGCCGCCCGGCGGCAGCCAGGGCCGTCGGACGGCCCAGTCGCCCGGCCCTCTGATCTCCTCGCTCAGCAGCCAGCCGGCGGCGCCGACGACGGCGGGGTGGTCGGCGGCGACGCCCGCGTCCAGCAGGGCGTTGACGGCCAGCGCCGTGTCCCACACCGGTGACTGGCAGGCCTCCAGCCTGCGGCCCTTCTCGTCGTGCACGGTGAACCTGTCGAGCCCCCGGATGCCCTTGCGCATGACGGGATGGCCGACGTGGTAGCCGGACAGGTTCAGCGCGATCAGCGAGTACACCCAGGGAGGCTGGATGCCGCCCCACGAGCCGTCGAGTTCCTGCCGCGCCACGACCCACTCGACGGCCCGCCGCAGCGCCGCCCGGCGCAGGCCCTTGACCGCATGCGGCTCGTAACGGTGCAGGACCCGGTCCAGCGCGGCGAACCCGGCCTCCCAGCCGGGCCTGGGCGGCCGCCGCGTCCGCCGTCCCGTCCGCAGCTCTGCCAGGTCGAACGGGAGCGGGCGCACCGGCCGGTGCGCGCTGACGACGGTGAGCGGGACGATCGTCTGCCGCGCCCAGCACGCCCAGTCGTAGACGTTGAGCGGGAACCACGGGGGCAGGAACACCAGCTCCGGCGGCAGGACGGGCAGGTCCTCCCACCGCCACTGCCCGAACAGCGCCAGCCAGATCCGGGTGAACACCCGCGCCGCCTCGACACCGCCCGCCTGCCGGACGAACGCGGCGGCGGCGAGCATGTGCGGGGCGTCGACGGGGTCCCCGGCGAGCCGCAGCGCCACGTACGCCTCGACGGTGGTTGACAGGTCGGGCGGGCCGCCGTGGAAGTTGGCCCAGGTGCCGTCGGGACGCTGCTCGGAGCGGATCCAGCGCGCCGCCTCGGCCGTCTCGTCCTCGTCCCGGATGCCGAGGAACTCGCGCAGCAGCAGGTCTTCGGCGTCCATGGTCACGTTGGTCTGCAGCTCGCCCTTCCACCAGCCCTCCGGCGACCGCAGGCCCATGAGGTGCTCGACCGCGGCGTCGAGTGCCCGCTGGGCGAGGCCGGTGGACGGGAGAACATCGGCTGTGGTCATGTCAGTGATCCCGAGAGGTGATGAAACCGGCGATGTCCAGGAACTGGGCGCGCACGCCGGGCGGCATGTCCGCGTCGGCGAGGTGGCGTCCCGCGGCGTCGAGACGGTGCTTGGCCTCCTGCTCGGCCCAGGTGCGGCCGCCGGCCTGGTCGACCAGCGCGGCGGCCTCGCGCAGGACGTCCTCCGGCAACGGCCCGGGGCGGGCCAGCAGCTCGGCCAGGCGGTCGCCGGCCTCGGTGCCGCTGGTCAGGGCGGCGACGACCGGAAGGCTCTTCTTGCGGGCACGCAGGTCCGACAGGACGGCCTTGCCGGTCACCTGAGGGTCGCCCCAGATGCCGAGCAGGTCGTCGGCCAACTGGAAGGCCAGGCCGGTCTCGGTGCCGAAGGCCGCCAGCGCGGAGACCAGCGCGGGCGGGGCGCCCGCCGCCATCGCGCCGATCGAGCAGGCGCACGCGAGCAGGTCACCGGTCTTCCTCGTGGCCATCCGCAGGCATTCGCCCAGCGTCACGTCGTCACGTCGCTCGAACTCCAGGTCGAGGGCCTGGCCGGCGATGAGGCCGCGCACGGCCCGGCTCAGCGCGTGTGCCGCGGCGAGGTGGCCAGGGCTTCCGCGCTCGACGAGAAGCTCCGCGGCGAGCCCGAGCAGGGCGTCCCCGGCGAGGATCGCCTCGGAGCGGCCGAACACCGTCCAGGCGGCGGGACGGTGCCGGCGCATGCGGTCGCCGTCCATGATGTCGTCGTGGAGGAGCGAGAACGCGTGCACAAGCTCGACCGCGGCGGCCGCCGGCCCGCACTCCTCGTCGCTCCCGCCGGCCGCCCTCGCCGACAGGAAGGCCAGCGCGGGTCGCAGCGCCTTCCCGCCCGCCGGTCTCCCCTGGGAGGTCCAGCCGAAGTGGTAGGCGGCGACGCCCGCCGTCATCGGGTCGAGCCGGGCGACGGCCTCCCGCAGGACGGGGTCGACCAGCCCCCGGGCGGCGGCCACCACCGGTGGCACGACCGCGGTCATGAGGCGGTTCCCTGTCGCAGGTGCCGCCTGGCCAGGCGGGCGGCCTGGAGTCCGCTGCGCACGGCGCCCTCCATCGTGTCGGGCCAGCCCGTGTCGGTCCACGCGCCGGCGAGGTAGAGGCCGGGCCACCGGGTGGCGGCCGGCGGGCGGAGCGCGCCACTGCCCGGCCGCTGACGGAAGGTGGCCCGCTTCTCGCGGGTGACGAAGAAGTCGGTCAGCCGGGCGTGCCGGGTGCCGGGGAGCAGCCGGTTCAGCGCCGGGACGAACTCCTCCCTGATCTTCGCGGTGGGCATGTCGATCCACCGCTCCGCCGCCGACACCGAGATCGCCAGGTACTGCCCGGTATCCAGACCCGCGACCCGGGTCTTGTCGAAGATCCACTGAATGGGCGAACCGACCACGGCGACGAACGGCGGATCCATGACCCGGCGGTCATAGACGGCGTGCACGTTGACGATGGGGCTGGCCGAAAGGCCGCTCCAGCGGTCCCGGCCCGGCGCCGCCTCGGCGGGGACGAGCCTGGCGGCCTGCTCGTGCGGGGTGGCGACGACGACCGCGGAGGCCGGGACCCGGACGCCGTCCACGACCAGGGACGGCAGGCCGGGGGAGCCGAACTCGACCGCGCTGACCTTCGCCGACAGGCGGACCTCGCCGCCGCGTCGCCTGATGGCCGTCTCGGCGGTGGCGCCGTGCAGTTCGCCGAGGGGGACGGCCGGGACGCCGATGTCGGCGGCGTCGGCGCGGCCGAGCAGGGCGGTCTTGAACACCATCACCGCCGGCCCGAGGGCCGCGTCCTCGACGCCGATGTTCAGCGCGGCCACCGCGAACAGCTCCCACAGGGCACGCCGCGCCGGGTCGCGCTGCCCGTGCGCGGCCAGCCAGCTCCCCAGGCCCACACGGTCGAGCGCCGGGTCGGCCGGGTCGAGCCGCGACAGCGCGAGCGACCCGAGCACCGCCCGCGCCCGGTCGGCGGGCGGCAGCAGCGTGTACGCCGCGAGGGCGGGCATCAGGTGCAACGGCCCGGGGAGCGCGGCCCGGCGCAGCCGCCCCCGGCGCCCGGAGGGGGTGATGACGTGGACGTCGAAGCGGTCCTGCAGGTGCACCCTCGCGGTGGCGCCGATCCTGTCGAGCAGCCCCCGGTAGGCGGTGCAGCACCGCAGGAAGACGTGCTGGCCGTTGTCGACCACCAGCCCGTCCCGGTCGAACGAATGGGTGGCGCCGCCGAGCCTCGGCCGGGCCTCGTAGAGCGTCACGGGCAGGCCCGCCTCCGCCAGGGCCACGGCGGCGGCGATGCCGGCGAGCCCGCCGCCGACCACCGCGACCGGCGCCATCGCGCTCACCTGCCGGCTCCTGTCGCCCGCGCCAACGGGCTCACCTGCCGGCTCCGGCGAGGGCCCGGGCGGCCACCATCGCCTTCTCCCAGGTGGGGAGCGACGGCCTGGCGTCCAGCGCGCGGGCGGGGTGGGAGGCGATGCGGTCGAGCAGCGACCGGTAGATGCCCGCCATCGCGGCCGTGCACGCGGCGCTGCGCCGGTCCAGCAGCGGCAGCAGACGCATCCCCTGGCCGTACCAGTCGCGTGCCCGGTCCGCCTCGAACCGGAGGAGCCGCGCCAGGCGCTGCGGCGGGTCGGTGAACCGGCCGCGGGAGTCGATGTTCAACGTGCACCCGAATCGTTCGAGGTCCTCGAGGGGCAGGTAGACGCGGCCGGCGAGGCGGTCCTCGCGGACGTCGCGGAGGATGTTGGTGATCTGCAGCGCCACTCCGAGGGCGTCGGCGAGCGGCGCGGCCACGGCGGGGTCCTCGGCGCCGAACACGCCGAGCGAGAGCCGCCCGACCGACCCGGCGACCCTGCGGCAGTAGGTAAGCAGGTCGTCGAAGCTCTCGTACGTCACGCCGCGCACGTCGGCCGTGCAGCCGTCGATCAGTTCCTCGAAGGCGGGAAGCGGGATCGGGTAGCGGCCGACCGCGTCGTTCAGGGCGACCAGGACGAAGTCGGCCTCGTCGGGACGCGCCGCGCGGAGCGCCGCCCGCGCGTCCGCCAGCCGTGCCAGCCGCTGGTCGACCGGCCCCTCGGTGTCGCCGATGTCGTCGATGCGGCGGGCGAAGGCGTACACGGCGCTGAGCGCCCGGCGTTTGGGGGCGGGCAGCAGGCGGATCCCGTAGGAGAAATTGCGTGCCCGGGCGCGGACGATCTGCTCGCACCGCCGGTACGCCGTGGACGCGGTCACCGGTTCACCTCCTTGTGATGCTGGTCATGCCTGTCACGCCGGTCGCGAGCAGGCGCAGCCAGGCGCCCGCGAGCCGGGCGCGGCGCGGGCGTACGGCACGGCCGAGGACGTCGTGCCCCGAGCGCCGCAGGGCGGTCGCGGTGGCGCGGCCCCCGGCGACGTAGCCCGCCACCGCGACACGCGCGGGCCCGGCCAGGGACACCACCAGCGGCACCCCGTTCCCGAGCAGCCGTACGGCCCGTTCGACCTGCAGGGCCACCACCCGGCGCAGCGTCGCCGGGGTCGTGGTTCCGGCGAGGTCGTCCTCGGTGCAGCCGAAGCGGCGCAGGTCGCGGCCGGGCAGGTAGATCCGGCCCCGCGCGTAGTCCTCACCGACGTCCTGGCAGTGCTCCAGTACCTGCAGCGCCGAGCACACCCCGTCCGACCAGGCGAGCCTGCGGGGGGTCGCCGCGCCGAAGACGTGCAGCACGAGGTGCCCGACCGGGTTCGCCGACAGCTCGCAGTATCCGAGCAGGTCGTCGAAGGTCTCGTAGCGGCTGACGACCTGGTCGCGACGGTTGGCCTCGGCCAGCCGCCGCAGCGGCTCGGGCGGGATCGCGCACGCCTCGACGGTCGGCGCGAGCGCTCGGATGTACGGCAGGCGCGGCGCCGCCCCGGCGTACAGGCGGGCGAGGTCCGACTCGACGGCGTCCAGCAATCGCAGCCGCTCGCCCGGCTCGGCCTCGTCGCCGACGTCGTCCACGAAACGCGCGAATCCGTACACCGCTGAAAGGTGGGCGCGGTATCGGCGGGGCAGCAGCCGTAAGGCCACCGGGAAATTCTCGCGGGCGGCCTTCGACATGAGGTCGTCGTTACTGTCCAGCCGTGCTGACACCGCTACGGAATTCCCGTGTCATTGCAGGTGAAACGGCATCTGTTGAATACATTGCGCCGCCTCGATCATGAATTTACGCGTTTCCGCGCAGCGGCGGGCGCCGGCGGGGAAAGTATTGGGAATTCACCGTTGAAACGGCGAAAGGAACTGTTTCGGGGAGCGCGCCGAGGAGGACCGTCGTGGCCAGCCCATCAGGTGACGCCGTGGTCGCGCAGCGGTCCGACGCGCAGCCCCATGGCGCGGCAGCGGGCCACCACCTCGGGCAGGGCGCCGAGGGCCGCCCGCCACGATCCGGGGGCCGAGGTGTGGTCGGTGTCGTGGAGCAGCACGGTCGCCCCGCCCCGCAGCCCCGGGGCCAGCGCCGCCATCACCGAGGCCGGGCTCGCCGCGGACGTCCAGTCCCTGCCCCAGACGGTCCACAGCACCGGTCGCAGCCCCGCCGCCCGGGCCGCGCACAGGGTCTCGGCGCTGAGCACCCCGTACGGCGGCCGGTACCAGGCGGGACGGGCACCGCTCACCGCGTGCGCGAGCTCGGCGGCCCCGCGGACCTCTCTCGTGACGCGGCCGGGGCGGGCGAGGAGGGCGTTGACGTGCCGCCAGCCGTGGACGGCGAGCTCGTGTCCCTCGGCGACGATGCGGCGCCCCACCTCGGGGTGGCGTTGGAGCATCTCGCCGAGGACGAAGAACGTGGCCAGGCACTCCAGCCGCCGCAGTTCGTCGAGGAAGCGGGGCGTGGAGACCGGGTCCGGCCCGTCGTCGAAGGTCAACGCCACATGGCCGGGGCTCCCCAGCCCCGCCAGGGCGGGCAGCCGGCGCCGTACGACGGGAAGCCACGTCGCGGCGGGGCCGGCGTGCAGCAGCGCCAGCCCGGCGACCGCCGCCGGTACGACGGCACGGCCCCTGCCCTGCGGTGCTGGGCGGGCCGAGGACGCCCTGGTCATGGCCATCTCAGCGCCGCCTGGAGGTGGCCGTGACGGCGCGGCGGAGGCTGCTGATCCTGACCGCGAGCATGGGCGCCGGGCACGACGGCGTCGCCGCCGAGCTGGCCGGGCGGCTGGAGGCGGAGGGCGCCGAGGTAGAGGTCATCGATGTCCTCCGGTTGCTCCCGATGCGGCTCGGCGCGGTGCTGCGCGGGTGGTACCGCTGGACGGTCAGACGGGCGCCGTGGCTCTACGAGCTCATCTACCAGGTCTTCTTCGTCGCCAAACGGGCGCCGTCGGCCTCCCCGGTCACGGTGCTGATCGCGTCCCGGCTCGCGCGGCTGATCGGCCGCCGCCCGCCCGACGAGGTCGTCTCGGTCTTCCACGTGGCCGCCCAGGCGACCGGGTGGCTGAGGCGGCACGGGCGGCTGCCGGCACCCGCCACGGTGCTGGTGACCGACTTCGCCGTCCACAGGCTGTGGACGGACGGCGGCAACGACCGCTACCTGTGCCCGGCCCCGGCCGCGGTCCGGCACATCACCGCCGCGACCGGTCGTCCCGCCTACGCCTGCGCCCCGGTCGTGCGGTCCGCGTTCACCGTGCGTGGGCGACCGGCGGGGCAGGCACGTGCCCGTATCGGGGCGGGACCGGACGATCTGCTGGTGCTGGTCTCCGCCGGAGCGTGGGGCGTGGGGCACGTGGCCGGGACGGCCCGCCTGCTCGCCCGTTCCGGCCGCTACACCCCGGTCGTCCTGTGCGGGCGGGACGCGCGGCTGCGGCGCCGTCTCCAGCGGGCCGGGCACGGCATCGCCCTCGGCTGGCGCGACGACCTGCCCGACCTCATGGCGGCGGCCCACGCGCTGGTCGACAACGCCGCCGGGCTGACCTGCGAGGAGGCCTTCGCCGCCGGGCTGCCGGTCGTCTCCTACCGGCCCATCGCCGGGCACGGCCGCGACGGCGTGCTGGCCATGGCACGCGCGGGCGTCAGCCTGCACGCGCCGGACGCGGCGGCGCTGCTGGACGCGCTCGACCGGCTCAGGGACGAGCGGCGGCGCGCTCTCCAGATCGCCCGCGCCGGCGCCCTGTTCGCGTCCCCACCGGCGCAGACCGCCCTGATCACCGCCGGAGGCCGGGAACGTGAGGCCCGGAGCCGGTGACCGGCCTAGGTCGCGTAGCGGTCCACGGCCACGATCTTGCCCGCCACGTGGTGGAGCACAGCCACACCGCCCTTGCGGAGGTGGGGATCCTCGACATGGCCCTCGAAGCGGCTCTCGCACATCGCGGAGATCAGTTCGGGCAGCACCTTGCCGTGCCCGCACAGCGCCGTGGGCTCACCCTCGTCCAGCAGGGACAGGGCGAGCGCCAGCGTCAGCGGCGGGTCGTGGTCGGTCTCGGTCAGCAGCCGCTCGGTGCGGATCCGCAGCGCCTCCTCGGCGGCGTACGGCAGCAGCGTCTGCACGCATCGCCTGCTCGGTGAGCTGACCAGCGAGGTGGGGCGGTAGCCGGTCAGCAGCTCGGCGACCGTCCTGGCCTGCTCCTGTCCGGCCTCGTCGAGCGGGCGCAGGTCGTCGTCGCCGTGCCAGTCCTGGCGGTTGCCCGCGTACCCGTGCCTGACCAGCACGAACGGCGTGGTGTCCAGTGGGGCGGCCATGAGGGCCCGCAGCAGCCCGGCGTCCCATTCGTACGTCAGCCGGGTGCGCGCCTCCTCCAGGGACAGCCACTCCAGCGCGTCGACCTCGTCGGAGGGGTCCTCGGCGACCTGCTCGACGACCCGGGCCGCCCAGTAGTCGACCCGCTTGAGCCGCCCGCCCTTGAGGTAGTGCACGGGCGGCAGGTGGCGGCCGAGCGCGACGCTCAGCCCGGTCTCCTCGGCGACCTCGCGGACCGCGCCCGCGACCACGTGCTCGCCCGGCTTGAGCTTGCCCTTGGGGAACGACCAGTCGTCGTACTTCGGCCGGTGGACCACGGCCACCTCGGGCGCCCGGAGGTCGCCCCGCCACACGACCGCGCCGCCGGCCCTGATCAGGTCGGTGGGCTGGATCTGGCCCTCAGTCATCGATCGTCCTCCACCGGCGGGTCGAGACCAGGTGGGACTGCAGGTCGGTGAGCGGCTCGCCGTTCTCCCCCTGGTGGTGGCGCACCCAGGTGCCGTCCCCGTTCAGCCACCACGTGCTCGTGGTGTCGGCCATGGCGAGGTCGAGCAGCTCCGACAGGTACGCCCGGTGCTGGGCGCTGTTGACCTTCACCAGGGCCTCCACGCGGCGGTCGACGTTGCGGCGCATCAGGTCGGCGCTGCCGATCCAGATCTCCGGCCGGCGGCCGCCGCCGAACTCGTAGATGCGGGAGTGTTCGAGGAACCTCCCGAGGATGCTCCTGACCCGGATGTTCTCCGACAAACCCGGGACGCCGGGCCGCAGCGTGCAGACCCCGCGCACGACGAGGTCCACCGGCACGCCGGCGCGGGAGGCGGCGTACAGGGCGTCGATCAGCGGCTCGTCCACCAGGGAGTTGGTCTTGATCCGGATCCGCGCCGGGCGCCCGGCCTGGTGGTGGGTGATCTCCCGCTCGATCCTGGTCAGCAGGCCGGCGCGCATCGAGTGGGGCGCGACGAGCAGGCGCCGGTAGGCCGAGTGGTGGGAGTAGCCGGTGAGGTGGATGAACAGGTCGGTGATGTCCTCGCCGACCAGCGGGTCGGCCGTCAGGATGCCGAAGTCCTCGTACTGCCGGGCCGTCTTGGGGTTGTAGTTGCCCGTGCCGATGTGGCAGTACTGGCGCAGCTCGCCGGAGGCCTCCTGCCGCACCACCAGGGCGAGCTTGGCGTGGGTCTTGAGCCCGAGCACGCCGTAGACCACGTGGCAGCCGGCCTTCTCCAGCTTGCGGGCCCAGGTGATGTTGGCGTGCTCGTCGAACCTCGCCTTGATCTCGACCACGACGACGACCTGCTTGCCGGCCTCGGCGGCGTCGATCAGCGCGTCCACGATGGGCGAGTCGCCGCTGGTGCGGTAGAGGGTCTGCTTGATGGCGAGCACGTTCGGGTCGGCCGCCGCCTGCTCGATGAACCGCTGCACGCTGGTGGAGAACGAGTCGTACGGGTGGTGGACCAGGATGTCGCGCTCGCGCAGCACCGAGAAGATGTCGTCCTCGGCGTGGACGGCCTCCGCCGGGACGAAGGGGGGGAAGTGCAGCTCCCCGCGGTCGAGGTCGGCGATCGAGTGCAGCCCGGAGAGGTCGAGCGGGCCGGGCAGACGGTAGATCTCGTGGTCGGAGACGTCCAGCTCGTCGACGAGGAGGTCCAGGACCGCCGGGCTGATGGTGTCCTCGACCTCCAGCCGGACGGGCGGCCCGAAGCGCCGCATCAGGAGTTCCTTCTCCAGCGCCTGCATGAGGTTCTCGGTGACGTCCTCGTCCACGTCGAGGTCCTCGTTGCGGGTCACCCGGAAGACGTGGTGCTCGACGATCTCCATGCCCTTGAACAGGTCGCTCAGGTGCGCGGCGATCACGTCCTCCAGGGGGACGAAGCGGTCCTTGGAGGCGGCGACGAAGCGGGGGAGCTGCGAGGGGACCTTGACCCGGGCGAAGACGGTGTTGCCGTTGGCGGGGTTGCGCACGACGACCGCCAGGTTCAGCGAGAGGCCCGAGATGTACGGGAAGGGGTGCGCGGGGTCCACGGCCAGGGGGGTCAGCACCGGTCGGATCCGCTCGCGGAAGAGCTTGCGCAGGGAGGTGCGCTCGTCCCTGCTCAGGTCGTCCCAGCGGACGATCTCGATGCCCGCGCCGGCCAGTTGCGGGCAGATCTGCTTGTGGAACGTGGCGGCGTGCCGCTGGGCGAGGTCGTCGGCGATGGCGGCGATCCGCGCGAGCTCCTCGCGCGGCTTGAGGCCGCTCTTGGTGCGGAGCAGGAGGCCGGTGGCCATCCTGCGTTTCAGGCCCGCCACCCGTACACGGAAGAACTCGTCCAGGTTGCTGGCGAAGATGGCGAGGAACCGGACCCGTTCGAGCAGCGGGACCTCGGGATCCTCGGCCAGCTCCAGCACGCGCTCGTTGAAATGGAGCCAACTTTCCTCGCGGTTGAGGAAGCGGTCCTGTGGGAGGGGAAGGTGGTCAAGTCCTTCCGGGGAGGGCAGCGCGGCATCGGCGGACATATGTCCAAAATGCCCTGCTCACTTGAACGCTAAGTTAACTTTTCCGCAACGGGGGTCTTAATTACGCTACGCGACCGTGTCGTCGCCGTGGGTCTCGCCCCGCGCGAGCTCCGAGCGCTCCACCAACGGCACCCGCTCCACGAGCTCCACCACCTCGGGCCGCTCGCCCCGCTCGGCCGCGAGCCTCGCCCGCCGCGCGGCGTCCTTGGCCCGCTGCTCGGCCAGCTTCGCCGCCTGTGCCCGTAGCCGCTCCTGGTCACGCAGTTCCCGCGCCCGCAGCTTCTCGCGCTCGCGCAGCTCGCGTGCCCGCAGCTTCTCCTGTTCGCGGAGGAGCTTCTCCTGCTCGCGCTGCTCGCGGGCGCGGGCCTTCTCCTGCTCCTTGAGCTCTCTCTCGCGGGCCTTCTCGAGCTCCTTCAACCCCTTCTCGCGGGCCTTCTCCAGCTCCTTGAGGTGCTTGTCGGAGGCGCGCGGGGCGACGGTGAGCTCGGCGGGCAGCTGGGGCTGGGGCAGGCCGCGCACGGAGGCGGCGGTGAGGCCGGGGTAGGGCTCCAGCCCCGTCAGGCCGTTCCAGGCCAGGTTGACCAGGTGGGCGGCGACCTCCTCACGGCTGGGTCGGCGAGCGTCCAGCCACCACTGCCCGGTGAGGGCCACCATGCCGACCAGCATCTGGGCGTACATCGGGGCGAGCGTCGGGGCGTACCCTCGGTCGGCGAACTGGTCGGCGAGGACGTCCTCGACCTGGCTCGCGATGTCGTTGATCAGGCTGGCGAAGGTGCCGGTGCCGGAGGCCGCGTGGGAGTCGCGCACCAGGATCCGGAAGCCCTCGCTGGACTCCTCGACGTACTGCAGCAGCGCCAGGGCCGCTCGCTCCAGCCGGATGCGCGGGTGGCCGGCGTTCAGCGCGACGCCCACCAGGCTGAGCAGGCGCTGCATCTCCCGGTCGACGACGACGGCGTAGATGCCCTCTTTGCCACCGAAGTGCTCGTAGACGACGGGCTTGGAGACCTTCGCGCTCGCCGCGATCTCCTCTATGGAGGTGCCGTCGAACCCCTTCTCGGCGAACAGGCTGCGGCTGACCCTGATGAGCTGCTCTCGACGCTCCTTCCCGGTCATGCGGACGCGGGAACGGGACTCGGTCATGGGTCTAATCATGACTGCCTGAGCAGGGGCGGCAACCGCCGCTGTCCGCTTTAGTGGAGCTATATCCCGATTTTCACTTGCGGATTCCGCATCCCGGGGGGTGCGGGCCGCCGTAGGGCGGCCCGGCAGAGAGGCTGAGTCAGCCAAGCCGCTTCGCCGCCAGCCGCTCCGGCGTGGGCCACCGGACGTCGTACGCCCAGCCGGCCTGCTCGAACCAGCGGATCACGCGGGCGCTGGGGTCGATCTGCCCCTTGAGCGCGCCGTGCCGGGCCGAGGTCGGGTCGGAGTGGTGCAGGTTGTGCCAGGACTCGCCGAAGGACGGGATCGCCAGCCACCACACGTTGCGGGACTTGTCGCGCACCTCGAAGGCCTCGTCGCCGAACACGTGGCAGACGGAGTTGATCGACCAGGTGACGTGGTGGAGCAGCGAGATGCGCACGAGGCTGCCCCAGAAGAAGGCGGTGAGCGCGCCCATCCAGGACCAGGTGACCAGGCCGCCGATCAGCGCGGGCAGCAGCAGGGACGCGGCCACGAACCAGGGGAACGCCTGGTGGATGCGGTTGACGTCCTTGTCGTTGATGAGGTCCTTGGCGAAGCGCTCCCGGTTGGTGCGCTCGGAGGAGAACATCCAGCCGATGTGGGCGAACAGCAGGCCCTTGGTCAGAGCCTTCCAGTCGTTGCCGAAGCGCCACGGCGAGTGCGGGTCGCCCTCCTTGTCGGAGTACTTGTGGTGGCGGCGGTGGGTGGCGACCCAGTCGATGACGCCCATCTCCAGCGACATGCTGCCGGCGACGGCGAGGACGATCTTCAGGCCGCGCTTGGCCTTGAAGGAGCCGTGGGTGAAGTAACGGTGCAGTCCGACCGTGACGCCGAGTCCGGTGAACACGTAGAAGACCGCGGTGATGGCGACGTCGGTCCAGCCGAGGAAGCTTCCCCAGGCCATGGGCACGGCCGCGACCAGCGCGAGGAACGGGACCGCCACGAAGATGACGAGAAGGACGCGTTCGAAGTTGCTCTTGGGCTCGGGCTCGAGATCGGGCCTGGGCCCCGGCGGGTTCGGACGGTCTACGACAACGGTCATGGGCTACCTCACATGATTCAAGACGAAGTCGGACCTTCTGGAGCTACGTAACCGTAACCTACGCCATCGTAAGTTAGGAATCCCTAAGCTCGGAATGTGGGGAAGGTGACGGTTCGGCACTCATCCCGTGGCGGATCCATGCCTTGCGGATCCATGCCCGCATCTGTTAAAAGCACAGACCCGCCCCTACCCAATGTGCGGTAGGGAATCCCTATAGGGCCCGAGACCCGCCGCTCGACCGCTTCCGGCGGAGGTAATCCGTTGAGCGGTAAGGGGCTGCGGTGGGTATCCTTGTCACCGCGGTTTGGGAAGGTCTCGAATCGGTCCGGCGTAGGGTAATTGGCAGCCCACCTGCCTTTGGAGCAGGGTTGTCCTGGTTCGAGTCCAGGCGCCGGAACTCTTCTTGTGCGCGTCCGCGACGACCGTCGATTCTTGGCCAGGGGGCTGGATCCCGCCGGGGAGGCGACAGGTAAGCTCACGGTGTCGGGTGGGTGGCCGTGCGGTGCCTGACTGGTAGCCGCGGTCGTCCCGCCATGTTTCAGCCGCGACGCCGAGGGAGCCTCAGTCCGTGAGTGTGCCGCGCCCGGCAGCCGTCATCGTCCTCGCCGCCGGCGAGGGCACCCGGATGAAGTCCAGCAAACCCAAAGTCCTCCACGAGCTATGCGGTCGCGCACTGGTCGACCACATGCTGGCCGCCGCCAGAGGGCTCGATCCCGAGCGCCTGATCGTCGTGATCGGCCACGCCCGCGAGCAGGTCCAGGCCCACCTGGACACGACCGGCTCCGACGCTCTCGCCGTGGTGCAGAGAGAGCAGAAGGGCACCGGACACGCCGTCCGCACCGTCCTCGAATCGGTCGGCGCGGTCAACGGCACGGTCCTGGTCACCTACGGCGACACGCCGCTGCTGCGCACCGAGACCCTGGCCGAGCTCCTCGCCACCCACGCGGCCGAGGGCAACGCCGTCACCGTCCTCACCGCCGAGGTCCCCGACCCCACGGGGTACGGCCGCATCATCCGCGACACCACGGGAGCCGTCCTCGAGATCGTCGAGGACAAGGACGCCTCGCCGGAGCAGAAGGCGATCAAGGAGATGAACTCCGGCGTCTACGCCTTCGACGGGCTCCTGCTGGCCGACGGCGTCAAGCGGGTCGGCAGCTCCAACGCCCAGGGCGAGGAGTACCTCACCGACGTCCTCTCGATCCTTCGCGAGGACGGCCACCGGGTGGGCGCCTACGTCGCCGCCGACCACGTCGAGGTCGAGGGCGTCAACGACCGCGTGCAGCTCGCCTTCGCCCGCCGGGTGCTCAACACCCGCGTCCTGGAGGGCCACATGCGCGCCGGGGTCACGATCATCGACCCCGCCTCCACCTGGATCGACGTCGGCGTCGCCATCGAGCGTGACGTGGTCGTCCACCCGGGCACGCAGCTCCACGGCCGCACGTCCATCGCGACCGGGGCCGAGGTGGGCCCGGCGACCACCCTCACCGACACCGCCGTCGGCGCCGGCGCCGTCGTCCGCAACGCCGTCTGCGAGGGCGCCGAGATCGGCGCCGAGGCGACGGTCGGCCCCTACACCTACCTCCGTCCCGGCACCCGGCTCGGGCGCAAGGCCAAGGCCGGCAGCTACGTCGAGATGAAGAACGCCGAGGTCGGCGACGGCTCCAAGGTGCCGCACCTCACCTACGTCGGCGACGCCACCATCGGCGTCGGCACCAACATCGGCGCTGCCACGATCTTCGTCAACTACGACGGCGTCAACAAGCACCACACCACGATCGGCGACCACGTCCGGGTCGGCAGCGACAGCATGCTCGTCGCCCCGGTCACCGTGGGCGACGGCGCCTACACCGCCGCCGGCTCGGTCATCACCAACGACGTCCCGCCCGGGGCGATCGCGGTGGCGAGGGCCCGGCAGCGCAACGTCGAGGGATGGGTCGAGCGCAGGCGCGCCGGCACCGCCTCGGCGGAGGCCGCGCGGCGTGCCGCGGCCTCACAGGACGGCGGGTCCTCCCATCCAGAGGATCTTCCCGAAACGGCCGACCAGGCCGGGCAAGCCGCGCGATCGGGGGAACGAACCCCAGGGAGCGGTAAATGAACCAGTGCGGCGAGCGAACCGAAAGGCACGGCGTAGTCTCGCGGGCGTGTCCGGCGAATCGCCAGGCAAGGAGGCGAGCATGAGCGGCAAGAAGACGACCGGCGAGAAGCACCTGATGCTGTTCTCGGGGCGGGCCTACCCCGAGCTGGCGGAAGAGGTGGCGCAGAACCTCGGTGTCGACGTCACCCCGACCACGCTGCGCGACTTCGCCAACGGCGAGATCTACGCCCGTTACCTCGAGTCGGTGCGCGGCAGCGACGCCTTCGTGATCCAGAGCCACACCGGGCCGATCAACAAGTGGATCATGGAGCACCTGATCATGGTGGACGCCCTGAAGCGGGCGTCGGCCAAGCGCATCACCGTGGTCGTCCCCTTCTTCGGCTACTCCCGCCAGGACAAGAAGGGCCGCGGGCGCGAGCCGATCACGGCCCGGCTCATGACCGACCTGTTCAAGACCGCGGGCGCCGACCGGCTCATGTCGGTCGACCTGCACACCCCGCAGATCCAGGGATTCTTCGACGGGCCGGTCGACCACCTGTTCGCGATGCCCGTGCTCCACCGCTACCTCAGCGGCAAGCTCGACCCGGCCACCACCACGATCGTCTCGCCCGACACCGGCCGCGTGCGCCTGGCCGAGCGCTGGGCCGACTCGCTCGGCACGCCGGTGGCGTTCATCCACAAGCGCCGCGACCTCGACGTGGCCAACGAGGTGAAGGTGCACGAGGTCGTCGGCCAGGTGCAGGGACGCACCTGTGTCCTGATCGACGACATGATCGACACCGGCGGCTCCATCTGCAAGGCGGCCGACGCACTGTACGAGCAGGGCGCCACCAACGTCATCGTGGCCGCCACCCACGCCATCTTCTCCGACCCCGCGGTGGACCGCCTGAAGAACTCCCGCATCTCCGAGGTGGTCGTCACCAACACCCTCCCCATCGCCGAGGAGAAGAGGTTCGACAAGCTGACCGTACTGTCGATCGCACCCCTGATCGCCAGAGCCATCAGCGAGGTCTTCAGCGACGGCTCGGTGACCAGCCTCTTCGAGGGCGACAGCTGACCATCGCTCCTTGAGACCCCACGGCCCCTGCCCGGCATGACCGGCAGGGGCCGTCTCGTGCGTCCGGTAGTCTTTGAGGGTTGTCCGCGCTCGTAACGCCTTCCGCTAGGGCGGGTGAGGGTGAGCGCCTTCCCAACATCGACACTCCCTAGGAGACACCGTGTCCGAGGTACGCATCGCCGCCGAGCCGCGCTCCGAGTTCGGCAAGGGCGCCGCGCGCAAGATCCGCCGCGCCGACAAGGTTCCCGCCGTCCTGTACGGACACGGCATCGAGCCCAAGCACCTCACCCTGCCGGGCCACGACCTCATGATCGCCCTGCGCACCCCCAACGTGCTGATCCGCCTCGAGGGCGAGGGCGTGAACGAGATCGCGCTGCCCAAGGGCGTCCAGCGTGACCCGCTCAAGGGCTTCCTCGAGCACGTCGACCTCCTGCTCGTCAAGCGCGGCGAGAAGGTCACCGTCGAGATCCCGGTCACCACCGCCGGTGAAATCGCTCCCGGCGGCCTGCTCGACCAGCAGCTCGTCGCCGTCAGCATCGAGGCCGAGGCCACCCACATCCCGACCGGCGTCGAGGTCGACATCGAGGGCCTGGAGGTCGGCTCCGTGGTCACCGCCGCCGACCTGAAGCTGCCCGAGGGCAGCTCGCTCATGGCCGACCCCGAGACGGTCGTGCTCCACGTCATCGCCCCGTCCGCCCCCGCCGAAGAGGCCGAGGAGGGCGCCGAGGCCGGCGAGGGCGCGTCCGCCGAGGCCGCGGAGTAACGTCTTCACGTATCGTCGGCAGGGCAGCCAGGAGGCCGTTCACACGGCCACCGGGCTGCCCTGTTCGATGCGACGGCCGTCACCCGGCCGCGAGCCGACACCATGGCCGAGTTGGAACGAAAGAGGTCTGTCGTGGACCGCTGGTTGATCGTCGGGCTGGGCAACCCCGGCCCTGAGTACGCCGGTAACCGGCACAACGCCGGTTTCATGGTGCTCGACGAGCTGGCCGGGCGCGTCGGAGGCCGGTTCAAGACCCACAAGTCCCACGCCGAGGTGGTCGAGGGGCGGCTCGTCGGCGCCCCTGTCGTGCTCGCCAAGCCCCGCTCGTACATGAACCTGTCGGGTGGGCCGGTCAAGGCCCTGGCCGACTTCTACAAGGTGGCCCCGGCGAACATCATCGTCGTGCACGACGAGCTCGACATCCCGTACGGCGCGCTACGCGTCAAGCTCGGCGGCGGCGACAACGGGCACAACGGCCTGCGATCGATCACCAAGTCGCTGGCCACGAAAGACTACCTGCGGGTGCGCTTCGGCGTCGGGCGTCCGCCCGGCCGCATGGACGCCGCCGACTACGTGCTGCGCGACTTCGCCACGGCCGAGCGCAAGGACCTCCCGTTCCTCGTCGACCGCGCCGCCGACGTCGCCGAGTCCCTCATCACCTCAGGCCTGGAAGCCACCCAGAACACCTTCCACCCCGCCGACCTGAAACCCGCCAAGCCCCCCCGCTGACACACCCGGCGCCCTGGTACGGCGGGGACGCGGAGGGCTTCGACTTTCGGGGTTCTCCCAAGAATCGCCCATGGTGGCGCTAGCATCCTTCACGCGGCGTGTCCGGTCGGCTACGTGGAGGGATGAGTGGGGTCTGGTGAGGAGCCGGTGGTCACCGTTCGGGGGGCGGCGGGGCGCAGGGCGGTCACCGAGTCCCGGGGCCACCCCTGCCTCCCCCGGTGGGCGAGGCGCTACCGGGTACGGGCCGCGGCGCTCGACCTGGCGTGCGGCCTGGTCGCCGGCGCCGCCGCCGTGTTCGTCCGCTTCGGCCAGGTGCGGCCGTACGTCGCGCCGTACATCGTCCTGAGTCTCGTCCTGCCCCTGCTGTGGACCGGCCTCCTCGCCCTCAACCGGGCGTACGAGCCGCGCCTGATCGGGGTCGGTTCGGAGGAGTTCCGCCGCATCTCGCAGTGCGGCTTCCTGCTCACCGCCGGCGTGGCGACCGCCGCGTACGTCACCAAGACCGACCTCGCCCGCGGGTACGTCGTGCTGGTCCTGCCGATGGTGACGGTCCTCACCCTCTGCTGCCGGTACGGGCTGCGCCGCAGGCTCCACGCGCTGCGCGCCAGGGGCCTGTGCATGCGCGAGGTCGTGGCCGTGGGCCACCGGGCGTCCATCGCCGATCTGGTCCGCCGCTTCCGGCGCGAGCCGTACCACGGCATGCACATCGTGGGGGTGTGCCTGCCGCGCGACGACGCCCGGGGAGAGGTCGAGGGGGTCCCCGTGCTGGGTGACTTCTCCGATGTCCCCCTCGTGGTCTGCCAGGCCGGAGCCGACACCGTGGCCGTGCTGGCCTGCCCCGAGCTCGACGGCACGGCGCTGCGCCGCCTGGCCTGGCGGCTGGAGAAGACCCGCACCGACCTCGTCGTCGCTCCCGCGCTCATGGAGGTGGCCGGGCCGCGCACCACCATCAGGCCGGTGGCCGGGCTGCCGTTGCTGCACGTGGAGCATCCCGAGCTGTCCGGCGTGCGCCAGCTGCTGAAGAACGTCTTCGACCGGACGGTCGCCGCCCTCGCCCTCGCCCTGCTCGCGCCTCTCCTCCTCGCCCTGGTGCTCGCCGTACGCTTCACGAGCCCCGGCCCCGCGCTGTTCCGGCAGACGAGGGTGGGCAAGGACGGCGTCGAGTTCACGATCCTGAAATTACGCACCATGACGCTGGACGCCGAGCAGCACAAGATCCACTTGGTGAGCGACTCCGACGGCGTGCTGTTCAAGATCAGGCGTGACCCCCGCGTCACCCCTCTCGGCGGCTGGCTGCGCCGCCGGTCCCTCGACGAGCTGCCCCAGCTCGTCAACGTGCTGTGCGGCGAGATGTCACTGGTCGGCCCCCGCCCGCCGCTGCCGGAGGAGGTCGCGGGGTACGGTGACGACGTACGGCGGCGGCTGGTCGTCCGTCCCGGCATGACCGGGCTCTGGCAGGTGAACGGCCGCTCGGACCTGTCCTGGGAGGAATCAGTGCGGCTCGACCTGCGTTATGTCGAGAACTGGTCTCTCACGCTCGATCTTCAGATCCTGTGGAAGACATGGTCCGCCGTGGCACGCGGCTCGGGTGCTTATTAACCTGAGGCGAGACGAACTCGGGTGCGGCATCGGGAGAAAAGGGCATCGTGACGATACGGGACGACCACGCGCTCGCGAGAGACCTCGCTTCCGAGGCCGGTGAGGCGCTCCTGGCGCTGCGCGCCGGCGAAGGATTCGATGACCCGGCGGCGCTGCGTGACACGGGCGACCGGCAGTCCCACCTCCTGCTGATGGAGGCGCTGTCGCGGCTGAGGCCGGACGATCTGGTGCTCTCCGAGGAGGCCACCCGCGAGGAGCGGTTCGACCCCCGCCGCCAGTCCGCCGAGCGTGTGTGGATCGTCGACCCGCTCGACGGCACCCGCGAGTTCGGCGAGGACGGCCGGGCCGACTGGGCGGTCCACGTGGCGCTGTGGCAGCGCACGCCCGGCGCCGACGCCGGCGGCGCTCTGGCCGCCGGGGCCGTCGCCCTGCCCGCCCAGGGCGTGACCCTCAGCACGGTCGCTCCGCCCGAGCTGCCCCCCACGCCCGCCGGGCGCGTCCGCATCGCCGTCAGCCGCACCAGGCCGCCCGAGTTCGTGCGAAAGCTCGCCGACCTCCTCGACGCCGAGCTCGTCCCGATCGGCTCGGCCGGCGCGAAGATCTCTGCCGTGCTCACCGGACAGGTGGACGCGTACGTCCACGCCGGAGGCCAGTACGAATGGGACTCCGCCGCCCCCGTGGCGGTGGCGCTGGCCGCCGGAGCCCACGCGAGCAGGATCGACGGCTCCCCCCTGACCTACAACCAGGACAACCCCTCACTGCCGGATATCCTGGTCTCCCTACCGGATCTGGCGCCAACGTTGCTCGCCGGCATCCGCGACGTGCACCGTTAGGGCGACCGAACCCCCTGGCGAATACCCGGAGGAAGAGTAGATGCTGCAGAGCGACTACACGACGTCCCAACTCGACGTCCTCGAAGCCGAGGCGATCCACATCATGCGTGAGGTCGCCGCCGAGTTCGAGCGCCCCTGTCTCCTCTTCTCCGGTGGCAAAGACTCCATCGTCATGCTCCGGATCGCCGAGAAGGCCTTCTGGCCGGCGCCGATCCCCTTCCCGCTGATGCACGTCGACACCGGGCACAACTTCCCCGAGGTCATCGAGTTCCGCGACCGCCGCGCCGGCGAGCTGCACGTCCGGCTCGTCGTGGCCTCCGTCCAGGACTCGATCGACGCCGGCCGGGTGGCGGAGGAGACCGGCAGGCGCGCGAGCCGCAACCGCCTGCAGACCACCACGCTGCTCGACGCCATCGAGGAGCACGAGTTCGACGCGGTCTTCGGCGGCGCCCGCCGCGACGAGGAGAAGGCCCGCGCCAAGGAGCGGGTCTTCTCGTTCCGCGACGAGTTCGGCCAGTGGGACCCGAAGAACCAGCGTCCCGAGCTGTGGAACCTCTACAACGCGCGCATCCGCAAGGGTGAGCACATCCGCGTCTTCCCCCTGTCCAACTGGACAGAGCTCGACATCTGGGACTACATCCGGCGCGAGGGCATCGAGATCCCGGCGATCTACTTCGCTCACACGCGGAAGGTCTTCGAGCGCGACGGCATGCTGCTCGCCGACTCCGACGTGGTCAACCGCGGCGACGACGAGCCGACCTTCGAGGCCGTCGTCCGCTACCGCACGGTCGGCGACATGACCTGCACCGGCGCCGTACAGTCCACGGCCGTCACCGTCGAAGAGATCATCTCTGAGATCGCGGCCACCCGTATCACCGAGCGCGGCGCCACCCGTGCCGACGACCGCGCCTCCGAGGCCGCCATGGAAGACCGCAAGAAGGAGGGCTACTTCTGATGGCGTCCCTCCCCAGCCGGGGCCGCGTGCCTTCGGCGAGCCTCGTGAGCCGTGTCTTCCCCCGCCGCGCCGGCGGTACGACCCCTGGAGAGCAGTTCTGATGGACATCCTGCGTTTCGCCACGGCGGGCTCGGTCGACGACGGCAAGTCGACCCTCATCGGACGCCTGCTCTTCGACTCCAAGGCGATCTTCGAGGACCAGCTCGAGGCCGTCGAGCGCACCAGCCGTGACCGCGGCACCGAGTACACCGACCTGTCGCTGCTCACCGACGGACTGCGGGCCGAGCGCGAGCAGGGCATCACGATCGACGTGGCCTACCGCTACTTCGCCACGCCGAAGCGGAAGTTCATCATCGCCGACACCCCCGGCCACATCCAGTACACCCGGAACATGGTTACCGGCGCCTCCACCGCCGACCTGGCGATCGTCCTGATCGACGCGCGCAAGGGCGTGCTCGAGCAGTCGCGGCGCCACGCGTTCCTCACCACGCTGCTCCGGGTGCCCCACCTGGTGCTCGCGGTCAACAAGATGGACCTGGTCGACTACTCCAAGGACCGCTTCGAGGAGATCCGCGAGGAGTTCACCGCCTTCGCGGCCAAGCTGAACGTCGCCGACCTCACGTTCATCCCGATCTCGGCCCTCCACGGCGACAACGTCGTCTCCCGGTCGGAGAACATGCCGTGGTACCAGGGCACCTCGCTGCTGCACCACCTGGAGAACGTCCACATCGCCTCCGACCGCAACCTGGTCGACGTGCGCTTCCCGGTGCAGTACGTCATCCGTCCCCAGCGCGCCACCGACCCCGCCTTCCACGACTACCGCGGGTACGCCGGGCAGGTCGCGGGCGGCGTGATCAAGCCGGGCGACGAGGTGATGCACCTGCCGTCCGGCCTCAGCACCCGGGTGGCCGCGATCGACACCTTCGACGGACCCGTCGAGGAGGCGTTCGCGCCGATGTCCGTCACCCTCCGCCTGGAGGACGACATCGACATCTCACGCGGCGACATGATCTGCCGTCCCAACAACAGGCCGCAGGTCGCCCAGGACCTTCAGGCCATGGTGTGCTGGATGACCGACGGCCTCAAGCTCGCCCCGCGCTCCAAGCTGGTCATCAAGCACACCACTCGCACGGCCCGCGCGCTGGTCCGCGACCTGCACTACCGGCTCGACGTGAACACCCTGCACCGCGACGAGTCGGCGACCTCGCTCGGCCTGAACGAGATCGGCCGGGTGTCGCTGCGGGTCACCCAGCCGCTGTTCGTCGACGACTACGCCAGGAACCGCCTGACCGGCGGTTTCATCCTGATCGACGAGTCCACCAACGGCACGGTGGGCGCGGGTATGATCGTCGAAGCACGCTGAGACCAGCGGCCTATCGCTGGTGACCGCTCGGGTGGCGCCGCGCCAGGTCCTCGTTGAGGAAGTCGAGGACCGCCGGGGTCGCGACCTCGCGGAACTCCTCGAAGTAGGCGTGGCGGGCCCCCGGGATGAGGTGCGGTCGGGCGCCGGGGATCCGGCCGGCCAGCAGCGGCGCGTTGGTGGCGGGGTTGAAGACGTCGTCGGCGCCGTGGATCACGAGGGTGGGCGCGGCGATGCGGGGCAGCGCGTCCCAGGCGTCGTGGCCCGCGCTGGCGGCGAAGTGACGGCGGCGGGCGTGGGCGGGCATGCCGGGATCGCCGGTCGTGTGGTACGGGCCGGGGTGGGCCGCGAGCCACTCCGGCGTGTACATCAACTCCAGCAGCGCCCGCTCGGCGGCGGCCCGGTCCGGCTGGGCCAGCGCGCGGCGCACATCCCGGCTCCGCTCCACCCCGTGGGCGCCTCCAGGTGAGGTACACCCCAGCACCAGCGCCGCCACCCGTTCCGGGTGATCGGCGGCCAGCCACTGCGCGACCCGCCCGCCCATGGACGTGCCGTAGACGTGCGCTCGCTCCACCCCGAGCGCGTCGAGCACGGCCAATACGTCCAGCGCGAAGCCGCGTGTCGTGTAGGGCTCGTCGGGCGTGTCGCTGTCCCCGGTCCCCCGGTAGTCGAAGGTGATCGTCCGATAAAGGGCCGCGAAGTCCGCCCGCACGCTGTCCCACCAGTGATGGTTGTTGGCCTGGCCGGAGAGCAGCACGAGCGGGAATCCCTCCCCGCTCACCTGGTAGGCCAGCTTCACCCCGTCTTTCGCCATCGCAAAAGGCACGTCACGCATTCTCTCCCGACAACCGGCACCGTAGCCACCCAGGGAGAATCTCCCGGGCCTGATCGCTCCTCGACGGCGCCGTCGAGGAGCGATCAGGGCCCGCGGCGCCACGGTTGTGATGCTGCGGTTGTCGTGACCGGTCGTGGGCTGATCGAGTCGCGCCGCCGGGATGGCCCTTCCGTTTCCACTGCCGATCGTCGGCTTGGGGTTGTCAGATGCCGGCGTCGTGCCCGGTTCGCTTCGCGTAGCCGTAGAGGAAGGTGTGTACGCCGGCGGCGACCATTTCCCTGAGCGCCTTCTCATCGTGCAGAGCGGCTTGGTCGGTCAGGTTGTCGGCGACCCGCTGCGTGCTCTCCTGGATCACGGTCTGGAACAGCTCGGCCTTGTCGGTGAAGTGGTTGTAGATGGTGCGGTTGGAGACGCCGGCCTCGGCGGCGAGTCGAACACCTCCGGCTGATCCTGGCCGAGCTCAAGGTCGCCACCGTCCGCCCTCAGGTGGCGCTGTCCCTGCACCACGACTTCACCATCTCCGCCCCCACCGAGCCGGGCGACGTCACTCCCGGCCCACACCAGCACCAGACCCTCACCGCCCTGCTGGACGACGTCGTCGTCTGGTCGCAGGCGCTGCAGACGATCCGCGAAGGAGCCCCGGCATGACCGCCGCATCAAACCCGCTGCCCGACACCGCGCTCGACGACCTGGCGGACACGATCGCCGCCGGCGCGACGATCGCCGGGCTCGGCGAGTCCACGAGATTCGCCCACGAGACCTTCGACACGCGCGACCAGATCTTCCGCCGGCTGGCCCGGCAGCATGGCTTCCGCGCGCTGGCCCTGCAGGACGACGCCTCCGTCGGCGCGACGCTCGACGCGTACGTCACCGGCGGCGCGGGCACGGCCGCCTCCGCGCTGGAAAGCGCCTGGCGTCCCTGGCGCACCGCCGAAATGGCCGCGGCGCTGGAGTGGATCCGCACCTTCAACCAGGACCACCTCAGCGATCCCATTCGGATCTTCGGGGTCAAGCCGGCCCAGGCACGGCCCGAGGACTACGACGCCGTGCTCGACCACGTCCGCCGCATAGCCCCGCACCGGCTGGCCGAGCTGGCGGCCCACCTGGAACCGATCCGCACCGCGCACGAGATCGACGAGCACGTGCAACGCGCGCGTGGACTGCATCCGGGCCGCCCCTTCGCCGAGCACGCCCGCGACGCGCTCGCCATTGTCGAGCAACTGCCCGGCGACGCCGTCCTGGCGCGAATGCGCCTCATCGTGGACTTCCACGAGCGCAGCGTCGCCGGACGCGGCGACTACGCCGGCGACGCCGAGGTCTGGGCCGAGACGATCACTGAGCACCAGCGCCGTACAGGACACCGCGTGGCCTACTGGGACGGCATCGCACACACCTCTGCGGTTCCGACGGTCCTGGGCCTGGCTCCCCGGCGCGGCTCTCAGCCCACGGTCGGCAGGGTGCTGCGCGACCACCACGGCTCCGGATACGTTTCGGTGGCGATCGGCTTCCACCACGGCGACCTCGGTGTCGCGGCCGTCCCGGAACCCGCCCCGGACTGGCTCGACGCCCGGCTCGCCGCGCCCGACCGCCCCGCCCACTGGCTGGACCTGCGGCGCGCCGACCTGCGCCGTCATTGGGGAGGACCCGCGAAGGCGCGCGTCATCAGCGGCGTCTACGACCCCTCCCATGACGCCGCCGAGCACCTCGTCGTCGCCTCGCTGCCTGACGCGTTCGACGTACTCGTGCATCTGCGCCGGGTGTCCCCCGTGCGGTGGCTGGGCGCATGACCCTCGTTCAGGCAGGGACGGTGTTTCCGCAGTTCGCAGTGGCCATGCCTATCGTGATCCATCTCACCGCTGATGGCTGTCCCGTTGTTCCTCGGGCCTGGTGATCAATTCGGCGAACAGTTCGGCGGCGTCGTCGACTGCCGCCTGGTCGCCGGTGGCGAGGAGATCCAGAAGCAGTCCGCGGCCGACGGCGAGCGAAAGCCGGGCCACGCGGACGGCTTCTTGCGGAGGGAGACCGTGCTTGATGAGCATTTCGGTGACCGGATCGGTCCAGGCCGTGACGACCGACCTGCGGAACTCGACCGTCCAAGGGCGCCGGTTCAAGGCATGCGCGTAGATCTCGAAGAACAACCGCTCGGCCGGCGCGAGTGCGGGGTCGCTGAGGCGTTTCCAGAAGGCTCGGGACAGTTCGGTGAGATCTCTGGTGTCGGCTTCGAGCGCCGCGAGCGCGGCGCGCTGGCGGGCCTCCATCAGATTGACGATCTCGACCAGCAAGCCTTCGCGTGATCCGAAGTGGTAGTGCAGCATGCGATGACTCGTACCGATCGCCGCGGCGAGTTCGCGCATGCTGAGATCACTGAAGCCGACCTCCTGCAAGTGCTCGATGCAGCGTTCGAGCAACGCCTCTTTCGCCGTCCCTGACAGGGCAGCCCTCTTGACCATGTACCAAATAGTACATGTACCATTTGGTACACAAACGTGTCCTGTCGAGGCGGAGATTCTCATGCGGATATCAACCACCATCGCGGCTCCGGTCCCGGCGGTTTGGGCGGTGTTGCTCGACATCGAGCGCTGGCCTGAATGGACCGACACGGTGACCACGGCCACGTGGCTCGATTCAGGCCCGACGCGGCCAGGGCGACGTGCGCGCCTGACCCAGCCGCGGCTGGGCAGCGCCGAGTGGGAGATCACCGAACTGGATCAGGAGAGGTCCTTCTCCTGGGCTCGGCGTTCAGCCGGCGTGACCACGCTCGGGGGACACCTGCTGTCCGCGAGCCCCGAGGGTGGAACGATCATCACACTCAGTATCGATCATTCCGGTCCTCTGGCCGGCGTGGTCCGGCTGCTCACCGATCGACTCACCCGCCGATACATCGACACCGAAGCGCGCGGCCTCAAGGCGTACTGCGAACACTCCCGCGGCTGATCCGAGGCCGAGGAGCAACGGGACAGCCATCAGCGATCGGTCGACGATGCGCGAATCCTGGGTCTGTCACAGATTTCGTGATCCCCAGATGGACTCGGCCCGGAACTTGTCGATCACGCCGGCTGATCGTCGCAGCGCTGTTGGAAGTCTCCTTCCCCCACTTGGTGCAGGGCATCACCCAGTTCGCCGGCCCAGCGGTGGCTCCAGGCACTGAGCGGGGCGAGTGCCTCGACGAGGTCTCGGCCGTGGTTCGAAAAGCGAAACACCAGGGAGCACAGTATGCCGCGTATCGAACCGCTCAACCCGCCCTATCCCGCCTCCATCGATCAGGCGCTGCGCCGCTGGATGCCGCCCGGCGTGTCGTACGAGCCGCTCACGCTGTTCCGTGTCCTGCACCGCAACCACGAGCTGGCCTCACGAATGTTCGCCCTCGGAGCAGGGCTGCTGGGCCACGGGCTGCTGCCGGCCGCCGACCGGGAGCTCGTCATCACCCGGGTCACCGCACGCGCCGGGTGCCGCTACGAGTGGGGCGTGCACGCCGCGACCCTCGCCCGGCAAGCCGGCCTCAGCCTGGAGCGGCTGCGGGCTACGGCCGCCCCGGGAATCGACGGCTCATGGCCTCCGCGCCATGCGGCACTGCTGCACGCGGTCGACGAGCTGCACGAGACCGCGCGGCTGTCGCAGCCCGTCTGGGACGCCCTGCGCATGCACTACCAGGACGAGCAGTTGCTCGAATTCCTCGTACTGGCCGGCTGGTACCGCACCATCGGCTATCTGGCGAACGGGCTCCTGCTGGAGGAGGAGCCCTGGGCCGTCCCGTTCCCAGAAGCGCCGCAAGGCCCGCAGCCGGACGGGGCCGAGCGGGCCGGCGGGAAGGACCGCCGATGAGCGGCGACGACGCGCAGCTCACGATCGTTCGCGCCTGCCTGCGCGACGGCGAAGGCGGCAGTCCCACCGCGGTGATGGAGGAGACGCCGTTGAGCGACGACGAGCGCCGCCGCGTGCCGGCTCTGATGGGAACCTCGCACGCGGTCTTCGTCTCCGCGCACGATGGAGCGGATGGTCCGGTCGCCCGGCTGCGCTTCTTCACCGCCGAGGGTGAGCTGCCCGCATGTGGTCACGGGACGATCGCGGCCCTGGCCTTCCTCGCCGAGCGCGCCGAGAGGGCGGAACACCGCACCACGCTCCATACGCCGGGGGGCGCCTTCGCCGGCCGGGCCGTACGGGAGGAGGATCACATCACGGCCTCCTTCGACACCGGCCCCGTCGACCTGCGCGAGGCCACCGCGACCGAGTGCGACCTCGTCCTGCCCGCCCTCGGCGTCACCCCGGACATCCTCGCGCCGGGTGCCCGAACCGCCGCGCTGGGGCGGCCACGTCTGCTGATCCCCGTCGCCACGCGGTCGGCCGTGGCCGCACTGGACCCGGACCTCGAACGGCTCCGCGCCGCCTGCGACCGGCTCGGCCTCCTCGGCTGTTACGTCTACTCCGTCCCGGAGCCCTCCGGCCGGGCCGCGGCCCGCATGTTCGCCCCGTCGATCGGCGTGCCCGAGGACGTGGCCAACGCCAACAGCACCGCCTGCCTTGCCGCTCACCTGGCCGATCAACGGCTCACCGGCGTCACGGTGGACATGGGCGACTCGCTCGGCAGCCCTTCCACGATCAGCGCCGCGGCGCGGCCCGGTTCGCCCGGTGGCCTCGTCCGCCTGTGCGGCGCCGCGAGGATCGAGCACGTCCTCCACACAGACCGGCTCCTCAGGAGCGAACCCGGAAACAGGCCGGGCTGACCGGCCCCTGCCTACCGGTCGTGGTCGTACTCTGCCGCCGCGAGCCGGTAGCGCTCCTTCTCCTCGGCGAAGTCGGGTGCGTCGGCGGGGTTCCGATCGCCCGGGGAGAAGGCTCTGTCGAGTCCCTCCGTGCCGCTCGCGGTGGCCTCGGCCGAGCGGGGCATCATGACCTGTTCGTAGGCGAGGACCGCCTCGTCCAGGGTGTCGTGGCGGGCGATGGCCAGAGCCAGTTCGGCGCCGTCGAGCATGGCGAGGTTGGCGCCCAGCCCGCCGAACGGCGACATCAGGTGGGCGGCGTCGCCGAGCAGGGTGACGCCGGGAGTGTGGGGCCAGGTGTGCTTGGGCGGCAGCACGTACAGCGGACGGTTGATGTACGGCCCGTCGTTGTCGGTGATCATGTGGAGCAGGCGCTCGTTCCAGCCGGCGAACCGTTCCAGCAGCGCCGCCCGCACCGCCGCCATGTCCTCCAGGTCGACGTCGGCGGCGCGATACCAGTCCGCCTCGACGCGCATGCCGATGTAGACGCGCACGTGGTGGCCGCTGTTGCGCTGCCCGATGAGCCCCTTGTTGTCGCCGGTGGCGAAGACCATCCCGTCGCCCACCAGCTCGGCCACGACGGGGTGCGCGGTGTCGACGTCGTCGAAGTGGGCCTCCACGAACGTCACTCCGGTGTAGACGGGGGTGGCGTCGCTCACCAGCGGTCGTACACGTGACCGGGCGCCGTCGGCGCCGATGACGAGGTCGACGACGGCGCTGGTGCCGTTGCCGAAGGTGAGCAGGTGGGTGCCGTCGCCGTTGGAGGTCGCGGTGGTCAGGGTGTGGCCCCAGCGGATGGTGCCGGGCTTGAGGGAACCCGCCAGCAGGGAGCGGAGCTGGCCGCGGTCGATCTCCGGGGCGCCGTCCTCGCCGTCATCGGGTCTGTAGTCGACCAGGACGTCGCCGTGTGGGGTGAGGCTTCGGTGCGCCTGCCCTTCGGGGCGGGACAGCGCGAAGAACTCGTCGAGCAGTCCGGCTTCCCGCAGTGCGATCTGCCCGTTGTCGGCATGCATGTCGAGTGCGCCGCCCTGGTCACGGACGTCGAGGGAGGCGTCGCGGTCGTGGACGGTGACGTCGACGCCGTGCCGTTGCAGGACGCGGGCGCAGGTCAGGCCGCCGGGGCCGGCGCCGATCACGGCGATGCGAGGGGTGGTGTTCATGAACGCTCCTTCAGAGAGGTCTGACGCCCTCCAAGGAGAGCAGACTCACTCCAAAAGTGCAACAGTCAACTTTTTGAGTGGACAACCTTGGAGTAGACTTCCCGTATGACGGAGACACTCGGGCGTCGTGAACGCAAGAAGGCCGCCACACGGGAGGCCCTGGCCGACGCGGCGCTGCGACTGTTCCTGGAACGCGGGTACGACCAGGTGAGCGTGAAGGACGTCGCCGACGCCGCCGACGTCTCGACCACGACCCTCTTCAAGTACTTCCCGTGCAAGGAGGCGCTCGTCTTCGACAAGGACGCCGACCGGGAGGCCGCCCTGGTCGCCGCCGTACGCGACCGTCCCGCAGGTCAGTCCGTACCCGAGGCCCTGCGCGCACACGTCCTGCGCAGCCGCGAACTGTCCCCCAGCGGCGATCCGCGCTTCCCCGACTTCCTCCGCATGACCCAGGAGACGCCGGCCCTGCTCGAGTACTCCCAGCGCATGTGGCTACGCCACGAGACGGCCCTGGCCCACGCCATCGCCGCCGCCGCCGGCGCCCCCGCCGACGATCCCGTCTGCGCCGCCCTGTCCCGCTTCGCGCTCGAAACGATCCGCCTCGCCCACGACCACGACGACCCCGAGCAGGCGATCCACCGCATCTTCGACCTGCTGGAACAGGGCTGGAACCGCACGATGGGCACGCGCTGACACATCTGACGAGGCCGAAAACCGTACCGACGAGAGCCGAGGCGCGGTGACAAAGGCCGTGTTCGGGGCGACAGGGGCCGAGGGCGGCGGGGAGGGTCGGGGGCGCGGCGGCGAGGGGCGGGTTCGGGGGTGACGAGGGCTGGGTTCGCGGCCACGTCGGCACCGGGGAGACCTGACAGTGGCGGCCCCGTCCCCGCTCTTCCCGGCTCACGGGCGATGCGTTAGGTTCTCGGCATGAATCCCGACGCCTATCTCCTCCACCTGCGTCGCGAGCTCGATGCGTTCCGCACCTGCCTCGACGGCGACCTGTCCGCGCCCGTGGTGCACTGCGGCGACTGGACGTTGCGCGACCTCGCCGGGCACCTGGGGGGCGGCAATCTGTGGGCGGCGAGAGCGGTGACCGAGCGGCGGGGCGACTACCAGCGTCCCGAGCCACCGCAAGATGGGGCAGAGCTCAGGCGATGGTACGAGGAAGCGGCCGAGACCCTGCTGGACGCTCTCGACACCGATCCTTCCACCGAGGCCTGGACGTTCTGGCCGCCGCATACGGTCGGCTTCTGGCAGCGGCGGCGGTGCCAGGAGACACTCATCCACCTCTGGGACGCCGAGAACGCGCTCGGTGAACCGCGTCCCTTCGACCTGGAGCTGGCCGCGGACGGGGTCGCCGAGGTGTTCGACACCATGGCGCCCCGCCAGGTCGCCCGCGGCCGTTCGGCCCCGCCCGCGCACGCGATCCGCCTGCACGCCACCGACGCCGGCACCTCGTGGACGTACGGCCCCGGCGACCCGGTCGCGGAGATCGAGGCGACGGCGGAGACTCTGCTATTGATGCTGTGGGGCCGCATCCCGAGCACCGACCCGGAGATCGCCTGGTCCGGCGACCAAGAAGCCGCCCAGAAAACACTCAACGGCCCCCTGACTCCCTGATCCACCTCTTCGCGTCCCCACCCCGGGGTGGCTTCCGCTGTCGTGCCTGCCTCGGGGTGGCTTTCGCTGTCGTACCTGCCTCGGGATGGCTTTCGTGTCGTGCCTGCCTCGGGATGACTTCCGTGCCGTTCCCGTCTCGGGTGGCTTTTCTGCGGGTCCCCGTCTCGGGGTGGCTTTTCCGCGGGTTCTCGCTTTGGGCGGGGTTCAATCGGCGCCGCGGCGGCGAGTCGGGGTACGGCGATCTCGGCGCCGCCGTACGGCGGGAGACCGGTCGAACCCTGATGCCGTCGCAGACGGGGCCGGGAATCTCCCGTGTCGTGGCTGCCTCGGGGTGGCTTTTCCGAGGGTCTCCGCTTTGGGCGGGGTTCAATCGGCGCCGCGACGGCGAGTCGGGGCACGGCGATCTCGGCGCCGCCGTACGGTGGGGGACCGGTCGAACCCCGATGCCGTCGCAGAGGGGACAGGGAATCTCCCGTGCAGTTGTTTCTTCTCCGTTGCCGGTCGCCTCTCCGCCGGCTGTGCTCCCTTTCCTTCTCCCGCCGGGTGGTCAAGGGAACGGGAAGCCCTCTCTCACTCCAAGGGAGGAATCGCTGCGAACGGCCCGTCGATGAACGGCTCCGGAAACGATGCGGGGGTGAAGCTCTCGGTCAGGCGCTCCTCGTAAGAGGGAGGGGCGGCTGGGATCTCACACCAGACGGTCCTGCCGGGGCCATCCGGGTTGGCGTGGAAGCCCCAACGGCCCTCGGACAGCATGTCGATGATGGCCAACCCCCGGCCGCCCTCCGCAAGCAGCGACACCGGGTCGACCTTGAGCTGCGGGTTCACGGCAGCGAGCCCCCTGTCGGTGACCTCGACGCGCACCTGATCGCCGCATGACGACAGCCGCAGGACCAGCGGCTCAGCTTCGGACGTCCCGGCGCTCACGCCGTGCCGGGCGTGCCGGACGCCGTTGGTGACCAGCTCCGAGACGGCCAGTCGTACCGGTTCGTACGCCCGGTGCTCGGCCCCGAGCCAGTCGCGGACCTCGGCGCGGGCGCGCGCGGCGGACTCGGGAGTGCTGGGCAGTAAGACCTCTTTGAGGGTATCCGGCGCCATTGATATGCCTTTCCCGGTCGCTTCCGGCTGAATTGCTGTCCCACTCGGCCAGCCGGCCGAGGTGCCGCCGTGGGCATGACGCGGCCCTCACACGGTGACAAACAAACAAGGGTCTTAATGCCGCTTCGGTGTTCGCAATGCATTCACAATCGCGTGAACTATCTCGTCCGACCTTGCGAATTGCCTGATGATGGGCTCGACGTGGCGCTCGGCGGCGAGAGAGGAGCTCGGACGTGAATGTCCCCCTGGAGCCGGATCCGTCCATATCCCCGCGTATCCAGTTCGGTACAGAGCTACGTAAATTCCGACTTTCCGCTGGATTCACGCAGAAGAAACTCTGCGACGCCGTCCACCTGTCGGTCAGCCAGTTGAGCATGATCGAGAACGGCCACCGGTCGCCGTCCCCGGAACTGGCTCAGCAGGTGGACGAAGCCCTCGGGCTCGGCACGGCCCTCACCGGCCTCCTCGACCGCCTGAACCGCGCAGCGGCCCAGCTTCCACTCTGGTTCCGCCCGTGGTTGGACTTCGAACGAGAAGCCGAGGTACTGCACATCTGGGAACTCGCCATAGTCCCTGGTCTTCTACAGACGGAAGAGTATGCACGAGCCCTCATCGCCAACGAGCCTGGAGTCACGGCAGAGCAGGTCGAAGAGCGCGTAGCGGCTCGGCTGGAGCGTCAGAAAATTCTCCAGAGGCCGAAGCCACCACTGCTGTGCGTGGTGTTGGACGAGAGCGTGCTGCATCGTCCGGTAGGCAATCCGGAGACGATGAGGATCCAGCTCGATCACCTTCTGCAGATCGCGCAGAACTCCTGGATCTCGCTGCAGGTCCTGCCTTACTCGGCATATGGCACCGTCGGTCTTCTCGGTAGCTTTATGGTTGCTGAACTACCGGACGGAGCACCACCCGTCGCTTACATCGACTCTCAGAGCACAGAGGATCGAGTAAGTGATCGGCCTGAAGAGGTCAAAAGGTTAGTATTCAGGCATGGCGTGATACGGGCAGATGCCTTGTCCCAGCGCGCGTCACTCGGCCTGATCAAGGAGACGATGCAGAGATGGACGACGTGACTAACGAACTTGAGGCCGCCCATTGGCGCAAGTCGAGCTTTTCTGGCGGCGATGGAAGCAACTGCGTCGAGGTGGCCCACCTGTCGCGTGGACGTCGAGCGGTACGTGACAGCAAGGACCACAGCATCCCGGCCCTGACTTTCTCCGACAGGGAGTGGACTGTCTTTCTGGAGACCGTGAAGACCAGCCGCTTCGCCTGAGCCGTCCGATCAGAGCACGTTGAAGCCCTCCGGGACCTCCCGGAGGGCTTCCTGCGCTTTCCGCCAAGGCGCACCGGGCGGGCCGCCGTACAGCGGCGCCGATTTCGCCGTAGCGCCGTCTCGCCGTCGCGGCGCCGGGTCAGGGGTTGGCTGGTCGGGAGGTGTGGGGCTGGTTGGGCGCGGAGGGTGTGGGGTTGGCTGGGCGGGAGGTGCGGGACAGGCTGGCGCGGAGGGTGTGGGCTGGCTGGGCGCGCGCGGAGGGTGCCGGGCCAGCAGGAAGGCCGTAGCCCGCTGCTTCACGCACCACCACTCCCGCCTGATGACAGATTCCCTGCAAGATCTTCTGTCGCCCCGACAGAGTAGTGTTCGCTTTCATGTCTCGGCGATCATTGGTGCTCTGGGTGATGGCGTTGCTCACCGCTTCGGCACCCGCCGTCTCCTACCTGGTGGCGTCCCTTTACGGGAGTTACAGCAGCCAGAGCTATGTGTGGTGGGGGTTCTCCGGTCAGTGTCCAGGCCGTCAGGTGTACGACCTGATCGAATACCCGGAAAGGACGCTCGTCGACTTCCCTCTCTTCTCGTACGGGGGAGCGCCGCTGATCCTTTTGGGGTTCGCGGGTTGGTGTCTGGGTGTCCGGAAGGGACATGTCAGGGCCGCCAAGGTCGTCGCCCGCTCCGTCGCCGCCGTACCACTTCTCCTCCACCTCCCTGAACCCCTGCTGTTCACCCTCGACTCGGCCATCGATTCGGCGTGCTCAAACGCGTGGGGGCCGCCGGAGATCATGGACCAGAACGTCGCGATGGGTCTCTACTACCTGATCCCCTCGCTTCTGGTGCTGCTCGCCGTCCGTACTCCGCGGCCTCCGGCGTACGTGCGGCGCGGCCCTCTCGTCCGTACGCTGCTCGCCGCCCTGACGGTCATGGTGACCGTTCTCTTCGCGGTGGAGTCCGTTCCGCCCGGCAGGGTGAGCAGCGAAGAGGAGCTCGACTGTGCAGGGTTCGGGGACGGTACGGTCACCGGGCTGAGCAAGGCGGAGAAGATTTTCCTGTGCGACGTCCGAGGTTACGGCTTCTCTCGCGGGCAAGGAGAGGTCCCTGGATGGAGCGAGGTTTCCGACCATGAGGTGCTGGCCCAGGGGCACCAGCTGTGCGATCTGGCCGTACAGCATGGGGGCGATGTGAACGCGCCCGCCGTCCAGCAGGCGCCGCAGGCGTCGTTGACCCAGGTGCTGGCGGGCCTGTGTCCCGCGGTCGCTGAGGCACGGAAGGCCGAGGATCGGCGGCAGGACGAGGAAGAAAAGGCGTACGTCGCCAAGAAGGAGAAGGACTGCGCGGTGCGTCCGGCACACCAGCCGAAGATCAGGGCGCTACGGCAGAAGCGGGCCACGATGTGGACCGAGTTCTGGACCATCGACGGGTGGGACGAGGGCTACGAGGGAACCGTTCCCGAACTGGTCAAGAATCTGGTCGGGAGTGAGCGGGGCGCTCTGAGCATCTGGGCGGCCGACGAGATCGGGCAGGCGTGCGTGACCGTGGAGGCCTACTCCAGGCGGCCACCGCTGGAGATCAAGGGCTGGGAAGAGGTGGTCGAGGTCGGCTACGAGAGCCCGAGCGGTTCTCTGACGCTGGTCGACGGTCGCGGAAAACGTCTGCCCGGCCTCACGCCTGCCGGACCGGGGCTCTACCGGGTGCGGGTGCACCTACGGGGCCGGAAGCTCGTCGAGCAGAGGATCCACCCTCCGGACGGCGCCGTCCAACTACTGATCATGGTGTTCCCCGGCGGCGAGAAAGCGCCGGTCGTCTACAGGTGAGGCCGAGTCGATGAGTGGCGGGGCCGGAGTCTTCGGTACAGGTGCCGTCGGTCGGCGCCGCCCACTCGGTTGTCTCGCCGTCGGCACACGTGCCGCCGGCGGGCGCTGCCCATTCGAATCGCATGTCTTCGGCCGCGGAGTCCTACTGCCGTCCGGGCCGGTCGCCGTCGCGGACGGCGGCGACCGGCCCTGCTTCCTACCGGCCGCCGCCGTTGGGAAGTCCCCTGTCCGGAGTGGAATCGCGGCGGGGTGAGGCGGGGCAGACCTGCTTGATGCCGTGCGCCTGATCGCGGCCCCAGCCGAGCCGCACCGGATAGGACTGGCCGTTGTCGTCCCCGAAGGAGATCCTCTTCACGTTGGTTCCCGAGCCGATGAACTGGAATCCGTTCACGGGGTCTTCGTTGAAGCGAGTCCTTCTGACGGTTCCGGAGCGGCTGTCGCCGCTCTGCCAGGTGAACGCCAGCACGCCGTCGGCGTACCCGTTCGGGACATAGAAGTAGAAATCGCAGGGGCCGTACGCGTCCACTGTCACGTAGCCGACCTCCACGCACCGGTAGTTCTTGTTGGCGTAGGTCCAGGTGATGGGGGCGGCGTCCCTGCTTCTGTCCATGGTGTCGAACGTCTGGCCGTCGTTCAGGCACCGGGAGGTGTTGTTCTCCAGCACCCGCACGTTCGGCTTGAGATCGTGCACGGTCGTCTGGCTCGCGCCGGCCGGCGTCGAGGGGAGCAGGGGCAGGAGGGCGGCCGGAGCTAGTGCTGCCAACCACTGCCTGTACTTGATCATGGCTCGACTCCTCATCGGAAGGGCTGGACGGCCCTGGCGAGGCCCCGCGTCGCCAGGCGCTACGACAGGAGGATCGACCTCGTGAGGCCCCCGGATCCAGGCCACCGGCGTTTCGATGAGTAATGCGCGAACAACCCGCCGCGGGCAGCCTCGTTATCCGTGGCGTAAGGGTTGACGTGGCCGAACAACACCGAACAATCGAAAAGGATCACCGGGCCGTCTGGAGGGTGCCGTGGCGCGCAGGCAGAAGCCGTTGGAAGGTGAAGGTCCTCTGGTCAAGCTCGCCGGACGACTTCGCATGGCACGGGAGGACGCCGGGATGACCCTGCGCGACCTCGCGGAGCGGTCCGGCTACTCCATCAGCACGCTCTCCATGGCCGAGGGCGGCAGGAGGCGGCCCTCCTGGGAGGTCACCGAGACCTTCGCACAGGCGTGTGGCGAGACCGACCTGGGGCGCTGGCGTACCTGGTGGGACGCGGCCGTCGAGTACCACGACGAGCCGGCCGAGCGGGCCGATGTGGCGGGGCCCGCAGAGGACCAGGTCGTCGGTGCGACGCGACGATTACGATTCCGGCGCACTGTCCCTTTATGGGGTGCGGCAGTGGCCTGCGTGGTGTCCTCGCTGCTGACGGCCGGGGTGTTTCTCACCGTCGTGCGCCCTGGTTCCTCTGGTGCGCCCTCGGCGGCGAAAGACGGAGCACTCCCCTCCTCACCGGGGACGCCGCTGTTTCCCACGGGCGAAGACCCGACGCCGACGAAATCATGCGACGGAGCAGCTCCCGGATACGGATGCGAGCGGAAAGACCCGGAGGCCACCGGCTGCTTGGAGGACGGGAGAACCTCGGCCAGCGCCACCTTTTCGTACAGGGGTACGGCCGTCGGCAAGCTGGAGAATTGGTATTCGAAATCCTGTGGGACGAACTGGGCCCAGCTTCGGATGCCGGACGGCTGGGAAGCACGCATCCAGATCGTCTCCAAGACGACCCGGCTGTGCTTCCCGACCGACTGCTCCACCTACTGGAAAGGAGCGGTGCCGATGTGGACGAACATGGTGTTCGGCATGAACAGGTTCACGGCGGCGATCGCCTGGGTGAAATACCCGGACGGCACGATCAAGCAGTTCGAGGCGGACAGCTAGAGCCATGATCACTTGCCTTCGCCCGCTCTCTCCAGCTCCGCTTCGTGTCACTTGCGCCGGATGATCTCCACGCCCTGCCCTGGACGCCAGAGGCGGATGACGAGCTCATCGCCCTCCACCGATGTGACCACGGCCTCGCGCAGGTCGAGGCGGAAGGCGTGGAAGTCGCCGGGCGGCTCGGAGCCGGTGGTGTAGGAGGCCTTCTCGGCCCCGCTCACCTCGATCGCGACGCCGGCGACCTTCGCGTCGCCCTCCTTGCTGGGATGGGCGTGGATGGCGCAGCGGCCGTCTCGCCGCAGGTCACGGGCCTTGACCGCGTTCAGCATCGAGCCGAACGACAGGTCGGGGCCCTGGAAGTCGACCTCCGAGCCGCTCACCCGAGGCGAGCCGTCCTTGCGCAGCGTCGCCAGCACGTGGGTCTCGGCCGCCTGGAACCGCGCCTTCACCGTGGACGCGAGCTCACCAGCTTCGTTCTCGAACTGCTCCCATGTGGCCATGGCCGCAGTCTCACAGAGACCACCGACAAAACGAGGACGGCGTGAGGAAGCGGGGTCAGGTGGTGAGGGGTTCGTCGGCGAGGTAGGGCGGGGCGGGGTCGTACTGGATCTGGCGGCGGACCTCGCGGGCGTGGTCGCGGCCGTGGAGGCGGCCGACGAGCCACAGCGCGCTGTCGATTCCCGCGGAGACGCCCTGGCTGCTGACCAGGTCGCCGTCCACGACGTAGCGCGCGTCCCGGACGACCGTCACCTCGCCGTGCGCCTCCAGCGCGTCCTCGAAGGCCCAGTGGGTGGCCATGCGCCGGCCGCGTCCGAGGCCGGCCGCGCGCGCCAGGAACGCGCCGGTGCACACGCTGGCGACCCAGGTGGCCTGGGCCGCGGTCGTGGCGATCCAGTCGGTGACCACCTTGTTGCCTGGCTGGGCCTCGCGAGCGCCCCGGCCGCCCGGGATGAGCAGGACGTCCAGCGGAGGGTGGTCGTCCAGCGTGTGGTCGGGCAGCACGCGCATGCCCTTGGCGCAACGGACGGGGCCGGGGTGTTCGGCGATGAGCGCCAGCGTGTCGGCGCCGCCGCGGATCATGGAGGAGGCGCCGAACACCTCCCAGGGGCCGGCGAAGTCCAGCTCCTCGGCGTCGTCGAATATCAGCAGACCGTAGGTGGTCATGAGTGCTCCAACTCTCGGCTGGTCGATCGGAAACGTTCCCGGTAGTCGGACGGCGCGACGCCGAGGTACCGGTGGAAGGTGCGGCGCATGGTCTCCGCGGTGCCGAAGCCGCAGCGCCGCGCGATGGCCTCGACGGGGTCGTCACCCTCGGCGAGCGCGCGCTGGGCCGCCTCGACGCGTACCCGCTCCACGAACGCCCCGGGCGGGAGGCCGAGTTCGGCGGTGAACCGGCGCTGCAGGTGGCGGGGGCTCAGCCGGGCGTGCCCGGCGAGGTCGGCGATGCCGTGCCGGGCTCCGGGGTCGGCGTGGATGGCCGCCACCGCCGCCCTGATCGGGTCGGTGGACGGCTGCGGCGACCACAGTGCCATGCTGAACTGCGACTGGCCTCCGGGCCGGCGCAGGAACATCACCAGATGCCGGGCGACGTCCAGCGCGACCTGCTGCCCGAGGTCCTCCTCGACCAGGGCGAGCGCGAGATCCATCCCCGCGGTCACCCCCGCCGACGTCCACACGCGGCCGTCCCTGATGAAGATCGGATCGATGTCGACCCGGACCTCGGGATGTTCCCGCGTGAGCTGCCGCGCGCGGGCCCAGTGCGTCGTCACGCGGCGGCCGTCGGCCAGGCCGGCGGCCGCCAGCAGGAAGACCCCGCTGCAGACGGAGGTCACCCGCCGGGCGCCGGCGCCGGCCGCGGCGACCCAGTCCGTCAGCGCCCGATCGTGCCGGGCCTGGTCGACGCCCGTGCCGCCGGCGACGACCAGAGTGTCGACGCCCTGCGGATCCAGGTCCGCCACGCCGTGCTCGACGTGCACCGGCAGGCCGCTCTCCGCCGGGACCGGGCCCGGGCGAGGGGCGACGATCTGGCAGGCGTAGTCGCCTCCTGACCGTCCCGCACGCTGGAACACCTCGTGCGGGCCGACCAGGTCGAGGGGCTGGAACCCCTCGAAGACCACGAAGACGATGCGGCGCCGGTTCACATCTCCACCCTGCGCCGCAGGTCTTCGTGGCGTCAACGACGCCCACCCCACACATCGCGCCATCCGTACATGAGCCGACGCCGATGCGTAGCCTGCTCCGTGACTCTGAAAGGTCTCAGCGCCTTCGGCGCGGTGTCACGGGTAGTACGTGGCGAGCTTCTTCTTGATCTTGGCGACGGTGTCGTCGAAGGGCATGGGCTGCGGGTCGCCGTTCCGGTAGTCGAGGAGCTGGACGGCGTACACGGCGGTGCCCTGGCGGACCACGGCCACCCACCAGTGCTGCGTCGCCGGGTACGGATTGACGCCGGAGGTGAAGCGCAGGACCTCCACCCCGTCCGCGTCGCCCACCTTGGTGACGTCGAGGACGAACGAGCCGGTCTCTCCCGGCGGGTTGCGGTCGACGCAGGTGCTCAGGTCGGCCCGCCACTGCCGTTCGAAGGCCGCCGCCTGGTCGGCGCTCGGGAAGACCCAGACGTCGTTGTAGGAGTGGAACCACGTCTGCGTGGAGAACCGGGCGCTGATGCCCGCGCTCGCGTGCGTGTCGCGCCCGTACTGCCAGCAGATCGGTCCGGTGACGCCGGGCTCGAAGTACGGGTTGACCCATGGGTCCCCGTACGCCTCGCCGGCCGGGGGCTGGTCCGCCTTGGTCAGGAGGACTCGGCGGTCGACCCCGGTCTGGGTGGCGGCGGCGTTGGCGGGGGTGCCCTGAGCGGGGGTGCTGTGAGCGGGGGCGGCGCTCGCGGGGCCGGCGGTGAGAAGCACCGCGAAGGCGACCGCGACGCCGCCTAAAGCGGTCCGGGTTGCGGACAACGGCATGGAGACCTCCTCATCTCTGGATGGTTTGACTCCTTTGATCATCTGATTTCACAGCTCGCGTCATGTCATGCAAATTTTAACGATTGTGATCGAAGCGCAACCGTGATCGTGCGCGGCCGGTCCGTCTCGGCGTGAACCCGTACAGGGGCTTGTGGCGAGACAGCATGACAAGTCCCCTACGGGAAGGCCGGCTTCATGCGATGGTGCCGACGATGACCGCACCTCCTGTCACCCACACCAGCGACTCCGAGCTGATCGCGGAGTCCAGGACGCGACCGGAGGCGTTCGCCGCGCTGTTCGACCGTTACTCGGCGATGCTCTACCGGTACGTGTCGCGCCGCCTCGGCCCCGAGGTCGCCGAGGATCTCGTCGGCGAGACCTTTCTGATCGCCTTCGACCGGCGCGACCGCTACGACCTGACCTATCCCGATGCACGGCCCTGGCTGTTCGGCATCGTCACCAAGCTCGTCTCCCGCCACCACCGCACCGAGGCCGCGCGGTACCGGGCACTGCTGCGCAGTCCGGTGGACGACGTCGCCGAGGGGCCCGCCGACCGGGTCGCGGACGGCGTCACCGCGTCGGCGGCCCGCCGCCTGCTCGCCCCCGCGCTGGCGCGGCTCTCCAAGGGCGACCGCGACGTCCTCCTGCTCTTCGCGTGGGGGGACCTGTCGTACGAGGAGGTGGCGCAGGCCCTCGGCATACCCATCGGAACCGTGCGCTCGCGCCTGAACCGCGCGCGCCGCAAGGTACGCGAGGCACTCGGCCACGCCAACCCCATGCAGGACCAGGAGTAGCCATGGACGACCTCACCATCCTTCGCGAGCTCGGCCGTGAGATCGAGCATCAGCCGCCCGCCGGCCTGGTGCGCCAGCGGCAGCGTCTGGTCGACAGGACGGCCGGCGTCGCCCCGCGCCGCAGGCGGTTCGGTATCGCCTTCGGTGTCGGGATGCGCGGCCGGGCCGGCTGGATCGCCCTCGCGGCACTCGCCGCGGTCACCGCCGCCCTGCTCGTGGTGCCCACGGTGCTGCTGCGCGGGAAGACGGTGGACAACGCCATGGGTTCCCCCGACTGGCAGCGTCCGCCGAAGCAGAGCAAGGCGCTCAACATCCTCCTGCTGGGTACGGACCGGAGGCCCCCGCCGACCGGCACCAACCTCGATATGGGTGAGCGGAGCGACACGATGATCCTCGTGCACATCCCGGCGGACCGGAAGAACATCACCGCGGTGAGCCTGCCGAGGGACTCGATGGTCAAGGTGCCCTCATGCCGAACCGCCGGCGGTAGAACCGACCCCGCGAGGGTGGACATGCTGAACTCGGCCTTCATGACGGGTGGGCGGAGCTGTGTCTGGAAGACGGTGGAGTCCACGACAGGTCTCCATGTCGATCACGTCGTCGCCCTGAACTTCTCCGGTTTCAAGGACATCGTCGACGCGGTGGGCGGGGTGGAGATCGACCTGCCGCAGGCCGTGAACGACCCCAAGTCCAAGCTGCGCCTGCCCGCCGGCCGGCGCATGGTCGACGGAGAGACGGCACTGGCGTACGTTCGGACGCGCTACGCGATGGGGGACGGATCCGACATCTCGCGGATCCAGCGGCAGCAGACGTTTCTCAAGAGCCTGGTCAAGCGGGTCGGCGACCAACTGGACAACCCCGAGCGCTTGCTCGCCCTGCTGAAGGCCATCACGAAGTCGGTCAGCACCGACGAGGACTTCGGGATGGACGAGATGATCTCCATCGCCCGGGACGTACAGAAGGCCAAGCCGCGGATACGGTTCGTCACCGTGCCGTGGGAGCCCTACCCGAAGGACCCTAACCGGCTCCAGTGGAAGCAACCCGAAGCCGGCCGGCTCTTCAAGCAGCTCCAGGGCGAGTAGCAGCCCCGGTCAGAGGGTGGTGGTGTGATAGCGGGCGCGGAACTCGGCCAGCAGTTCGTCCGTGGCCTCCACGCCGGAGGCCACGGCGGCGTGCACCTCGCGGAAGTACCCCTCGTACCCGGCGGGGGTGTAGAGGCACAGGGCCCGCACGAGCTGCGGACCGGCGTTGCGGAACCCGTGCGGCGTACCGCGCACCGCCGCCAGCAGGTGGCCCGGGCCCGCCGTGATCTCGCCGTCGCCGTTGTGGAGGGTCAGTTCGCCCTGAAGGACGTAGAAGTACTCGTCGTGCTCCATGTGGATGTGCGGCCGGGCGCCGATGGTGTCCGGCGCCAGGGTGAACTCCTCGAACGCGAAGCGCCCCCCGGTGTGCTCACCCGTCAGCCGGAAGAAGTGCTCCACCCCGGCGACGTCGATCAGCTCCCCGTCCTCGGGACGCCGCAGCAACGGACGCGCCCCCGATCCCCTCTGCTCACTCACCCCCGAATTCTGACAGACCCCCAGGCATCCACGCTCTCCGTGCGCTTGTGCCCAAGCCGGGGATGGCGGCGGCCACCAGGAGCCCCAGAGCTCGGTCTCCGTGTCCAGGTGGCCAAGCCGGGGATCACTTCGGCGGGCAATGGCCTCGTTTGGGGGCAAGGGCCTCGCACCTGGTCTTCAGGTGTTCGTGGCCCCCCTCTTCGGCATGCGGTGAGTCCGGGGTTCAGGAACCCAGGAAGGTGGTTATCGCTGAGATTGACCTTGTCCGGGCCGGCCACCGACGAACTCGTGCTCATACCCGTGGCGTTCAACGCCGTCCTTGAGAAGGTGGACTTCTTCGTCTTGGAGCTGGCCGGGCTGGTCAGGCGATGGCGCCTCTGGCGTGGCCCACCCGGCCGTCGTTGGCGACGGTGACGCCCGCCGTCGATCTGGTCGTCGCCGGGCCCTCCCGTCTTATGGCCGCCCGTGTTGTGCTCGAGAGGGCTGTGGCGCCGGCAGCGGGAGGGCCAGGCCGGTCTTGATGGTGTCGAAGACGAGCAGGGTTTCGTAGCGCCTGATGTTGTCGTCCGCTTTGAACAGGCGGTCGCCGAGGCGGCTGCAGTCGCGCATGCTCCGCGCGGCCAGGACGACCACGTAGTCCCACGGTCCCGCGACCTGGTAGCACTGCTGGACCTGCGGGTTCGCGCGCATCCGTTCGGCGAAGGCTCGGTGGTGTTCGAACGATTCCTGGTCAAGGGTCACCAGGACCGTGGCCAGGACGGTGGGGCCGAAGCGGTGTGGGTCGAGGACGGCGACCTGCCTGGTGATGAGGCCGTCCTTGCGGTAGCGGGCGATGCGTCGCTGGACGGCGCTCGGTGAGAGCCCGACCCGTTCGCCGAGGTCGTGCAGCGTGCGTCCGGCGTCGCGCTGGAGGAGGTCGAGGAGCTGCGCGTCGATCTCGTCCAGGAGTGGCGGCGGCGGTTCAGGCATGCAAAATTATTGCGTTTCAGCGCGAAAATTCTCAATCGCTTCGCTCGGGTTTTGGATTAGCGTCGGCCGGGTCCGGAAGCCCCCAGGAAAGGCGACGCGCATGGATCTGGACGTGGCGCGGATCGAGAAGGCCGTGCAGGTGATCGATCCGGTGTTCCTCAACACCCCGCAGTACCTCGACGAGCAGCTGTGTCAGGCGCTGGACGGCCGCACGGTGACGGTGAAGCTGGAGACGGCCAATCCGGTGCGCAGCTTCAAGGGCCGGGGGGCCGATCTGATGCTGAGCACGCTCGCCCCTGGCACGCCGGTGGTGTGCGCCAGCTCAGGCAACTTCGGGCAGGCCGTCGCCTACGCGGGACGGGCCCGCGGGATGCCGGTCGAGGTGTTCGTGCCCGAGACGATCAATCCCGCCAAGCGGCAGCGGATGGAGACCTTCGGCGCCCGGGTCGTTGCGGCAGGGCCGGACGGCACGTCGGCACGGAAGGCCGCGGCCCTCCACGCCGAACGCCATCCGGACTGCGTCCATCTGCAGGACGGTCTCCAGGCGGCGATCGCCGAGGGCGCCGGAACGATCGGAGTCGAGTTGACCCGCGGCGCGCCAGGCGGCGCGCGTGGTCCGGGCTTCGACGCCGTCGTTCTCCCAGTCGGCGACGGCGCGCTGATCAACGGCGTGGCGCGCTGGATGAAGGAGCACGCGCCCAGCACACGGATCGTGGGAGTCAACGCCGAAGGCGCCCCCTCAATGCTGGAAAGCCTGCGCGTCGGCCGCGCGGTCTCCATCGAACGCGCTCGCACCTTCGCGGACGGCATCGCGGTTTGCTCCCCGCTGGAGGCCTCGGTGCGGCGGGCCCGCGCGCTGGTGGACGAGATCGTCCTGGTGACGGACGAGGCGATCGCCGCCGCCATGGAACTGGCGGCGCGCACGCTCGGGATCGTCCTGGAACCGGCGGGGGCGGCGGGCCTGGCGGCGATCGCCGAGGGCATGGTCCCCGGCGATCGGCCGGTGACGGTGCTGACCGGCGCCAACCCCCGCCCCGAGCAGGTCCGCGAACTCGCGGCCCGGCTCGCACGACCCGTCCCGGACACGCGAATCCCAGAGGGCCGACCTGGTGGTTCACGGAACCGATGAGCGCGTCGTCGTGTGCGCGGGGATGTCTCGCGGCAGGAGCGCCTCAGTGGGTTGCCTGCCGTGCGGCCTGGTCCCGGATCCCGCTCAGCACGGCATCGAGCAATCGGTCGAACTCCGTTTCGGACCCGAAGTCGGTTTGGAGAGGTGCGAGGGCGACCATTGTCGGGTACGCGGTGGCGTCGATCGCGGGCCTGTCGGGGCTGCCGCTGAGGACCGCCAGCAGATAGCCGTTGAGAAAGCCGAACAGCGCCATCGGCGCGTCGGCGGTCACCTGGTCGGGCAGGCCGGCCTGGCGCATCGCGGCGACCAGGCGTTCGAGCGTGGCCAGGGCCACCGGTGAGGTCTGAGGGCGGGTGGCCAGCAGCGGGAACACCCGAGGGTGCCGGTAGGCCATCTGCCGGTAGGCGTGCGCTGTTCGGCGGGCGACCTGTTCCCAATCGTGAGGTACTTCCTCCGCGTCGACCTCCATCTCGGCGATCACGGCCTCGCAGATCACGTCCAGCAGCGCCGCCTTGCCCTTGATGTGGTGGTAGATCGACATCGGGTCGACGCCGAGGTCGTCGGCGAGCCGCCGCACCCCGAAGCGGTCCAGGCCGTCGCGGTCGACCAGTGCGACGGCGGCGGCCGCGATTCGTGTGCGGTCGAGCCCCGCCGAGGTGCCCCGTGCGCGTCTGGTCACGTCTGCTCCTCCTTGGTTGCCAAATCTACACCGTAGAATCTACGGTGTCGGATTAAACCTACGGCGTAGGTTTCATGAAGGGAAGAGTCATGGCCAGCACTACCAACCGCCTCCCGTTCGAGGGGGAGTCCCTGAGCGAGGTCCCTGTCGCGGAGCGGCCGCCGGAGCCGGACTTCTCGGCGATGACGGAGAAGGAGCTGGTCGCCTACCGCGAGGCGGAGAACCGCTGGCGGGCGTCCAGCGCGGCGCGGGCGATCCTCGGGAATCCGGATCCCGGCGCCGCCATCGGCTGGCAGCGGGTGGCGCTCCCAGGCCGCGACCTGCCGGTCCGGGTATACCGCTCTCGCCGCTGTATGCCGACGACCTGAACGGACTGGCCCCGGCGCTGGTGGTGGTGCCGACCCACGACCCGGTGGCCGATCACGGCCGCCACTACGCCGAACGACTGCGAGCGGCCGGGACGTCCGCGCGGCTATCTGAGTACCCCGGGGCGGGGCACGCGTTCCTCAGCACGCCGGGCGTGGCGCCCAAGGCCGGAACCGCACGGACGGAGATCCTCGAGTTCCTCCGATCCTCCCTGACCGCGTGAGGCGAAAGGAAAGCACTCTGATGACGAGGAAACATCATCGGCGATCGGCGATCGCAGCCATGTACACGGGCCTGGGGCTCACCGTCATCGCCACGATCGCCCCCTACCTCGACCGTGCCACCACCCATCTGCTGGCCGATCACATCAAGGCCGGCTATCCCACCTACACCCAGACGCGTGTCGACTCGGCCGTCACCACCTACCTGGTCCTGTTGTCGGTCATCGGAGCGTTCGGCGTCATCGCCTGGCTCTGGACGACGTGGGCGGTCAAGGCGGGCAAGCGCTGGGCCCGTCCCACCTCGACCGTGATGTTCGTACTCGGCGCGAGCGTCGGGCTGACCGGGCTGCTCACCAAGGACACCTCCGGCGACACCGGCCTGCCGCCGGCACTGGGCTGGGCCGGCATGGCGCCCTGCCTGGCAGGACTCCTGGCGGTCGCGTTGTTGTGGAGACGATCACGATCGGTGTGACGCCGGCTTGCGGCGGACTCCGCAGGTGATGGGGCGGGCGGCACCGGCCCGAGCGACAGCCCCGCCCGGGAACATGCGCACCGACGCCAGGTCACCGATCTGAAGTAGCCCTGGGCGAAGCCTCACGCCCGAAAACCCCGTGAGAGGAACGATGCACACCACCATCCTCGGCACCGACGGCCCAGCGGTCAGCCGACTCGGCCTCGGCTGTATGAGCATGACCGGCAGCTACGGCCCCGCCGACCCACGCGAGGCCGCCGCCACCTTGCTGGAAGCCCTCGATTCCGGCGTCACCATGTTCGACACCGGCGACTTCTACGGCGACGGAGCCAACGAGGAACTCGTCGGCCGGGCCCTCGCACCGCACCGCGACCGCGTCGTGCTGGCCACCAAGTCGGGCGTCCGGCGCACCGCCGAAGGGCTGGTCCCCGCCGGTGCACCCGACTATCTGCGCCGCGCCTGCGAAGCGTCCCTGCGCCGGCTCCGCACCGATCACATCGACGTGTACTACCTCGCCCGCATCGACCCTGCCGTACCCGTCGAGGAGTCGGTCGGCGCCCTGGCCGATCTGGTCGCCCAGGGCAAGATAGGTCACATCGGCCTGTCCGAAGTCTCGGCCACCACTCTCCGCCGCGCCCACGCCATTCACCCGATCAGCGCCGTCCAGACCGAATACTCACTGTGGGAACGCCATGTCGAAGACGACATCCTGCCCACGCTCCGCGACCTCGGCGCCGCCCTGGTCGCCTACAGCCCCCTCGGTCGCGGCCTGCTCACCGGAGCCGTCCGTACCACCACCCGCTACGACAGCGGCGACTTCCGCGCCACCGCTCCCCGTTACAACGGCGACGACCTCAAGGCCAACCTGGCCATCGTCGACGCCATCTCCCACCTCGCCGCCACCAAGGGCGTCACCTCCGCCCAGGTCGCCCTCGCCTGGCTCCTCACCCGCGGCAACGACGTCATCCCCATCCCCGGCAGTTCCCGCCGCCCCCACCTGCGCGACAACCTGGCCGCACTCGACCTGCACCTGACCGCGACCGACCTCAGTCACATCGACGCGGCCGTCCCCACCACCGGCGCCCACGGAGCCCGATACGGCGACCACAGCATCCGCATGATCGACCAATGAGACCCGCGGCGAACGGCGCTCTCGACACGGACCCGACCGCCACGGGTCCCGACCAGCATGGACCATGGAGGAGGACACGGTGAAGCGCATCGGCATCATCGGGGTAGGCGAGATCGGCCGGGCCATCGTGGAAGGCCTGTATCACCGGGGCGGTGATACGCCTGAGGTGTTTCTTTCCCCGCGCGGAGCCCGCACGGCCGCGGAGCTGTCCGAGCGCTACGAGGGCCTGCGGGTGTGTCCCGACAACCAGACGGTGGTGGACCACTCCGACATAGTGATCATCGCCGTACGCCGCCAGGACCGGCACGAAGCACTCGCCGGCCTGACGGTGGACGACGACAAGATCGTGATCAACGTGATGTCCGGCCTCGGCAACGACGACCTGCGCGCGACGCTCGCCACCGATGCACCGCTCGTACGGGCCATTCCCCTGCCCGCCATACGCGAACGCCGTTCCATCACGGTGACGTATCCGTCCCACCCGGTGGTGGACTCCCTCTTCGAGCACCTGGGCGGGGTGCTCCCGGTAGCGGACGAGAAAGCTTTCAACGTCTTCTCCGCGGTGACGGGGACGCTGACCACCCACTACTCCTACCTCGCCACGCTCACCTCCTGGGCCGTCGGCCACGGCATCGCCTCCAACGACGCGGACCGCTACGTACGCAGCCTCTTCCAGGAGGTCGGCCGTGCCCTGAGCGACCAGACCCGCACCCTGCAGCAACTCGCGGCCGACCACGAGACCCCGAAGGGAAACAACGAGCGCATCCGCACCACCTGGTTCACCGCTGCCAACTCCGAAGCCCTCACCCAGGCCCTCGATGACCTCCTCGCTGGCCTTGAGGGGACAACGGGGCGGTCGTCTCTCACAAACCGCTGACATCCGCATCGGGTACGCCCGCTGCTCCTCACTCCCCCAGGAACTGCAGTCCCAGCTCGACGCCCTGACACGCGCACGGCATCGACCGCGACAAGATCTTCTCTTGGGGGCCGGAGGGGTATTGGGCAGGCAGCATCGCTCGTCGGCGTGCCCCGACGGTAAGTAGATCCTTTACTGTTTCCGCACCTTTCGATTACGTAGAGCGCTAGCGTCGACACGTTGCGTATCGGTCGTAGCGGCGGGGGTTCGGGTCAGTGGCTGTTCGTGTGGTGTTCATCGGAGGGTTGGGGCGCAGCGGCACGACTCTGCTGGAGCGGCTGCTCGGCGAGGTCCCCGGGGTCGCGCCCCTCGGCGAGGTGGTCCACCTCTGGGAGCGGGGGATCGGCGCCGGAGAGCCGTGCGGGTGCGGTGAGCCGTTCACCGCCTGCGCGTTCTGGCGCAGGGTCGGCATCAGGGCGTTCGGAGGGTGGTCGCCGGGGCTCGCCGACCGCGTCCTCACCCTGCGGCACAGGGTCGACCGCACCCGGCACATCCCGGCGCTGGCCGCCCACCGGCACAAGGTGGGCCTCAGCGGGTACACCCGGGCGTACTCCCGCGTCTACGAGGCGGCGGCCCAGGTGACCTCGTGCCGTGTCGTCGTCGACTCCAGCAAGCACGCGTCCCTGGCGTTCTGCCTCAACACCTCGCCGGTCGTCGACCTCAGCGTCGTCCACGTGGTCCGCGACCCGCGCGCGGTCGCCTATTCGTGGCGGCGGCGGGTCACCAGGCCCGAGAACGGGCGGCCGATGACCCGCTGGCGCCCGTTCCGCACGGCAGTGCACTGGGTCGTGCAGAACCTCGCGTTCGAGCTGCTCGCCCGCCGCGGTGGCACGGTCATCCGTGTCCGCTACGAAGACCTGATGGCCGATCCCGGAGCCGTCCTCGGCACCTTGCTGGCCAGGCTGGGGCTCGGCGGCCACGCGGGCGGCACCGCCCTGGCGTTCATGCGCCCAGGTGTCGCCGAGCTGTCCATGGCGCACACCTGCGCCGGGAACCCGATGCGGTTCACGGCCGGGTCGCTCGCGCTCTCGAGGGACGACTCCTGGTGCCGCCACCTGTCCCGCCGCCATCGATGGCTCGTCACCGCGCTCGCCTGGCCGCTGATGGTCCAGTACGGCTACCGGCTGCGTGACCAGCGGGGGCCGGAAGAGATCGCGTCCCGATGGGTGACCGCGGGCGTCGCCGCGCAGGAGTGCCGGTGAGCCCGACCGTGGGGGTGGTCATCCCGACGAGGGGAGACCGGCCCCGGCTGCTCCGGGCCGCCGTACGGGCCGTCCAGGCGCAGGAGGATCCGGCGGTTCCCGACATCGTCGTGGTGGTCGACGGCGGCCTGTCTCCTCAAGTCGTTGCCGCCCAGCTCGTGGAGGGGGGCATCCGTGGCTTGTCTTCTGAGCCGGTTGCCGCCGAGCTCGCGGGCGAGGGCGTCCGGGGGGGCGACGATGGTCTGTCTCCTGGGGCGGTCGCCGCCGAGCTCGGGGGCGAGGGCGTTCGGGTGGTCGCCAACCGGTTCAGTCCCGGTCTGCCGGGTGCCCGTAACACCGGGATCGCCGCCCTCCGCACCGACCTGGTGGCGTTCTGCGATGACGACGACCTGTGGCTGCCCGGAAAGCTGGCCGCCCAGCTCGCCGCCCTCGACGCCGATCCGGGGGCCGAGTTCGCGGCCTGCGCCATCGAGGTCGAGTACGGAGCCCACCGGGTGCCGCGCCTCGCCGGTACTAGCCGGGTGACCAGGGCCGCTCTCACCCGTTCCCGCATGGCGATGGTCCACTCCTCGACGTTCCTGTTCAGGCGCGGATCCTTCTGGGTCGACGAGAGCGCGCCCGCCGGCCAGAACGAAGACTGGGATCTCGCGCTCCGCGCCGCCGCCCGCCACCCCATCGCGTACGTCGACCGGCCCCTGGTGCGGGTCCGCTGGGGCGCCTCCGCCTACGTGACCCGCTGGGCCGACCGCATCGCGGGCCTGGAGTGGATGCTCGCCCGCCACCCCGGCCTCGCCGCCGACCCGCGCGGCGCGGCCCGCGTCTACGGTCAGCTGGCCTTCCACAACGCGGCCCTCGGACGCCGCCGCGAGGCGACGCGCTGGGCGATCAGGGCGTTCGCCGCGCGCCGGGGCGAGCCGCGGGTGCCGATCGCCCTCGCCGTCGCGCTCGGCGTGGTCCCCGCACACGTCGTGCTCGGTCTCCTCCACACGCGAGGGCACGGCATCTGATGACACGCCATCTACTTCACGGCAAGCGGGCTCGTGAGGGCGTCGCGCTCGTGGCCACTGGGAGCCGCCCCCGTGTCACGGTCGCGGGCGTCGTGGTCGACGCTCTCACGGAGGGGGAGGTGGTTGGCCACGTCGTCGCCGCCCTCGCGCGGGGGGAAGGCGGGCACGTGGTCACCCCCAATGTCGACATCTGCCGTGCCTGCGCGAGGGATCCCGAGGTCCGGGCCATCGTGGCGGGCGCCGACCTGGCCGTGGCCGACGGCATGCCTCTGGTGTGGGCGTCGAAGCTGCTCGGCACGCCCCTTCCCGAGCGCATCACCGGGGCCGACCTGATCTGGTCGCTCTCGGAGGCCGCCGCGGCCGAGGGGTTGCCGGTCTACCTCCTCGGTGGGCCACCCGGTGTCGCGGCGAGGGCGTCGGAGGTGCTGCGCGGGCGCTGTCCCGGCCTGCGCGTCGCCGGGGTGGCGAGCCCGGCGCGGGGGTTCGAGACGTCGGTTGAGGCTCTCGCCGACGTACGCGAGGCGCTGGTCGCCGCGCGGCCGCGGGTGGTTTTCGTCGGGCTCGGCTTCCCCAAGCAGGATCGGCTGGTCCGCATACTGCGGGCCGATCTGCCGGGCACCTGGTTCGTCGGCTGCGGCTCGGCGATCGCGTTCACGGCGGGCGCGGTGCGCAGGGCGCCGGAATGGATGCGGCGCTCCGGGCTCGAGTGGCTGTTCCGCCTGGCCTCCGAGCCGGGCCGCCTGGCGCGCCGCTACCTCGTCGACGACCTCCCCTTCGCCCTCCGCCTCCTCACCGGCTGCCTGCTGAAACGCCTCACCCAACGGCTCCCCTCCGGACATTCCCGCGAGCCACAGCGCCCCTGGTAGCTGCCGCACGCCGAAGCCACCACACTCCGCTGGCCACTTCGTCGGCTGTCTTGCCTGCCTTTTCGGCGCCGCGTGGGTGGGAGGTGGTGCGGTGAATCCGGCGCCGCCGTACGGCGGAGCCGTGGTGATGTCAGAGGTGAGGAGTGGTGAGGGTTTGGATGCGCGTGATCTCTTCCGGGGTGAGCCGGTCGTGGTGGGCGGTGAGGGCGCGGCGGGAGTCCATGGGGCGGTAGGCCGTGCGTGACAGGCCGGTCCAGGCGAAGCCGTTGCCGGGTGACAGGCCGCGCGCCGGGGCGGTGCATGCCCTGGTGATGCGGCGGGCGGCGCGGTCGGACCAGGCGAGCCCGCACCAGGCGTACAGGTCACGATAGGCGGCGACGGGGTCGGCGGCGAGGTGCTCGTATCGCACGACGCGGATGGACGGGTGCCGCGCGGCCAGGTCTTCCGCGACGGCGCGTGCCACGTCCCACAGGGCGGCGGTCCTCGCGATGCGGTCCTGGGAGCCGGCGAGCCGGCGCACGCTCTCCACCTGGGGATGATCGCGGACGAGGAGCGGCTGTCCGAGCAGTTCGCGGACGTCCACGCTCCACCCGAGCCGCTGCCAGCTCCCGACGAACGACACCGGGTCGCGGACCAGCAGGACCACCCGGCAGCCGAGCCGCTCGGCGAACCAACCGGCGGAGAACAGTGCGAACGGGTCGTCCAGGAGGGCCCTGCGGCCCCGCAGCCGGCCCACGGTGAAGGCCGTGGCGTACTTGACCAGCCGCGCGAGGTCGGACGGCGAGCGGTTGCGGCGCAGCTCGGCGGCGTACCCGTAGCGCAGCGCGACGGTGTCGGAGAACGCCCGCAGCCAGGGATCTTCGTCGTCCGCACAGATGTACTGGAAACGGTGAGTGACCTGGGCGTTCAGCACGCCGGGGGAGCGGCCCGGCGGGCGCTGGGGGTTGAGCGGCTCATTGACGTACACGACCTCGCCGCCGGCCGCGAGCATCTTGCCCGCCCAGCTCGTACCGCTCCTCGGCAAGCCCGTGACCAGGATCGGATTCCCGGCCTCCGTCCCCCGGATTCCGGCGTCTTCGGGGGAGACCGCCTGTTTCGCTGACATCGGATCGGACGGGGACGCGTCCTCACCTGCGGGGCCGGCCGGGGAGGCTGGTTTCACGCCGCCTCCTCCGGACGCCAGGCGCGCAGCGCGGAGAGGCTGTGCGCGCCGAAGGGACGAAGGCCGTACCGGCGGGCCATCTGCAGCAGCGGCAGGAGGTTCTTCGCCACGACCCCGCCCGACCAGCCCAGTGCCGCACCCAGGGCGCCGTGCGCGGGGACCAGGGCGAGGTCGAGGGCGACGGTCACCGCCGTCGCGGTGAGGATGTTCGCCATGCTCGACGCCGTGTGCCCGGCCGCGATCAGGACGACGTCCACCATGCCGCACGCCGTGGCGACCGCCATGGTGAGGGCCAGTACGACGGCGACGGCGGCCCCGTCGCGGTAGCCGTCGCCGAACACCGCGAGCAGCCAGGGCGCGAGCGCGGCGTACCCCAACCAGATCGGCCAGGTCACCACGACCAGCCACATGGTCGTCGTCTGGTAGAGCCTGCGGGCGAGCGGCAGGTCGCCGTTGGCCATCGCCCGCACCAGCCGGGGGTGTACGGCCTGGGCGAGCCCCTGGTTGACGAGCTGGCCCACCACCTTGAAGCGGGTCGCGGCGGTGTACAGGGCCGCGTGCTCCGGACCGGCCAGGACGGCCACGATGACGATGTCCAGCCGCTGGAAGATCGCCTGCACGGCCCCGCCGAGAGCGCGTGGCGCGGCGTACCGCCAGAACTCGCGGGCGGCGTCCGGGACGGCGGGCCGAGGACGAAGCCGGGCGGTACCGGAGGGACGGGGGGCGGCAGAGGCGTGACGGCGTGGCGGGAAGGCGCCGGGAACGGGACAGCCGGGAGCGGCGAGGTGGTGTGGCGGGGAAGCGCTGAGTGCGGGGCGGGTGCGATCGGCGAGGTCGCGTGGCGGGACGGCAGCGGGAGCGGGGAGACGGAGGCGGCGGCGTAGCCAGACGGTGGCGAGGACGAGCACCGGCAGGGCGGGCAGGGCCCACGCGACGCAGAGCGCCTGGAGGGGGTCCGCCGTGACTCCGGCCAGGGCGAGGAGCCCGACCAGGACGAGCTGCCCACCCGGTTGGAGCACCCCGGTGAGCAGGGCGGTCGGGCGCATGACGCCGAAGCCCCTGGTGGCCGAGACCAGGACGTCGGCGCAGACCAGGACGGGCAGCGCGACGGCCAGCGTGCGCAGGGCGGTGGCGAGCCCGGACGTCTCGTGGCCGGGCAGGGTCACGGTGGCCAGCCCGTCGGCGTACAGCAGCACGGCGGTGCCCGTGAGCAGGGAGAGGACGCTCACCGGCAGCAGGGCCACCCGGAAATATCGGGAAATGTCGGAGGAGATAAGGGCGGGTCTGTGGGAGCGGGCGATGAAGTAGATCAGGGCGTTGCCGGAGTCGAGCTTCAGGACGCCCGCGGTCATCAGGCACAGTGTCGTGGCCGTGAAGAGGGTGCCGGCCGTGTGGGCGTCGTACGTCCGGGTGACCGCCACCACGAGCAGGAGCTGCGACCCGGCACCGACGACCGCCGCCACCAGGCCCGCGAGACCGCCCTTGACCAGAGACGCCTGTGACACCAGAGAGGCCACGCGGCTCGTGGGTGCTGAGGCCGCAGGTTGTGGGGAGGCCTTCTGCGGTTCTGAGGAATCAGGTGTGAGCGGTGGGGCCGAAGGTTCTGCGGAATGGGCTGTGAGCGGGTGGGGTGGTGTGCTGCCGGCTTCTGGGCGCTCCGGGTCGCCGGTCAGCAGCGCCATGATGGCCTGGTGCCGAGCCAGGGCTCCAGCTCGTCGTCCCATGGGGCGAAATGGGCCGACAGGGCGCGCCGCACCGGATCGGGCATATCGATGGCGCGAGGTCGGGCGTTGTGCCGTTCGAACGCCGGGTCGCCCATGCGGGGAAGGCCGAGGAATTCCAGCACCCGGTCGTACACCGTCTCGGGAGAGGTGAAGAAGCGCCCGCTGTCGACCACCAGGATGCGCTCGCGGTCCACCAGCGGCTCGATCCGGGCGAGCTGTTCGGCGTACCGCCCCCGGGCGAGGTAGGCGTGGTGGCGGTGGGCGTGGCTGACGGCGTACGGGTGGTCGCGGAGCCGTTCGGCCTCCCCGGCGAGCCGCCGGACCTCCATCTCGACCGCCCGCTCGAACGACGGCTCGGTCTCGAACCCGCGGGCCAGCTCGTGGGCATGGGCGGAGTACGCGCGCTCGACCGGGTCGCGCACCAGCACGATCAGTTTCACCCCTGGCAGGTCACGTGCGATGCGCGAGGCGGCCAGGGGGTGGAACAGGTAGTACGGCGAGGACTCGAAGGCGAGCGGGCGCGCGCCGTACCTCCGCCGCAGCCGCTCGGCCGTGACCTTCAGGGGGAAGTGGGCGCGGTACCACGACATGCCTCTGCCGTAGGAGGTGTCGAAGTAGTGGACGCCCTTGCGGAGCACGGGTTTGAGCATCAGGGGATGCTGGGCGAGCGCGCGGTACAGCGAGGTGGTGCCGCAGCGCTGCGCCCCGATGATGAGGAACGACGGCAGGAGGCGCCCGCCCACGGTGAGCCGTCCGGCCGTGTGGGAGATGGCGTGCGCGGACCGTTTCACGGCTCGGTTCATGTGAGGACTGGGTTCATGTGAGGACCTCTTGGTGGTCGACGAGGGGATTGAGCCACTCGGACACGGGGCCGAGGGGGTGGTGGCCGTCGTTGTCGTACCGGTCGGCGAGGGCGATGAGGTAGCGGATCGCCGTGTGCCGCGCCTCGGCGGCCGACAGCCCGAAGGGCGCCAGGGTCGGCACGGCCTGCGCCAGGCACGCCTCGGCGGCGACCCGGGGGCGCATGCGGCGCAGGCACCGCTGGAGGAAGTGGTGGAGGGCGTCGAAGCCGAGGGGCACGCCGGTGGCGAAGCGCTCCCAGTCCCACACCAGGAGGCGGCCGCCGGGCGCCGCCGCCATGTTCCAGGGGGAGAAGTCGCCGTGCCACGCGTGGCCGTCCCCGGCTCCCGCCTTCGCAGGGCTCGGGCCGCCGGCGATCCCTGGCCGGGACGGCCGCTCGTCGGGAGCCGTCCGCTGGGCGGGGACGCGGGCATGGGCCGGGGCCGTGGCGTGCGCGGGGAGGGTGGCGCGCGCGGGGGTCGGTGCGAGGGCGGAGATCTCCTTGATCGCCTCGTTCAGGACCGCCGGGGAGATCCGGCGGCGGCGGGCGGGAAGGGGGGACAGGGCCAGCACCTCGAGGCCGTTCCAGGTGCCGTGGTGCAGCACGGTGGGCGCCACCACGACGTCCAGGTGGGCGGCGGCGAGGGTCTGGAGCGTGGCGGACTCGTGCCGTACCAGGGCCTGCGCCCGCTCCGTGTCGCCGATCTTGACGAAGGCCAGGAGCTCGCCGCGTGCTCCGTGGACCTCCAGGACGGGCTTGCGGTTGGCGCGCCGGGCCGGTCGTACGTGGGCGGTGGCGCGCACGCGCTCCCCGAACACTTCGCTGAGGTGGCCGTCGATCGTGTCGGGACCCTGCGGCAGGAGCCGCCGTCCCGGGAGCCAGTGGGAGCGGGGGGCGAGGCGGCGCGGGACGAACCGGCCGGGCAGCAGGGCGTACGGGGCGTGGGACGTGGGGCCGTCGGTCGATGGGCGGTACAGCAAGGCGATCACCTCGTCCAGATAGCGCAGGCGCGCGCGGTAGTCGTTCACCGGCCCCCCTCCCCTGCCCCGGAGACGGCTGCCAAGGCCACTTGGGACGATTCAGTCGAAAACGCCGGTGGAAAATCGGCGCGGCCGTTGCGCCAGAGCAGGGCGAACGAGATCAGGTACAGGCTGAGCGCGGTGACGAGGCCGTCGTAGACGAACATGTAGAGCAGCACGAGGATCATGACGAGCGTGCCGGCCTGCCCGATGGGGGTGCGGTCGCGCCAGAAGCGGCGGACGGCCCCGGCGAAGAACGCGACGTACAGCAGCGCCCCCGTGAACCCCTGGGTGATCAGCAGCAGCCACAGCTGGCCGTCGCTGCCGAGCGGGGGATGGCCGCATTCGGCGCACCAGTCGGTCTTGCCCGTGGTGATCGTCTGGTAGTTGCCGTAGGCGTTGCGCGTGTTGCCGTACCCGATGATCGGCGAATGGGCGGCCGCCTCCAGCGTGGAGGTGACCGTGAACGCCCTGATGCGGTTGCTGTGCGGGCTGTCGATGCGCTGGGCCACGATGGCGGTGAGCGGTCCGGCGAGGAACACCGCGGCCGCCGCCGCGAGCGCCGCGCCGGCCACGAGGCCGGTACGGCGGCGGGCGCGCACCAGGGCGTACGCCACGCTGACGGCCAGGCCGATCCACAGTCCTCGGTTGAGGGAGTAGACGATCGGGATCGCGGCCAGCGCCGTGATCGCCACGCACAGCACGCGCCGCGCCGGCCCGCCGTACGTCCACCAGCCGACCGCGAACCAGATCAGCAGCACCGAGATGTTGCCGCCCCAGGCGTTGGCCCACTCGAACGGCGCCTCCGGGCGCGGGGAGGCGTGCCCGAGGACATGCTGGACCTGGGCCGCCGTCGGGTGGATGAGGTTGCGGACGAAGGAGTTGCCGCTGATCCACCCCGGCAGCAGCATCTCGACCGGCGAGGTGAACTCGAACCGGGGGGCCACCACCCCGAGCAGCCCCCCGGCCACGGTGACGACGAACAGCACGCCGAGCATGCGCACCAGCGCGAGCTGCGGCAGCTCCTGCTCGGTGAGGTTGCCGAGGTAGAGCACCATGACCAGCAGGGCGAGGTAGAGCGCGAGCCGCATGAGGTAGCCCATGACGCGGCCGGTGCCGAGGTCGCCGTACGTGCCGGGCGGCGTCTGGCCGAGCATGAGGGCGCTCACGAGGTAGCCCGCGACGAGCAGTGCCCACAGGCCCATGCCCTTGGGCACCGCGATCGGCCGCCGCCGCCAGAGCACGACCGCCATGGGGAACGCGACGACGATGATCGACAGGCCCCCGAAGCCCAGCGCCCACCAGACGGGGTACCCGACGAGGAGCGCGGCGATCGGCCACGCGGCGGGAGGAGGCGGCCTGAGCCGGGAGGCGGGGGGAGAGGGCCTCACGACGCGCGTGCCGTGGGTGCGGACGGCGGACGGCGGACGTGGCCGTGCCGGGCGTCGCCGCCACCGGGCAGCATGATGACCCCCAGCGGCGCGGTGTCGGTGCGCCGGAGCTGGCGAACGGCGTGCGCCAGCTGTTTGGAGCGCACGGAGCGGCTCTCGACGACCAGGAGGGCGGCGTCGGCCCTGGCCGCCTGGTCGGTGCGCACCCAGATCGGCGCGAGGCCGGTCAGCGCGACGCGTAGGTCGTCGGCGATCGGCTCGGGGTCGGTGCCGGGGGTGACGCCGCGGACCAGCAGCTCACCGCCGTCCCGCAGGTGCCGGGCGACGGCCATGGCCAGCTCGCGCAGCTCGCGGGCGTTCTCGCCGTCGCACAGGACGGGCAGCCCGGTGAGCCGTTCGACGTCGGCGGGCGTGCGCAGCCGGGTGTCGAGCCGGTCGCGCAGCATGGCGGCCCCGGCGCCGGCGAGCAGGCCGAGGAACAGCCCGCTGCCGACGTACAGCGGCCGGCTGGGCTGGGTGGGGGACGTCGGCGGGCGAGCGTCGCTGATCACGGTGCCGGGTGTGACGGCGACGGTCTTGAGGGCGTCGTACTTCTCGGTGAGGGTGAGGACCTGTTTGCCGAGGAGGTTCTGCCGCTGGACGGCCATGGTGCGCGCCGCCGACCCGGAGGCCGTGCGGGGGATGCCGGTCACGGTGCGCGCGAGGGCAGACTGCACCTCGCGCAGCTTGCCCGCCAGCACCTTGAGCTGGGCGTCGAGGGTGTGGGTGGCGGTGGCCTCGCGGTTGGCGAGGTAGGCCTTGGCGAACGCCTCGGCGCCCGCGGCGGCGGTGGCCGGGTCGCCGGCGGTATAGGAGATCGCGAGGACGGCCGAGTTGGGCGGCACGGCGACGGTGACCCGGTCTCTCAGCGGGCCGGGGTCGGGCTCGCCCGTGCCGGTGCGCGACTTGACCTTCAGGGCGTGGGCGGCCCGGGCGGCGACCACGGTGGAGCGGGCGATCTGGGCCTCGGTGTCGAGGTTGAGCGGCTCGCGCTGGCGTGGGGTGGTGGGATTGATCTGGTCCTGCACGCCGGTGGCGGACACGAGCACCTCGGCGGTCGCGGTGTACGACGGCGGGGTGGCCGCCAGCAGGGCGCCTCCGCAACAGGCGCCGGCGAGCAGGAACCCCGCGACGGTGACCCGGCGCCGCAGGAGCATGGAGCCGAACTCCGCGAACTCGCGCCCGGTGGCCGGGCGGGGGACTGAGGACGCCGGGTGGCTCATGGAACAGCAGACCTCTCGGTGCGGGTCGTCGCGGGTGCGTTCTGGGGCTTCCGGATCGGTTGTTGGTGAACTGACCCTTTGCATGCGTCACGCGGCGGCCGATCCCTTTTCGGGATCGGCCGCGCGGTGAACTGACCCTCCTGGGAACGGGACCAGAGAACTATAGGCACATCTCAAGATTTCTCAATCGCATACGAGAGTTTTTGTGGACGGCCGGATGGGGTGGTTCGGGGGGTATAGCCGGATATTTCTGTGCTTGTGAAGCCGCAGCTCGCGCCCAGGGTGGCGAGTTCCCGGCGGTGCGGACCCGATTAATGGGAAGGTGAATACCGGTCTCCGCTGGAAACGGTGAAAAGGGGGTTTGGCCGCCTTGCGCAGAGTGACGGGAATATGGGTTTTCGGTGCCGGGCTAGCCGTCGGCTGCGGGCTGATCCTTTACACGCTGCTGTCGGTGAGACCCATGCGGGAGACGGTGGCCAACGACACCGCGAACAGGCTGGGCGTGTCGTCCCCCGAGGGGGTGCCCGGCTGCGCCGCCACGGCGAAACTCATCCCGAGCTGTGGCGCCTGGTGGGGCATCGCCCCGGACGTCTTCGGCGGCAGGCCGCCGGTGCAGGCCGTCGCCACCGCCGAGAGGCGCATGGGGCGCCGCGCCGACATCGTGCACGTCTACCACCGCGGCGGCGAGGCGTTCCCGACCCCGCAGGAGGCCCATCTCGCGAGGAGGCGCCTGCTACTGATCAACTGGAAGCCGTCCGTGCGCGACACCTGGGCCGAGATCGCCGACGGCGCCATCGACGACCGCATCGACCGTGTGGCGGAGACGATCAGGCATCGGCTGCACGAACGCTTCTTCCTCACCATCCACCACGAGCCCGAGAACGACGTGCGCCCGCAGCCGGGGTCGGGCATGACGGCCGACGACTACGCCGCGATGTACCGGCATGTGGTGTTCCGACTGCGCCGGCACGGGGTGCGGAACGCCGTCATGGTCATGACCTACATGGGCGCCCCGAACTGGGCCACCAAGCCGTGGTTCGAGCGCCTCTACCCGGGCGACGACGTCGTCGACTGGATCGGGCTCGACCCCTACGCCGACCGCCGCGTGGACGACTTCGCGGGCCTGGTCGACAAGACCCGAGACGACCACGCGAGCTGGCCCGGCTTCTACCGCTGGACGCAGACGCGCTTCCCCGGCAAGCCGATCATGCTGGCCGAGTGGGGGGCGTTCGAGCGGCCGGGCGACCCGGGGTTCAAGGAGACGTTCTTCAACTCCGTACGCCGTCAGATCCGTGGATATCCGCAGATCAAGGCCCTGGTGTACTTCGACTCGCCGTCCGCGCCGCGCGGCGACACCCGGTTCGACTCCAGCGAGACCGCCGCCCGCGCGTTCTCCCAACTGGCCCGCGACCCCTACTTCAGCTCCACTCCCGTTCCAGATCACTGAACACGGAGCCAGCCGCCCGAGGTCAGAACGTTCAGGACGGTGTCGACGGCGCGCTGGATCGGCATGCCGGTGGTGTCGATGGTGACGTCGGCGTCGTCGGGTTCCTCGTAGGGGTCCGAGATGCCGGTGAACTCCGGGATCAGACCGGCCCGCGCCTTCGCGTACAGCCCCTTGCGGTCGCGCCGCTCGCACTCGTCGAGCGGCGTGGCGACGTGGACGAGGATGAAGTCGGCCCCCACCCCTTCGACCATGTGACGCACCTCGTCGCGCGTCGCGGCGTACGGGGCGATGGGGGCGCAGATCGCCAGGCCGCCGTGCCGGGCCACCTCGGCGGCGACGAAGCCGATCCTGCGGATGTTCAGGTCGCGGTCCTGCTTGGAGAACGTCAGGCCCGCCGAGAGCAGCCTGCGCACGACGTCCCCGTCGAGGTAGGTGACGGTACGGCTGCCGTTCTCCAGCAGCGCGTCGTGCAGCCCCCGGGCGATCGTGGACTTGCCCGAACCGGACAGTCCGGTGAAGAACACCACCACGCCGCGCCGGTGCGGCGGGCCGGGGAGCGTGACGGGCTCCGGGCCGGCCAGGTGCTCCTCGGCGCCGTAGGCCGCGGCGACGTGCTCGCGCAGCTCCAGGTCGATCTCCGGCTCGCGGGGCGCCAGCGGCACCACGGCGACCTGTGTGCCGGACGGCAGCTTGTCGCGTGCCTTCAGCGCCGCCCGTACGACCGCCGGGCCGCCCTCGCCGAAGGCCAGGGGCAGCAGCAGGATGACCGCGTCCAGCTCGCGGGCCGTCGCGGTGATCTCGTCCAGGTCGTCCAGCGGCCCGCGCATGGTGACGGCGAGGACGGGACGGTCGCCGAGCTCCGCCCTGACCTGTGCGGGAGAGCGGCGCAGGCGGGCGAACGGGCCGTGCTCGGGCTCGCCCAGGGAGCGGACCGGCCCCGCGACGAGGCCGTCGCCGGTGCGCTCGGTCACGGTCAGCACGGCGACCCCGGCGCCCTCCGGGTCGCGCAGCGTGACCTCCTGCCCCACCGAGGCGGGGTGGTCGTGCGGCAGCTCCAGGGTGACGGGGTCGGGCCAGGGGGTGCCGTCGGCCAGGCGCCCCTCTTCGGTCACCGACGCGATGTCGGCCGCGCCGAGGAAGCCGGTGAGGGGGGTGAAGGCCCCGGAGAGCAGCAGTTCGAGATCGGCGAGCTCCCGCGCGTCGGGAGTCCACTCCAGGACGGTGGCCGGCTCGGCGGCGGTCGTCTGTTCCGCGTTTCGCACCGAGCCAGGATATTTGCGCGGCGGGGAGACGGAGGAGGGAGGCATAGCGACCGGACGGCGGGGGCGTCTGTGGGGATGTACATCTGACCCTGGAGGTGATCGTGGACGTTGCCGAGGAGCGACGTTTCCGCGAGTTCGTGGCGGCTCGTTCGCCGGCGCTGATGAGGCTGGGGTTCCTGCTCACGGGCGGGGACCAGCACGCCGCCGAGGATCTGCTGCAGACCGTTCTCGCCAGGGCGGCCGCGCGGTGGTCCCGCATCGACGAGCCCGAGGCGTACGTGCGGCGGGCCATGTACCGGCAGCAGGTCAGCTGGTGGCGCCTGGCGTCCCGGCGGCCGGAGACGGTCGTGGCCGAGACGCCCGACGTCGCCGGCCCCGACGACGCGCACGCCGCCGAACTGAAGCTCGTGCTGCGCCGCGCGCTGACCAGGCTGACCCCGCGGCAGCGTGCGGTGCTGGTGCTGCGCTACTTCGAGGACCTGCCGGAGGCCGAGGTGGCCCAGATCATGGACTGCTCGGTCGGGACGGTCCGCAGCACCGCCCACCGCTCCCTGGCCCGGCTGCGCGCCGTCGCGCCGGAACTCGCCGATCTCCGAGCCCCCTCGTTCGCGTTGAAGGAGGCAAGATCATGAAGCCTGAGACCCTGGTGGCCGAGACGCTCCGGGAGTGGTCGGAGGAGGTCCGGATCCCGCATGACCTCGCCGACCGGGCCCTGCGGGGGCGGGTCCGCCGTCGCCTGAGGAGGACCGCGGTGGCCGCCGTGCTCGTCGCGGCCGTCGCCGGCATCGGCCTGGCCGTCCCCCCGGTCGCGCTGACCCGCGCCATGCATTCCCCGGCCGCCGCCCCCGACCCGTCGAGCACGAGCCAGGTCGGCGTGGCGCCGAGCGAAGCCCCCTTCTTTCCGACGCTGACCGACACCCACAACAGCCCGCCACGCACGCTGGTCGCCGCCGGCGAGAAGGCGGTGTCGGCCTACCACATCGACAGCCAGGAGAAACTCCCGGACGGCAGGGTGCGCGACCGCTCCACCTGGTACCTCTACAACCCCGTCACCGACAGGTACGACAAGACCGACTGGGCGAAACTGGACGTCTCGAGCGGTCTGGAATACGCCGCTGTGCTGGAGTACCCGCTGCCGGCCCACAGGGTCGGGATCCTCGATATGCGCACCCGAGAGATCGTGAAGTGGATCGACCTGGAACACCCGGTGGGTGCCGTCTCCTGGTCGCCGACCAAGGGGCTGCTCACCACCACCTACGATCGTGACCCCGGCATCCACGGCGATCGGACGAAGTCTCCGGTCCGACCGATGCCGCCCAGCCGGACCGGCTTCCAGATGGTGAACATCGACACCGGGCAGAGCGAGTTCCACGCCGTCACGCCCTCCCCGCAGGTGGTGAGGGCGCCGGACGCCGATCTCGGCCCGTTCGGCTGGACTCCCTACGGGGAGCTGATCTGGGAGGACACCAACACGAACCCGAGCAAGGTGTTCTATGACATGCAGGGCAGGCGCCATGACCCGCCCGACGGCTGGACCCATGCGTTGCAGGACACGGAGGACGCCGGCATCGCCGTCTACGGCAAGAAGTACGCGGCGAAGGGTGATCGACCCGGAGCGGAGACGGCCGTCAAGGACATCAAGACGGGGAAGACGGTGGGCGTCCAGAAGATGCGCCGGCTGCTCGCCTGGGCCGACGACGAGACCCTCATCGCCCTCGGCTGCGCCGCCTCGTGCGAGGACGGGTCCCGCGGCCAACTGGTGATGGTCGGGATCGACGGCAAGAACCCGGTGCAAATGTCCGCCGACCTCAAGATCCCCGGCTCCTCCGACACGTGGCAGCCACTGCTCACCCGCCGGTGACGGCTCGCAGGCCACCCGCCGGGCCCACGGAACGACGGGCGCGGTGGCGGTCAGATGAGGCGGGCGAAGTGGTTCTGAGGCTTACGGATGACCAGAGTGATCTCGTCCCCGGCGGTGGAGAGGCGGTCGCCGGAGAGCTTGGCCACGAGGTGGCAGGTGAACCGGGCCAGCCTGGCGTGCGGGCCGCGCAGGGCCGGCCCGGAGGTGGCGGAGTAGTCCTCGGCGATCATCAGCCCGCGCATCAGGCAGTAGGAGTGGATGCCCTCGCGGGAGGCCACCTGTTCGTAGACCGCCGGGAGCGGGCCGACCGCGCCCGGCGGGGCGAAACGCGGCCACAGCAGCCGTCGCGGCCACGACGGGAGGAAACGGTCGCAGAAGCCGTACGCCGAGGCGCGGTCGCGCATCCGGACCAGCAGCAGCCCGCCCGGCCGCAGGGCGTTCACCAGGCGGTCGAGCACCAGCTCGGCGTGGTGCACGCGTTCGAGCAGGAAGGGGGCGTGCACGACGTCGAACGTGCGGGGCAGCAGGGGCGCGTCCCTCAGGTCGCCGAGGAACCGCGCGTCGAGGTCGGTGCGGCGCTCCATCGCGGCGCGCAGTTCGGGGAGATCCTCGTCGATGCCGGTGACGCGCGTCTCGATGCGGTCGGTCTCGAGGACGTGGCCGCCCCCGCACCCGGCCACCAGGATGTCGAGCCGCCGGCCGAGCTGCTCGGTCCACAGCTCGCGGATCCGCTGGCCGAACACGTCGCCCTGGGTCGCAGGCCACCATCGCACATCTGACATGTGACTCAGCGTAGCCATTGAAGGCCGGTCAGTAGCGGATTCGAGGCGATCCGGCTCACCCTCACGGGCGTGGAGAGGACCTGGGGGTGCGCTCGGCCCCCCCGGCGGCGGCACCTCGCCGCCGCCGTCGGCCATGTGGGCGGCCTCGGGGCGATGATTCGACGAGCCCGGCCAGGTCCCCCGCGACGCCCTGGGCACGCGTACGGCCGGTCAGCTCGGGGTGACGAACTCGGGCTGGTCCAGCACGCGCAGCCAGCTCCCGTCGGGCTGGCGTCGTACGACCTGGGCCCGGGCGCCGGCCCCGTCCTTGGGCGGGGTGGAGGTGAGCGCGAGGTCTCCGCTGATCAGCGTGGGCAGCGGGGTCTCCGGCTCGAAGCGCGGGCGGTTGGCCAGCACCTTCTCCCACAGCGCCTGGATGGCCGCCCGGCCCACGGTCTGACCGCCCGGCGGGTAGGCCAGGACCGCGTCCTCCTCGTACAGCGCCGCGACCCCGGCCGCGTCCCCGGCGTTGGATCGCTCGACGAACAGGCGCGTGATGTCCTCGGGCCGCAGCGCCTTCTCGTATTCGGTCATGGTGTCTGCCTCCTTGTCTGGTTCCGCTTTCCAGCCTGCCGAGCCGCCTCCCAGAAGTCCAACAGATGGTTCTTATGAGAGCTAGAATTCACAGTTATGGAGTTGCGTCAGCTGGAGTACTTCGTCGCGGTCGCCGAGGAGCGCAGCTTCACCCGCGCCGCCGAGCGGGTGCACATCAGCCAGTCCGGCGTCAGCGCGCAGATCCGCCAGCTCGAACGCGAGCTCGGCGCAGAGCTGTTCGACCGGTCGGCCCGCGCGGCCACCCTCACCGTCGCGGGCAGGGCCGCGCTCGAACACGCCCGCGCCACCCTCGCCGCCGCGGCGGCGGTGGACCAGGCGGTGGGCGAGGTGACCGCTCTGATCCGCGGCCGGCTCACGGTCGGGATGGTGATCGGCTGTACGGTCACGCCGCTGTTCGACGCGCTGGCCGCCTTCCACACCGCGCATCCCGGCGTGGAGATCACGCTGCTCGAGGACGGCTCCGACCGGCTGGTGGAGCAGGTCCGCGGGGGCGCGCTCGACCTGGCGCTCGTCGGCACCGCGACCGCCACCCCCGAGGGGCTGGAGGCGATGACGATCATCAGTGATCGGCTCGTCGCGGCGGTCCCGCGCGGCCATCCCCTCGCGGCACGGGGCCGCGTCACCCTAGGCGACCTGGACGGACACCCGATCGTGTGCATGCCGCCGGGCACCGGGCTGCGGACGGTGTTCGACGAGGCGTGCGCGGCCCGGAACCTTCGTCCCGCGATCGCGCTGGAGGCCAGCGCCGCCGACGCCATCGCCGACCTGGCCGCACGAGGGCTGGGGGTGGCGATCCTCGGCCGGTCCATGGCCCAGCGCTACGACGACCGGCTCACCGCCCTGATCATCGACGACGCCGAGGCCCCGGGCCTGCTCGCACTGATCTGGAGGAACACCAGCAGCCCGGCGGTGCGCGAGGCGCTGCGTTGCTGCCGCCGCGCCTTCGGAGAATCTCCTCCGGATCGTTGAGTGCGATCGCCGTGATGCGGGCCGAGGACGCGGCGATCCGGTCGCCGGTGGAGGGAGTACTGGTACTCGCTTTCGAACATGGCGGGGCCGGCGGGGAAGTAGCCTTGTGGCGACCCCGGAGATCCGACCGCCCGGGGTCGCGCCTGCCGCCGGATAAAGTGGCCTATGGCCGCATCCACTCAGTGTGGTCGTTTCCGGCGCGCAGTGATGGGGCGCCACGTGGGGTTGGAGCTGAGCAGGCCGTCCGCGCGGCGTACGTTCCAGGCGGGCGTGACCATGTGGGGGCATTTCTAATGAGTCTTTCCGGACTGCTCGACCTTGTCGTCGCCGAACCGCACCTGGCCGAGGCGCTCGAACGCGCCGGCGAAGACGTCAATCTGATCGGGCCGCCCGCGCTGCGGCCGTTCGCGGTCGCCGCCCTGGCCCGCAGGCGGCCCGTGCTGGCGATCACGGCGACCGGGCGGGAGGCCGAAGACCTCGCCGCCGCGCTGACCGGCCTGGTGGGCGACAACGCCGTCGCGGTCTTCCCCGCCTGGGAGACCCTGCCGCACGAGCGGCTGTCTCCCCGCAGCGACACCGTGGGCCAGCGTCTGGCGGTGCTGCGCCGGCTCGCCCACCCGATCCCCGGCGACCCGGCCGCGGGCCCGCTCCAGGTCGTCGTCGCGCCGATCCGCGCCGTGCTGCAGCCGCTGGTCAGAGGGCTCGGCGACCTCTCGCCCGTGCGGCTGCGCGCCGGCGACGACGCCGACCTCGAAGACGTGGTCGAGCGCCTGGTCGCCAACGGCTACCACCGGGTCGACATGGTCGAAAGGCGCGGAGAGGTGGCCGTCCGCGGCGGCCTGCTCGACGTCTTCCCGCCCACCGAGGAGCATCCTCTGCGCCTTGAGTTCTGGGGCGACACGGTCGAGGAGATCCGCTGGTTCAAGGTCGCCGACCAGCGGTCGCTGGAGGTGGCCGAGGGCGGCCTGTTCGCCGCCCCCTGCCGTGAGCTGCTGCTGACCGACGAGGTCAGGCGGCGGGCCGCTGATCTCGCCGAGGAGCACCCGGCCCTGAAGGAGACCCTCGACCAGCTCGCGGACGGCATCCCGGTCGAAGGCATGGAGGCCTTCGCCCCCGTGCTGGTCGACGGCATGGACCTCCTGCTCGACCACCTGCCCGCCCGCGCGTCGGTGTTCGTCTGCGATCCCGAGCGCATCCGCGGCCGGGCGGTGGAGCTGGTCCACACCAGCCAGGAGTTCCTGGAGGCGTCGTGGATCAACGCCGCGGCGGGCGGCGAGGCGCCGATCGACCTCGGCGCCGCCGCCTTCCGCGACCTGGCGGAGGTGCGCGCCCAGGCGCGCGAGCTCGGCCAGCCCTGGTGGACGATCGCCCCGTTCGCCGCGTCCGCGCAGGCCGGGGCGTCCTCGGCCGCGCCGGCCCCCGCCGACGACGACGTGTACGCGCAGAGCGAGGCCGTCGAGCTTTCCGCGCGGGAGGCCGAGGCGTACCGCGGCGACACCCAGCGCGCCATGGCCGACATCAAGGGATGGCTCGGCGACGGGCGTGCCGTCGTGCTGCTGAGCGAGGGACACGGGCCGGCCGAGCGCATCGTGGAGCTGCTCAAGGGCGTCGACGTCGCCGCGCGGCTCGTGCCTGACCTCGACACCGCCCCCGGCAGGGACGTCGTGCACGTCACCACCGGCCGGGTCGAGCACGGCTTCGTCACCGACGCGGTCGCGGTGCTCACCCACCTCGACCTGGTCGGCCAGAAGGCCTCCACCAAGGACATGCGCAGGCTGCCGTCCCGCCGCCGCAACATGGTCGACCCGCTGCAGCTGAAGGTCGGCGACCACGTCGTGCACAGCCAGCACGGTGTCGGCCGCTACGTCGAGATGGTCCAGCGATCGGTCCAGGGCGCCACCCGCGAGTACCTCGTGATCGAGTACGCCAAGGGCGACCGGCTGTACGTCCCGACCGACCAGCTCGACGAGGTCACGCGGTACGTCGGCGGCGAGTCGCCCACGCTGAACCGCATGGGCGGCGCCGACTGGGCCAAGGCCAAGTCGCGGGCCAAGAAGGCCGTCAAGGAGATCGCGGGCGAGCTGATCCGCCTCTACAGCGCCCGCATGGCCTCCCCCGGCCACGCCTTCGGCGCCGACACGCCCTGGCAGCGCGAGATGGAGGACGCCTTCCCCTACGCCGAGACCGGCGACCAGCTGGAGGCCATCGACGAGGTCAAGCGCGACATGGAGCGCCCGGTGCCGATGGACCGCCTGATCTGCGGCGACGTCGGCTACGGCAAGACCGAGATCGCGGTGCGCGCGGCGTTCAAGGCCGTGCAGGACGGCAAGCAGGTCGCGGTGCTCGTGCCGACGACCCTGCTCGTGCAGCAGCACCTTTCGACGTTCGGCGAGCGGTTCGCGAGCTTCCCGGTGGTGGTCAGGCCCGTCTCCCGCTTCCAGACCGACAGCGAGGTCAAGGCCGCCCTCGAAGGGCTGAAGGACGGCAGTGTCGACGTCGTCATCGGCACCCACCGGCTGCTCAACCCGGACGTCAGGTTCAAGGAGCTCGGCCTCATCATCGTCGACGAGGAGCAGCGCTTCGGCGTCGAGCACAAGGAGGCCATGAAGCACATGCGCACCCAGGTCGACGTGCTCGCCATGTCGGCCACGCCGATCCCGCGCACGCTGGAGATGGGCATCACCGGCATCCGGGAGATGTCGACCATCCTCACCCCGCCGGAGGAGCGGCACCCGATCCTCACCTTCGTCGGTCCCTACGACGAGAAGCAGATCGCGGCGGCGATCCGGCGCGAGCTGATGCGCGACGGCCAGGTGTTCTTCGTGCACAACCGGGTCTCCTCGATCAACAAGGTGGCCGCCCGGCTGCACGAGCTGGTCCCCGAGGCCAGGGTCGCGGTGGCCCACGGGCAGATGAACGAACAGCAGCTCGAGAAGATCATGGTGGGCTTCTGGGAGCGCGAGTTCGACGTGCTGGTCGCCACGACGATCGTCGAGTCGGGCCTCGACATCCCCAACGCCAACACGCTGATCGTCGACCGCGCCGACAACTACGGCCTGTCCCAGCTGCACCAGTTGCGCGGGCGGGTCGGCCGGGGCCGCGAGCGCGGGTACGCCTACTTCCTGTACCCGCCGGAGGCGCCGCTCACCGAGACCGCCCACGAGCGCCTCGCCACGATCGCCCAGCACACCGAGATGGGCGCCGGCATGTACGTCGCCATGAAGGACCTGGAGATCCGCGGCGCGGGCAACATCCTCGGCGCCGAGCAGTCCGGCCACATCGCGGGCGTCGGGTTCGACCTGTACGTCCGCATGATGGCCGAGGCCGTCAAGGAGCAGAAGGCCAAGCTGGACGGCGAGGAGGGCGCCGAGGAGCGGCCCGACGTCAAGGTCGAGCTGCCCGTCAACGCCCACATCCCGCACGACTACGTCACCTCCGAGCGGCTGCGCCTGGAGGCCTACAAGCGGCTGGCGGCGGTGGGCAGCGACGACGACATCGCGGCCGTCCGGGAGGAGCTGGTCGACCGGTACGGCCGGCCGCCGCAGGAGGTCGACAACCTGCTGGAGGTCGCCCGCTTCCGCGTCCACGCGCGCAAGGCGGGGCTGACCGACGTGGCGCTGCAGGGTCAGCACATCAGGTTCGCGCCCGTGAGGCTGCGCGAGTCGCAGCAGGTGCGCCTCGACCGGCTGTACCCCAAGTCGATCTACAAGGTGGCCGCCGAGACGCTGCTGGTGCCGGTGCCGAAGACCAGGCCGCTGGGCGGTCAGCCCCTGCGCGACCTCGACCTGCTGAAGTGGTGCAGCGACCTGGTGGAGGCCATGTTCCTCGAACCGGCCAGGGCGGGAACCGCTCGATGATTTCTGCCTCGCTCCGCTCGGCGGGCGAGGGGCGCTCCTTGAGGCGGCGGGCTTCGTCGTCGTACGGGCTCGTTCCTCGCCCTCCCTCCTCCTCAGTCCACCGCCGCGCCTGTGCTCATGGCCTCGCTCCGCTCGGCGGCGAGGGGCGCTCCTTGAGGCGGCGGGCTTCGTCGTCGTACGGGCTCGTCCCTCGCCCTCCCTCCTCCTCAGTCCACCGCCGCGCCCCTCGCCGGTGACGGAACCGGTGCGTGGTTTGAGTAGAGTAGCCCGCGTCTGTTGAAGGGACCGCTTGTGAAGTCGAATCGTGTGCGCGTGTTGCCGGCCCTCGCGGCCGCCGTCCTCGCCGGCGTCGCGCTGACCGCCTGTTCCTCGCCCGTGCAGGTCGGCACGGCGGCCACCGTCGGCGGCGACCAGATCACCTCGAAGCAGCTCGACTCGGAGGTGAGGGAGTACAAGGACGCGCTGAAGCAGGCCAAGGTCAGCGAGGCGCAGCTCCAGAGCCCCATCCCGAAGACGGTGCTGACGCAGCTGATCTTCTTCCACCAGTTCGACCAGTTCGCCAAGAAGACCGGTCTCACGATCACCGAAGGCGACATCGACAAGCTGATCAACGACCAGGGCGGCATCCAGAAGATCGGCCCGGAGGGTCTCAGCAGGGGCATCCCCCCGTCGCAGACCCGCCAGTGGATCCGCACCACCCTGATCTACCAGAAGGCCCTGGAGCGCTTCGGCGCCAACCTCACCGACCAGGCCTCGGTGCAGGCGGCGCAGGAGAAGCTCTTCGGCGAGCTGGGGAACATCCCGGTGAAGGTCTCCCACCGTTACGGCACCTGGGACCTCCAGCAGGGGCAGCTGGTCGAGGAGGCGCGGTTCGGCAAGCCGGCCGCAGGGTCGGCCGACACCGCGAGCCGGCCGGATCCCGCCACCGGTCAGTGACATGACCTTCGTCGTCGTCACGACCTCGCCCCGGGTGGCCCCGGGGCTGTTGAGCGGCCGGGCGTGGGCGGTGCTGGGCTCGGGCCGGGTGCTCACCGGCTCCGACGACCACCCGCTGCTGCCCTACCTCGCCGACGAGGGCATCCCCGTCGAGGTCGTGACGCCCGACCCGGCCGAGCTGGCCAGCCGCGCCCGCGACGAGACGCTCGTCTGGCTGGCCGCGACCGACGGCGACGAAGAGCTCATGCGCGCGGTCGGCCGCGCCGCCCTGCAGGAGGACGAGCCCCCGGTCATCGAGCACGTCCCGGGGTCCTACGACCTGCCGGGCGCCCGCCTGCTCGACCTCGTGGGCGTGATGGACCGGCTGCGCCGCAACTGCCCCTGGGACGCCAGGCAGACCCACGAGTCGCTGGTGCCCTACCTGCTGGAGGAGTCGTACGAAGTCCTCGAGACCATCGAGGACGGCGACTACGCCGCCCTGCGTGAGGAGCTGGGCGACCTGCTCCTCCAGGTCGTCTTCCACGCCCGTCTCGCCCAGGAGCGCTCGCCGGGCAACGGGGGCTTCGACGTCGACGACGTCGCCGGCGGCATCGTCGACAAGCTGGTCCGGCGCCACCCCCACGTGTTCGCCGACACGGTGGTGAGCGGCGCCGAGGAGGTCAGCGACAACTGGGACGCCATCAAGGCGGCCGAGCGCGCCGCCAAGGGCCGCGAGTCGCTGCTCGACGGCGTCCCCATGGGTCAGCCCGCCCTGTCGCTCGCCCACGGCCTGCAGAGCCGGGCCGAGCGTGCCGGGGTTCCCGAGTCGCTGTCCCGGGCCGTCGGGCAGGGCATCGGCCGCGAGCTGTTCGACCTCGTACGGCGGGCCCGCGCCGCCGGCCTCGACCCCGAGGCCGAGCTCCGCGCGGCCGCCCGTGACTACCGGGCCCGCGTCCAGGCCTGGGAGCGCTCGCGCGCGACCCCGGCGGGTCAGGAGTAGCCACAGGCGGCGGGCGGCGCGCCGAGAGAGAGGGCGAGCCGTACCGGCGAGTAGAGCCCGGTAGGCTCATCAGGCAAACCGTCCGCAACCACATCGCGCACGACGGCGCGGTGATCCGGGGCGCCCGGCCCCGGGCTGACCATCTAGGAGCGCTCGTGGCTGCCATCGAGGCCGTTACCGCCCGCGAGATCCTCGACTCCCGGGGCAACCCCACGGTCGAGGTAGAGATCCTGCTCGACGACTACAGCACCGGTCGCGCGGCGGTGCCGAGCGGCGCCTCGACCGGCCAGTTCGAGGCCGTGGAGCTGCGCGACGGCGACAAGAAGCGTTACGGCGGCAAGGGCGTCGAGAAGGCCGTCCTCAACGTCACCGACGTCATCGCCGACGAGATCGTGGGCTTCGACGCCGAGGAGCAGCGCCTCGTCGACCAGACCATGATCGACCTCGACGGCACGCCCAACAAGGGGCGGCTCGGCGCCAACGCGATCCTCGGTGTCTCCCTGGCCCTGGCCAAGGCCGCGGCCGACAGCGCCGACCTGCCGCTGTTCCGTTACGTCGGCGGCCCGAACGCCCACGTGCTGCCGGTCCCGATGATGAACATCCTCAACGGCGGCGCCCACGCCGACAGCAACGTCGACATCCAGGAGTTCATGATCGCGCCGATCGGCGCCGAGACGTTCTCCGACGCCGTGCGCATGGGCACCGAGACCTACCACGCGCTCAAGGGCGTGCTCAAGGAGAAGGGGTACGCCACCGGCCTCGGCGACGAGGGCGGCTTCGCCCCCAACCTCCCGAGCAACCGCGACGCGCTCGACCTGATCCTCGTCGCGATCGAGAAGGCCGGCTACACCCCCGGCCAGGACGTCGCGCTGGCCCTCGACGTGGCGGCCAGTGAGTTCCACTCCGGCGGTGTCTACACCCTCGACGGCAAGGGGCACAGCTCAGACGAGCTGATCTCCTTCTACGAGGAGCTCGTCCGCTCCTACCCGCTGGTCTCCATCGAGGACCCGCTCAACGAGGAGGACTGGGAGGGCTGGAAGGCCATCACCACCGCCCTCGGCGGCAAGGTGCAGCTGGTGGGCGACGACCTGTTCGTCACCAACCCCGAGCGCCTGGAGCGCGGCATCCTCGAGGGCGCCGCCAACGCCCTGCTGGTGAAGGTCAACCAGATCGGCACCCTGTCGGAGACCCTCGACGCCGTCGACCTCGCCCACCGCAGCGGCTACCGCTGCATGATGAGCCACCGCTCCGGCGAGACCGAGGACACCACGATCGCCGATCTCGCCGTCGCCACCAACTGCGGCCAGATCAAGACCGGAGCCCCGGCCCGATCCGACCGCGTCGCCAAGTACAACCAGCTGCTCCGCATCGAGGAGCTGCTCGACGACGTCGCCCGCTACGCGGGTCGCACCGCCTTCCCACGTTTCCAGGGTTAGTTTTCTCCGTACGGCTTGCGCGTCCGGCGCAAGCCGTACGGACCCGGGAGGAGCATGAAGAAACGACCGCAACTGACGGGACGGGCGGCGATCCTCGCGGTCGTCGTGTGCGCCATCGCCATGAGCCTCGCCTATCCTGTGCGCGAGTACGTCGCCCAGCGCCGTCAGATCGCCCAGCTCGAGAAGCAGCAGGCGGAGGCGCTCAAAGACCTGCAGGAGCTCGGAGAGCGCACCAAGCAGCTCGACGACCCGGCCTACATCCGGCAGCAGGCCAGGTCCCGGCTGTTCTACTGCGGCAAGGGCGAGAAGTGCTACGTCGTGCTCGACCGTGCCAAGAAGGCCGAGCGGCCCAAGAGCGGCACCACGGCTCCCGAGGAGCTGGACCCGTGGTACCAGACGTTGTGGGAGTCGATCGAGGCGGCCGACCGCGGCACCGGGCGCCGGGTGGAGGCGGGCCGCACGCCCGCTCGCTGAGGGCCGGTCCCATGGCGGGACGGCCGGGCGTACCCGGAGCCGGGCAGGGCGCTCCGGCGGCAGAACGAGGTTTCGAGGGGCCGCGCGGTCCCAGGGGGAGTTGACGATGGTGGATCCGGCCGACGCGGCCGCGGTCGAACAGCAGCTCGGCCGGCCGCCGAGAGATCTGCGGGCGGTGGCCCACCGGTGCCCGTGCGGGCTGCCGGACGTCGTCGAGACGGCCCCCCGCCTGGCCGACGGCTCGCCGTTCCCGACGCTGTTCTACCTGACCTGCCCGAAGGCCGCTTCGGCGATCGGCACGCTGGAGTCGTCCGGGCTGATGAAACAGATGCAGGCCCGGCTGGCCGACGACCCCGAGCTGGCCGAGGCGTACGCCCGCGCCCACGACGACTACATCGCCCGCCGTGACAAGGCCGCCGCCGAGGAGGGCCTGGAGCCGCTGCCGCGGGGCATGCAGAGCGCGGGCGGCATGCCGAACCGCGTGAAATGCCTGCACGCCCTGGTCGGCCACGAGCTCGCCGTCCCGGGAGGCAACCCCTTCGGCCGTGAGGCCCTGGACGCCCTGCCCGAATGGTGGTGCGACGGGCCCTGCGTCGAGCTTCCCAGTGATCCCGCGGTCCCCCAGGAGGGCGCATGACCCGCGTGGCCGCCGTCGACTGCGGCACCAACTCCGTCCGCCTGCTCATCGCCGACATCGGCTCGGGCGAGCTGTCCGACGTCGAGCGCCGCATGGAGATCGTCCGTCTCGGCGAGGGCGTCGACAGGACCGGCCGGCTCGCTCCCGAGGCCCTCGAGCGCACCTTCACCGCGATGCGCGGCTACGCCAAGCTGATCACCGAGCACGGCGCCTCCGCGGTGCGCGTGGTGGCCACCAGCGCCACCCGCGACGCCGCCAACCGCGCCGACTTCGTCACCGGCGTACGTGAGATCTTCGGAGTAGAGCCCGAGGTGGTCACCGGCTCGGAGGAGGCGCACCTGTCGTTCGTCGGCGCCACCGCCGGGCTCACCGGGGTGACGCCGCCGGTGCTCGTGGTCGACATCGGCGGTGGCTCCACCGAGTTCGTCCTCGGTTCGGCCGACGTCGACAGCGCGATCTCGGTCGACATCGGCTGCGTCCGGCTCACCGAGCGCCACCTGGCGTCCGGCGTCACGCCCGAGGCCGTGGCGGCGGCGACCGCCGATATCGAGGCGGCCCTCGACCGGGTCTCCGCCGAGGTGCCGGTCGGCCGGGCGCACACCCTCATCGGGCTCGCCGGTTCGGTCACCACGGTCGCCGGCATCTCGCTCGACCTCCCGGCCTACGACCCGGCGCGCATCCACGGCTCGCGCATCCCGGCCGCCCGGGTGCACGAGGTGTCGCGGCGGCTGCTCGCCATGACCCACGACGAGCGCGCGGCCATCCCCGTCATGCACCCCGGCCGGGTCGACGTGATCGGCGCGGGGGCGCTCATCCTCGACCGCATCGTGGCCCGCTACGGCTTCGGCGAGGTGCTGGTCAGCGAGCACGACATCCTCGACGGCATCGCCCGCGGCCTCGTTCCCTGACGCGGCCGTCCGCATCGGGCGGCTGCCGGTACTGTCCACGGTATGAGCTTCGTTCCCCCTGGCAGCGGCTGGCCTGAGGATCCCGCCGGTCCCGGTACGCCCGTGGCGCACACCCCGGAGGACGTACGCGAGCTGGCCGCGTCGAGCGGCACGCTCGCCGAGGTGACGGCCAGGGAGTCGGTGTGCCGCGCCTGTCCGCGCCTGGTGGAGTGGCGCGAGGAGGTCGCGCGGGTCAAGCGGCGGGCGTTCGCCGACGAGACGTACTGGGGACGGCCGGTCGCGGGCTGGGGCGACGAGAAGCCCCGGGTGCTCATCGTCGGGCTCGCCCCGGCGGCGCACGGCGGCAACCGTACCGGGCGCATCTTCACCGGGGACCGCAGCGGCGACTGGCTGTTCGCCTCGCTGTATCGCACGGGGTTCGCCGCCCAGCCCACCAGCACACATGCGGGCGACGGCCAGCGGCTGCTCGGGGCCCGCGTGGTCGCGGCCGTGCGCTGTGCCCCTCCGGCGAACAAGCCGAGCGTCGAGGAGCGCGCGGCGTGCTTCCCCTGGCTGGCCAGGGAACTGCGGCTGGTCGCCGATCCGGTCCGCGTGGTGGTCTGCCTCGGCGGGTACGCCTGGCAGGCGGTGTGGCCGGCGCTGCGCGAGGCGGGCTACGAGCTGCCCCGCGGCAGGCCGCCGTTCGGACACGGCGCCGAGGCGGAGATCGCCTACGGCGGCGCCCCCGTCCACCTGCTGGGCTGTTACCACCCGAGCCAGCAGAACACCTTCACGGGCCGGGTGACCGAGGCGATGCTGGACGCCGTCTTCACCCGCGCCGGCGAGCTCTCCGCCTGACAGCCACCTCGCCGATTCGCGCGAGTATGCCCCGAGGGTGACGGGGAACGGTTCCGGCGAGGTGAGAGCCCTGTGACGAGAGTGACAGGAGTCCCTTTCGGGGTGGCCGGAGAAGTGAAGTTGGTCACTAGACGAACATTTTGCGGTTTTTCTGCGAAGAATCTGCCGCCTAGGTGGACGGTTTCGGAAAAACGGGCAGAGTTGCCGAGTAGGGGATTGGCGCTGATACCGGGTCGTGACGTAGCCTTGTGAATGGTTTCACAAGCAACGCCATGCCACGAAGGGGCACTCAGGTGGACCACAAGGCCAAGCACATCCTGATCGTCGGCGGAGGTTACGTCGGTCTCTACACGGCGCTCCGGCTCCAGAGCCTGCTCCGTCGTCCGCTGCGGACCGGGACGGTTCGCATCACGCTGGTCGACCCCCAGTCCTACATGACCTACCAGCCCTTCCTCCCCGAGGCGGCGGCGGGCAACCTTTCCCCGCGCCATGTGGTGACGCCGCTGCGCCGCGTGCTGCCGAAGGTCCGGATCCTCAACGGCAAGGTCACCAACGTGAGCCACGCCACCAAGTCGGTGACGTTCGAGCCGAACACCGGCCCCGTCGAGGAGATCGACTACGACGTCATCGTCATGGCGGCCGGCTCGGTCTCCCGCACCCTGCCCATCCCCGGCCTGGCGGACGCCGCGATCGGCTTCAAGACCATCGGCGAGGCCATCGCGCTGCGCAACCGTGTGCTGGCCCTGCTCGACCGGGCCGACTCCACCGACGACGAGAAGGTGCGCCGGCGCGCGCTCACGTTCGTCGTGGTCGGCGGCGGCTTCGCGGGCGTCGAGGCCCTGGCCGAGCTGGAGGACATGGCCAGGGACGCGGTGAAGTACTACGACACCCTCTCGGAGGCGGACCTGCGCTGGGTGCTCGTCGAGGCCAGCGACCGCATCCTGCCCGAGGTGGGCCCCGAGATGGGCAAGTGGACGGCCGAGGAGCTGCAGAAGCGCGGCATCGAGGTCAAGATGAAGACGCTGCTGAAGTCCTGCGAGGGCGGCAACGTGGTGCTCTCCGACGGCGACGAGTTCGAGTCGGCCACCATCGTGTGGACCGCCGGCGTGAAGCCCAGCCCCGTCGCCAACGCGGGCGACCTGCCCCTCGACGAGCGCGGCCGGATCAAGACCACGACCAGGCTCACCGTCGCCGGCACCAAGGGCGCCTTCGCCGCCGGTGACGTGGCGGGCGTGCCCGACGTGACCAACCCCGGCCAGTACTGCGCTCCCAACGCCCAGCACGCGGTCCGGCAGAGCAAGGTGCTCGCCGAGAACGTCGTCGACTACCTGCGCGGCCGCCCGCTCCGCGAGTACCGGCACAAGTACGTCGGCTCGGTCGCGGGGCTCGGCCTGCACAAGGGCGTCGCGAACGTCTATGGCGTGAAGCTTCACGGTTTGCCTGCGTGGTTCATGCACCGCACCTACCATCTGTCCCGGGTGCCTACGTTGAACCGCAAGGTCCGCGTGGTGGCCGACTGGACGCTCGCCCTGTTCTTCAAGCGGGAGACGGTCTCGCTGGGTGAGATCGAGTCGCCGCGTGAGGAGTTCAGGGCCGCGGCCGCCACAGGCTGACGAGAGAGGTTCGGGTACGGCTCGCGCGCACGACGTTGCCGCGCGAGCCGTACTGTTCTCTGAAGGCATAACAAGGACGGGGTGGTGAAATTGGACTACTTGAGCGGTCTGATGTTCATTGCCCGAGTCACCGGGGCGCGTGACGTATACGGTTATCTTGCGGACTGCGGAAGGAAGAGCCGACTCGTAGGCTCTGACCCGTTACGCAAGTGTGGTCCGTTACGTATGATTTACGGCGCCCCCGTAGCCCAATGGCAGAGGCAAACCCCTTAAAAGGGTTCCAGTGTGGGTTCGAGTCCCACCGGGGGCACTCTGCCGTCTATAAGAAACGCCCCGCTCGCAGTATCGGTGCCCCCGGGCCTATATCCTTGACGGTTTGCCGTCGCTCCGGACGTTTATCGAGACCGTTCCAAACCGGTCACCCACCCGGGGTCAGGAAAATCGTTACCGTTCTGTGTTGTCGTATTAGCGTCGCCGGTTAATCACCAAGGGTGTCCGTCGCGGCGATTCCGCGCTGCCGATCCAGTGCGCCCCGCATGCCGGAACGAGGATCCCGGCTGGTCAGAAGGGCGGCCGTCGCCTCGTCCGCGGGCAGGAAGGCCTCAAGCTTCAGCTCGGCGATCGTGACGTCCACTGCCGTGGCGAACGTCGTCACCGTCGTCATCAGCCGCAGCTCGCCGTGCTCGGTGCGCAGGCGCAGCGGCACCGCGAACCCCAGGTGGTCGGCCGCCGGGGGCTGGCTCGGCACGTACCCGCGCAGCTCGGCGTGCAGCTCCGCCAGTCGTTCGTCCGGGTTGCGCAGGGATTCCTGGTGCAGCCGCTCCAGGATGTGTCCGGCCCACTGGTCGAAGTTCGCGATCCGGGACGCCATTCCCGCCGGGTGCAGGGCGAGCCGGTAGACGTTCGCCGGGCGGGCGAGCAGTTCGGGCGCCGATCCCTCGGAGAGCAGGCCGAACGCCGCGTTGACGGCCACCAGGTCGCCGCGCCGGTCCACGACGATGGCCGGGTAGGGGAGGTGCCCGGTGAGGATGTGGCCGAGGGCCGTGCGCACCGGGGCCAGCGCCGGGTCGTCCAGGCTCGTCTCGGGATAGACCGGGGCGTAACCCGCCGCGAGCAGCAGGCCGTTGCGCTCTCGTAGCGGCAGCTCCAGCGACTCGGCCAGCCGTATCACCATGCCTCGCCCGGGAGCCGAGCGGCCGCTTTCGATGAAACTGATGTGCCGCTGCGTCGTGCCGGCACGGATGGCGAGGTCGAGCTGGCTGAGGTGGCGCCGGGTCCGGCGTTCGCGCAGAGCCTGGGGGAAGTCCACGGGCCAGTTCTAGCCGCCGCGTCCCGCTTGTGGCGATTCCTCGCCGGGAATTGCCGCCATTCACCGCCACCCCGCACGCTACGGCCCATGGAAGACGACATTCGCCTGGGCGTCCTGCTGCCGACCGGGCAGGCCCAGTGGGGCGAGGGCACGGACCCCCGCCGGTTGACCGATTTCGCCGTCCGGGCCGAACGGCTCGGCTACGCCTCGGTGTGGACGAACGACTCCCTGGTCACACCCCGGATCGAGGCGCTGGTCATGCTGGCCACCGCGGCCGCGGTGACCGAAGGGGTCACCCTCGGCACCGCCACGCTGATGCCGGTGCTGCGCCGCCCGGTGCAGGCGGCGCAGTCCCTCGCCTCTCTCGACCTGATGTCCGGCGGCCGGCTCACCGTGGCCGTGGGCGCGGGCTTCCCGGGGCGCTTCGGCCGGCCGCTGCACGAACTGTCGGAGGTGCCGTGGGAGGGGCGCTTCGCGCGCCTGGACGACACCGTGGCGCTCTGGCGGCACATCTGGAGCAATCGGGAGCCGAGCTCCTATCGGGGGCCCGTGCTGCGCTTTGAGGAGCTTCCAGCGGGCATCGCGCCGTACCGTCCCGGCGGTCCGCCGATCTGGCTCGGGGGCGCCACACCGGCCGCGCTGGCGCGGACGGGACGGCTGTACGACGGCTGGCTGCCCTACCCTCCCGACCCGGCCGGCTACGGGACCGGGCTGGCCGCGGTTCGCGAGGCGGCCGCAGGTGCCGGGCGGGACCCGATGGCCCTCACGGCGGGCCTGTTCGCCACGCTGCTCGTCACCGACGACGAGGAGGCGGGCATGCGGGACCTTGCGGAGTACACCAGGGCGGTCTACGGGATGACGCCGGAGGAGGCCCAGCGGATCCAGCTCGTTGCGGCCGGCTCGCCCTCCTCTCTGGCGGACCGTCTGCGCCCGTATGTCGAGGCGGGTGCCCGTCACATCGTCTGCCGGATCGGCGTGCTGGACCTCCGGTCACAGCTGGAGCAGCTGGAGCGGATCGCCGAGCTGGGGAAAACGCTGAATGCCCTGCGGCCGGAATACGCCGCATGATTCGGGGAATCGGCCGGGGGACCGCGTCCCGAGTTTCGGTGGTCTGTCCGATTCGGGTGGGGGAGAAAGGGGAGTGAAAACGTTTACTGATGCGGTTCTATCTCTCGGGCGATAGCGACGCGGCGCCCTGGCCCCAACTAATCGCATCGGCATGATCGACGCTCCGTGATTACCTGGAAGCTTTACTGTCCGGGTGAAAGGGTTTACTCCCCGTCATTGACGGAAAAATCCCCCCAGCGACCGGTTATCGGGCTGGTCGGAACCACCCTCCGAGCGTCCTGTGCCAAGGGGGCGCCGACCGACGGGCCCGGGGGAGAGACCCGGGCCGGCCCCGAAACGCGGGACGGGCCGTTCATTCGGCGGACGCGAGCAGCGCGGCGATGCCGTCGAGCATCCGGTGCAGGCCGAACTCGAAGACGTTCTCCGGCTCGGACGCCTCGAACGCCTCCGGGCCGAATTCGGAGATCATGGGAAGCCGCGCGGCGCGCAGGGTCTGGTCGACCGCGCCCTGCCGGGCGTCCGCCCACTGCTGCCGGGTCGTCCGCGCGACCAGCGCCTCGTGGGCGAGGGGGACCGCCGCGCTCTGCAGGTAGGTGCCGATCATGATGGCGACCTGGACCATGGTGGTGAAATCCAGCCCGTGACCCTGCAGGGCTCTCATCCGCCAGTCGGTGTACGCCATGAGGTTCGGGGCGACGGGCGGGCGCGTGGTCACCGCGACGAGGTGGGAGACCCAAGGGTGGTCGCGGTAGATCGCCCACTCCTCGCGCGCGGACAGCTCCAGCCTGGCCCGCCAGCCGTCGGGCCCCGGCTCGGGCAGCGGCCGTTCGCCGAAGACGGTGTCCACCATCAGGTCGTTGAGCTCTTCACGGCTGGCGACGTAGCGGTACAGCGACATGGCGCCCGCGTCGAGCCGCGTGGCGATACGCCGCATGGACACCGCCGCCACGCCCTCCTGGTCGGCTATCTCGATGGCGGCGCGCACGACGAGCGACCGGTCCAGGGCCGCCTCGGGATGGCCGGCCCCGGTCGGCTCGGCCGTCCGCCGCGCCTCGCCCTGGACGCCGGCCGTCGAATGCTCCGCGACGCGTATTCGGTAGGCCCGCGCCCGGCAGGCGCGCGAGCAGTACCGCGGCGGCCGTCCCCGCTCGGCCGGCCGCAGTGTACGTCCGCACATCTCGCATGTCGGCATGGTGTGGGCCACTCCTGATTTCGTCACGAATCCGATTCCGTGACGAAATTATAGGCCGCAAGCGGGCAAGTGACTAAATTCATGCTATCTACCTGCATAAATAGTAATTGATGCCTCATATGGCAAAGTGTGCTGTACGGTGTATTTATGACTCGTACATCGTACTCAGCCACGTCACGGCAGGCACCCTGGCCGTACGCCCTCGAACTGCGCGGCGTGGTCAAGCGCCACGGGCACGGTGACGCGGCCGTGACCGCGCTGGACGGGGTGACGATGCGCGTCCCCCGGGGCGCCTTCGTCGCGGTGATGGGCCCCTCGGGCTCGGGGAAGAGCACCCTGCTGCACTGCGCCGCCGGGCTCGAGCGGCCCACCTCCGGCTCGGTGCTCCTGGACGGCCGAGAGCTCACGGGCCTGGACGAGGCGGCTCTGACCCGGCTCCGGCGCGAGCGCATGGGCTTCGTCTTCCAGTCGTTCAACCTCGTCCCGACGCTGACCGTGGCGCAGAACGTGACCCTGCCCCTGGAGTTCGCCGGTCGCCGTCCCGACCAGCGCCAGGTGCGCACCCTCCTCGCCCGCCTCGGCCTCGGCGCCAGGATCGGCCACCGGCCGGCGGAGCTGTCCGGCGGACAGCAACAGCGGGTGGCCATCGCCCGAGCCCTGCTCTCACGGCCCGCCGTCCTGTTCGCCGACGAGCCGACCGGCGCGCTGGACACCCAGGCCGCCAGGGAGGTGCTCGGCATCCTCCGGGAGGCGGTGGCCGAGGAGGGGCAGACCATCGTGATGGTGACCCACGACCCGGTCGCGGCGTCCTACGCCGACACCGTCGTCTTCTTCGCCGACGGGCGGATCGTCGACTCCATCCCGCATCCGCGCCCCGAGACGGTCGCCGCGCGGATGGCCCAGCTGTCCGCCCCCGCCGCCTCGATGGCGGGCGCCGGCCCGGTCCGCCGGGACGGTGACGGCCGATGAAGTGGAAGCTGGCTCTGCTGACCGTCCGCGCCCAGAAGGCGTCGTTCCTCGCCTCGGCCGCCGTCATGGCGGCAGGCACCGCCCTGCTCACCGCGTTCGCGACCCTGCTGGAGACCGGTCTGCGCACCGGCCGGGAGCCCGGGTTCCTGGTCATGCTGCCCGCCATCCTCGGCGGCTGGACCGTGGCGATCGTGGCGTTCGGCGTGGTCTCCACCGTCTCCCTGACGATCCAGCACCGCGAACGGGAGCTCGCGCTCCTGCGGTCGATCGCGGCCACGCCGTGGCAGGTCCGGTGGGCCGTCGTCCGGGAGACGGCCATGGTGGCGCTGCCGGCGATCGCCGTGGGCCTGCTGCCCGGCGTCGGGCTCGGCGCGGTCGTCCTCGGCCGGCTGGTGGACGGCGGCCTGGTCGGCGCCACGACCGAGCTGACGGTCGGCCCGTTGTCCTTCGTCGCCGGCGCGGGCACCTCCCTGTGCGCGGCCATCGGCGCCGCCCTGATCTCCAGCCGGCGCGCGGCCTCGATCCCGCCGGTGCGGGCGCTCGCCGACGCCACCGTCCCGGCGGGCCGGCCGCTCGCCCGCGCTCGCGCGGTCGCCGGAGCCGGACTGCTGGTCGTCGGCCTCAGCCTGGCGGCGGCGACGCTGTTCATGGACGACGGGCCGCTGCTGTCGAGCACGGCGGGCCCGGCCGGGGTCGCGGTGGCGGTGGGGCTCGCCCTGCTCAGCCCGGCGGCCGTGACGCCGCTCAGGGTTTTCGCCGAGGCCCGGATCGGGCCGACCGCCCGGCTGGCCGCGCGCAACATCCACGTCCGGGCCAAGCACAGCGCCGCGGTGGCGTCCCCGCTGATCCTGCTGGTCGGCATCGCCGCCGGCACCCTCTACATGCAGAGCACCGAGGACAGCACCCACCACGGCCCGGCCGCCGCCGGCGACGTGGCCGTGCGGCTGGCCCCCGTGAACTACCTGGTGGTCGTCATGATCATCGGCTTCTCCGCGATCGTCGTGGTCAACACGCTCGTCGCGGCCACCCGCCGCCGCAGCCGCGAGTTCGGCCTCCTGCGGTTGTCGGCCGCCACCCGGGGCCAGGTGCTGAAGATGGTCGCGGCGGAGGCCGCGGTCGTCGCCGGTACGGCCGTCGTGCTGGGCACCGTCGCCGCCGCGGCGACGACCGTCCCGTACAGCCTGGTCAAGACCGGTTCGCCGCTCGCGGCGGGCCCGGTCTGGATGTACCTCGCCATCGCCGGCGGCGCCTTCGCGCTCGTCATGCTGGCCGCGATCCCCACGGCGGCGGGCGCCCTGCGCACCCGGCCCGTCGACGCTCTCTCCGCGCCGTAGCCCACCCCGCGGAGCCGTGCCCCGCCGGTGATCGAAACGCGATCCACGGGCAGGAACTCCGGTATGGGATCGGTCGTTGTACTCGTTGCCGCTGGAGGTGGATGGGCCTGCGGCAGCAGTACGGCAGGGTGTTCCCGGCCGCCCGACAAGATGTCAGAGTGCAACAGGCGCTCCCTGTGAGGCTCCACCACACAGGCTGATCGCAGGTCGCAGTGGAGGCAGTGATGCAGAGCAAGAACCCAGTCCTCAGCAGACTGGGGCAGAACAACCGCCAGTCGTGGGGCGGCCCGACGGCGAGCCCCCAATACCTGCAGGACATGTACAACGCCCCGGCGTACGCTCCGCCCACCGCCGCACGCCCGATGACGATCGACGACGTCGTGGTCCGCGGGTTCATCACGCTGGGCACCCTCGTGCTGTCGGCCGCGGCCGCCTGGTACTTCCACTTCCCGCCGCAGCTCGCGGGCCCGGCGGCGATCGTGGGCCTGATCCTCGGCCTGATCGTCTCCTTCCGGCAGAGCACCAACCCCGCGCTGATCCTCGGTTACTCCGTCGCCTACGGCATCGCCATCGGCATCGTCAGCGCCGCCTACAACTACATCTACGACGGCATCGTCTTCCAGGCGCTGCTCGGCACGATGGTCGCCTTCGCCGGCGTGCTGGCGGTGTACGCCCTGAAGATCTTCAGGCCGACGCCGAAGTTCGCGAAGTTCGTCGTCGCGGCGGGCTTCGCGGCCGTGGCCCTGATGCTCGTCAACTGGATCGCCTCGATCTTCACGCAGGGCGGCATCGGCCTGCGCACCGACAGCCCGACCGGCTGGATCTTCAGCGTCGCGATGATCCTGCTCGGCTGCTTCTTCCTGCTCCTCGACTTCGACGCGATCGAGCAGGGCGTGCGCGCGGGCGTCCCCGAGAAGTACTCCTGGCTGATGGCCTTCAGCCTGACGCTGAGCCTGGTGTGGCTCTACCTGGAGATCCTTCGTTTCGTCAGCTATTTCTTCAACAACGACTAGTAGTGCTTTGTTAGGTCGGTCGATGGCGGTTGCGGCGTGACGGTTTCAGTCTTTGATGGCAGGTGGGGCATGCGCCGGTCCAGGTCGCGAGTAGCAGTTGTAACTCGCGGATGACCTTGTAGA
>NZ_JAHDTF010000039.1 GCF_018531465.1 Sphaerisporangium fuscum
GAAGTACGCCAACATCCGCACCGCCTCCCTCGCCGCCGCCGTCGAGCTCTACGGCGCCGGCAGCCCCGAATGCGCCGCCACCAAGGCCGCCTGGAGCGCCGTGGCCGTCCCCGCCCAGTCGGGCGAGCCCTCCTGCACCGCGCCCGGTGACGACTACTCGATGTCGGTCAGCCCCACCAGCGGTACGGCGCAGCCCGGCCAGCAGGTGTCGGCCACGATCACCACCCAGACCACCACGGGCAGCGGGCAGACGATCAACCTGGCGGCCTCGGGCCTGCCGTCCGGCGCCACGGCGAGCTTCAACCCGTCCTCGGTGACCTCGGGCGCGTCCTCGACCATGACGATCAGCGTCGGCTCCTCGACGCCCACCGGGACGTACTCGGTCACGATCACCGGTACGGGCGCCTCGGCGAACCACACCGCCGGCTACACCCTGACCGTGGGCGGCGGCGGCCCCGGCCCGTCCGACCCGCCGGACATCAGCCTGTCCAATATCAAGGCGCACCTGGCGCAGCTGCAGTCGATCGCCACCGCCAACGGAGGCACCCGCAGGTCCAGCGGCTCCGGCTACACCGCCTCGGTCTCCTACATCGAAGGCAAGCTGAAGGCGGCCGGCTACACCGTCGTCCGCCAGGCCTGCACCTCGGGCTGCTCGTCGGGCGCGGGACCGAACCTGATCGCCGACTGGCCCGGCGGCGACGCCAACCAGGTGTTCATGGCCGGCGCGCACCTGGACAGCGTCTCGGCCGGACCCGGCATCAACGACAACGGCTCGGGCTCGGCCACGCTGCTGGAGGTCGCGCTCACCCTGGCATCCCAGAACCCGGCGATGGCCAAGCACGTCAGGTTCGGCTGGTGGACCGACGAGGAGCAGGGCCTGAACGGCTCGGACTTCTACGTCAACTCGCTCAGTTCCACCGAGCGGAGCAAGATCAAGGTGTACCACAACTACGACATGGTGGGCTCGCCCAACGGCGGCTACTTCATCAACAACATCACCACCACCGCCGCCGCGCAGCTGAAGGCGTTCTACGACCGGCTGAACCTCCAGCCCGAGGAGAACACCGAGGGCGCCAACCGGTCCGACGACGCCTCCTTCCGCAACGCCGGCATCGCCACCTCCGGGGTCGCGGCGGGCGCGAGCGCCACCAAGACCTCGGCCCAGGCCGCCAAGTGGGGCGGCACCGCCGGGCGCGCCTACGACTCCTGCTACCACCAGTCGTGCGACACCAGCGGCAACATCAACGACACGATCCTGGACCGCGCGGGCGACGCCGCGGCCTACGCCCTGTGGAAGCTGGCCGTGGGCACCTCGTCCTCGCGCGACTTCTCGATCGCGGTGAGCCCGGCCTCCGGCACCGTCCAGCCCGGCCAGCCGGCGGCCACGACGGTCTCCACGGCCACCACCGCGGGCACCGCGCAGAAGGTGGACCTCACCGCGTCGGGCCTGCCGTCCGGCGCGACGGCGAGCTTCGCCCCCGCCTCGGTGACCTCCGGCGGCTCCTCGTCGCTGACGATCAGCACGACGCAGGCGACCCCTGCGGGCACCTACCCGGTCACCGTCACCGGCACGGGCGAGGCCGCCACGCACACCAGCGTGTTCACGCTGACCGTGCAGGGTGGCACAGGCCGCACCTTCCGCAACGACACCGACTACGCGATCGAGGACTACGGGGAGATCCAGAGCCCCATCGACTCCACCGCGTCGGGCACGGCCACGACACCGGTCAAGGTGACGGTCACCAGCGACCACACCTGTGCGGAGGACCTGGACATCTGGATCAAGGCGCCCAACGGCCAGTGGTACCGGCTCCAGCCGTACGGCGGCACCTCCTGCTCGGTGTTCGGCACCCGCACCTTCTCCCTGCAGGTGAGCGGACTGCCGGCCACCGGCCGATGGGTCCTCGACATCGAGGACGTCTACGCCGGTGACGAAGGCACGCTGGACTGGTGGAGCGTCACCGTCTAGCCCCGCCCCAGGGAACCGTTCACCCGGCGGCTCCGGCCGCCGGGTGAACCGCGTGCCGGGCGGGCGCGTATCGGTCTAGGTGACGAGCCCTACGCCTTTCCGCCCGGCCACTGCGACGACGACGGACTCCGGCGGCCGCCGGAGTGGTGTGATCCGGAAGGCCGCCCTGGTGGGCGCCGCCTTCTGCCTCGCCCAGGTGCCGCTGCTGTACCGGGTGGACGGCCCGGCCGCCGCGCACGGGGCCCTCGTCTCCCCCGTCAGCAGGGCGGCGGCCTGCGGGCCCGAGGGCGGGAAGGCCGCCACGTCCAAGGCGTGCGCGGCGGCCGTCGCCAAGAGCGCGCCGGGTGCGCTGCGGAGCTGGGACGAGCTGAGGGTGCCCGGGGTGGCGGGGCGGGACCGGGAGGTGATCCCCGACGGCAAGTTGTGCAGCGGCGGGCTCGCGCGGTTCGCGGGCCTCGACCTGCCGCGCCGCGACTGGCCGGCGACGACGCTGCGCTCGGGGGCGGCGTACACCTTCAGGTACCGCGCGACCATCCCGCACACGGGCACGTTCCGCATGTACGTCACGAAGGACGGCTACGACCCGGCGCGGCCGCTGACCTGGTCGGCGCTGGAGAAGAAGCCGTTCCTCCAGGTCACCGACCCGAAGCTCACCGCCGGGTCGTACACCATGAAGGGCCGGCTGCCGTCCGGCAAGACGGGCCGGCACCTGATCTACACGATCTGGCGGAACTCCAGCACCCCCGACACCTACTACTCCTGCTCGGACGTCGTCTTCACCGCCGAGAGATCCGCGGCGGCCGTTGCCCTTGTGGGGAACTCTTCGATGCCGAGTACCAGCAGCAGTTCCAGCCGCTCGCGGGTCTCGGCGTCCGCCGGGGTGAGCACCAGCAGTTGCTGACCCTGGTCGGGGGTGACCAGGGTCTCGCAGTCCATCAGCAGGCGACCCACCCGCGGGTGCAGCATGGTCTTGTGGTCGGCGCGCCGGACCGCCACCTCGTGTTCCGCCCAGAGCCGCCGGAAATCGACGCTCGCGGCCTGCAGACGGTCGACGAGTCCCGTGACCGTGGGATCGCCGGACCGGCGGCCGACGGCGGCCCGCAGGTCGGCCACGAGCTGACGGGCCTGATGCTCCTGCTCCTCGGGCGGGCGAACGGCACGCGCGGAGGGCTCGGTGAACCAGCGGTATACGGGGTAGCGCCGGTCGCCGGAGAAGCCGGTGTGGTCGCCCGTCAGCAGGACGGCCGCGCGATTCTGGGCGAGGACCGGGCGCGGCCCGCGGCGACCGGTACCCGTCCGCGTTCATGTCCAACCTCGGCGCGGGCGACTGAGCCAGGCTCTCTGGCGGGGCCCACTCCGGAGCGGGCCCCGCCGGGAAGTCAACCATGCGCGGCCGTCTCCTTGATGAAGACGATGCCGTCCGCCTCGCTCAGCTCGGCGGGGTCCAGCGGGAAGTAGCCGTGGTCGGAGAAACCATCGGTTCGCGGGACGAGACGGGTGCCGTCGAGGGCGGCGGCCAGGCGACGGGTGTCGAGGAGGTGGCGGTCCGCCGGGAGGGCGGACAGGACTCCTTCGAGGGTGTCCGCGGCGGGAACGCCGAGCCCCCGGTGCGGCGCGGAGCCCAGGGCCGAGGCCAGGAAGGCGTACCCGTCGCCCAGCCGGGCACCGGCGATCGCTCCCGCGCTCCACCACGTCAGGACCCGGCCCTCCAGCGGCCCCCACCCCGGCGGCAGCCGCCAGCGGCTCTCGTTCCGCTGCAGGTGGCGGTTGTGGGCGAACAGCAGCGTCGGGCCGCGCCGTTCCTCGCTCTCCACGATCGCCTCGAGGTTCTCGCCCATCATGGCGTCGCGCAGCGCCATCAGCCGTCCCAGGCGGGCCGGGGACGGATCGGCCATCGCGACGTGGTAGCGGAGCAGGCCCGCGGCGGTACGGCCGTGCAGCCGCGCGCGCCACCACTCGTCCCGTGAGGTCGCGGCGGCCAGGCGCGGGGACTGCGACACGAGCAGGGTCAGCAGGTCGTCCGTGATCAGGCGGAGCTCGCCCACGTCAGGGGAGGAACCGGCCGACCGGGAGGGGTCCGTGGTCGCCCGGGGGTCGGTCCACCGTTCGTCGGCGCCGGCCAGGCGGTCGATCGTCGCGGCGTCGCACGGCATCAGGGCCGCGTCCAGGTGGGCGGCGAGGTAGTCGTGCAGGGCGGTGAGCGCGCCGCGGGGGCCGCTCGCGCCGGTCATCTCGATCGGGGCGTCGAACCCGAAGAAGCGGAGCCGGCCGGCGGCGGGGTGGTCCCGGTTGTACTCCCTCATCCAGCGGACCAGCTCGCGGTTCGCCTCCGACTCCCTCATCCCGTGGCTGAAGCCGCGCCACATCACCTCGTCGAGCGACCCGGCGCCTCCCGCCACGTACTCGTCGACGACCAGCCCGGCCAGGCAGTCGCTCTCGATCGCGATCGACCGGTACCCCTCGTGTTCCACCAGCTGCCGGAACAGCTGGTTGCGCACCTCGGGGAACGCCTCCTCGCCGTGCGCGGGCTCTCCGAGGGCGAGGAGACGGGGCCGTACGGGGAGCGACCGCAGGAACTCCGAGACCACGGAGGCCGCGTGGTCGTCGAGGGCCCACCCGGCGTCGTGGGCGGAAAGGCCGGCAGTCATGGCCCACCTCGTTCCGATTCGATGCGTCCAGGAATGGCTTCTACCGTATCGTTGAACCTTCTGTATAAACTTCGACTGCTTCTCTCGGCCTCCGTGGCACGAAAGCTTCAACAGGAGGAGAGCGTGACCCGTGAGCGGCTGCGGCCGGTCGACCTGGCGCGGGCGCAGGGGCTGTCCACGCAGGCGGTGCGGAACTACGAAGAGGCCGGGATCCTCCCGCCGTCCGACCGCACCCCGTACGGGTACCGCGTCTACACGCCTCTGCACGCCCTGGCCCTGCGCGCTTTCACCGCGCTCGTGCCGGCGCACGGCCACCAGACCGCGACGGCGATCATGTGCGCGGTCAACAGGGACGCCGTCGAGGACGCCCTGACGCTGGTCGACGAGAGCCACGCCCAGCTCCTGGAGGACCGGCAGACGCTCTCGGCCGTCGAGAAGGCCCTCGGTGACCTGGCACCGCCCGCCGCGCCGGAGGCGCCGCCCGGCGCCGGGGTGACGTTCGTCGGACCGCTGGCCCGGCACCTGGGCATCCGGCCCGCCACCCTCCGCAAATGGGAACAGGCCGGTCTGGTCCGCCCCCGGCGCGACCCCGCGACGGGGTACCGGGTCTACACGCCGGACGACGTGCGGGACGCCCGGCTGGCCCACCAGCTCAGGCGCGGCGGATATCTGCTGAGCCAGATCGCCGCGCTCCTGGAGCGGGTGCGGGCGGCCGGAGGGGTCGAACCGCTGGAGGCCACTTTGAGCGAGTGGCGCGGACGCCTCACCGCCCGCGGCCTCGCGATGCTGACCGGCGCCGCCCACCTCGACGCCTACCTGACGGCCCGCGCGTCACGCCGGGCGGGCCTGTCGTGCCCGGTCGAGGAGGATGAAGGGCACGGCGGCCGCGGCGAGGGCGGCCCCGATCAGGCAGACCGAGGTCAGGGCGGCCCCTTGCGTGAGTGAGGCGGCCGCCACGACGGGGGTGACGCTGATGCCCAGTTGGAACGCCGACACGGTGGTGGCGCCGGCGAGGGTCGGCGCGTCGGCCGCGATGGCGAAGACGCGCCCGTAGAGGGCGGGGTTCAGCACGAACGCGGCCACACCGATCAGGAAGACCGTGGGCACGACCGCCCAGACCTGCCGGATCGCGACGGCCAGCACGACCGAAAGGATCACGATCGCCGACGCGCCGGTGAGCAGTGCGAGATGAGGGCGCCGGTCGGAGACGCGGCCGCCGATGGACAGGCCGGCGAAGGCGCCGGCCCCGAAGAGCGCGAGGATCGCCGGGATCCAGACGTCGGGGACGGCGGTGACGCCGGCGAGCATGGCCGCCAGATAGTTGAACGTGATCATGTACGCCGCGGTGGTCAGGATCGTGATCGCGTAGATGCCCCAGAGCATCGGTCTCCGCATCGTCGCGAGCTCCCGGGCGACACTCGGCTGAGGGGGCCGGCCGCCGTCCGAGCCTGCGGCGGGGAGGCCGAGGAGGCACCCGACGCCCCCGGCGACGGTCAGGACCACAACGGCCCAGAAGCCGCCGCGCCACTGGGTGAAGTGGCTGAGCAGCGTGCCCGCGGGGCCGCCGGCGACCATCGCCACACTGAGCCCGCTGACCACGACGCCGGAGGCGCGGGCGTTCCGGTCCGGCGTCACCAGGCTGATCGCGGTCACCGACGCGACGGCGAAGAAGCCCGCGTAGGCGATGCCGGAGACCACTCTCGTCAGCAGCAGGACCTGGTAGTCGCCCAGCAGCCCGGCGACGACGCCGGCCGCGAAGAGGCCCTGGGTCGCCACCAGCGCGGTGCGGCGGGGCCAGCGCAGGCTGAGCACGGCGAACGGCGGCCCGCCGATCACGACCCCCAGCGCGAAAGCGGTGATCAGGAACCCGGCCGAGGAGAGCGTGACGTCCAGATCGGCGGCCACCGCCGGCAGTACGCCGGCCAGCAGGAACTCCGCGCTTCCCATCGCGAACAGGCTGAAGCCGAGCAGGTACACCCCCGCGGGCAACCGGCCGGAGGACGTGACGCGGGACGTCTCCACGGTGGTGCCGGCCATCAGATCGCACCCCCGGCGTCGAGCCCGTCACGCGAGACGGCGGCGGACCTGAGCACGGCCCCCGCCGGCGGACCGGCGGCCCCACCGCCGATGATGCTCGCTTCCCACAGCACCTCTGACATCGATCCGCTCGCCGGATCCGTTGTCGCGTCCATTCGGATCACCTCCACCGAGAGGATGCGGAGACGTGCCCGTAATCGACAAACCCCGTTGCCGTTTCCGGGACACACTGGTTGACTGCGTCCCATGGACGGGCAACCGAGCGTCAGTGCCGTGCTAGAACAGATCGCCCCCCGGCTGCGGCGCGCCCGCGAGAAGAAGGGCGTCAGCCTGGCCGACCTCGCGCGGGCCACCGGCATCTCGACCAGCACGCTGTCCCGGCTGGAATCGGCCCAGCGCAAGCCGAGCCTCGAACTGCTCCTGCCGATCACCGCGGCGCTGGGCATCCCCCTCGACGAGATCGTCGCCGCACCCCGGATACTCGACCCGCGCGTGCCGCAGCAGCCCACCGGAAGGGACGGCCGGGTGCTGATCCCGTTGTCCCGGCAGCAGGGGGAACCGCGCGCGTACAAGATGACCATCCCGGCGCACGACGAACAACCCCACCTGCGGACCCACACGGGCTACGAATGGCTCTACGTGCTGCGCGGCCGGCTCCGCGTGAGGCTGGGTGACCACGACTTCGTCATGGGAGCCGGGGAGGCGGCCGAGTTCGACTGCCAGATCCCGCACTGGTTCGGCTCCGCCGGGCGCGGCAGCGTCGAAGTGCTCAGCCTCTTCGGAAAGCAGGGCGAACGCATCCACCTGCGCACTCGGCGGCGCTGACCGGGAGCGCGTGCCTCGCGGGCCTCCTCAGCCCTCCTGCAGGGCCGACCAGATCGCCGACGGGGTGATCGGGGTGGCGACGACGCGGTGGGCGATCTCGGGGAGCGCGGCGGCGACGGCGTTGCCGATGGCCGCCGGCGGGCTGATCGTGCCCGCCTCCCCCACGCCCTTCATGCCGCCGGGGGTCAGCGGGGACGGCGTCTCCAGCAGCTCCAGCCGGATGTCCGGCACCTCACGCGTGGTGGGCCACAGGTACTCGGCCGACGGTTGCCCCTCGGCGGAGTAGGCGACCTCCTCGGTCAGCGCCATGCCGATGCCCTGCGCGATGCCGCCGTAAAGCTGGCCCTCCACGATGTCGGGGTTGACGACCACTCCGCAGTCGTTGACCGCCCAGTACCCCTCCACCTCGACGGCCCCGGTGTCCGGGTCGACGGCGACGGCCGCCGCGTGCGCGCCGTAGGCGTAGGTGTAGGCCGACGGGTCGTACGTCGCCCGCTCCTCCAGGCCGGGCGAGACGCCTTCCGGCAGGTCCCAGCCCCGCCACGCCGAGGTGGCGATCTCCGCCAGCGTCCGGCCGGCCTCCGGGTCGCCCTTCACGTGCACGACCTGCCCGTCGATCTCGATGTCGTCGGCGGACGCCTCCAGCTGGTGGGCGGCGATGGCCACGATCTTCTCGCGCAGCCGCTCCGCGGCCTGGGTGAGGGCCGCGCCGCCGATGGTCAGTGAACGGCTCGCGATCGACCCGATCGAGGAGTACGGCGTGGCGGCGGTGTCGCCCAGCACCACCCGCACCTTCGACAGCGGCACGCCCATCCGGTCGGCGGCGAGCTGGGCGAGGGAGGTCTCGATGCCCTGGCCGATGACCGCGACCCCGGACCACACCACGACGGAGGCGTCCTGTTCCATGCGCACGGTCGCGGTCTCGTAGCCTCCCGCCTGGATGCCCATCGCCTTCATGTCCTGGGACGGCCCGAGGCCGGTGGCCTCCACGTGGCAGGAGTACCCGACGCCGCGCCGGCGCCCGTCCCGCGCCGCCGTCCCCTCCTCCACCAGGTCGCGCAGCACGCGCAGCGCCCGGGGGTAGTCGCCGGAGTCGTAGGTCTGCCAGGTGCGCGAGGTGAAGGGGAGCTCGCCGGGCCCGATCATGTTGCGCAGCCGCAGCTCGACCGGGTCCTCCCCCAGACGCCGGGCGGCCTCGTCGACCAGCCGTTCCCGCGTCCAGGTGCCCTCCGGCTGCCCGAACCCCCGGTACGAACCCGTGGGCGTCGTGGTCGTGACGGCCGCGCGCAGCCGTACGCCGACCTTGTCGAAGCGGTACGGCCCGGGGAGCGTGGTGGCCGTCACCGCCAGCGGGGAGATGCCGACGTTGGACGGGTGCGCGCCGAGGTCGCCGACGATGTCGCAGTGCAGGGCGAGGAAGCGCCCTTCGGCGTCCAGCGCCAGCCGGGCCCGGTGGACGGCGTCGCGCGCCGGGAGCGTCGCGGCGAGATGGTCGGACCGGGGCTCGGTCCACTTCACCGGCCGCCCGAGGCGCATCGCGGCCAGGCAGACCAGCACCTCGTCGGGGTAGAGGTGCTCCTTGGCGCCGAACCCTCCCCCGACGTCGCAGCCGATGACCCGCACACGGTCGAACGACAGGCCGAGGGCCTCGGCGGCGTGGTCGCGCACGTGGTGGGGGGCCTGCGTCGCGGCCCACAGGGTGAGCACGTCGTCGGCGTACGACGCCACCACCCCGCGCGGCTCGATCGGGGCGGGCGTCGCCCGGCCGATCGTGAACTCCATCTCCACGACGTGGGTGGCGCCCGCGATCGCCTCCTCGCAGTCGGCGTCGCCGAGGGTGAAGTCGGCGACCAGGTTGGTGCCCCACTCCGGGTACAGCAGGGGCGCGCCGTCGGCGAGCGCCCGCTCGGCCCCGATCACGGCGGGCAGCTCGTCGAACTCCAGCTCCAGCAGCCCGAGGGCGTCCTCGGCGGCGGCCTCGGTGCCGGCGACGACGACGGCGACCGGCTGCCCGGCGTACCGGACGATCTCGTCCAGCACGGGGTACGACAGGTGGCGCTGGCCGGGGGCGAGCGTCACGCAGGGCAGGCGCACCCCGTCGGCGTCGCCGGGGGTGACGACGTCGAGCGCGCCGGCGGCGCGGGCGGCCGTCCCGTCGCACCCGGTGAGCCGCGCGTGCGCGACCGGGCTGCGCGCCACCGCCGCGTACACCATGCCCGGCAGGCGGACCTTGCCGACGAATCGCCCGGACCCGGTCAGCAGCCGGGCGTCCTCGCGGCGAGGGGTGCGGGCACCGATGTACGAAGGGCCGTCAGCCATAGGCCCGATTGTGAGCGTCCCTGAGGGGTTCGCCAAGGACCTACCGGGAGGCGGGCCACCCCGCCCGCCCCGAAATTCCGACAAAAGCTGAAATATACGACTGCTATACGGCGCATGAACGCCCCGCGCTCACTCTGAGGCCGCTTGAAGAACCTTCCATGCCGATGGAGGTATGTGTCGTGTCGATAAGGACACGTCGGCGGCTCGGTGCGCTGACGCCGATGGTAGTGCTGACCCTGGCGGCCACCGCCCTCGTCCCGGCGCAGGCCTCGGCGCCGCCGGGCCGTGCGGCGGCGGCTCCCCCCGTGACCAGGGCCGCGAAGACCGGTTGCCCCGACGAGATGCAAGGAGAGGCCTCGGTCCGCCTGGCCGTGCGACTGTGCGGCAAGCGCATCAAGGTGAGCGACCTGACGACGGAGACCGACGAGTTCTACGTCAACCCGGACGGGACGACGACCCGGGAGCACCGCTACCGTCCGGTGCGCGTGCGGCGGGACGGCGGGTGGACGCCCGTGGACACCACACTGGTGGCCGGGCCCGACGGCTCGATCGCACCGAAGGCCGCGGCGATGGACGTGCGGTTCTCCGGTGGCGGCGACGGCCCGCTGGTGACGGCCATGGACGACGGGACGCGGCTACGGCTCGGCTCGCCGTTCGGCAGGCTCCCGGCCCCGGCATTGAACGGCTCCTCGGCGACCTACCCCGACGTGCTGCCGGGTGTCGACCTCGTGGTCACCGCCGACGTCGACGGCTTCGCGCAGAAACTCGTCGTCAAGGACCGCGCGGCGGCGGACGACCCGGCGTTGAAACGGGTCCGCTTCCCCGCCGCGATCGGCTCCGGCACGCTCTCGGCCGGCAGGCAGGGCGGGATCAGCGTCCTCACCCCCAAGGGCAAGGCCGTATTCGTCGCCTCGGCCGCCGAGATGTGGGACCACGCCGAGGAGCAGGCGGCGGCGCGTCCCGGCGCCGGCGCCCCCCAGGCCGGCCTGACCGCCGCCCGGCCGGGCAGGCGCACGCTCATGGGCGCGGCCGTCAAGGGCGGCGCCCTGGAGGTCACCCCCGACCTCGCCATGCTGAAGGACCCGGCGACCACCTACCCGGTGACGATCGATCCCGGGTTCACCTCGACCAGGTCGAGCTGGACCTACGTCGAGTCGGCCTACCCGACGACGACCTACTGGAACTCCACCGACAACGCCCGCGTGGGGACCTCCGACGGCGGGTCGCACAAGGTGCGGTCGTTCTTCAACATGAACCTGTCGGGCATGGGCACCCGCAAGCACATCGTCTCGGCGACGTTCAACGCCAAGGAGATCTGGGCCTGGAGCTGCACCGCCAAGCCCGTCGAGCTGCACCGCACGGCGGCGGTGACCTCCGGCACGAACTGGAACAACCAGCCCGCCTCCAACCTGTCGATCGGCTCCAAGAACGTGGCCTACGGCTGGTCGTCCAGCGGCCTCGGCGGCGCGTCGAGCTGCCCGTCGGCGTGGGTCGGCTGGGACGTCACCAGCGCCCTGCAGGGGGTCATGGACAGCGGCGGCACCACGCTGACGCTGATGCTGAAGGCGACCAGCGAAACCGACAACTACTCGTGGAAGCGGTTCGAGAACAACCCGAACATCTCCATCACCTACAACACCGTGCCCGCCACGCCGACGGCCCAGTCGGTGACCCCGTGCGCGGTGTGCACCAGCCCCGCCGTGGTCGGCTCGGCCAGGCCGACGTTCAAGTCGGCGGTGTCCGATCCGGACGGCCAGGCGCTGCGCGCCGACTTCGAGGTCTGGGCCCCCGACCACGTCACCAAGCTCAGCTCGGGCTCGGTGTCGAACGTGTCCTCCGGCGCCACCGCCTCGTGGACGCCCTCGGCGAACCTCGCGAACGGCACCCAGCACTTCCGTGTCCGGACCTACGACGGCGTGGACTACAGCGCCTGGTCGGGCTGGTTCGTCTTCACCGTCGACACCGCCCCGCCGAAACCGCCCGCCGTCGACAGCACCGACTACCCGGCCGACGACTGGGCGGGCGGCGCCGGGCGGCAGGGCCGGTTCACCATCACCCCACCCGGCACGGACGTCAGCACGCTGCTGTGGTCGTTCGACAACGGCACCCAGCAGTCCGCGGCCAACTCCGGCACCCCGCTCACCGTCGCCTTCACCCCGGCGGCCAACGGCCCGCACACGATGACCGCCTGGCTGACGGACAAGGCCGGTAACACCTCGCCCGTGACGACCTACACGTTCTACGCCGGGCACTCGGCGGTCACCTCGCCGTCGGACGGGCAGGTCGCCTGGCGGCGTGTCGTGCTCGCCGCGCAGGCCGACGACGGGATGAACGCCGTCACCTTCGCCTACCGCAGGGGCTCGGCCGACAGCTGGCACCAGATCCCGGCCGCCGACGTTCGCGTCAAGGCGAGCGGGGCCGCGGTGACCTGGCCGGTCGCCATGACCTCCGGCCGCTCACCCGAGCTGACCTGGGACGCCACGCACACCCTCACCACCGACGGCACCGTCGACATCCGGGCGGAGTTCGCCGCCTCCACCGGCACGGCGTACTCCAAGGCGGTGCAGCTGACGGTGGACCGCGACGCGGAGGGGGCCGCCACCCAGCCCCTCGGCCCCGGCGTGGTCAACCTGCAGACCGGCGACTTCCAGTTCTCCGCGATCGAGGCCACGGCGTTCGGGGTGAGCGTGATCCGCTCGTTCTCCTCCCGGCAGCCGAAGGCGGGCGCGGCGCAGGAGGGCATGGCGCCGATCTTCGGGTCCGCCTGGACGGCCAGCGGGCTCGCCCAGACGTCCTCCTCGGCCTACAGCGGCCTGAAGGTCACCTCGGCGACGTCGGTGGAGCTCACGACCGCCGAGGACCTCGCCGCCACCGGCTTCACCAAGAACGCCGACGGCTCCTTCACCCCGCAGCCCGACGCCCCCCAGCTGGAGCTGACGTACGCCTCGGGCGGCGACCGCTACACGCTGACCGACAAGAACACCGGTGACCAGACCGTCTTCGAGAAGGTCGCCCCCTCCGCCACCGGCTACGTGGTGCGCGGGGTGTACCCGCCGGTGTCCAAGGCGAGCACGGTGTTCGTCTACGACCGGGTGAGCGGCACGGACGGGACGACCGTGGCCCGGCCGACACGGATCATCGCCCCGACCAGCGCGCTCTCCTCGCAGACGGCCTGCGACGTCGACTCCGTGGCCGCCCTGCCCAAGGGGTGCCGGGTGCTGAACCTGACCTACGCCACGGCGACCACGGCCGCCGGTTCGCAGCTCGGCGACGTCGCGGGGCAGCTCAAGCGGATCAGCCTGTGGGAGGGCGGCTCGGCCGAGAAGGTGAAGGCCGAGTACCGCTACGACGCGGCCGGGCAGCTGCGCGAGGCGGCCGAGGGCCCGGCGGTCACCACCTACGACTACGACACGGCGGGACGCGTGGTCAAGACGACCCCGCCGGGCGAGCTGCCGTGGACGTTCACCTACGGCAAGGCCGGCAACGCCGACACCACCAGTGACGGCATGCTCCTCGCGGCCTCCCGTCCGGCCCTGCAGCCGGGCAGCGCCACCCAGGTGAGCGGCACCGCGACCAGCTCGGTCGTGTACGACGTGCCGGTCAGCGGCACCGGAGCGCCGTACGCCATGGGTGAGGGCGACGTGGCGGCGTGGGACCAGGGCGACGCCCCGGCCGACGCGACCGCCGTGTTCCCGGCCGACCAGGTGCCGGCGTCCGCCACCGGTCGGGGCGCCCTGGCCTCGGGCGACTACCGGCGGGCCACCGTGCACTACCTGGACGCCGCCGGGCGCGAGGTGAACAAGGCCGAACCCGGCGGGTACGTCAGCGCCACCCAGTACGACGCCAACGGCGACATCGTGCGGCAGCTCTCGGCGGCCAACCGGGCGCTCGCGCTCGGCCAGGGCGCCCGTGCCGGGCAGGACCTGTCCGACCTCGGGCTGCTCAACAGCACGACGGCGCAGCGCGCCCGGGTGCTGTCCACCGAGTCGGTCCACAGCGCCGACGGCCAGCGGCTGGAGGCGGAGTTCGGCCCGCTGCACCTGGTGACGCTGGAGCACGCGGCGGCAGCGCAGGGATCGCTGCCGGAGATCGCCGCGGGCACGGCCGTACCGGCGCGGCGGCACACCGCCAGCGTCTTCGACGAGGGCCGGCCCACCGACGGCTCGGCCAAGGTGGAGAACCTCGTCACCACCGAGACCGTGGGCGCGTCGCTGCCGGGCAGGACCGCCGACGCCGACACCCGCACCACCAAGTACTCCTATGACTGGGTGAAGGGCCTGGCGACCAGGACCGTCACCGACCCCGGCGGCCTCGACATCACCAAGATCACGGCCTACGACGGCGAGGGCCGCACGATCGAGACGCGGATGCCGAAGTCCAACGGGACGGACGCGGGCACGACCTACCGCGAGTACTACACCGCCGACGGGTCGGGCACCTGCGGCGCCAAGCCGGAGTGGGCCGGGCTGCTGTGCCGCACCGGACCCAAGTCGGCCACCTCGGGCGGCGGCGCCAACCCCGGTGAGCTGGTCACCAAGGTGTACACCTACACCACCGGCGGCGAGATCGCCTCGGTCGCCGAGACCGCCAACGGCGTCACCCGGACCACCACCACGACCTACGACGACAACGGGCGGGTCTCCAGGACGACCGTCACGGGCGGCGCGGGCGAGGCGGTGCCGGAGGTGTCGGCCGAGTACGACACAAACGGAAACCCTGTGCGGACGACGGCGTCCAACGGCACGGCCATCGTCAGGGAGTACGACGCCCTGGGCCGGCAGATTTCCTACACCGACGCCGACGGCGGCGTCACCAGGGTCCAGTACGACGCGCTCGACCGGGTCGTGAAGCGGTCCGACAGCGTGCCGTCCTCCACCACGTACGTCTACGACACCGCCAAGGAGCCGCGCGGCCTGGTCACCGGCATGACCGACTCGGTCGCGGGCTCGTTCGCGGCGCAGTACGACGCCGACGGCGCGGTGGCGCGCGAGGACCTGCCGGGCGGGGTGTCCTACTCGGTGATCCGCGACCAGACCGGGTCGCCCAGGTGGCGCGGGTACCAGACCTCGGCGGGCACACGCCTGCTGGACGACGGCGTGACCTGGTCGGTGCACGGCCAGCAGCTCAGCCACAACGGCGTGTCGGCGCAGACCATCGGCTACGACGCGGCGGGCAGGATCAGCGAGCTGAGCGACACCTTCGGCTCCGCCTGCGTCAGGCGGACCTACGGGTACGACGCGAACTCCAACCGGACCGGTTACGGCTCGGTGCCCTGCTCCGGGCCCGGCGGGTCGGTGGGCGCGCACGCCTACGACACCGGGGACCGGCTGGTGGACGCGGGGTACTCCTACGACGAGTTCGGCCGGACGAAGCGGACCCCGGCCGGGGAGAAGTACGAGTACTACAGCACCGACCTGGCGCGCTCGATCGTCTCGGCGGCGGGCGACATGCGTCAGACCTGGGAGCTGGACCCGCAGCTGCGGCGCCGGCAGACCACCGTCGAGCAGCTCGGCGGCGGCACGTGGACGACCGCTCTGAAGCGGATCGACCACTTCGACGCCGACGACGACACCCCCTCCTGGACGGTGGAGAACACCGCCACCGGGGCCGTCACCCGTGACGTCAGCGCCATCAGCGGCGGTTTCACGGCCACCACCTCGGCGAGCGGTGACGTGCGGCTGCAGCTGACCAACCTGCACGACGACGTCAACGTGGTGTACGACCTCGCCACCGGTACCCCGACGGTGCTGGACTTCGACGAGTTCGGGAACCCGCGGGCGGGGCAGCCCGCCGCCCGGTACGGCTGGCACGGCGCGGCGCAACGCGAGGCCGGCACCCCGGACGGCTCACTGCTGATGGGGGTCCGTCTCTACCAGCCGAAGCTGGGCCGGTTCCTGCAGACCGACCCGGTGCCGGGCGGTGGCGACAACGCCTACGACTACGCCGGGCAGTCACCGACCAGCAACGCCGACCTCGACGGCCGCAAGTGGTGGTGGTGCACGAACTTCTGGCACTTCGCCTTCAACCACTGCGGGATGTACAGCATCAAGTACCACGGCTCCTGGCGGCCGGTGTACTGGGTGCGCACCCCCGGAGGCTGGTGGGTGCGAGGCGTGTACTACGACTACTGCACCAGCTCACCCGACCGGCCTCTGGGGTTCGACTTCCGCAGCGCCTGCATGATGCACGACTACGGCTACGCGCTGCTGGGATCGCACTACCTGCGCAACAAGCACGAAGTCGACTACGTCTTCTACTACGTCCTGTACTGGGGCGTCTGTTCCAAGTACTTCTTCAAGGGAGTCTGCCGAGGCATCGCCTACAAGTACTTCCTGGCGGTGTGGTACTTCGGCAAGGTCTGATCACCTGACCGCTCCAGGCCCTGGCCGGACTCCGTCCCCGACGGGTCCGGCCGGTGGCCATGTCCTTGACGGACCCGGTCCATGGATGTTGACGTTCGGTGGCGAATCGTGGACATTGTGATCGAACGTGATCATTTATGGCGCGGAGTGCCCGATGGAGTTCGGCGTCCTGGGACCGATCCACGTCGTGGACGGCGGTGTGCCGCTGGCGCTGCGCGGCCTCAAGCAGCGGCTCGTGCTGGCGACGCTCCTGCGGCACGCCAACCGGCCCACCATGCCGGCCGCCCTGATCGACGCCCTGTGGGGTGATGCGCCGCCGCGCACCGCGGCCGACAACGTGCGCCTGTACGTCCACCAGCTGCGCCGCGTCCTCGGCGGAGAACGGATCACCCGCAACCAGGCCGGATACACCCTCCACCTGGACCGCGGCGAGCTGGACCTGCACCTGTTCACGTCCCTGGCCGACCTCGGGCGCACGGCCCTGGCCGCCGGCGACCACCGCTCGGCCGCGGCGACCCTGCGCGAGGCGCTGGGGCTGTGGCGCGGGCCGGCCTACGCGGGGCTGGAGGCGGGGGCCGAGCTGGCCGACGAGTCGAGACGGCTCGGGGAGATCCGGCTGACCACGCTGGAGAACCGCATCGAGGCCGACCTGGCACTCGGGCGGGAGACCGACCTGATCGGCGAGCTGGTCGGCCTGGTGGGCGAGCACCCGTTCCGCGAGCGGCTGCGCGCGCAGCTGATGCTGGCGCTGTCGAAGGTGGGACGGCAGAGCGAGGCGCTGGCGACCTACCACGAGGCACGGCAGATGTTCGCCTCGGAGCTCGGCCTGGACCCGGGGCCCGAGCTGCGGGACCTGCACCAGACCATCCTGTCGGGGCACCTCGGGCCCGGCCCCTCCTCGCGCCGCGGCCTTCCCGCCCCCGCCCCGCCGCCCCAGGCCGCCCAGCCCGCGCAACTGCCGCCCGACATCTCCGACTTCACCGGCAGGGAGGGGCACCTCAGCGAGCTCATCTCGGTCCTGGCCCACGAGAACGGGCACGACGGCCCGCCCGTGGCCGTACTGGCGGGCATGGGCGGCATCGGGAAGACCACCCTCGCGGTGCACGCGGCGCATCGCATCGCCGACCGGTTCCCCGGCGGGCAGCTGTACGCCAACCTGCGCGGGGTGGAGGAGCGGCCCGCGGACCCGGCGCGGGTGCTGGCGGGCTTCCTCACCGCGCTCGGCGTCCCCGGGATCGGCATCCCCGAGGCCCTCGAGGAACGTGCCGCCCTGTACCGCAGCCACCTCGCCCGCCGGACCGTACTGATCATCCTCGACAACGCGGCCTCCGAACCGCAGGTCAGGCCCCTGCTGCCCGGAACCTCCGGTTGCGCCGTCGTCGTCACCAGCAGGGCCCGGCTGTCGGGACTCGAAGGCGCCACCCTGCTCGACCTCGAAGTCATGGAGCCCGAGTCCGCCCGCGAGCTGCTCGCCCGCACCGCCGGGCGCGCCCGCGTCTCCGCCGAACCCGGCGCGGCGGCCGAGATCGTACGGCTGTGCGCGTGTGTCCCGCTCGCCGTCCGCGTCGCCGGAGCCCGGCTCGCCGCGCGCCCGCAGTGGTCGCTCGCCTGGTTCGCGCGGCAGCTCGGCGACGAGCGGCGGCGGCTGGACCATCTCGCCACCGGCGACCTGGCCGTCCGGGCCAGCCTCGCGCTCAGCTACGTGGGGCTGAGCGATCGCACCCGCCAGGCGTTCCGGCTGCTCGGCCTGCTGAACGCCCCGGACGTCGCCGCCTGGACCGCGCAGGCGCTCCTCGACTGCTCGGAGGAGGAGAGCGAGCGGCTGGTCGAGGCGCTGGTGGACGCCCAGCTGCTCACCGTGGGGGGCGCCGACGCGACCGGACGGCTGCGGTACCGCTTCCACGACCTGGTCCGCCTGTACGCCCGGGAGCGCGCCGAGATCGAGGAGTCCGCCGAGGATCGCATGGCGGCGCTCGCCAGGGCCTTCGGCGGCTGGCTCGCCCTGGCCGAGGAGGCCATGCCGCGGGTACCCGGCTCGTGTTACGCCGCCGTGCACGGCAGGGCGGCCCGCTGGCGGCTGCCGTCCGGCATGGTGTCCGACCTGCTGAAGGACCCGCAGGCGTGGTTCGACGCCGAGCGGGCCGCGCTGCGCTCGGCCGTCTTCCAGGCCTGCGAGCTCGTGGAACGGCACACGGGCGACGGCCTGGCCGAGGCCCACGACCTGGTCGACCTGGCCTGGGACCTCGCCGCCTGCCTGGAGCATCATCTCGATCTGCGCGGGTTGTTCGACGAGTGGCGCACCACGCACGAGCGGGTCATGCGGGTGTGCCGGGACACCGGCGACCTGCTCGGCGAGGCGGTGATGCTCCGCGGCCTGCTCGACGTCACCACCTGGCTCGACACCGGCCAGCCGGGTGGCGCGATGGCGACGATGCGGGCGGGGGCCGAGCGGTTGCTGGCGATGTTCGCCGAGGCCGGTGAGCGGAAAGCGCTGTCCGACGCCTACGTCATGCGGGCCTGGGGTCTGGTCGCCGAGGGGCGGGCCGACGAGGCGCTCGCGTCCGCGGCGACCGCCCTGCGCGTCGCCGAGGAGACCAGGCACCTCGGCGGGCGTGCCAGGGCGAACCTCGCGCTGGCCGTCGCCCACGGTGAACGGCGCCCGGACCAGGCGATCAGGTACCTCGGCAAGGGGATGGAGCTGGCGGAGGCGCTTGGCAACCCCCGGTTCGAGTCCACGGCGCTGCAGTTCCTCGGGCTCGCCCAGGTGGAGGCCGGGCTGTTCGCGTCCGCGCGGGACAACCTCAGTCGGTCGCTCGCGATCTGCCGGCAGCTCGGCGACCAGTTGTCGGAGGCCACCGCGCTGAGCGGGCTGGCCCGGCTGTACGTCGCGCACGGGGACCCCCGCTCCCGTACCACCGCCGAGGCCGCCGTCGACCTCAGCCGCCGCTGCGGGCTGTCGCATCACCTCGCCGACGCCCTGTGGGTACTCGGCCGTCTCGACCTCGCCGAGGGGAAGGTGTCACGGGCCGTGGCGGGCCTGGAGGAGTCGGTCCAGCTGTGGCGGCGGCGAGGATGGCTGGCGTACCTGGCCCGCACGCTCACCGTCCTGGGCGAGGCCTACGCCGCGAACGACGACCCGTCCGCCGCCGCACGGGCCTGGCAGGAGGCGTCCGGCCTGTTCACCGCGATCGGGGACACCTCCTCGGCGTCCCGCGTGTCGGCGCTGCTCATCGAGACGGCCTGAAATCCGCTTTCGTCCTGTCACACCGGGGTCAGCGCCTGCGGGCGGCGATGATCGAGGTCAGGAAGGCGGTGACGACCGGGAAGGCGGTGAGGAAGGCCAGGTAGATCAGGCCGACCGGCCAGAGCCCCTGGGCGCCCCCGAAGGGGTGGAGCCTGGCGGCGTTGACGAAGAAGAGCACCCAGAAGGGCACGGCGACCAGCACGCCCCACAGGGCGCCGCCCCCCGGTGCCCACCACCCCGCGACACCCGCCAGGACGGTCAGCGCGGCGAACGCCGGGAGGAGGTACGGCGAGTCGACGAACTCCCTGGGCAGGCCCACCGGAAGCGGGGGCGCGGTCAGGGAGCACAGCACCGCGGCGGCCACCCCCGCGGCGAGCAGGACGAGCCCCCACACGGCGACCCGGGGTTCCACCGACATTCGAGCCATCGTGACCTGACCTCCGGTTCCGGCGGGAGTGCGGGAGATCTTCATCCTCGCCGACCACGCGCCCGGGACGGAAGCGACGCCGTACTCACCGCCGGCCCGCGCGCGTACTCACCTCCGCCGATCGCGGCCGGTGAGGCCGGTACAGGGCGTGGTGAGGGCCGGTGTAGGTGGGCCACGGCGTTAGTTGTCTCCCGGAACTGGTAGGAAAGGAGGCGCGCCTGCCCTGAAACCCGCAGGCCGAGGGAGCTGATCATGCAGTTTGGGATCGATCCGCAGCCGGGGCTCAGCGTCACATCCCAGCTACGGGGCAACACGGTGGTCGTCCACATCCGGGGCGAGCTCGACTACCACTCCACGCCGGTGCTGCGGGGCGAGATGCAGCAGGTGTGGACCACCCCCGGGATGAGCGCCGTCATCCTCGACATGGCCGAGGTGACCTTCTGCGACTCGGTCGGCCTGAGCGAGCTGATCGCCGCGCTCCGGCGCAGCGAGGCCGGCGGGCACCCACTGCTCGTCAGCGGCGTCCAGGGCACGTTGCTGCGGGTGCTGACGATCACAGGGCTGCGCAGGGCGTTCGACACCTACGAGACCCTGGACGAGGCTCTGGCGCACGTCCCCGCGCCGATCGCGGTGGCCGACCCCCTACCGCCGTCCGATCCGGGCTCTCTCGTCCCGCCGCCCGATCCGGGCTCTCTCGTCCCGCCGCCCGATCCTGGCTCCCTCGTCCCGCCGGCCGACCCTGGCTCCCTCGTCCCGCCGGCCGATCCTCGTCCCGCCGGGTGAGAGGTGCGGGGAGCGGCTACATCAGCCGCCCGCCGCCGACCTCCAGGACGGCGCCCGTCATGTAGCTCGACAGGTCGGAGGCGAGGAAGAGCACGGCGCCCGCGACCTCGTGAGGCTCGCCGGCCCGCTTCATCGGGATGTCGGCCTCGCGGGCGGCGAAGACATCGGGCGGCATGGCGGCCGTCATCGCCGTACGGATGAGCCCCGGCTGGACGGCGTTCACCCGCACACCGCGCGCCGCCAGTTCCTTGGCCGCGGCCTTGGTGAGCCCGATGATGCCGGCCTTGGCGGCACTGTAGTTCGTCTGCCCGAAATTTCCCGACTTGCCGGACAGCGAGGAGATGTTGATGATCGATCCCGCTCCGGCCGGGCGCATCACCGCGGCCGCCGCCCGCACCCCGAGCCACGTCCCCTTCAGATGGACGTCGACGACGGCCTCGAAGTCGGCCAGCGTCATCTTGCCGAGCGTGGCGTCCCGCGTGATCCCCGCGTTGTTGACCATGATGTCCAGCCCGCCGAAGCGGTCGGCCGCGTGCGCGACGGCGGCGGCCACCGCCTCCTCGTCGGTCACGTCACAGCCGAACGACGACACCCGCTCCCCTGCCGCGAGTTCCTCGGCGGCCTGGGCGGCCAGCCCGGCGTTGCGGTCGGCCAGCACCACCTTCGCCCCGTGCTCCCACAGGATGCGCGCGATCGCGAGCCCGATGCCCTGCGCCGCCCCGGTGACCAGCGCGGTACGCCCCTGGACGAGTCCCCCGCCGCTCATCCCCACCACCTTCCGCCGGTCGCGTACGAGCTACGCGACGGTCTCACTGGAACCGCACCTCGTACTCGGGTGAGCGCCGCCGACCCGGCTGGCCCGGCTCCGCGCTCGACTCGATCTTCCGGATGTACCCGGCGGCCTCCAGCAGGTCGAGGGCCGGCACCATCGCCGAGACGGTCTTGAAGCGGCGGGCGAGGCGGCGGAACACGTCCCGCCGCCGGAAACGCCGCCCCCCGATGCGCCTGATGCACTCGAGCAGGGCGCGGGCGTCGTCGGGCAGGGCGTCGTCGGACCGCGCTGGCGGCGCGGCGGCGCTGATCTGCAGCCGGGAGGCGCTCTCGTTCCTGATGCGCGATATCTCCAGGATGAGGTCGTCGAGGTCGACCAGCAGGCGCGTGGCGGCGCGGAACCGTTCGAAGTCGTCCTCGATGAGCAGCAGCCGCTCGGCTTCCTCTCGCATGGCTGAATAATGTCATTTTTGGCATCTATGTCAACACATGTTCGAGGCGCCCTCCGCCTCAGGCCAGGAGCCGGCGCAGGAGTTCCGCGACGGCGGTCTCGGCGGTTCGGGTGGCCTGCGCCGGATCGTCCGACCGGGCGATGAGCAGGGCGATCTCGTTCAGCGCGGCGAGCAGCGAGTGCGCGAACACATCGAGGAGCTCGGACGGGACGGCCCCGGTCGCGTGCAGGGCCGCACGCAGCAGCCCGAAGACATAGCGCTCCTCCATCTCGCGCCAGCGTTCCCAGCCGATGACCGACGGGGCGTCGATGAGCAGGATGCGCCGCACGACCGGATCGCCGGCGAGGCGGATCCAGGCGAGGGCCCCGGCGTGCAGGGCGGCGACCGGGTCGGGGGCGCCGCGCGTGGCCTCGACGGTCTTCCTGCTGGTGTCGGCCTCGACGGCCTCCAGCACCGCCTCGAACAGGGCCTCCTTGCCGGCGAAGTGGTGGTACAGGGCGCCCCTGCTCATGCCGGCCTCCTGGAGCACGGCCTCGATGGGCGTGTCCTCATAGCCGTGCTCGGCGAACAGGCGTGTGGCGATGCCGATGAGCTGCTCGCGCGTGGCGGCGCCCCGCTTGCGGTTCATGGGGTCCATTTATATCTCGCTCGACAGACCGACGATCGGTCGGTTATGTTTCTCGCCGTAACCGACCGACAGTCGGTCGGTTTACGATCTGAGGAGCCACCCGTGACCCCCGACGAGTTCTACGCCTCCGCCGGCACCGTCGCCGACCTCGCCTACGTCGACACCGGCTCCCCCGCCGGCCGGGACGCCACCCGCACGGCGCTGTTCCTGCACGGCGTGGGCACCTCCTCCTACCTGTGGCGCCACGTCATCGCCGAGGTGTCACCCGAGACCCGGTGCGTCGCCCTCGACCTTCCGCTGCACGGCCGCAGCCAGGCACGCCCGGACCTCTCCCTCGGCGCGGTCGCCGACGTCGTCGAGGAGTTCTGCGCCGCACTCGGCCTCACCGGCGTGGACCTGGTCGCCAACGACACCGGCGGCGCCATCGCCCAGATCTTCGCCGCGCGGCACCCCGAACGACTCCGCACGTTCACACTGACCAACTGCGACACCCACGACAACATCCCGCCGGAGGCGTTCAAGGGCACCATCGAGCTGGCCGCCGCCGGAGAGCTGGCCCCACTCGGCTCGGCACTCGTGGAGGACCCGGCGCTGATCCGCACCTCCGCGGGGCTGGGCGAGGGCTTCGAGCGCCCCGAGCTGTTCGACGACGCGACCGTGAACGACTACCGCGAGGCGTTCGTCCGGCCGGTCTTCGGCACGATGGAGTCGGCGAGGCGGTTCGAGCAGATGCTCACGTCGATGGGCCCCGAGGACCTGCTCTCCATCGAGGACGACCTGAGGCGGCTGAACGTGCCGACGCTGGTCGTCTGGGGCACCGGCGACGTCTTCTTCGACGTCCGGTGGGCCTACTGGCTGCTCGGCGCCATTCCCGGGGCCACCGAGGTCGTGGAGCTGGAGGGCGCAAAGCTGTTCTTCCCCGACCAGCGTGCGGGCGAGCTGGTGCCTCACCTGCGCCGCCACTGGGCCGCCCACTGACCGGCGCGGACCCGGGGTCAGGCCTCCGTACGCGACCCCGCGGCGGCCTCCTCGGAGGCGAGCGCGAACGCCATAGCGGCGTCGATGTCGAGCGCGCGGCCCGCGGCGAAGGCGGACTCGAACGCCGCCTCGCCCAGGGCCGCCCGGGCGAGGCCCTCGGCCTGCTCACGCAGGCCGTCCGGCTCCGGGCGGCCGAGCCGCAGCCCGAAACTGCGCTCGACCAGAGCGCCGACGCCGAGCAGCCGTGCCGCACGCTCCATGCGGCCCAGGCCCGCCGCCGTACGGGCCAGGGCGGCCAGGGCCATCCCCATGCCGAGGCTGTCGTGCAGCAGGTGCTTGGCACACAGCGACGTCCGGGCGTACCGGTCGGCCCGGAGCAGATCGCCCCGGGCGAGCTCGATCAGGCTGCGCACCCAGTCGCCCGCCGAGCGCAGCCAGATCTCCCCCCAGGACTCGCACAGCGCCCGCTGCCGTCGCAGGCACGCCAGGGCCTCCTCGTACCTGCCGAGCCGCGCGAGCGCGTACGCCTGACACGCCAGCGCGTACGCCACGCCGGCCTTGCGGTCGCCGCCGTCCTCGTGCGTCTCACGGGCCCGCTCGTACATCGCCAGGGCCTCGGCGAACTGTCCCCAGTGCATGCCGGTGTTGGCGCAGCACACCGTCCCCCACCCGACCCCCTCGCCGTCACGCTGCGAGAACGCCTGCGACAGGCACTCGGTCGCCAGGTCGTTGGCCTCGTCCAGGTCGCCCTGGAAGTCGGCGAGGTAGGCGCAGGTCCACAGTGCCCGCGTCAGGCCCGGCCCCGGCGGGTGGCGGAGGGCGAGCACGCGCCGCAGGTAGTGGCGGCCCTCGGCGACGAAACCGCAGGCGATCCAGAAGTACGCCAGACGTCCGGCCAGTTCGAGGCCGGCGGGATGCTCGTCCGGGTCGCCCAGGCAGAACTCCAGCGCGGAGCGGAGGTTCGGCGACTCGGCGCTCATGCGGGCCCGCCAGGCGACCTGGTCGGGGCCGAACCACTCGGCGTCGAACCGGGCCGCCAGCCCCAGGTAGTGGTCGCGGTGGCGCCGCCGCAGCGCCGCGTCCTGTCCGAGCTCGCGCAGCCATTCGGCGCCGTACTCGCGGAGGGTGTCGAGCATCCGGAACCGGATCGCCCGGCCGGTGTCGACGCGCAGCACGATCGACTGCTCGACCAGGGCGATCAGGACGTCCTCCACCAGCTCGCGGTGCAGGCCCGTGCCGGTGTCCTGGTCGGCGCACACGGCCTGGACGGCTTCCAGGTCGAAGTCGTCGGGGAAGGCCGACAGGCGCGCCCAGAGCAGGCGTTCGAGCGGCCGGCACAGCTCGTGGCTCCACCCGATGGCCGTGCGCAGGGTCCGGTGACGCGGCACCGGGCTGCGGCCGCCGTCGGACAGCAGGTCGAAACGCCGGTCCATGCGGCTGATCATCTGTTCGACCGACATCGCCCGCAGCCGTACGGCGGCCAGCTCGATCGCCAGCGGGATGCCGTCGAGCAGCCGGCACAGCACCGCGACCTCGGGCGACAGGGCGAACCCGGGCGCCGACGACGCCGCGCGCTCGGCGAACAGCGCCACCGCCCCCTCGGGAGCCCGGCCGTCCGGACCGGCGGCCGTCCCCTCCACGGGCAGCGGTTCGACCTGGAGGCACGCCTCACCGGGCACCCCGAGGGCCCGCCTGCTCGTCACCAGCACGCGCAGGCCCGGCGCGGCGCGCAGCAGGGACTCCAGCATCGGGGCGCACCCGTCCGCCAGGTGCTCGAAGGTGTCGAGGACGACGAGCGCGCGGCGCTCGGCGAGGAACTCCTCCAGGACCGCGAGCCGCGCCCGGCCGTTCTGCCCGTCCACCATGAGCACCGAGCACAGGGCGTGCCCCAGCAGCCTCGGCTCCCGTAACGCCGACAACTCCACGAACCACACGCCGTCGGGGAACCGCGACTCCAGACGACGGGCGGCCCGCACGGCCAGGCGCGTCTTCCCCACGCCGCCCATCCCCGTGAGCGTGACCAGGCGGGATCGCCCGAGCAACCGGGCGACCTCGGCCAGCTCGCCGCGCCGCCCCACGAAGCTCGTCATCTCCGCAGGCAGGTTGCCCAATCGTGCCCCAGCAGGCACACCCCTCGCCGCCCCAGGTCACCTCGGCTCCAGATGTCCCGCAATCGTAAGACAGCACCCCCGTTTCTGGACAGATCGCCACGGTTCCCTTGAAGAGCGGACGACCGGCGGCCCGTCGGGCGACCGCCGGTCGTCAGGGGACGGCGGGGTGCGGTCAGCCCGGCGGGAGCTGGCCGTTCTTCGCGACCGGGACGCCGAGCTGCCGCGCTCCGGTGAGCGTCGCCTTCTCCGGCGGAAGGTTCCCGAGCACCGGGTCGAGATGCCGCAGGGTCAGGGTGACGGGCGCGATGGCGGGAGCGAGGATGTCGTACTTCTCCAGGTCGACCCATCGCACGATGTTCAGCACACCCGGCGGGATGGTGTCCCCGGCCTTGAAGACCGGCACGCAGAGCTGGCGGGCGTAGGTCACCTGAACGGGCGCCGGCGGGATCCTGGTCGCCAGGACCGGGTTGAGCTGCCGGAGGACCAGCTTGCGGTTCAGGGCGGGGTCCGGCGTGAACGCGTAGCACTTGAGGTCGATGTGCCGGACGAGCGCGAGCACCTCCGGAGGCGGGACCACGCCGTTCTTGGCGACCGGGACGCACAGCTGCTGCGGCGCGTTCATGAGGATCGGCTGCCTCGGCAGGCCCTGGAACAGCGGGTTGAGGTGGCTGAGGACGAGTGCCCTGTTCACCGGGTTCCCGCTGATCCGGTAACAGGAAAGGTCGACGAACCTGAGGAAGTCGATGACACCGGGCGGCGGGACGACGGTGTTCTTGACGACCGAGGCGCACAGTTGCTCGCGCGGGCCGAGGGTGACCGTTTCCGTGGGCAGGGTGCCGAGCACGGGGTTGAGGTGCCTCAACGTCAGCGTGGTGGGCGGAGGCTGGTACGGATCGGTCCGGAAGCATTCCACGTCGAGGTTCGACACGAAGGCCCTGGGAGTGGGCAGCGCGAGGGCGATGGCGGCGGGCACGGCCATGAATGCCAGGACCGGCATCCCGAGAGCGATGCACAGCATGCGCCGGGCCACCGTTCTCAGAGGTCTTCGATACCCGATGTCGGGTCTGCTCATAACTCCTCCATAAGCCATGGATTCGGCTGGCGCTCCTAACTTTCCGACGACGAGATGGGGCTGGCAAGAATGCCATCCGCTTTCTGTCGCACCTGGCGAATCTCCGGGCGTTTGGTCCGGCAACAGGGCATATGCGGGGTGATGAAAAGTCGATAACAGTCATATCCAGCGGGCCACTGACCAGCAGCGTAGTCCATTCGATTTGCCATCCATAACGGCAAAGCATCCTATAGAGGGTTTCAGACCGAGACACGTCTCTTCGACTGATACCAGAAGCCGGAAAGCGGCCTCACACTCGACGGAACTCACTGCTTTTGATGACATATAGGCGCGTTCACCGGTCATCCGCCGTACGGCGGCGCCGGATTCGCCGTACGACTACTCATCGCATCGGCGCCGAACTCACACCACGACAGCCGACGGAAGGAGGGGGAGCGCCGGGAACCGGTGCGAGGCCGAACGCCTGGTATGACACGCGGTCTGGCGGCTCGCCCGTCAGTAGCTTCCGGACGACGAGGTGTCCGTCGCGGACTGCGACGCGGTGTCGGAGGGCGAGCCGGTGGATCCGCCGGTGTCCGCCGGCGCCGTGGTGGGGGCGTCCGTCGAGGCGGGCACGGTGGTGTCCGTGGAGGCCGGGGCGGCGGCGTCGGTCGAGCCGGGTGCGGTGCTGTCCGTGGAGGCCGGGGCGGCGGCGTCCGTCGAGGCGTGTGCGGTGGCGTCCGTGGGGGCCGGTGCGGCGGTGCTGGTGGCGAACGTGCCCTGGCCGTCGTCGACGGTGCAGGCGATCAGGGACGAGAAGTCCACCGGAGCGCCGGTCGCGCGGTTGACCACCGTGGCCATGCGCTCGACGACCACCGCGCGCTTCTTCTGCAGGGCGGCCAGCAGCCGGTCCTGGAAGCCGCCGTCCTTGCCCGTCGCGTCGGCCAGCTGCCGGTTCACCGAGGCGATCTGCAGCTCCAGCAGCCCGATGTCGCGGGCCAGGTCCAGACGGATCTCCTTCGGGGTGTCCAGGACGGCGTCTGCCACCGTCGGGCACGCCGCCCTGAGGCTCGCCACCGTCGGCGCGGCGGTGGCGGGCGGAGCCGCGGTGTCGGCCGGAGCCGCCGTCGCGGTGTCGGACGGGCCCGTGCTCGGGACCGAGGTGTCCACGGGGGCGGCGGAGGCGGCCGGCGTGCTCGACTGCCGGGACTTCGGGGATGCCTTGGGCTTGGCGGTGTCCACGATGCTGACCGAGCCGCCGGAGGTGGCGGTCTTGTCGGCTTTGGCGGTCCTCGTCGGCTTCGCGGCGCCGGAGGGCTGCGCGGTGCCCGTCGGCTTGGCCGCCTTCTTCACCGTGGGCGTCTGCCGGGGCGCGCCGGACGGCTGCGGGGTGGCGCCGGCCTGGGGCGTCTTCTTCGGCTTCGCCTTCTTGGTCGTCGCCGGGGTGGCCAAGGGGTCGGCGGAGGTCGGCAGGGGGGTGGGGCTGCCGCTCGGCGCGGTGAAGGCGTTCGGAGCGGCGGTGGCGGCGTTCACCGAACCGCCGGGATCGCCCGTGGTCCCGGTGCCGGTGCCGCCCCCGTCCGTACCGCCGGTGCCGGTGCCGCCCCCGTCCGTACCGCCGGTGCCGGTGCCGGTGCCGTCCGTACCGCTGCCGCCGGTACCGCTGCCATCCGTACCACCGCTGCCGCCCGTGCCGTCCGGGGCACCCGTCCCGTCCGGTGCGGCGGTGTCGGTCGGTGCGGCGGTCGCGGTGTCGGCGGGCGGCGGCGTGCTGAGCGTCTGAGCGTCGGCGGCCCCGCCGTTCAGCGTGCAGTCGGCCAGGGCGTCCAGCCCCGCGGGCTTCTGCCCGGCGTTCTCCAGGATGCGGACGATGTTCTGGATGAGGACGGAACGCTGGTTCGCGAGGGTCCCGAGGACGGCGTTCCGCGCGGCCACGGGATCGTCGGCGCCGGCGCGCGCCTCGAGGCGCCGGTCGGCGGCGGCGACCTGGATCTCGATCTGGCCGAGGTTCCGCGCGACTCCGCTGATCACCGCCGACGGCAGGTCGGTGAGCTGCTCCGCCACGCTGGGGCACGACGCCTGGGCGGCGGCGCCCGCCGCGAAGGACGACGCGCCGAGCAGCTTCTCCTGCGGCCGGTCGGCGCCACAGCCGGCCACCATGCCGACCATCGCCCCACAGGCCGCCAGGGCCCCGAGAACCTGCTTGAGCTCCCGTCGTCGCTGGTCTCGATACATTCGTACTCCCTCTCGGCTCCTGATCGAATCCGGCGCCGGGCGGCGTGGCGGCCGCCCGGCATCACGTGACCGTCACCGGGAGGTACGGGGCGCCGGCCGAAGTCGTTCGACCGTTCACCGGAACCGAGCCCGCGCGGGTGTCCCGCGCGGTCGCCTCAGCGGGCGCGTCTCCAGGGAAGAAGGCGCCGACGTGGGGTTTCGGCCGGCACCACGGGTGCGGCGACGGCCTCGGCGTATCGCTCGCGCAGCCGGGAGCGGATCTCGTCGGGCGTGTACGCGCGGCGGCGCCGTTCCGCGCGGACGACCACCACTCCCGTCGCCGCCACCCCTGCGAAAGCCGCCAGACCGAGTATCTTCCACCACCGCATGTCCGTAGGGTACGAGAATGTCTGGCGTAAGCATCAGCCTCGACGAGGCCCTCGACCTGACACGCACCGGCGACATCTGGCTGTTCCGCGGCCGCACGGTGCCCGACCGGGCCATTCAGATGACGACGAACAGTCCGGTCAACCACGTCGGCATGTCGGTCGTCATCGACGACCTGCCGCCGCTGATGTGGCACGCCGAGCTCGGACGCTCGCTGCCCGACATGTGGACGGGCACCAACCAGCGGGGCGTGCAGCTGCACGACCTGCGCGACGCGGTGGTCGTCTGGGCGACGAAGTACGGGCAGCGCGCCTGGCTGCGCCAGCTCGACCGTCCGGTCACCCGTGAGATGGAGGACGGCCTGCTGCGCGCCATCGCGCGTCTCGACGGCACGCCGTTCCCGTCCACGGCCCGCCTCGCCGGCCGCTGGATGCGCGGCCGGGTGCCGTTCGTCCGGGGCGCGGCGCGGAACGCGGCGCTGGAGACCGCCTACTGCGCGGAGGTCGTGGCCGCCACCTACCAGGCCATGGGCCTGCTGCCCACCGACCGCCACCCGAACTGGTACGACCCGGGCCGCTTCTGGAGCGGCGACGACCTGGAACTGCTGTGCGATGCCCAGCTGGGCGGCGAGATCCGCGTCCACATCCCACCCGACGCCCGCCCGCCTTCTCGTACCCGAAAAGACAACCCGTGAAGATCCTCATGCTCACCAGCATGGCCATGACCGCGACGACCGACCTGTGCCGCACTACGATCCGGCTCGCCCCTGATACGCCCTGGCCGCGTACGGCCCGGCTGGTGAGGTCACCGACGTCCGCTACGAACACGAGCCGAACATGGCCCCGCGCGGGGGTCGTCCGCTGACGATCGGTGGTGCACCCTCGCAAGGCCACCCCTGCCACGTCGGAGCGGCACCCCGATTTCAACCGGAGTCGGACCGCCGCGGTCGCTGACCGGGCTCGTTGCGGGTGCTTGCAACAAAGCCGTCGCCGGGCAGACGTCACGCCTAAATCCCTGGCGAATTCATTCAATAGCGCCGATTAATGACCTCTGCTCAATGAGCTCTACCGGACATCACATTTGACGGAATGAACTCTTCCCGATACAGACGGTAAAGATCGCTGACAAGTCCGTGATGATAAGCAGCCGTAAGTGAGAATATCAAGACTTGTTAAATGATCAGCGACAGTAAAGTATTGCCGTGGGCGGGAAAGCCTCGCACGCCCCCGCCCACGGAACATCCGTAGATGCAACAGGAAGGGTACTATGCGTACGCGTATGCGCGCAGCTCTGTTCGGAGGCCTGGCCTCGGCCGCCGTGGCGGGAGCTCTTTTGATCGCCCCTGCGGCTCACGCTGACTGGAACGGCTACTGCGACATCCAGCATTACCAGGGTAGCGGTACCGGATACGCCACCGGCTGGTGCGACGGCACCGGCCCGCAGAAGTATCAGGTCGGCGTGAAGTGCACCAACGGGGTCTGGTACTGGAGCGCCGGCGCGAAGGCCTTCGGTGACCGGACCGGACTCAGCGCCTACTGTCCGTCCGGTAAGGGCGCCACTGCGCACACCATGCGCAGGGCCTGATTGCCCTAGGTTGGGTGCGCTGTCCATGGCGCACCCAACCTTTCCATATGGGATGAATCAAACCAGCTACGATCCTTCTCTTTCTGGGAGCGCGTCGCAGGCCGGCCCACCGCAGGCACCTCCGGCATTGGCCTGCCGTCGGGAGCAGGCGGGCCGAGAACCCCTGTTTCATCTCGATTGACGTCCGCGGACACCAAGAAGTCATGGCATGATCCGCCTCATGTCTCTCCTTCGATCCCCCGTGAGGCTGCGGCACGGCCACGCTGTGGGAGCCATTACCGTCATGGCCTTCCTGGGATATTCACTGCTCGGATTGATCAAGTTCTATACATTTCGGACAGGAATCTATGATCTGGTCATCTTTGACCAGGGTGTGCGAGGATACGCGAACTTCGGGGCTCCCCTATCCTTTACAAAGGGGAACTGGGAGGCACTCGGAACGACATTCTCTCTGCTGGGAGATCACTTCTCGCCGATCCTCGTGTTGCTGGCCCCGCTGTACTGGGTGCATGACGGTCCCGAGACGCTGATCGTGGCGCAGGCAGCCCTTTTCTCCCTGGCGGTGGTGCCCTTCTGGGTCCATGTCAGACGTGCGCTCGGCACCGGAACCGCATATCTGCTGGGCATCGCCTACATCCTGTCCTGGCCCATCGCCGAGGCGGTGAACTTTCATTTCCATGAATACGCCTTCGTGCCGCTGATCACCGCAGTCCTGTTCGAAAGACTGCAGGCAGGGCGTCAATGGCATGCGCTGGCGGCGGCAGCCGTCCTACTGACGGTCAAGGAGGACCTAGCGGTTTTTGTCGTCGGTCTCGGGATGGCTCTACTCTTCATCCGCGAATGGCGCCGTACGGGTGCTGTGATGATCGTTGCGGGGGCGGGATTCCTGTGGCTGACCAGCTGCGTGATCATGCCCGCATTCGGTGGCAGCCCCGCCCGTTACTGGTACTACAGCGGGTGGGGCAGGAATCCCGGTGAGGCGATCACCCGCATTGCGACTCGGCCTCAGGAGATCCTGAGCGTGCTTTCCGCGCCTGACACGAAATTGTGGACCATCTTACTGCTCTTCGCCCCGCTGCTTTTCCTCCCGCTGCTGTCGCCGTACGTCCTGGCACCCGCGGCCCTGCTGGCCGAACGCATGCTCGCAACGGATCCCGGCGCTGCCGGCTGGTGGGGCACGCGCTACCACTACAACGCCGCGATCGTGATGGCTCTGTTCTGTGCCGCCGTCGACGGCGCCGTGCGGCTTCGCCGGGCGGTGCAAGGCCGGCGACTGGAGCGGTTCACCTCATCCTGGGCTGCCGTCGTGGCGGTCGCGGCACTGGGCATTGTGCCGTACTTCGCATTCGCCAATCTGTTCACGCTGAGCTGGTACAAGGCCGGTTCCCGATTCGCGGCGGCCAGCGAGGCCATCCGTCGGATTCCGGACAACGTCCTGGTGGAAGCAGCCAGCGCCCTGGGCCCCAACATGTCGGCTCGGACAAAGGTCGTAGCCTGGGCCGCGAAGACCGCAGCGCGTCCCGAACGTGCCCCGTGGATTTTGGCGGACCTCAAGGACAAGCAGCCGCAATTCGCTTCGATCCAGGAGCAAGCCGCGGACGTCGAACTGCTGCGACAACGCGGATACCGTGAGGTCTTTTCCCAAGACGGATATGTCGTCCTGCATGCACGACCTTGACCGAGCCACCTACCGGCGCGAACCAAACGAGGCGAGCGAGAAATCACACCACTCCGCGGGACGAGATCAGGCCAACCGGTTAGGCCACGTGGACATGGTGCTGCTCAGGGGCGTTTGCCGGTGAGTTTGCGGATGACGTCGCGGGTGCGGTCGACGAGGGCGAGGGGGACGCCGAGGAGCAGGTTCATGGTCGCCGACTCGACCCCCGGATGCGGATGTGTCGGGCCCGTCGCCTCCGCCGCCTTGACCGCGGCGGCCAGCGCGCGGCGTTCGGCCTCGCTGCTGCGGGCGCGGAGCACGGGGAACTCCTCACGCTCCTCGGCCTCGGCGTGCGCGAGGATCATGGCGCGCACGGCCCGCAGGCTGCGCAGGAAGTCGGGGTGGTCGGGCCCCAGTTGCTCCAGGTGGGCGAGCAGCAGCTTGCCCTGCCGCTCCTCGTCGAGGCGTCCGTCCACCACGCCGTCGCCGCCGCCGAGCTTCAGCCGGACGTACGGGTGGACGATCTCCTCCTCGGCGCTCTCGTGCACCGCGAGCAGCCGTACCAGGCGCTCGAACGCGCGCTCGCGCGCGAGGCCGACGGACCGCTCGGTCTCCTCGAACAGCTCGGCGATCATGTGGTGCTGCCGGACCAGCAGGTCGAGGACGTCGGTCTCGCCCATGAGCTCGGGAGCCGTCCGGCCAACACCCATCTCGTCCTCCTCGGCGCGCCCCGGAGCGCGGACGGCTCCCCCACCACCCGCGCGGATCCCCTTCGACGAAGCGAATCCCCCGGCCGTACCCGGCGAACCCAGACGGTTAGCAATTTTCAGGAAATTTCAGTAAGGCATTGCATAGATCCGATGCGGTGAGTAACTTCCGGGCAACACCCGTGAACCATCCCCTCTGGAGGCCCCCGTGGTCTGGCCGCTCCCCCCACGGCCCACGAGAAGGTCACCGGTACGCGGGCGCTCGGCCGTCGCCGTCCTGGCGGCGGTCCTGTCCGCCGCGCCGCTCGCCGCGTCCCCCGCCACGGCGCGAGCCGGCGCCCCGGAGGCGGGCGCCGGACCGCTCGCCACCTCGCGTACCGCGCCACCCGCGTCCGCCCTGGCCGCACCCGGCTCCCCGGCCGCGCGACCGGCGGAACCGCTGGTGTCCGCGCTGAGCCGTACGGCCGATCCGTCCGACAAGGAGCTCGCGCGGGACGCCCCACGGGGCGCTCTGTCACGGGAGCGGTTCTACTTCGTGATGACCGACCGGTTCGCCGACGGCGACACCCGCAACGACACCGGCGGCCTGTCCGGCGACCGGCTCACCACCGGCTTCGACCCCACCGACAAGGGCTTCTACCAGGGCGGCGACCTCGCGGGCCTGATGAGCAGGCTCGACTACATCAAGAACCTCGGCAGCACCGCGATCTGGCTCACGCCCGCGTTCAGGAACCGGCCGGTCCAGGGCACGGGCGCGAACGCCTCCGCCGGCTACCACGGCTACTGGATCACCGACTTCACCTCGATCGACCCGCACCTCGGCACGAACGCGCAGATGAGGCAGCTGGTCCGCGAGGCGCACCGGCGGGGGATGAAGGTCTTCTTCGACATCATCACCAACCACACCGCCGACGTCGTCGACCACAAGGAGCAGACCTCCACCTACCGCTCCAAGGGCGCCTACCCGTACGTCGACACGCAGGGCAGGCCGTTCGACGACCACGACTACGCGGGCAAGGACACCTTCCCCCAGGTCGACGCCGACTCCTTCCCGTACACGCCGGTGGCGCCGAAGGGCGTCAAGACTCCGGCCTGGCTGAACGACCCGACGATGTACCACAACCGGGGCGACTCGACCTTCAGCGGCGGCGAGACCGACACCTACGGCGACTTCTCCGGTCTGGACGACCTGTGGACCGAGCGGCCCGAGGTCGTCAAGGGCATGACGGACATCTACCGCACGTGGGTGCGGGAGACCGGCATCGACGGCTTCCGGATCGACACCGCCAAACACGTCAACATGGAGTTCTGGCAGAAGTTCACCCCGGCCCTGCACGGGTACGCGGCGCGGCTCGGCAACGACCGGTTCTTCATGTTCGGCGAGGTGTACTCCGGCGACCCTGCCGTGACCAGCCGATACTCCACTCGGGGCGGCATGGACGCCACGCTGGACTTCCCGTTCCAGGACGCGGCGCGCTCGTTCGCCGGCGGCACGGCCGGGGCCGGGCGGCTGTCCCAGCTGTACGCGGGGGACGACTACCACACCCGGGCTGACGGCGGCGCGTCGGAGCTGCCGACGTTCCTCGGCAACCACGACATGGGCCGCATCGGACGGTTCGTCACCCAGGACGCCCGGGGCGCGTCCGACGACGAGCTGCTGAAGAGGGACCTGCTCGCCCACGAGCTGATGTACCTCACGCGGGGCCAGCCGGTGGTGTACTACGGCGACGAGCAGGGGTTCACCGGCAAGGGCGGCGACAAGGACGCCCGGCAGACGATGTTCGCCTCCCGGACGGCGAGCTACCTGTCCGACGTCCTGATCGGCACCACCGCGACCCACGCGCAGGACAACTTCGTGCCCTCCCACCCGCTCTACCAGGGGATCGCGGGGCTGGCGAAGCTCCGGGACGCCCACCCGGCGCTGGCGGACGGCGCGCAGGTGGAGCGCCTGGCCGAGGGCGGCCTGTACGCCTTCAGCCGCATCGGCGCCAAGGAGCAGGTGGAGTACGTCGTCGCCCTGAACGACGGGAAGAGCGCGGTGACGGCGGCCGTCCCGACGTACAGCGCCGGGATGCCGTTCGCCCGCGTGTACGGCGAGGCCGCCGACGCGGTCACCACGGCCGCCGACCGCACGCTGAAGGTGACCGTCCCGCCGCTGTCGGCGGTGGTCTACCGCGCCGCGGCCCGGCTCGCGGCACCCGCCGCCACGCCCGCCGTCTCGATCACGCTGCCCGGCGCCGAGGTGCGGGGAACCGCCGAGGACGGGCGGATCCCGGTGACGGCGACCGTGCCGGGCACGGGCTTCGACCAGGTGACGTTCGCCGTCAAGGTCGGTGACGGCGGCTGGAAGGTGATCGGCACCGACGACGCCCCCACCGTCACCGGCGGAAACCGGATGTTCCGGGTGTTCCATGACCTCACCGGCATCGCGGCGGGCACGAAGATCACCTACCGGGCGGTGGTGAAGGACTCGGCGGGCCGGTACGCCTCGGCGAGCGAGACGGCGACGGCCGGCGCCGTGCCCACCCCCGGCGAACCGGGCGCCGTCACCCGCGACCGGCTGGTCGTGCACTACCGGCGGGCGGACTACGAGGGCTGGGGCCTGCACGTCTGGGGGGACGTCGAGCAGCCCACCGAGTGGGGCGGCCCGCTCCCGCTGACCGGCGAGGACGCCTTCGGCAGGTTCGCCTGGATCAAGCTCAGGCCCGGCGCCACCAGCGTCGGCCTGATCGCCCACAAGGGCGACGAGAAGGACGGCGGCGACCGCACCGTCAACCCCGCCAAGAACGGCGAGGTGTGGCTGACCGAGGGCAGGGCCGAGACGTACGCCTCCCGCGCGGCGGCCCAGGGCTACGCGACCGTGCACTACGGCAGGCCGGACAGGGCCTACGACGGCTGGGGCCTGCACCTGTGGGGCGACGGCCTGGCCGACGGCGCGGGCACCGACTGGGCCGGCCCCCGCCCGCCGGACGGCGTCGACTCCTACGGCGCGTTCTGGAAGGTCCCGCTCAAGGACCCCTCCGTGCCGCTCAACTACATCGTTCACCGGGGCGACACCAAGGACCCCGGCCCCGACCAGTCGTTCACGCCGGCGTCGCAGCCCGAGGCGTACGTGAACTCGGGTGAGACGAGGGTGCATCCGAGCCGCGCCGCCGCGGAGAACGTCGCGATCCTGCATTACCGGCGCGCGGACGGGAACTACGACGGCTGGGGGCTGCACGTGTGGACCGGGGCGGCCGGACCGACCGAGTGGGGCACTCCCCTGAAGGCGGCGGGCGTCGACGGCTTCGGGGCGTACTACCGGGTGCCGCTGGCCGAGGGGGCGACGAGCCTGAGCTACATCATCCACAAGGGCGACGACAAGGACCAGCCGGACGACCAGTCGCTCGACCTGACCACGACCGGCCACGAGGCCTGGAAGCTCGCGGCGACCGACGGGTACCTGCTGCCGCAGCCTCCGGCGCGCGGCGCGGACGCCGACCTGTCCAAGGCGAGGGCCCAGTGGATCGACCGGGACACCCTGGCCTGGAAGGTCGACCCCTCGCCGTCCCTGCACTACGCGCTGGCGTTCTCCCTCAAGGGCGACATCGCCTACGACAAGGGGGACCTGACCGGCGACATCCGTCTCATCCGCCTCACTCCCGGCGACGGGCTCACCGAGGCGCAGAAGGCGAAATGGCCGCACCTGGCGTCGTACGCCGCGCTGAAGGTCGACCCGCGCGACGCCGACCTCGTCACGACGGCCCTGCGCGGCCAGGTCGTCGCCGTCGAGCGGGACGCCTCGGGGAGGCTGCTGACCGCGACCGGCGTGCAGATCCCGGGCGTGCTGGACGACCTGTACGCCAAGGCGGCGGGCGCCCGGCTCGGTCCGGTGTGGCCGTCGTCCTCGGCGGCGTCGGAGCTGACGGCCGGTTCGGCCTCGCCCACGCTGTCGGTGTGGGCGCCCACCGCGCAGAAGGTGGAACTGGCCCTGTACGACACCCCGTCCGGCGGGCGGCGCGGCGTGCACGAGATGCGGCGCGACGACGCGACGGGCGTCTGGTCGGTGCGGGGCCTGCCCACCTGGAAGGGCCGGTACTACACCTTCCTGGTCACGGTCTACGCCCCGGCGGCCGGCACGGTCGTGACGAACGAGGTCACCGACCCCTACAGCCTGTCGCTGGCCGCCGACTCCGTCCGCAGCCAGATCGTGGACCTTTCGGACCACGCCCTGCGCCCCGGCGGCTGGGCCGCGCTGCGCAAGCCGAAGGCCGTGCCCCAGGAGCGGGCCTCGATCTACGAGCTGCACGTACGCGACTTCTCCGCCTCCGACACCACCGTCCCGGCGGCCGAGCGCGGGACGTACGCGGCGTTCGGCCGTGACTCCGCCGGGATGAAGGAGCTGCGGTCGCTCGCCGCCGACGGGCTGACGCACGTGCACCTGCTGCCGGCGTTCGACTTCGGCAGCGTGCCGGAGCGGCGGGCCGGCCGCGCCGAACCGCAGTGCGACCTGGCGTCGATGCCCGCCGACTCCGAGCGGCAGCAGGAGTGCGTCGCCAGGACGGCCGCCGATGACTCCTTCAACTGGGGCTACGACCCCGTGCACTACACCGTGCCGGAGGGGTCGTACTCCACCGAACCGGACGGCACGCGGCGGATCGTGGAGTTCCGCTCGATGGTGGCCGGGCTGAACCGCGCGGGCCTGCGGGTGGTCATGGACGTCGTCTACAACCACACCTACGCGGCGGGGCAGGACCCCGGGTCGGTGCTCGACCGGATCGTGCCCGGCTACTACCACCGGCTGCTCGACGACGGCACGGTGGCCACCTCGACGTGCTGCGCCAACACCGCGCCGGAGCACGCCATGATGGACAAGCTCGTCGTCGACTCGGTGGTCACCTGGGCGAGGGAGTACAAGGTCGACGGGTTCCGCTTCGACCTGATGGGTCACCACCCCAAGGCGGACATCCTCGCGGTGCGGGCCGCGCTCGACAAGCTCACGCCCGCCCGCGACGGCGTCGACGGCAAGTCGATCATCCTGTACGGGGAGGGCTGGAACTTCGGCGAGGTGGCGAACGACGCCCGCTTCGTCCAGGCCACCCAGGCGAACATGGCCGGTACCGGCGTGGGCACGTTCAACGACCGGCTCCGCGACGCGGTGCGCGGCGGCGGGCCGTTCGACGCCGACCCCCGCGTGCAGGGCTTCGGCTCGGGGCTGGCCGGCGCGCCGAACGGCTCCCCCGCCAACGGCACGGCCGACCAGCAGCGGGCCCGCCTGCTCCACTACCAGGACCTGGTGAAGGTGGGGCTGACCGGCAACCTGCGCGACTACCGGTTCACCGCCTCCAGCGGCAAGGAGGTCAAGGGCTCGGAGGTCGACTACAACGGCTCGCCCGCCGGGTACGCCGCCGCCCCGGGCGAGGCGGTGAACTACGTCGACGCCCACGACAACGAGACGCTGTTCGACGCGCTGGCCTACAAGCTGCCGCAGGCCACGCCGATGGCCGACCGGGTGCGGATGCAGACGCTCTCGCTCGCCTCGGTCCTGCTGTCGCAGGGCACCGCGTTCCTCAACGCGGGGACCGAACGGCTGCGGTCGAAGTCGCTCGACCGCAACTCCTACGACTCCGGCGACTGGTTCAACCGCCTGCTGTGGGACTGCTCGGCCGGCAACGGCTTCGGCGCCGGCCTGCCGCCCGAGGCCGACAACGGCGCCAAGTGGGAGTACGCCAGGCCGCTGCTCGCCGACCCGGCGCTGAGGCCGGACTGCGCGGCGATCGGCGAGGCGAGGGCGAGGTTCGGCGACCTGCTGAGGATCCGCTCCTCCTCGCCCGCCTTCTCGCTCGGCTCCCTGGCCGAGGTGCAGAAGCGGCTGTCGTTCCCGGTGAGCGGCGCGGCGGAGACGCCGGGCGTCGTCACCATGCACCTGGACGCCTCCGGCCTCGACCCGCGCTGGACGTCGATCACCGTCGTCCTCAACGCGACGCCGGAGACGCGCTCGCAGACGGTGCCGGCGCTGAAGGGGGCCGAGGTCACCCTCCACCCCGTGCAGGCCGGCGGCACCGACCCGGTCGTCAGGACCTCGGCCTTCGCCCCGGAGACCGGCACCCTCACCGTCCCCGCCCGGACGGTGGCCGTCTTCGTCGGCTCCTGACCCAGGGCAGAACAAGGCCGGGCCGGGTGTCGCAGCACCCGGCCCGGCACGGGAATCCCCGGGGGCTCACCCGGTGGGACGGCAGACGGTGCCGGCGGGCGGGAGTCGCAGCGTGGTGAGGTACCGGTTCACGTACGCCGTGACGCAGGGCACGCCGCTCAGGTAGAGCCCGTGGCCGTACCCGTCCCAGCGGACGCTCGACGAGCCCGGCACCTGCCGGACGAGCTGCTCGGTGTCGGCGTGGTCGGTGCGGCTGCCCACCCCCAGGAACGGCGGCAGGCCCGTGGCCGGCAGCGGGGCGGGCGGGTTCGCGACCGGGGCCGGCCAGCCGGCGCAGGCCAGCGGGTGCCACTGCTGGTTCCCGGCGAAGTCGGGTGACAGGCGCTCGTCGGCGCGCCGCGCGGCCGTGTACTCGTCGTAACTCGCGTACCCGACGCCGTCCAGGCAGTGCGTCATGTTCATGCCGACGAACGCCGGCACCTTGGGGCTTCCCGTCGCCTCCCTGACGTAGCCGGCGAACCCGGACGCGTCGCCGTCCACCGCGTCCTTGATCGCCTCGGCCAGCTGCGTCCAGCGCGGGTAGGCGGGCTCCTGCCCGGGAGAGATGAAGCTGGGCGCGGCGGCCACCTTCAGGTCCAGGCCGGAGTAGGACACCGACGGCTCGCCTCTGACCGGGACCGGCGAGGTGTCGGCGCGGGTCACCAGGCCGCGCCAGAGCGCGCGGACGTCCCGGCCGTGCAGGGCGCAGGAGGTGGTGGAGTCGCACCAGGCGGCGAACCGGGTCAGCTGCCCCTCCAGGGTCGCGGCTCTGATCCGGTCGCGCAGGGACCTGTCGACGAGCTGCGCCGCCGAACCGTCGATCACCGTCGCGCGGATCCGCGCGGGGAACAGCCGCGCGTAGGCGATCGCCGGTTCGGCTCCGTAGGAGGTGGCGAGGAAGCTCAGCGAGTCCTCACCGAGCGCGCGGCGGATCTCCTCGATGTCACGGGCGACGGACGCCGAGTCCATGTGGTCGAAGAACTCCGGGTCGGTCGCGCGGCATCGCTGGGCGGCCGCCCGGTTCGTCCGCGCCAGCTCGGCGTACTCGCCGCGGTCCCGGGGCTGGAACAGCCAGGGGCCGGAGGCGAGGCACGACAGGGACAGGACCTGCGGGCCGGCTCCCCGGTCGGTGGTGTTGCGCGGGTCGAGGCTGACGACGTCGAACCTGTCACGCAGCCGGGTGAAGCTCCCGGCGTGCCGCTTCAGGTCGCCGACGCCCGATCCGCCCGGCCCGCCGGGTATCGCGAACACCGTGCCGATCCGCCGTCCGGCGCCGGTGTACGGCAGCCGGGCGACGCGAAGGGTGATCTTCCGGCCGGACGGGGCCGCCCAGTCCAGCGGCACCGCGACCGAGGCGCATTCCAGCTCGCGCGGGCCGTCCCCGTCGCGGCAGGGGGACCACGCCAGGGACGCGTGACCGGCGGGCCGGTCCGCCGTGGCGGGCACGGCCGCCAGCAGGACGGCCACCGCGGCCCCGGCGGAGGCCACCGCGAGCCTTCGTCCCTTGCGCGCGATGCCGAGGCTGCCCGCGGTGAGGGCCACGACCGCGTACAGGGCCAGTACGGCGAGCGCGGCGGCGGGGCTCAGCAGCCCGCCCCCGGTGCCCGCGATCTGCGCGGGGAGGTTCTGGATCGCGTAGGAGCCGAGGCGGTACCGCAGGGGGCCCGGCACGGTCATGGCGGCGAAGGGATGGACGATAAGGATCACGGCGAGGACGACCAGGGCCCCTGGAGTGGATCGCACGGCCGACCCGACGCCGAGCCCGATCACGGTGACGACCGGCAGGGTGAGCCCCGCGACGACCACCGCGACCGCCACGCCCGGGTCGGCGAGCGACGTTCCCAGCGTCCGCCCGTCGAGCAGGATCTGCCCGGCCCGGTCGCCCAGCACCACCTGGCCGGCGGCGTACATGGCGAACGCCAGGAGCTGCCCGGCGACCAGGGCGACGGCGCCGAGCCCGGGGATCTTGGCGAAGAGCAGCAGCTGTCGTCGCGGGACGGCGACCAGGCTCGTACGGATCATCCCGGTGGAGTGCTCGGAGGTGATCGCCAGGGCGCCGATGGCGCCGAAGACGAAGTAGGCGACGGGAAGGCCGTTGGTCAGGCCGTCGCCGTTGGAGGGGAAGGCCAGCCGTTCCTCGAAGGTCTGCCTGTCGAAGCCCCGCGTGATCATGAAAGCGATCCCCGCGCAGAGCCCCACGGCGAGCACGGAGACCGCGAGCAGGTAGAGGTTGGACCGCAGGGAACGCAGTTTCAGCCATTCCGAGGCGATGACGCCGATCATCGGGTCCCCGCTTCCACGGCCGTCCGGGCGCCGTACTCCACGCTCTCCTCGGTGAGTTCCATGAACGCCTGCTCCAGGGACGCGCTTCGCGGCGTCAGCTCGCTCAAGGCGATCCCGTCCCCGAGGGCCAGGAGCCCGATCTCGGCGGCGCCGAGGCCGCGGACCGCCAGGGCGCCGTCGTCCTGGACGGTCACCGCCGCTCCGCGGGCCCGGAGGAGGCCGGTGAGCCGGGCGGTATCCCCGGCCCGTACGAGGACGTCACGCCGGAAACGGGCGGCCAGTGCCTCCATGGTGGTGTCGGCGACCAGGCGTCCCCGGCCGATGACCACGACATGGTCGGCGGTGAGGGCCATCTCGTTCATCAGGTGGCTGGACAGCAGGACCGTGCGCCCCTCGGCGGCGAGCGACCGCAGCAGGTCCCGGATCCACCGGATGCCCTCCGGGTCCAGCCCGTTCAGCGGCTCGTCGAACATCAGCACGCCGGGATCGCCGAGCAGGGCGGCGGCGATGCCGAGCCGCTGTCTCATCCCTAGGGAGAACCCGGCGATCCGCTTGTTCCGGACCTCCGCCAGCCCGACCTGCTCCAGTACGGCGGTGACCCTCCGGCCCCCGATGCCGTTGGCGCGGGCCAGGCAGGCGAGGTGGGCGGCGGCGGTGCGCCCCGCGTGCACCGCGCCCGCATCGAGCAGGGCGCCCATCGTGTGCAGCGGCCGCCGCAGGGACGTGTACGGACGGCCGGCGACGAGGGCGCGGCCTGAGGTGGGCGCCTCCAGGCCGAGGATCGCCCGCATGGTGGTCGACTTGCCCGCGCCGTTCGGGCCGAGGAAGCCCGTCACCAGCCCCGGCCCGACCTCGAAGGTCAGGTCGTCGACGGCGAGGGTGCGGCCGTATCTCATGGTCAGGTTGCTCACGTGGATCACGGTTCCGAGCCTCCCGCCGGGACCGGGAGGTCTCGATGGGCACGGCTCACCGTTACCGGTCGGATTTCACCACCCGCGCGGTAGGTCCAGCCCTACCGCCCCCGGGGCGCGTTCGGGGCAGACTGCTGCCATGACCGGTATACGCCGCCTCCTCCGGCGCGTGCTCGCCGCGGCGGGCGCGCTGCTGTTCAACGCCGTGACGGGCGTGGCCGCGCTCCTGCTGCTCGCCCTGGTGGTCGCGGGGGCCGCGCTGGTCCCGGTCGCCGGGCTGGGACTCGTCGTGCTCCCCCGCGTGCTCGCGCTCGCCCGTTCCCTGGCCGGCTTCCATCGGGCGTGGGCGTCGAAGGCACTCGGCGGGGACGGCGTGAGGCCCGTCGAGGACGGGCGGGCCCGCCCTCCGCTGACCGGCCGGCTCATGGACCGCGCCACCTGGCGGGAGCTGACCTGGCTGCTCGCGCACGGTGTCACGGGGCTGGGCGCGGCGGCCACGGTCTGGCTGATGCTGTCGGCCTTCGGCCCCATCTGGCGTCCCCAGCCGCCCGGCATGCTCGTGACGTGGGCCTACAGCCTGTCGCTGGTGACCATCGGGCTGGCCACGATGGGGCTGCTGCTCCTCCTGCCGCGCTGGCAGGCGCGGCTCACCTCGGCGTTGCTGCGGCCCGGCGTGTCGCCGAGCGAGCGGATCAAGGAGCTGACCGCGTCGCGGGCCGCGGCCGTGGACGCGCGGGCGTCCGAGCTGCGCCGGATCGAACGGGACCTGCACGACGGCGCGCAGGCCCGGCTCATCGCCGTGCGGATGAGCCTCGGCATGGCGCGTGGCGCCCGCGACCCCGAACAGGTCCGGGAACTGGTGGAGGAGGCGTGGGAGGCGGCCGGGGAGGCGCTCACGGACCTGCGGGACCTGGTCCGCGGCATCCACCCGCCCGTGCTCGCCGACCGTGGCCTGGCCGGGGCGATCGAGGCCGCCGCGCTGCTGTGCCCGGTACCGGTGGACGTCGTCGTCGACCTCCCCCACCGGCCCGAGGCGCCGGTCGAGTCCGCGATGTACTTCGCCGCCGCCGAGGCGCTGACCAACGTGACCAAGCACAGCGACGCCCGCCGCGCGTGGGTGCGGCTGCGTCGGCGCGGCGGCGTCCTGCGTCTGACCGTGGGGGACGACGGGCGCGGCGGGGCCCACCCGGCCGGGGGCAGCGGTCTCCGCGGCATCCGCGACCGCCTCTCCGCCTTCGACGGCTCGCTCACGGTGAGCAGCCCGGCCGGGGGCCCGACCGAACTGACGATGGAGATACCGTGCGCGTCGTGATCGCCGAAGACCTCGCCCTCCTGCGGGACGGCCTCGTCCGCCTGCTGTCGGCGCACGGGTTCGAGGTGGCCGAGGCCGTCGGCAACGGCCCCATGCTCCTTTCGGCCCTGGTGCGTCACCGTCCCGACGTGGCGGTGGTCGACGTGAGGTTGCCGCCGGGCCACAGCGACGAGGGGCTGCGCGTCGCCCTGGAGGCCCGGCGCCGCCTCCCGGGGCTGCCGGTGCTGATCCTTTCGCAGTACGTCGAGCAGCTCTACGCCCGCGAGCTGCTCTCCGACCGGTCCGGCGGGGTGGGTTACCTGCTGAAGGACCGGATCGGGGACGTCGACCAGTTCGTCGAGGCGGTCCGCCGGGTGGCGGAGGGCGGCACGGCCATGGACGCCGAGGTGATCTCACAGCTCCTCACCCGTCACGACCGCGACGAGCCGCTGGCCGCGCTCACCCCGCGGGAACGGCAGGTGCTGGCCCTGATGGCGGAGGGCATGTCGAACCTGGCCATCGCCGCCCGCTTCGATGTCAGTGAGAAGGCCGTCGGCAAGCACACCGCCGGCATCTTCGCCAAGCTCGGCCTGCCACCGTCCGACGACCACAACAGGCGGGTGATGGCTGTGCTCGCCTACCTTCAGTCCTCTCCGTCCGCGCGGAGGGGCTGAGGCGCCCGGCCGGCGAGGCCGGCCGCGGAGAGGGCGAGGGCCAGGCACATCAGAGGGATGCAGGGGAGCCAGTACCTGCTGTCGTAGGTGGTGACGGCGACCGGTGCCACCGCGAGGGCGAGGCCCAGGGTCAGCGGCAGGGAGCCCGGCGGCGCGGGACGGTCCGCGGGGGTGGAACGGCGGCGGAGGGTGAGGGCCGCCCGGGTCAGGAGCGCGCCGGCCACCAGGGCGGCGAAGATCGGCCCCGGCAGGAAGACGAACGACTGGTACACCCGCATCCACTCCGCCGCCGGCTCGGTGAACCGCGTGCCGGCCGGGCCGTCCTCGTACGCCCGCAGGTCCTCCTGCACGCCTGCGCCGGGGACGCGCACCCCGTCCGGCAGCGGGCCGTGGGTGTTGGGGAAGGCGTAGCGGTTGTAGACGATCGAGGGGGAGTGGGGGCTCGGGCCCCTCTTCCAGTTGAGCGTCCGCCCCAGGTCGCGGCCGGCCAGCAGCAGGTAGTCGAGCGGCTGGGCGAACAGGACGCGCCGCGCGAGCCTGCCGGCCCGGCCGTCGATCTCCGGGTGGAACAGGTCGGCGGGGACGGCGACGGGGTGGCCGGGGACCCGCCGGAGGGGCGACCAGTCGGCCCAGATGAAGTACGGGGAGCTCGGACGGGCGCCGACGGGCTGCGGCGGGCAGAGGACGGCCTCGTCCGCGGGCGGGCGGATCCTCTCGCAGTCGGCGATCGGCATGGTCCGCGCCCAGAGCCACACCCCGCTCCCCCCGCTGAGGGCCGGGGAGCCGTGCCATGACCCGTACCAGGCGGCGTACCCGCCGAGCGGGATGGCCACGGCGGCCGCGGCCGCGACGAGCGTCCGCGCGCCGCAGCGGTTGACGAGCAGGTGGCCGGCCAGCAGCGGGAGCCCCACCAGCCCGGTCGAGCGGGTGAGCGCCGCCGCGGCCAGCAGCGCCCCGGCCGCCGCCGCCGAGCGCGGGGAGACGCGTGGCGACCAGAGCACGACCGTCACCGCGGCGACCGTCAGGAACGCGAAGGGGACGTCGCTGAGGACCGCGTGCTCGAAGAAGATCTGGTAGGCGTCGAAGAGGACGGGGACGGCCGCCAGGACCGCCCAGCCGGGGTGCGACCGGCCGGCCCGCCTGCGGACGACCACGTAGACCATGACCCCCATGGCCAGGCCCATCAGGTGCTGGACGACCACGACGGCGGTGAAGCTGTGCAGCGGCCGCAGCATCCAGAGCAGGAGAGAGTAACCGCTGGGCCGGACGGGGTAGGGCTGCATCCGTTCGGCGACGCCGACGTAGTCGAAGGAGTCCTCGAACCAGACGGCCGGTGAGTATCCGGCCACAGTGAGAGCGCGGAACACGGCCGCGAGGGCGAGGACGGCGAGGAACAACCGATGCGGTGAAAGCGGACGTGCGGATAATCGCATGCGCGAAAAGGCCCTTCCGGTCAGGCGCCCTAACGGGGAGGGCGGATTCCCTGAAGGCACAGGGACGCCGTCCCGCGCGCCGGATCCGCGCGCCGGCCTGCGGAAACCTCACGGCGAAATGGGAAGGCCCCCCGACCCCCGACAAACGCGCACAAAACTAGCGATCTTTAACCTGATCGGCAAGCACGTTTCGGAATAGGGCCTTCAGCTCAAAGACGCAGTCGGGCGACGACCGGGGCGTGGTCGGAGTCGGGGGCGTCGCGCCGGACGGCCGGGTCGTCGCCGATCGACGGGAGACCGTGGCCGACCACCGCCCGGACGTCCTCGACCCGCTCGATCAGGGCCCGGCTCACCATGACGTGGTCGATGAGCTCGCCCCGGCCGTGCTGGACGCGCGAGTAGTCCTCCCCGGCGGGCATGAGCGAGTTGAGATTCCACAGCCGCCAGCCGTCGCCCCGGTCCGGCCGGAGCGCCCCGGAGGTGCCCAGCTCGGACCCGGGCGGGCCGAGGACGATCTGGGTCGTGGCGGCCAGGGGTTCGTCGTTGAAGTCGCCGAGCACCACCACCGCGCGCTCCCGCCCGTGCCCGCCGGTCAGCCGGTCGGCCAGGCCGCGCAGCGTGGTCGCCTCCGCCGCCCGCCGGTACAGCGCGTACGCGCCGTACCGCGCCCGCTCGCCCTCGTCACGCGCCTGGAACCTGCCTCCGGGGAAGCTCAGCAGCTTCGACTTCAGGTGGCAGACGGCCACGTCCAGCGTGACGCCGGGGGCCGGCTCGACCCGGACGGCGAGCATGCCGCGGCTGGTCTGGTCGGTGGCCGGGCCGTCGTCCGCGCACTGCACGGCGGCCAGCGGGGCGGCGAACGTCGTGACGTCCTCCAGCGTGGTGATCGGGAGCCTGCTGATCACGCCGGTGCGGATGCCGCGGGCGTCCGGGTAGGCCGACAGGGCCGAGTGCCATTCACCGTCGAGCGCGCCGACCAGGTCCGCCAGGGCCTCCGGCTGGCCGACCTCCTGGACGCCGAGGACGTCCGGGGCGATTCCGGCGATCGTGCCGGCCATCGCCTTGATCTTGGCCTGGTACGCCGCCGCGTCGCGCGGGCCGTACTCGCCGCCGGGACGGTAGAGGTTCTCCAGGTTCCAGGTGCCCACAACGACCATGACCGCTCCCCTAGTCAGGTTCTCCCCATCGCCCCCGCCGCTCCACTATGACGGCCCCCGAGGCTCTTGGCCACGATTTCCCCTGCCGGAGGAGAAGTGGCGGGTCACCGTCCGCCAGGCGTGGCGAGGTCCGGCACAGCGGGTCAACGGGTCATTAGTCAGATTCGACTCGTCAAGTCCGGACAAATCGGTTTATATCTCCTCAGAGCTGGCAACGGCCGAACTGTTGGGACAATCAACCCCTGGCGAGGAGACGCAATGCTCACGCTGACAGACACCGCCGCCAAGGTGATCCGAGACCTCAAAACCCGGTCGGGCGAATCGGCCGACAAGGGCATCCGGATCTCGTCGCAGGGCGAGGACGCGAGCTCCCTGATGCTCTCCGTCGCGGACGGGCCCGAAAGCACCGACCAGGTCGTCGAGAGCGAGGGAGCGAAGGTGTTCCTGGACCCCGTGGCGGCGACCGTGCTCGACGACAAGTCCCTCGACGCCGACATCGACGCCCAGGGAGGGATCTCGTTCCACGTCGAAGACCAGCGGCACTGACCCGCGCCCGGCACCGGGACGGCCACGGGCCGTACTCCTCACCCCACGTGACCCCGGTGACCGGCGCGCCGCGGCGTGCCGGTCACCGGCTTGTCGCACCCGGGGTCAGCGCACCCAGACGAAAAGGCTCAGCGTCCGGCCCTTCTCCTCGACCACGCGGGGAGGCGCGTCGGTGAGACGGAACCCCGCCGCGCGCGCGACCCGCTCGCTGGCCTCGTTCTCCTTCTCGATCTCCAGGAAGACCTTCGACAGGCCCGCCACCGTCTGGGCGAAGTGGGTCATCACCTCCACCGCCCGCACCGCCAGCCGCTGCCCGCGGTGGCCGGCGCCGATGGCGTACCCCAGGCTCCCGGTCCCCGGCTCCCAGCCGGTCCGGCTCAGCAGCACCTCGCCCTTGGCCTCGCGCCCGTCGGTGGTGATGGCCAGATGGATCCGCTCACCCGCGAGACGGCCCCGGCGCACCCTCCTGAGATGGTTGCGCGCGGCGGTCATGTCGAACGGGGCGACGAGGGGCGTCCAGTAGGCCACGTCCGGGTCGTCGAACAGCTTCGTCATCGCCGGGAGGTCGTCCTCGGTCCATTCACGCAGGATTAGCCCGTAACCGCTCAACCGCAGCTCAACGGGAAGATCCGCACGCGCGACCTGCTCAGACATCATGGGGGGAACCTCTCACCACAGGGACCATACGGGCACAGCGTGCCAGATCGCACCCGTCAGGTGTCCTGCCGGTCCAGCGGGCCGAACAGGCCGCTCTCGTAGCCGTCCTCGCCGGCCGGGCCGGGCTCCCCCGCCAGGCGGGTGTAGTACTCGACGGCCTGCACGGGCTGGCCCACGCCGTTCGACAGCGCGAAGTACCGGCCCTCCACGCTGATCTGCGTGCGGTGGGCGCGCAGGGCGGCGATCTTGGCCTCGACCTGGGCGGTGGCGTCGACGCGGGTGGTCACCTGGGCGTCCGGGACGCCGAACCCGAACTCCTCCACCGACGAGAGCCGCTGGAAGGGCCCGGCGTCCACGGCCTGCTCCAGCACCGACAGCGGCGTCGCCGTGGCGTAGAACCGGGACGGCGACCACGGCTCGCCGTCGCCGAACGCCGGGTCGGCGGCCTTCTCGAACGCCCGCCACGCCACCCGATGCGCCTGGATGTGGTCGGGGTGGCCGTAGTAGCCGTTGTCGTCGTAGGTGACGATCACCTGCGGCCGTACCTCGCGGACGATGCCGACCAGCTCCGCCACCGCCAGGTCGAGGTCGGCCTGCCAGAAGCAGTGGGGATCGTCGTTGGTCGCCGCGCCCATCATCCCCGAGTCACGCCAGCGCCCGGCTCCGCCCAGGAACCGGTGGTCGGCGACGCCGAGCGCCTGGCAGGCCCGCTGCAGCTCGCCCACGCGGTGCTCCCCGAGCCGGTCGTCGCGGTCGGCGGCCAGGTGCCGCAGCTCGGCGGGGATCACCTCCCCCTCCTCGCCCAGCGTGCAGGTGACGAGGCAGACGTAGGCCCCCTCGGCCGCGTACTTGGCCATGGTGGCCCCGGTGCCGATCGATTCGTCGTCGGGGTGTGCGTGGACGAAGAGGATCCGACGATCGGACGGCATCGCCGACCTGCCTTTCGTGCTGTGGGGATCTCTGCGGGTGGTCTCCCGCAGGAGGGGCGCCCCTCCCGGCGGGCCGAGGCTGTGGATCAGCTCCAGAACTTGACCAGGCGCGCGGCGACCGAGTGGCCCTGGGCGAGGCCCGCCTCGGCGGTGGGGGTGCGGGTGGAGGGGTCGAGGGGGTCCGACCCCATGGCGGCGACGGACGCCTCGTCGGGGGTGACCAGCTCGACCTCGGCGTTCGCGCCCAGGGAGGCGATCTGCTCCGCGAGCTGCGGATCCTCCATAGGCGCGATGATCAGCACGCGATCGTGACCGGCCGCGAGGTCGGCGTTGACACTCGACCTGACGCCGCCGTCGGTGTAGCGGACGTCCCCGATCGTCACCGGGGGCCACACGCCCGGCACCGCGCAGCTGGCCGCGACGGCGTCGACGAGATCCACCCCGGAGGAACGGTCGAAGAGGCGATGCTCGGCGGTGGCGGTGTCGACGGCCACCAGGACCATGTCGGCCTCGGGCCACTCGTGGCGGGGAAGCCGCCCGGCGATCACCTCGCGCCGCGCCTCTTCGGAGACGGTCTTGGCCGACAGCGCCACCCGGCAGACGGCCCGCCTGATCTCGCCGAGGTCCTGGCTGTCCCGGTAGAGGCCTTCCAGGACGGCCACCAGCTCCTGGAACGGCACCCCGCTCGGCAGTTCCCTGGCCTGCAGGGCGGGATCGACCTGGCGCCGGTAGAGCTCGTCGAAGGACAGGCCGCTGGTCACCTGGGCGGAGACCGTGGCGCCGGCCGACGTACCGATGATCTTGTCGGCGGTACGGCAGTCGAGCCCGCCCTCCGCCAGTGCCGTGAGGACGCCCGTCATCCAGGCGATGCCCGCGACGCCGCCTCCGCCCAGCACCAAAGCTCGTTTCGTCACGTCCACATTCCCTTCCGATCGGGGATCAGGGTAGCCGGGCCCCGATCCGGCGGACACCGCGGGCGGGGCTACACGTCCGGCGCCACCTCGGGGCCGCCCGTGACGACCGCGACGAGACGGGTGCCGGGCTCGAACGCTCCCTCCCGCACCAGGGAGAAGATCCCGTACATCATCTTCGCGACGTAGACCCACTCCAGCAGGACACCGTGCCGGGCGGCGAAGTCGTCGACGAACGCGTCGAGCTCAGCCGTACGCCGGGCGTACCCGCCGAAGTGGAACTCCGGCCGCAGGCTCCAGTTCGGCCACGAGCGGCCGCAGGCCTCGCGTTGCAGCCGCTCGACCTCGCCGGCCAGGAACTCCCCGCCCTTGAGCACCGGGAACCCGATCGCGGCACGTCCGGGGGCCAGTCCGGCGGAGAGGCCGGCGAGCGTGCCCCCGGTACCGCACGGACAGCAGATCACGTCGAACCCGGGGTGACCTAGCTCGTCCAGTTGCGCGTCCACCTCGGCGGGAAGCTCGGCGCAGCCCCGGACGGCACAGGCGTTGCTGCCGCCCTCGGGCACGAGGTAGAAGTCCCCCCATTCCTCCCTCAACCGGGCGATCACCCCGGGGTCCTGCTTGGCGCGGTACGCCGTCCGGTCGAGGTAGGTCAGCCGCATCCCGCGCGACACGGCGTAGGCCAGCGACGGGTTTAGCGGCAGGTGCTCCTCCCCGCGGATCACGCCGACCGTGGCGAAGCCGAAGTGACGGCCCGCGGCGGCGGTGGCGCGGATGTGGTTGGAGTAGGCGCCGCCGAAGGTCAGCAGCGTACGCCGCCCCTGCCGCCGCGCTTCGGCGAGGTTGTACTTCAGCTTGCGCCACTTGTTCCCCGGCAGCTCGGGGTGGATCAGGTCGTCACGCTTCAGGAACAGGCGGACGCCGCCCAGCCGGTCGTCCCGGACCTCGGTGAGCGGGCTGGGGAGCCGCAGCACGAGACCGCCGGGGGTCGTCACGCGGTTGTCCACAGGGCCAGCTTGACATGGCGGTGACCACGGCGGGGCTCGGTAGGCTACTGGCCGACCCCCAATACGAGGAGACGCCGTCATGCGTGCTGCCGAGGCCTTCCGCACGGCATTTGGCCATGAGCCCGAGGGTGTTTGGCGTGCCCCCGGGCGTGTGAACCTGATCGGGGAGCACACCGACTACAACGACGGGTTCGTGCTGCCGTTCGCCGTGCCGTGGGGGGTCACGGCCGCCGTCCACCGTCGCGACGACGACACCATCGGCCTGCTCTCCCTCCAGGGCGGCTCCGAGCCGCAGGCGATCACCGACTACGAGCGGGCCGAGGGGTGGACCCGCTATGTCGTCGGCGTCTTCTGGGCACTGCGGCAGGCGGGGCACGCCGTGAGGGGCGCCGACATCGTGATCGACGGCGACGTGCCACGGGGGGCCGGGCTGTCCTCCAGCGCGGCGCTCGAGGTGGTCGTCGCCATGGCCCTCAACGACCTCTACGAGCTGGGGCTGAGCAGGCTCGACCTCGCGCTGCTGTCGCAGAAGGCCGAGAACGACTTCGTCGGCATGCCCTGCGGCATCATGGACCAGGCCGCCTCCGCCCTCAGCGAGGAGGGCCGCGCCCTGTTCATGGACTGCCGCAGCCTGGCGACCCGCGCCGTCCCGCTCGACCTGGCCGCCGAGGGCCTGCAGATCCTGATCATCGACACGGGTGCCCACCACGAGCTGGCCGACGGGCAGTACGCCCGGCGCCGCCACGACTGCGAGAGCGCGGCCAAGCGGCTCGGGGTGAAGGCCCTGCGCGACGTCACCGACCTCGCGGCGGCGCTGGCGGTGCTCGAGGGCGACGAGCGCAAGCGCGTGCAGCACGTCGTGACCGAGAACCACCGGGTCGAGGCGCTGATCGGGCTGCTGCGCGCCGGAGCCGTCCGGGAGATCGGCGCCCTGCTCAACGCCTCCCACATCTCCCTCCGCGACCAGTACGAGGTCTCCTGCGCCGAGCTCGACGTGGCGGTCGAGGCGGCCGTCCGGGGCGGCGCGCGCGGCGCCCGCATGACCGGCGGCGGCTTCGGCGGCTCGGCCATCGCCCTGGTGGCCGACGACCGCATGGCGGACGTCCGCCGCGAGGTCGAGAAGGCCTACGAGCAGCAGGGCTGGGCTCCCCCGCGCTTCCTCCCCGCCACCCCCGCCCCCGGCGCCCACCGCCTCACCTGACCCCAAACGGCCGGAGCAAGCATCCCAAGGGAACACAACCCGACGGGCGGGACAGGCGGCGCCCTCGATTCCCCCAGGGCTGCATGGCCATGCGAGGGCGCCGGTACGGCGAGGCGAGGTACGGCGAAGTCGGCGCCCTCCTACGGCGGGGAACGTGGTCTTCTGGCCCTCTGGATGGGGGTTCAGGCGACTTTGGGGGTGAGGTGGAGGATGGTTTCGGTGAGGAGGATGCCGGTCAGGGTGTCGGCCTCGTGGACGAGGCGGTTGTCGGGAATGGCCGGATGGGCGGTGCCGCCGGTGGTCCAGGGGGCGAAGGCGAACCTCCGGGGATGCGCCGTGCCCGTCCGGTCGACGATGCGGCGGTCGGGGAGCCGCACCTTCAGCAGCCCCCGCTCCTCGGCGCACTCGCCTCGCCCGTAGAGCCGCTCCACCAGAGGGTCCAGGGTGCGGTCCAGGCCGGGCCCCACGCGCGTGGCGTCCACGAACGCCCTGGCGGTCACCGCTCCCGGCACCGACCCGCCGACGGCCCGCCAGACCCCGCCTCCGGCCACCCGCCGCGCCCCCTCCGCCCGCCGTACGCCCTCTCCGGGACGGCCGGCCCCGTCCGGGGTGCGGGGCCGAGGACGGTCGGCGGGGGCGGGGTCGTGGGGATCGACCCTCAGGTCCGCCCCGAGGAAGGTGACGACCCCCGCCTTGGCGATGGCCCGGATCTCGGCGAGCCGTTCGGCGGGGAGCGTGTCGGTGAGGTGGTCGCTGAACCCCTCGAACCACGGGTCCGGCGCCACCCGTCCGGCGATCGCGCCGCGCACTCCGCGCAGCGCGTGCGTCAGCGCCACGTCGGCGCTGTGGGCGGCGTCGGAGCGCCGGGCCAGGTGCGCCGCGAGGTAGCCGTGCATCCATTTCTGCAGCCCCGCCAGGTCCCCGAAGCGCATGCCGGCGAGGGGGTGATCGAGCCGGGGCAGGTTGAGGCGGTCCTCGAAACGGGGCACCGCCCTGCGGATCAGGGCGCGCATCGCCGTACCGTCCCACGGCTCGGGCGCGTAGGCGAGGGCGAAGTCGGCCCAGCTCATCCGGGCTCGCTCAGGGTGGGCGGTGAGGAGCTCGTGGTAGTACGCGAACGCCAGGTCCTTGGCCACCAGCGGCCACACCTCCCGGCGGAAGTCCCGCACCCGGTCGGCGAGGCCGGCGACGAACACCGGGGGCGGCGGGGGCCCGGCCGGCGAGGGGTGCCCGGCCGCCGCGTGGTGCGGCACGCCCCTGCGGGAGCCGGCGTAGAGGAGGGGTTCCCGGCCGCTGGGCAGGTAGGTCGGCTCGCCGTCGCGCTCGCGCCGGAAACGGCCGCCCCGGCGGACGGTGAGCCGCTCGACCACCTCGGCGATCCCGGGGCCGAGGCCGCGCACCAGGACAGGCTGCCCGCCGGGCACATGGTCGAGGGAGAGATCGTCCGCCCGCCCGCACGGCAGGTAGTGGAGGCCGTGGTCGCGGGCGAAGCCGCGTAACTCCTGCTCGCGTGGGGTCGGGAGGACCTCCAGGCGCGGCTGGGCGAGGACCACGGCGTCGGCGCCGATGCGCGTGCCGTCGTCGAGCACGAGCCACCGCCCGGCCAGGTCGACCGCCCTGGCCCCGTGGAGGTGGACCCGGACGCCCGGTGCCCGCGCCTCCAGGCCGGCCCGGGCGTCGCCGGGCGTGGCGACGTGGTGGACGTCGAGCGGCCGCCGCCCCAGCACCTGAGGAGCGTGCGCGCATATCCGCTCGATCAGGCACGTCGCGGCCGGCCCCGTGCCGACCACGCAGATCGAACCCGTCACCGTCGCCTCCCAGATTACCCATTTAGACGGTAGGAATTACATGGATAATTGTCAAGGCAATCGTAAGGCATGACGACGAGGACTGTCGGGAAAGGAGGCGCCGATCACGGCGGCCGGCCGCACGGCCCGGGGTCACGGGCCCGGGCGGGACGGGCTACGGCACGACGATCGGGAAGCGGGAATGCAGGCCGGCCGCTTCGAGCACCCGGCACACCGAGGAGGACGGGGCCACCAGCCGCACGCCCCCACCGAGGCGCACGGAGCGGCGCCGGGCGGCCAGAAGGGCACTCACTCCGCTGGCGTCCATGAAGGTGACCTCTGACAGGTCCAGGACGATCGTGGCGTGTGATCGATCGATGGCGGCCAGAAGATGCTGGCGCAGAAGGGGGGAATTGGAGATGTCGACGTCCCCGCTGACCCGGCAGATGGTCGCGTCGGCGCGGACGGTCACGGACAGGTCCATCGCGGACCTCCAATCGCTGGACGCGTAGGGCGGCTCACGATGACGCAAACCGCCCGGACATGCGTCCTAGGTTGAGCGCGGCGCCGCCGCGCTCAAAAGAGCCTCTCGGCTCGGTCTTTCAACTGGCGGCATCGGCACGACCTGCTCCGCCGCCGCTCGGTACGGACCGCACCGCCGCACGCGCCGTGGAGGCCGGACGGCCTCCGTCAGCGGTCGCGCGAACGGCCCGCTGAGCGATGGTTCAGACCGGGCGGACCGACTCGGCCTGGGGGCCCTTCGGACCGCGGACGGTCTCGAAGTCGACGCGCTGGTTCTCCTCGAGGCTGCGGTAACCGCTCGACTGGATCGCCGAGTAGTGGACGAAGACGTCGGCGCTGCCGTCGTCAGGAGCGATGAAACCGAAGCCCTTTTCGGCGTTGAACCACTTGACGGTTCCCTGAGCCATAAAACTGATCTCCTCATGAGACGATCTACGAGGCCACGGACGTGGATCCCCGGGTTGCTAGCGACCGACCGCCCCTTGAAAGCCCTTGGCTTCGCATGGTGGAACGCCCGCTGTCAGAACTCCGCAGGCGCTTACACGTTAACGAACCTCTACAACCGCTCTCATTCAACACCATGACTCCCCTCCAGAGCGAACGCAGGGGTGGCACACGGGCGAACAGACGGCGTACACCGGCCCTCACGCGAGCGACGGGTCAGGTCAGTGGCGGGAAGGCCGGGGGACGGCGTTCGACGAAGCTCGCCACCCCTTCCGCGAAGTCGGGGCGGGCGAAGGATTCCAGCATCAGGCGCACGGCCTCGGAGGCGGAGTCGTCCAGGGACTTCTGCCAGTCGCCCCACACCTGTCTCTTGATCACCGCCATGGAGGCGGGCGAGCTGTGCACCGCCAGTTCCCGGGCGTACGCCAGGGTCTCCTCCAGCAGCCGCTCCCCCGGGACCACGCGGTTGGCCAGGCCCAGCTCGCCCGCCTCGGCGCCGGTGAAGGTGCGGCCGGAGAGCAGGATGTCCATCGCCTTGGCCTGCCCGATGAGCTTCGGCAGGATCCACGCCAGGCCGTACTCGGCGATGAGCCCCCGCCGGGCGAAGGCCGTGGTCCACTTGGCCTCGGCGGCGGTGAACACCAGGTCGCAGACCAGTGCGTGCACCATGCCGAGCCCGGCGCACGCGCCGTTGACGGCCGCGAGGATCGGCTTGCGGATGGTGGTGGGGTGGGTGGTGGGCCGCTTGTCGGGCTCCTCGTCGTAGGAACCGTCCCGCAGGGCGCCGAGGGTCTGGAAGTCGGCTCCCGCGCAGAACCCCTTGCCGGCGCCGGTGACGACGATCACCCGGACGTCCGGGTCGCGCTCGGCCTCCTCCAGCAGGTCGAAGTAGCGGCGTCCCATGGCGTCGATCCAGGCGTTCAGCCGGTCGGGCCGGTTGAACGTCAGCGTCAGCACGCCGCCGTCGAGCGACGAGAGCACGAGCTCGGACATGGCACCTCCAGCAGAGACCGCTACCGAACAAGGTTCTACACTAGAGGACTCACCAGTCGTAGTAGCTCTTACGGGGATGCTGGACGAACGCCGGCGACAGCTGGGTGTCCTCGTAGTACCGGTGGAAGACCGGCGTGGTCGAACTCGACATGGGAGGCACGATCCACGTCCAGTCGGCCGGGCACGTCCGCCCCGAACGCTCCTCGCGCTCCAGGTGCGAGATGAACCTGCGCGCCTCGGTGTGGTGGTCGGTGATCGTGACGCCCGCCTGCTCGAACGAGTGGAGGACGGCGACGTTGACCTCGACGAGGGCCCGGTCCTTCCAGAGGGTGCGGTCGTGGGAGGTGTCGAGGCCGAGCCGCTCGGCGACCACCGGCAGGCAGTTGTAGCGGTCGGTGTCGGCGAGGTTGCGCGCCCCGATCTCCGTCCCCATGTACCAGCCGTTGAAGGGGGCGCAGGGGTAGCAGACGCCGCCGACCTCCAGGCACATGTTCGAGATCACCGGCACGGCGTGCCAGCGCAGCCCGAGTTCGGCGAACCACGGGTACGACGGGTGGGCGATCGGCACCTCCAGCACGGCGTCCCCCGGGACGGAGGCGAGCAGGGGCGGCTTGCCCTGGGCCTCGATCACCAGCGGGAGCACGTCGAAGTGGGTGCCACGGCCGCCGAACCAGCCGAGCCGGCGGGCCTTGTCGGTGAGGTCGGCGTTGCCCGGGTCCCCGGCCACGACGTCACCGTCGGCGCCACGGTATCCGGCGTACCGGATCAGCTGTCCGTTCCAGATCCGCGGGCCGGGACGGCCGGGACGGTCCGGGGCGAACACGGTGATCGTCGGGCGGATCCGGCCGTCCCCCGTGGCCTCGCGCAGGTGCTCGACGCACTCGACGGCGACGCCTTCGGCGCCGTCGACCTGGCGGCGGTCGCGGACGCGCAGCGATTTCCAGTACAGGCGTCCGATGCAGCGGTTGCTGTTGCGCCAGGCCACGCGGGCGCCGTAGGCGAGTTCGTCGGCGGTGTGGGTGTAGGTGCCGGTGGTGGCGATCTCGCTCGTCACCTGGCGCAGCCGTCGCCATAGGTCCCCGGCGGAGGGGTTCTCGGTGTAGTAGAGACGCAGGAACTTCTCGGCCTCCAGCGCGTCCACCGGGCCGTCGCCGCTCCCCGGACGGTACCGGGGGACGGGTATCCGCTCCGGCCCGTCAGTGGAGGTACGGCGATGGAGGCCCCCCGGAGCCGGACGTCCCCCCTCGGCCTCGCCATGGATTCCGTCCCGCTCAAAGCTCGACACGGGGGTTTCACTCCGTCCGGCAGGCGACATGGTGTCCTCGCCCGGTTCGGGGACGGTCAGCGCGGACGCGTCCTCTCCGGGCATCGGCACCGGGGGCTCACCGGCCCTGCCGGGCGCCGCGACTCGCGACTTTACCGGAAGTAGATCTTTCAGCCAGCCCAACATGAGACAACCGCCACAAATTAATACGGGCGTCATCACCATTCCGGGTGGCTCGGACGCCCCTTCGCAGCGGCCTTCCCCCACTGCTCCCTGCACGATCCGCGGCAGCCGTCACTTTTGGTCACCATGTGTACGCGTAAGCGCACCAAGTACGGCAGAGCCATAGTTTGCGGGATCACGCCCGGCTTGTCGCCCAGTTCGCAAGAAGCGGTAAAGAAACCACCCTCCGACACTTCCAGACGACAACAGCCCAGCGCCCCCCGAAAGCGCCTCAGCGCCCAGCAACGACAACCGACGACAAACACCCTGCCCCTCACCCACCCCCGGCGTCCGCCCCCTCAACGAGCAGCGACGGCAGCAGTCCTGGCGGCACGAGGGGCGGGCCGGGAGGCCGCGCCTGATTCTCGAGCCCCTCCCCCCTTCCACCGTCTGCTCCTCGACGGCGCCGCGACGGCGAGAAGGAGTACGGCCAAATCGGCGCCGCCGTACGGCGTCCAACCGGCTCGGAGGGGACGGGGGCGTGTGTCGTCCGGGATGGGGCCGACGGGAAAGGCCCCGGAAACGGCGACAGCCCCAGGATGATCTCCTGGGGCTGTGAGTGTGGCTCCCGCGATAGGACTCGAACCTATAACCTGCCGGTTAACAGCCGGCTGCTCTGCCGATTGAGCTACACGGGATCGTGTACGTCGCCTTCGGGGCCTTGGCCCTTTCTTGCGGCGCGGAACTAGATTAGCGCATTCCGAGGGGTGTGTGTCCCACCCAGATCCCCAGGCGCCGCACCGAGGCCGCATCGGCCGCGTTCCCGGCAGAACGACCGGGTCCCGCGATGCCCCCGACCTTCGCGCGAAGGCGATAACCGCGCAGAGTAGGGGTAGGGGAGGTCGAGAGCGGGGATGCCAGCACCACGCGGAGGTAGGAGAAGATGCGATATCGATTGACGTTCACCGTGGGCCTGGCCATCGGCTACGTCCTTGGCAGCCGGGCCGGTCGCGAGCGGTACGAGCAGATCAAGCGAGTGGCGCAGCGAGTGGCTGACAGCCCTATGGTGCAGCAGGCCGCCGGGGTGGCGGGAGCACAGGCGTCCAAGGCCGCCGAGATCACCAAACACAAGCTGGGCGACGTGCTGGGCGACAAGGTGCCGTTCCTGCACAAGAACGGCTGGGAGGCCGACAGGGACGCCACGGGCACAGGCTGGCCGGAGACCCGCATGGACCGGGTCTGATCCACTCGGCCGGACGGTATCCGAAGGAGGCGGCCCGCGTGCGACCCCGGCACGCGGGCCGCCTCCTTTCGCCTGGCGTAGCCCCCGTGTAGGGCCGGGCACCGTACGGCGGCGCCGACTTCGCCGCACAACATCCCACCGCCGCGGCGCCGTCGAAAAACAAACCCAAACAAGCGACCCGGCTCGCGGCCCCACCCCTTCACGCGACCACGACCGCCTCCACCGCATCACAGACGCCAACGGGATACGGCAGTCAGGCAAGGGATCCGGCCCGCGAGCTCCCTCCACCTTGCGCCACCACGGCCACTTTCAGCGCATCGCGGGTGCTGAAGGGAGGCGGTGGGTCAGATGCCCAGGTTGCGGCGGAGGCCTTCCAGGAGCTGTTCGGCGGCGGCGCGGAGGCCTGGGTCGGTGGGGTCCAGGCCGGGGTCGAACACGAACTCCCACTCGGCGGTGTCCTGCCCCGGGATCCGGCGTGCGACCAGGCGCACGCCGCCGTTCTCGCCCAGGCGGAAGTGCCGATTGACCAGGATCGACGAGGTGACCCGCTCGCGTACGGCCTCGGGCAGGCGCCCGGGGTCGGGCAGGGGCACGCGCCGCTCGGCACCGTCGGTGGTGACGACCAGCAGTCCCTCCTCGTCCCACATCGCCCTGTCGATGCGGTGCCACGGCAGTGGCTTCTCGCCGGGCAGGTGCAGCGCCCGGTCGGTCGCCACGGCGTATCCACCGCCGGGGACGTGGGCGTGGACGAGCACGCGCTCACCGCTCTCCAGGGTGACGCCTGAGTCGTCGGGGAGGCTCCTCGCGCGCCAGGGAAGTCGCATGGGTGCAAACTACCCGGCAGGCAGGCCGAGGGTCCGAGCGGCCCACCCAGCCGGCAGAGAGAAAGACCCGGCCCGGCGACGGAAGCGTCGTGTGGAGGTCGGTGAAAGTGGATGGTTAGGGCACGGTCGGGCCGGGGGAGTTTTATCTGGCGAGGAGGTCGAGGGTCAGGGCGGCGGACCAGGAGAAGTCGCGGCAGCCGCGGCCCATTCCGTCGAAGGGGTCGAAGCACTCGCGGAACCCCGCCTGACGTACCAGCCGCAGGGTGCTTGCGGCCAGCAGGCTGCGCAGCGCGTCGAGCCCGTGCACCTCCGCCGCCTGCCAGAGCAGCCAGTTGGTGTTCACCCAGGACGGCCCGCGCCAGTACGTCGACCGGTCGAACTCCAGCGCCCGGACCTCGCAGCTCGGCACCGGATAGCCGCTCGGCCCGAGGAAGCGTGACTCCAGCAGCTGGACCAGGACGTCGACGACCTGGCCGGGCATCCCCGGGTCCAGCAGCGGCCCGAACCCGCCCACCGTGCAGACCGGGATGAGGGACCCGGCGCGCAGGTCGCGGGCGTAGAAGGCGCCGTTCCACAGCCGGCCGAGCAGCGCGGCGCGGATCCGGTCGGCGGCCTCCTCGAAGGGCGCGGGGTCGGCGCCGATCGCGCCGGCGAGCTCGGCGAGCGCCATGCAGGACGACAGCCAGATGCCGTTGAACAGCGGGTCCTCGACGGCGAAGGGGTGCTCGTCGCGCAGGTAGCCCGGGTCGTACCCGGCGTCGCGGTAGCGCATGGCGAGCCAGACGTAGCGGTCGTGGTTGCTGTCGGTCTGCCAGGCCTCCAGGGCGTAGGCGTAGCGGACGAGTGGGAGCGCGGCGAGCGGGGCGTCCCAGGCGGGGCTGTCGTCCAGGCCGGACTCCCAGGGATGGATGATCGCGGCGAGCCCCGCGCCGCCGAGGTCGCGGGCGGAGGCGAGGTAGTGGTGCTGGGCGATCAGGCTCGGCCAGGCGCGCCGTACGAACCCCAGGGCCTCGTCGCGGTCGGGGGCGTACCGCCAGATCCACCACACGGCGCAGGCCTGCATGGGCGGCTGGGTGAGCCCGGAGGTGACCACCCGGCGCGGGGCGGCGGCGCAGGCGGCCGACCGCCACAGGGACGGGCCGGGGTAGTAGGACTCGCCGGTGGCCCGGTCGAAGACGATGTGCGGGAGCATGCCGGTGCTCCACTGGCCCGCGAAGAGGCTGAGCAGTTCGGCGCAGGCGCGGGACCAGCGGCGGCGGGCGAGGCCGATCGCGACGAAGGCGGAGTCCCAGCTCCACTGGTGGGGATAGCGCCCGACCGCGGGGACGGTCGCCGACCCCGTCCAGTTCGCGTCGAGCACGTCGAGGGCCGCCCGCTCAAGCGTGGCGTCGTCGTCGAGCCCGGACCGGACGTCCATCACGTCGTCGGCAGGGACGGCGGTCCTCGAGGGAAAATACGTCCCTGCCTTCCTCCCCTCTCGGCCGATTACCGTTCCACCAAATGTAACGAGGAGAGAGCGGTGTTCAACCGGCAGGTAATCGTTTCACCGAGGTTCCACTCCTGACGGCCACGACAAGGTACGAAGGTGGGGGTCGCCGGCCTCCGAGGTACACGGGGTCCCCGGCACGACAGTCCACCGCCGGGCGGTCACCGCGCAGCGCCTGACCGGGTGCCGACGGGCGGACGGGGCGGCGGTGCGCTCCGGCCGGAACAGCGGCACACCACCCGGCGGCCACGGCGACATGCGCCGCGCCGGACGCGGACGCATCTGGGTGGGGTCGCCGGTCCGCAGGGCACGGAGGCGGACCTCGGCGGGCCGGGTGGCGGCCTGCTCGCCCGTGACGGCACGCTCCCGGCGCCGGCCCGGCCTTCCGGGCTCCTACCTCACCGCCGGGTGGGCGGCCGCGGACGGTGAGCCGTACAGGCGCGGCGGACCGGGCCGGTGATCCAGAGGCATCCGGGGTCACCGCCGGGTGGGCGGCCGCGAACGGTGAGCCGTACAGGCGCGGCGGACCGGGCCGGTGATCCGGAGGCATCCGGGGTCACCGACCCGGCCCGCCTCTGGAGTCAGTCGAGGTAGTCGCGGAGCATCTGCGCGCGGGTGGGGTGGCGCAGCTTGGCCAGCGTCTTGGACTCGATCTGCCGGATGCGCTCGCGGGTCACGCCGAACTCCCTGCCGACCTCCTCGAGCGTCCTCGGGTGGCCGTCGGCCAGTCCGAAGCGGAGCTGGATGATGCGCTGCTCCCGGTCGGAGAGGGTGGCGAGGATGTCGTCGAGCTGGTCCTGCAGCATGATGAACGCGGCGGCCTCGATGGGCACCACCGCGTCGGCGTCCTCGATGAAGTCGCCGAGGTCGGAGTCCTCCTCACCGATCGGCGACTGGAGCGAGACCGGCTCCTGGGCGATGCGCTGGATCTCGATCACGCGGTCGATGGGCAGATCCATCTCGAGCGCGATCTCCTCGGGGGCGGGCTCGCGGCCGAGGTCCTGGTGGAGCTGCCGCTGCACCCTCACCAACTTGTTGATCGTCTCGACCATGTGGACGGGAATTCGAATGGTTCGCGCCTGGTCGGCGATCGCCCGGGTGATGGCCTGACGAATCCACCATGTCGCATACGTCGAGAACTTATATCCCTTGGTGTAGTCGAATTTCTCGACCGCCCGGATGAGACCCAGGTTGCCCTCCTGGATCAGATCGAGGAAGAGCATTCCGCGCCCGACATAGCGTTTGGCGATCGACACCACCAGACGGAGGTTGGCCTCGATGAGCCGTTGCTTGGCGCGTACTCCCTCCCAGACGAGCTCCTCGAACTCGGGTCGAGCGAGCCTTACACCGATATCGCATAATTTGTCCTCGGCGAACAGGCCGGCCTCGATCGCCTTGGCGAGTTCCACCTCCTCCTCGGCCGTCAGCAGCGGCACCCTGCCGATCTCCCGCAGGTAGATACGGACGAGGTCGCTGGTCGGCGCGCGCTTGCCGACATCCTCCTCATCGGGGCGGATGGTGTCGTCGTCGCCCTGGGGCTCGAGCACCTCCACACCTTTTTCGGCGAGCATCCGCACGACGCGCTCCAGCGCGTCGGCCGGCAACTCGGAGCGGTCAAGCGCGGCGGCCACGTCGTCGACGGTGACGCTCCCGCGCTCCCTTCCTCTCGCCACTAGATCCGCCACCTGGTCTACCGAGGGCGGTCCACTTGGCAGTACCGATGCACCCACGGGTCATAGTCTGCGCTATAGGGGTGGTAAAACGGCAGGCCTATTTTTGTCACCGAAGGTAAGGCCAAAGCCATTACCGAATCGATATCAAATAAATGTTTGGGCGCCGCGACCAGCGGAAAGTAAGGATAATTACGCTCCGACGGCGCGTTCTCTTAGAACGCGCCGTTGTTGTTCGAGCGCGACCAGTTCCCCGAAGAGTCGGTTGTACTCCTGCTGCTGCTCAACCGGGTTGAGCCGCTCCATCTTCGCCTTGATCTGCACCAGGGCGCGGGTCACCGCCACCTCGGCCAGCCGGGCGAGCACGGCCGGGGCGTACCGCTCCTCGGTGGCGAGGTCGGTGCGCACGGGCTCGACCGCGAACCGGGTCGCCAGCGCGCGCAGGGCGTCGTCCTGGGTGGCCTGGAGAAGCAGGTCGACCCACTCGCGCCCGCCGGGACCGCCGGCCACGGTGCCTCCCGCCGCCATGACCAGCTCGTACAGGGCGGCGTGCTCGGGGACGGTGAACACCTGCGCGCCGAGGGCGTCGAACTCCGGCCCCATCAGCGCGGGACGCTGCACGGCCAACTTCAGCGCCTCGATCTCGATGCGCACCCCGGGATCGGACGGATCGGCCGCGGGGCGCGCCGCAGCCCCCCTCTGGGGCCGCTCGGGTGCTCCCCCGGGCCCGCCGCGCCCCGCCTGGCCCCGCCCGGCGACCTCCGCCACACGCCTGCGCACCAGTTGCTCGTCGACGAAGCCCAGCCAGCGGTCGAGGTCGACGGCGTACCTGTCGCGCAGGGCGCGGTCCTTGATGCCGGCGACGAGCGGCGCGGCGGCGTCGAGGGCGGCCAGGCGGCCCTCGTTGGTGTCGAGCTCGTAGCGGGAGATGACGCTGCGGATCGCGAAGGCGAACAGCGGCTCGCGGCTCGCGATCAGGTCGCGCACGGCGGCGTCGCCGTGCTTCATGCGCAGATCGCACGGGTCGAGGCCGTCGCCCTGGACGGCGACGAAGGTCTGGGTGACGAACTTCTGCTCGTCGGCGAAGGCGCGCAGGGCGGCCTTCTGCCCGGCGGAGTCGCCGTCGAAGGTGAAGACGACCTCGCCGCGGAACTCGTCCTGGTCGAGCAGCAGGCGCCGCAGGACCTTGATGTGCTCCTCGCCGAAGGAGGTGCCGCAGGTGGCGACCGCGGTGGGCACGCCCGCCAGGTGGCAGGCCATCACGTCGGTGTAGCCCTCGACGACGACCGCCTGGGAGCGCTTGGAGATCTCGCGCTTGGCCAGGTCGATGCCGTACAGGACGGTGCTCTTCTTGTAGATCGGGGTCTCGGGCGTGTTGAGGTACTTGGGGCCGTCGTCGCCGTCGAGGAGCTTGCGGGCGCCGAACCCGATGACCTCGCCCGTGATGTCGCGGATCGGCCACACCAGCCGCCCCCGGAACCGGTCGACCGGCCCGCGGCGCCCCTCTCTGGCGAGGCCGCCCTTGATCAGCTCGGCCGTGGTGAAGCCGCGGCCCAGCAGGTGGCGGGCCAGGCGGTCCCAGTCGGCCGGGGCGTACCCCACGCCGAAGTGCTCGGCGTCGACGCGCTCGAAACCCCGCTCGGCCAGGAACCTGCGGCCCGGCGCGGCCTCCGCCTCGGCCAGCTGCGCGGCGTAGAACTCGGCGGCGGCCTTGTGGGCCTCGATCAGCCGGCTCCGCTCGCCGTGCTCGCGCCCCGGGACGTACCCGCCCTGCTCGTAGCGCAGCTGGATGCCGGCGCGCTGCGCGAGCCGCTCGATCGCCTCGGCGAACGACAGGTGCTCCAGTTTGCGGACGAAGGTGATGACGTCGCCGCCCTCGGCGCAGCCGAAGCAGTACCAGTAGCCGCGGGAGGGGGTGACGTTGAACGAGGGGGTCTTCTCCTCGTGGAAGGGGCACAGGCCTTTGAGGTTGCCGCCGCCCGCGTTGCGCAGCTGGATATGCTCGCCCACGACGTCGGCGATCGATGAGCGCTCCCTCACGAGCGCGATGTCCTCGTCACTGATCCGCCCTGCCACGCCGCGAGTCTACGGCTCACGGCCGACAACCTGAGGGTCGGGCCGCCCAGGGTGGGTGATTTTCCGCGAATCGGTCGTGATACCCAAGCCGGTCGGTTACAAAGGAAACGCTCATTTTCGGTAACGTCAAGCGGGTGGAGATCATGCGATCGGGGCGACTCGCCGCCATTGCCGCGTCGGTGCTGGTCACCGCCGCCTGCGCCGCCCCGGGCGGTGTGGCGGGCATCAGCACGACGCCGCCCGCGGCGGCACCGGATCTCTCGGCCACCGGTGTCGCGCTGGAGGCCGCCGACGTCTCCAGCGAGGGCGCGGTGCCCTCCGTCTCGCCCAGTGGTGGCCGGGGAGGGGTCAGCGCGGCGACGGCCGCCCCCGACGCGTCCACCGGGCCGTCCGGCTGGGGTCCGCAGGCCATCACCCCGCCTCGCGGCGAGGAGCCCGTCCGGGTGCCGCCGCCGAGGGTGTCGCGGTTCTCGTACGTCTTCCCGGTGCGCGGGTGCAGGGTCAGCTACGCCCGCAAGGAGCTGGTCCTGCCGAAGGCCACCATGTGGACCGGAAGGGGCTGCCCCTTCGTCTCCCCCGTGAGCGGCGTCGTGCGCGAGGCCAACCCTCTCAACCGCTGGAAGGCCTCCACCGACAAGGGGGCCGACCGCGAGGGCCGCTTCGTCTCGGTGCTCGGGGACGACGGCGTGGTCTACCTCGGCGGCCATCTCGACTCGATCGAGAGCGGCATCCGCCCTGGGGTCCGCGTCGCGGCCGGGCAGGCGCTCGGCAAGGTCGGCGACTCGGGGAACGCCAAGGGCGGCGGCACCAACCTCTACTTCGCGGTCTCCTGGCCGGTGGCGTCGAAGTACTGGTGGGTGCGGCGCGGCATGGTCGACCCGTGGAACTTCCTGGACGCCTGGCTGAACGGCAACCCCACCCTCTCCCCCGCCCCGCAGGTGGCGGCCGCCCGAGCCCGGCTCGGCGCCACACCGTCCTGCCACACGCTGTGCGCCTCCAAGCCCGGCAAGCAGCCCACCCACCACCCGACCCCGTCCCAGACCTCCGACCCCGACGGCGTCACCCGAGGCGAGGTCACCACGGGCGGCCTCGCGGCGAACTGAGTCAGGCGCGGCTGGAGCCGAGGCTGCGGTGGAGGGCCACGGCGGAGACGTCGGTGAGTGAGGCGACCTGGTCGATCACCACGCGCAGGCGGGCCGCGTCGTCGTCCGCTCCCCTGAACGCCGCCCGCAGCGCGGGCTCCAGCGTGCCGGGGGCGCCCAGCATGATCATCGAGGCGAGTTCGGCGATCAGCTCACGCTGGCGGGCCTGGGTGGCGTGGTGGTCGTCCCGCGACATCACGTAGTGCGCGGTCACCCCCTTGAGCAGGGCGCATTCCAGCCGGGTGCCCCTCGGGACGATCAGGTCCGCGCCGTGCCGGGTGCGCCCCGGGCCGAAGGCCGCCAGGGTGGCGGCCTGCGCGGACAGGCAGAAGCGCCCGATCAGCGCGCTGGTGAACGACTTGAGCGCCACCAGGTCGGCCATCGTGCCCTCGAAGCGCGAGGGCCACAGCGGCTCGGCGATCAGGCGTTCGAGGGTATCCTCCAGCTCGGTGAGGCAGGCGTCCCCGGCGTACCACTTGAGCGTTCGCTCGCACACCTCGCGCCGCTCGGCGCGGTCGCGGAGCATCGCGGGCGTGACGTGCCCGAAGTGCAGGGCGTCCTCCAGGTCGTGCACGGAGTACGCCACGTCGTCGGCCCAGTCCATCACCTGGGCCTCGAAGCTGACGCGCCCGGCCGGGACGCCCCTCCTGGCCCACTCGAACACCGGCAGGTCGTCGTCGTAGACCCCGAACTTCGCACCGTGGGCGGAGGTCCAGGGGTATTTCAGTGAGGCGTCGAGGGTCGCGCGGGTGAGGTTCAGCCCTGCGCTGCGGCCGTCCTCGGTGAGGACCTTGACCTCCAGCCGGGTCAGCAGCCGCAGGCTCTGCGCGTTGCCCTCGAAGCCGCCGCACCGCGCGGCCAGCTCGTTGAGCGCGTTCTCGCCGTTGTGCCCGAACGGCGGGTGGCCGAGGTCGTGGGCCAGGCAGGCGGTCTCCACCAGGTCGGGATGACAGCCGAGGGCCTTGCCCATCTCCCTGCCGATCTGGGCGCATTCGAGGGAATGGGTCAGCCGGGTGCGCGGGATGTGGCGGCCGTGATCGGGGAACTCGCCCGGCCCGACCACCTGAGTCTTGGCGGCCAGCCGGCGCAGCGCGGCACTGTGCAGGACGCGCGCCCGGTCGCGCTCGAACGCGCTTCTCTCGGGGTTGCCGGGGGCTTCCGGCACCCATCTGGCCTGATCGAACTCGTCGTAACCTCTCATCGGTAGCCGGATGCTACCCGGCGGAGGGGTATCGCATCACAAACATGCTGGAAACTCACGATGTCCGGCTCATTGAGTGACTTTCCGCACGTCAGCCGCTTCCTGTGCCGACATGCGGGTCCGCGGGCCGGACGACGCCGTTGGCGCCCGGCCCGCGGACCACGTCCCCGGGAAAGAGAGGTCAGCCGGTCTCCGGGCTCAGCGGGAGTCCGATCCGGTGCCGGTCAGGGCCGCCCTGCCCGCTTCGAGCCGGGCCACCGGTACCCGGAACGGCGAGCAGGAGACGTAGTCGAGGCCGATGTCGTGGCAGAAGTGGACCGACTCCGGGTCGCCGCCGTGCTCGCCGCAGATGCCGAGCTTGATGTCCGGACGGGTCGCCCGCCCCTCCTCCACCGCGATCTTCATCAGCCGTCCGACACCGGTCTGGTCGAGCGTCTCGAACGGCGACACTCCGAAGATCCCGAGGTCGAGGTAGCGGGAGAAGAACGCCGCCTCGACGTCGTCCCGCGAGAATCCCCAGGTCAGCTGGGTCAGGTCGTTGGTGCCGAAGGAGAAGAACTGCGCGGCCTCGGCGATCTGCCCGGCGGTCAGGGCCGCTCGCGGCACCTCGATCATCGTGCCGATCAGGGCCTCGACCCCGGCCTCGTCCAGGATCCGCTCGGCCTCCTCGCGTACGCCCTCCAGCTCCTGCACCGCGGCGACGAGCGGGATCATGATCTCGGCCCGGGGGTCTCCCCCGGCGGCGCGCCGCTCGGCCGCCGCCTGCGCGATGGCCCGCACCTGCATCTCGAACAGCCCGGGGATCACCAGGCCGAGCCGGACGCCGCGCAGGCCGAGCATGGGGTTCTGCTCGTGCAGCCGCTTGACGGCGGCGAGGAGCCTGCGGTCCCTCTCGCCGGCGTCGTCGCCGGCGAGCGCGACCCGCACCGACAGGGCGGTGAGGTCGGGCAGGAACTCGTGCAGCGGCGGGTCGATGAGCCTGATGGTGACCGGCAGCCCGTCCATCGCCTCGAGGATGCCGGTGAAGTCGGCCTTCTGGAGGGGTTCGAGCGCGTCCAGCGCCGCATCGCGCTCCCGGTCCGACTCGGAGAGGATGAGGTCCTCGACGAGCTGCCGCCGGTCTCCGAGGAACATGTGCTCGGTGCGGCACAGGCCGATGCCCTGCGCGCCGAACCGGCGGGCCCGCGCGGCGTCCTCGGGGGTGTCGGCGTTGGCGCGGACGGCCAGGCGCCGCCGCTCGTCGGCGTGGCTCATGATCCGGTGGACGGCCTTGACCAGGTCGTCGTCATGGCCGCCGGTGCCCTCGAAGTACTCCACGACGGGGGACGCCACGACCGGCACCTCGCCGAGGAAGACCTCGCCGGTGCTGCCGTCGATGGAGATCACGTCGCCCTCCTCGACGGTCACGCCGCCGGGGGCGGTGAACCGCCTGGCCTGCGGGTCGACCTGGAGCTCCTCGGCGCCGCACACGCACGTCTTGCCCATCCCGCGGGCCACCACGGCCGCGTGCGAGGTCTTGCCGCCCCGGCTCGTGAGCACGCCGCGCGCGGCGATCATGCCGACGAGGTCGTCCGGGTTGGTCTCGCGGCGGACCAGGATGACGTCCTCACCCGCGTCGGCCATCTCCTTGGCCCGTTCGGAGGAGAAGACGGCCTTGCCCACGGCCGCGCCCGGCGAGGCGTTCATGCCCTTGGCGACGAGCCTGCGGTCGGCGCCGGTGTCGAAGCGGGGGAACATGAGCTGGGCGAGCTGGTCGCCGGTCACGCGGGTGACGGCCTCGTCGAGGTCGATCATGCCCTGGTCGACGAGCTGGGTGGCGATGCAGAAGGCCGCCGCCGCCGTCCGCTTGCCGACGCGGGTCTGCAGCATCCACAGCTTCCCGCGCTCGATCGTGAACTCGATGTCGCACAGGTCGCGGTAGTGGTCCTCCAGGGTCTTCATGATGTCGAGGAGCTGACGGTAGGAGGCGGCGTCGATCTTCTCCAGCTCCTGCAGGGGGACGGTGTTGCGGATGCCCGCCACGACGTCCTCGCCCTGGGCGTTCTGCAGGTAGTCGCCGTACACGCCCTGCTGGCCCGAGCCGGGGTCGCGGGTGAACGCCACGCCGGTGCCGGAGTCCATGCCGAGGTTGCCGAAGACCATGGCGACGATGTTGACCGCCGTGCCGAGGTCGGCCGGGATGCGTTCCTGGCGGCGGTACACGATGGCGCGCGGGGCGTTCCAGGAGTCGAAGACCGCCCTGACGGCCAGCAGCATCTGCTCGCGCGGGTCGTCGGGGAAGTCGCCGCCGGTGTGCTCCCTGACGATGCCCTTGTAGACCTCGACGAGGTGCCGGAAGTCGGAGGCGTCGAGGTCGAGGTCGTTGGTCACGCCCTTGTGCCGCTTGGCCTCGTCGATGGCGTCCTCGAACAGCTCGCCGTCGATGCCGAGCACGGTCTTGCCGAACATCTGGATGAGCCTGCGGTAGGAGTCCCAGGCGAAGCGCTCGTTGCCGGACTGCTTGGCGAGGCCCACCACCGACTCGTCGTTGAGCCCGATGTTGAGGACGGTCTCCATCATGCCGGGCATGGAGAACTTGGCGCCGGAGCGCACGCTGACGAGCAGGGGGTCGTCGATGTCGCCGAGGCGCTTGCCCATCCCCTTCTCCAGCGCCGCGAGGTGGGTGTCGACCTCCTCGGCGAGCCCTTCGGGGAAGCCGCCGTCGGCGAGGTAGCTACGGCAGGCGTCCGTGGTGATCGTGAACCCCGGTGGCACGGGGAGCCCCAGGTTCGTCATCTCCGCGAGATTGGCACCCTTGCCACCGAGGAGATCCTTGAGATCCTTGTTGCCCTCGGTGAAGTCGTATACATACTTGGGCACGCGAGCTCCTTCAACGACTTCGTCGGCGTACGATTCCGCCTCGTGCCGGGGACTCTACCTACGATTCCCACTAAGAAACGTCACTCACCGCCAAAGAGGATGTTTGTGCTGCTAGACCCCAATATAGCGGTCTAATCCATTCGAATCCGGAACCGATTCCCGAGGCCCGGCCGGCTGGTATATACCAATTCTTGGATCATTCATGGGCATTCAGCGGCGATTCACCGGAGCGGTGGTTTAGACCATTTCCGCGAGCTTATTGGTATAGACCACGAGACCTCCGGGAAAGGGAAAGGCCGGCCGCGGGAGCGCGGCCGGCCCCGTAAGGGCTTGCGGGGGTGTCAGGAGAGGGACGCCCCCACCACACTGATGGCGTTCTTCGCCACCACCGCCTGCCACGGCACGATGACCACCGTGCCGTCGCGTTCGTACACCACGGCGTCGGCCCCCTCGAAGCCGTACTCCTGCGGCAGCCCGGCCACCGCGGTGGTCTTGCCGGTCGCCGCGTCGATGCGCACCAACCGGGGGGCCAGGTCACGCCGGTCGCCGGACTCCAGGGCGAGCACCCCCTTGTCGTCGGCACGCACGAAGTTGAGCTTGCAGTCGGCGCCACCGGACGACTTCCACAACCGTTTCCCGGTACGCATGTCGAAGGCCAGGGCATAGTCCCGCTCGCGCAGCTTGCCCGGGACGTTCTCGGGGAAGGTGGCCAGATACAGCACCTCGCCGTGCACCGCCACCCGCAGGGTCTCGTTGCCGCCGTCGAAGGCGATCGCGTGGCTCATCCCGAGCATGTCGACGTGTTCCTGCGCGGAGAAGTCGGAGACCTGCTTGCCGGCGGCGTCCAGGACGGTGAACCGCTGGTCGGACCCCTCCGTCATCAGCACCGGCGGGTCGGCCGACAGCACCTTGTCCGGCCCCTCGTCCGGGGCCTGGGACTTCCACTTGATCTTCCCGGTCGCCGGGTCGAATCCGTAGGTGGCCCCCTTGGGGAAGCAGTTCAGGCCGACCACCACGACCTGGGCGGACGCCGCGAGGCCCGTCGAGCGGCAGCCGTCCGCCGGCCTGCCGCTCCACAGCGCCTTCCCGTCGGACAGGCGGAACGCCCGCAGCCCCGACTTCGGCATCGCGATCACGGCGTCGCCGGCCATCGCCAGCTGGGGCACCTCCACCGACTTGGACCCCTCCCGCCGCTTCTCGGCCGGGATCCTCACCTTCCACAGCAGCTTGCCTGAGGCCGTGTCGATGAGCGCGAGGTGGTCGCAGGCGTCCTCACCGCCGTAGGCGATGACACCCTTGCCGCCCGCCGTCGTGAGCGTGGCGCCGCACAGGCTGCCGGAGGGCGCGGGGGTGCCCCAGGCGCGCTTGCCGTCCTTGAGGGAGTAGGCGAGCACGCCGTCCCGCTGGACCCGGACCACCGCGTCGCCGGTCAGCCACGCGCCGAACATCAGCTCGCCGTCGAAGTCCGAGGTGTCCGTCTGGGCGAACGGGATCTTCCACGTCGCGGCCCCGCCGCCCGCGACGGTGCCGCCGCCCGCCCGGCCCGCCACGAACCAGGCCGTCCCGCCGCCGAGGATCAGCAGCCCGACGAGCCCCAGGGCCACGAACAGCACGGTACGGCCGGTCCGCTTCGGCGCCGGGGGCCGCCCCTGGAACCCGTACGGCTGAGGCTCCTGCGGTGGGTACGGCCCTGCGCCGGGCCGCCCCTGGAAGGGCCCCGGGTAGGCCTGGCCGGGGAACCCCTGCTGCTGCGCGCCCGGAGGCGGCTGCGGCGGGTAGGCCTGCGGAGGGCCGGCGTACGGTGGCTGGTTCTGCCCGGGGTACGGCTGGGGGGCCTGTCCGGGGTACGGCTGCTGGTCCTGGCCGGGATAGGGCGGCCGGCCGTGGCCCGGGTACGGCTGGGGGGCCTGTCCGGGATATCCCACCGGCCCCTGCCCCGGGTATCCCACCGGACCCTGCCGCTGCCCGGGGTACGGCTGCCCCTGCGGCGCCGCGTACGGCTGCCGCCCCTGCCCGGGGTGCGGCGGCCCGCCGGGGCCGGGGTGCGGCGGCCCGCCGGAGTACCCGGAGCCCGGATGGGGCGGGCCTCCCGTGTCTCCCGGGCCGTAAGGGTTGTTCGATGGTTCGGTCATTTCGGTGCTTCCCCCGATCAGGCGAGCTTGCCGCGGACGTACTGCGCCCACTTCCGCTCGAACTCCTGCTCGCCGACGCCGAGCACCTCACGGAACGCCGCGTCGGCCTTCTTGCCCCGGTAGTGCGCGGCCACGAAACCCACCATCTTCGCCTCGCCGTACTTTTCGGCGATCATCTGGATGGCGAGGTGGCCGAGCTGGTAGTTGACGCTGGTCAGCCCGTCGAGATCCCAGGAGAGGTTGTCAGGGATCCTGCCCTGGAACTTCTGCGCGAGCCGCCCCTGCACGTACGCGCGCGTCTCCGGGGTGCGCCTGTCGGCCTCGACGCCCTGGCCGCGGTGGGCGACGTACTCCGCGAAGCCCTCCACGATCCAGTGCTCCTGGCCGAGCAGGTCGAAGTCGCCGCTGTCCAGCGTGGCGACCAGCGAGTGGGCGATCTCGTGCCGGAAGATCTCCTTCGCGCCCGCGGTGTCCTCGAAGAACTGAGAGGTCGTGTCGACGACGACCCGGGAGCCGCCGATCTTGACCTGGTCCCCGCTCCCCCGGAAGGTCGGCATCCCGATCGAGATGCCCGACTCGGTGACCTTGCCCTTCGCCGTCCGGAACAGGTGCCCGAGCTGGGACTTGCCCCGCACCAGCGCCACGACGAAGCCGGTCGGCACCTCGGCGGTCTTGTCGCCGTTCTCCGCCCAGAAGTCCAGGTCGCCGGCCGCGGCCTCCTCGGCGGTGGCGGCCAGCTTGCGGGCCTCGGCGGCCTGGGAGGGGGCGGCGAGCACGATCGTGTGCCGCGTCTTGGTGACCGAGACATCCGGCCAGAGGTCCCACGGGGCCGGGTAGAAGACGGTCCTGGAGTCGCCGAGCGGCGAGGGCGCGCCTCCCACCTTGGTGACGACCAGAGGGGCGCCCCTGCCCGCCTTGGTGACCGTCCAGCGGTACCACTCCGGGACGGGCCTCAGGTCGATGCCCGCGAAGCGGTGTACGAACGCGACGTCGAGGGAGAAGGTGACGCCCTTGCCGAAGTTGTTCTGCGCGAGCCCCTGCTGGTCCAGGATCGCGAAGTCGGCGGTGTCCAGCGGCATCTTGCGCAGGTTCTGGAACGTCCGGCTCTGCTCCTTGATCAACCGGCTGTTCTTCTGGTCGAAGATCCGCAGGTATCCCTTGAGGTCGCCGGCGGCGAAGGCCTTGCTGTGGGCCTCGACCGCCTGCTTGAGCTCCTCTTGGGTGACCTTCACGGTGTTGGGGTCGCCGTCGTCCTGCGCGTTCCCCTGGGCGGGGCGGCCGGCGAGCGTCACGCCGACCACCGCGCCGACGCCGACGGTCACCACCACGGCGAGCACCCCCACGGTGATCCACAGCCCGGTCCTGCGGCGGCGGGGCGGCGGCTGAGGCGGGAACGGCTGCTGAAACGGCTGCTGGGGCGGCGCGTACGGAGCCTGCTGCTGCGGCGGGTACGGCGCCTGCTGCGGGTACCGGACGTTCTGGGCCGGTGCCGGGAACTGCGGCTGCTGCCACGGCTGTGGTTGCTGATGTTGCCGGTAAGGCTGCCCCGAAGTCACTCTCGCCCCAGAAGTAACAACAGTAAGAATGCCGGAAACACTACCGGGTGTCCCAAACCTCCACGCAGCCAGACTGATCTCCGCTGGTCGGCGCCTCAGTTCACGGCGGTGCCGAGGTCCTCCCGCCGGGGCGCGCCCGAGGCGGCGGCACCGGCGCGGCGCGCCCAGGCCACCGCCGGCCCCATGGCCCACCCCGCCACCGCGAACAGGCCGCCCAGCAGCAGCCAGCCCGCCACCCCCCAGTCCATGATCAACGTGGTGAGGAGCACCGGGCCGATCATCCGGGCGACGGCCGTCCCGGTGCCGAAGAACCCCTGGTACTGCCCCTGCTTGTCCCGCGGGGCCAGGCCGAAGCCGATCTCCCAGGCGCCGGAGGCGAGCATCATCTCACCGACCACCTGCAGCGAGGCGGCCACGAGCAGGACCGCCGCCGCCGTCGACGCCGACGCCCCCGCCGCCGACAGGGCGAACGCCGCGCACGCCGCCAGCATCACCAGGCCCGAACGGCGCACCGACCGGGCCGCGCCGTCGAGGCCGGTCACCCGGCGGGCCACGCGCACCTGGAACAGCATGACGCCGAGCGTGTTGAGGACCAGCGGCGCGGCCACCATCCAGCTCGCCGCCTCCGTGCGCTGCGCCACCCACAGCGGGATGACCAGGCTGAGCAGCGGCATGTAGAGCAGCATCACCGTGTTCAGCAGGCTGACCAGGGCGTACGGCCGGTCGCGCAGCACCGCGAGCACCGGCTCCCCGCCCACCCTGGGCGGCGACGGCGGCACGACAGGCAGTCTCAGCAGCAGCAGGGCCGAGATGACGAACCCGGCCGCGTCCATGGCGAAGACCGCCAGATAGGCCTCCCGGGTGTCGAAGCGCAACGCCAGCCCGCCGAGCGCCGCGCCGGCCGCCAGCCCCGCGTTGACCGCCGACTGCAGGTGGGCCCGGACCTCGGTACGCCTGGCCGCCTCGATCAGGCCCGCGAGGAGGGCCTGCCGTACCGCCGACAGACCGCACTGGCAGCAGGCGTACAGGCACGCCGCCACCAGGAACATCGCGAACGAGCTCACGAACAGGTACGCGCAGACCGCCACGCCGGTCGCGGCGGCCAGCAGCGCGGCCGTCCCCCGGGGACCGCGCCGGTCGGCCAGGTGGCCGAGGGGGATCCCCGCCACCGCGCCCACGGCCCAGCCCAGGGTCAGGCCGAACCCGACCTGCGCCGGCGACAGCCCGATGACCCGGGTGAAATAGAGCGCCGAGCAGACGTAGTAGGCGCCGTCGCCGACGGAGTTGGCCAGCTGCGCGAGAGCCAGCATCCTCGGCGGGCCCGGCTGGGGGACGATCCGGCTGAACATCGGTCGGGTTCCTCCCGGTGAAGGGCTCCGGCGCGACACCTTCGAGCCGGATCTCAACCGTAGAAGGCAGGCATGTCCAGACAGAAGGTCCAATATCGGCCCGTTATGTTGGGCCACTTTCCCTGCGCCGCCCGGCTTATGCCGCACCTTGCGCGTCGGGTCGCCGCACGGCGCCCCCGCCCGCTGCGGGGGAGCGGATGAGGACAGAATGAGGGGCTGTGGAAGCCCGAATCGCAGTGATCCCCGGCGAACCAGGCGATGACATCCTGGTCGCGAACCTCCAGAAGGCCGTCGCGCGCGGCGGCGGCGCCGTCGTGCCGCTCACCGAGGCCAACGGCCTGATATGGCTCGTCCCAGGAGAACCCGGCCGGCTGCGCGAGGTCCTGCAGAACAACCCGGGCCTCACCTGGGTGCAGTTCCCGTGGGCCGGCGTGGAGAAGTTCGCGGGCACCGGGATCTTCGACCACCCCGCCGTCTTCACCTGCGCCAAGGGCTCCTACGCCGGGCAGGTGAGCGAGCACGCCCTCATGCTGACCCTGGCCTGCCTGCGCGACGTCGCCCGTCAGGCCCGCACGCCCCACTGGCTGCCGCGGCCCCCGCGCTCCCTGCACGGCCGCAGTGTCACCGTCCTGGGCGGCGGCGGCATCGCCGAGGAACTCGTCCGGATCCTTCAGCCGTTCGGCTGCCGCGTCCGGGTGGTGCGCCGCAGCTCACGACCACTGCCCGGGGCCGACGAGACGCTGCCGCCGTCCGCCCTGGCCACCGTGCTCCCCGACACCGACGTCCTGGTGCTCGCCCTGGCCCTGACCGCCGAGACGCGGCACATCGTCGGAGCGGCCGAGCTGGCGCTGCTCCCCGCCCACGCCGTCGTGGTCAACGTGGCCCGGGGCGGCCACATCGACACCGACGCCCTGGTCGCCGCCCTCGACGCCGGGACGATCTCCGCCGCCGGCCTGGACGTCACCGACCCCGAGCCGCTGCCCGAGGGCCACCCGCTGTGGAGCGACCCCAGGGTCCTGATCACCTCCCACTGCGCCGACTCGCCGGACTACGTCATGCGCATGCTGTGCGAGCGCGTCGAGCACAACGTCCGCCACCTGATCGCCGAGGAGCCCCTCGACGGCCTGATCGACCCGGCCACGGGCTACTGAGCGCCCCTCGCCCGCCGAGCGAAGCGAGGCCATCGGACACAGCGGCCATCGGACACAGCGGAGATCGTCACCACACCGGGGCGACACCGGCGGCACCTAGATTCGAGCACGTCCGTTCGTCTGACGATGTGCTGGGGGAAGCCATGCCGACGCAGACCGTTGAACTCCCCAAGGTCGCCCGGGAAGGGATGAGCGCGCCGAGCGTCATCTCCGACTCCTCGCAGGAGCGCTCCTGGTACCCGCCGTACGCGGCTCGCCCGGCCGAGTAACGGCCGCCTGAGAAGGGCCGGTGGCGGTACGCCCGCCACCGGCCCGCCCGGAGGACAGCGGAGCCGACTGCGCATCGAGGTGAACGTCTTGACCCCTGTATCCCACATCGACCTGGTTCTCGGTTCCGATCCCCAGTTCGGGTCCGCCGAGGCCATCGAGGCCAGGAACCTGGCACGCTTCCGCCTGGGCCTGACCGCCCTCGGCCACCGGAACCCCGGGGCCGCCGCCGCGCTCGAACGGCTCGGCGGCTGGAGTGACGACGAGATCCGGCCGTGGATGTACGACCCGGTGCTGCGCACCGCGTTCGAGGAGGACCTGGCCTCCCTGGAGGAGGGCGCCGACGCGACCAGGCTGGTCTCCTGCCTCGAACGGCTCGGCGACCTCGTCCCGGACGGCACCGGTCCCTGCGAGCGCACGATGAGCCCACGCGTCCGCCCATGGCCGGAACGCGGAGTCGGATGGGTGTGGACCGCCGCGTCGTCCACCGGCGCGGGACTCGGCCACGACGTCCTCACCGGCAGGCTCGAAGAGCTGTTCTCCCGCGCGATCTCGGCCGAGGGGATCACCAACGGAAGCAGGGGCGTCCCGGGCGCCGACATGCCGGCCCGGCTGCGCAAGGGCGCCGATCTGCTCGCCGAGCTGCTCCCGCACGCGGGGGCCGGGGTGCTGCCGCACATCTCCCTCGTGGGGTTCCTGCACGAGGAGACGGTGGAGGGGCCCGTCCAGTCGATCTCGGGCGGCGATCCGTTCGCTTCGTCCATGTTCATGGCCCCCGAGCGGCTCGCCGATCCGTGGCTGACGGCGGAGTCGCTGCTCCACGAGGGGCTGCACCTGAAGCTGTTCGACGTGATCCGCACCGGTTCCCTGGCCGACGACCTGTACCAGACCGTGCCGATCCCCTGGCGGGTCAATTCGTGGACGCTCACCCGCGTGCTGTTCGCCCTGCACGTGTACGTGCACCTCGTGCTGTTCCGCGCGGCGGCCGCGAACGCCTCCCCCGAGGTGCGTGCCCGGTACGGCGAGCCGCCCGCCAGCGAGGTCCTGGACGCCGCGACCCCGGGCAGCGCCTCGGCCGCCGCGGGCACCCATGTCACCGGCCTGGAACGCGCCGCCTACCTGGGACGGCAGGCCGGCGAGGTGTACAGGGCGCAGCTGACGCCGGACGGCAGGCGCTTCGTCGACTGGCTCCTGGCCGCCCTCGACTCCCTGACGCCGGGCCACCACCTCGCCCCGCCCACCCGGATCCCCACCGAGTCCCCGGGCGACATCGCCGCGGGTTCGGCTGCCGGGGAAGCGCTCCCCCTCGTGCTGAACGACCTCGGCTACCGCAAGGCGGAACCCGTCATGGTGTGCCCGGTACCCGAGCAGGGCCGGCTGGCCGTGGTCGTCCCGGAGCCGCCCCGCATCCGCTGGCTGAACGATCACGCCTGGTTGATCTACGCCCTGTGCGACGGCGACGACCTGCCGTCCATGCGCAAGAGATACCGCGAACTCTCCGGCCAGGACACCGACACCCCCCTGGCCACCGGCCTGACCGGCCTCCTGAGCACAGGCCTGATCGTGCCCAACTGATCCATCGAGTCCCCCGCCGTACAACGGCGCCGCGGTACGGCGGGCGGGAGGCTAGGTGGTCCGCAGGAGTGCCTGCACTTGGGCGGCCTCCGGGAGGCCGAGGTCTGTGTAGATCTTCAGGGCCTCCCGGAGGTGGGCGCGAGCGGCCGACGGGGTGGCGAGGGTGTGGTGCAGGGTGGCGAGGGCGCGGTGGGTCTCGGCCGCGCCTCGCCGGTCGCCGATGTCGCGGCGGATGGCGAGGGCCTGCTCCAGGCAGGCCAGGGCCTCCGCGTGGTCGCCGAGGCCCCGGTGGACGCCCGCCAGGTCGTTCAGCACCTGCCCCTCGCCCTTGCGGTCACCGGTGTGCCGGTGGATGGCCAGCGCCTCCAGCAGGTGCGCGGCGGCGCTGTCGTACTCGCCGAGGTGGGTCTCCACCAGCCCGATGTTGTTCAGGGCCCGGCCCTCGCCCTTGCGGCTGCCGCTCGCCCGGCGCAGCGCGAGCGCCCGGACGTACAGGTCGAACGCCTCTGCGTGGCGTCCCTGCTCCTCGTACAGGACGCCCAGGTTGTTGAGCACGTTGCCCTCCCCCTGGACGTCGCCCGTCTCCCGGTGGACGGCCAGCGCGCGCTCGTAGTGGGCGATCGCCACGTCGTACCTTCCGAGCGACCGGTGGACGATGCCCAGCAGGTTGAGCGTCCTTCCCATGGCCGCGCGGTCCCCGGTGAGCTCCTGGAGGCGCAGCGCCTCGCCGAGTTCGCCGCGCGCGTCCACGTACCGTCCCGTCTGCCAGTGGACGGTCCCGATGCTGCGCAGCGCCGCCGCCACGCCTCGCGGGTCGCCGGCGCGGCGGTAGATCTCCCGGGCCTCCCGGTGGACGGCGAGCGCCTCGCCGTACCGTCCCAAATGCACCAGAGCGGCGCCGAGGTCGTTGCGCGCGCCGGCCGCCGCGCCGGGGACGCCGGTCCGGTCGGCGGCGCGGGCGGCCAGGGAGTGGAGTTCCACGGCCGTGTGCAGGCTCTGGCGCCGCTCCAGGAACATCGCCAGCCTCGCCGGCACCCGCCAGGCGAAGTCCAGCCCGAGGTCGGCCGCGTGCCGGGTCGCGGCGAGCAGGGCCTCCCCTTCCTCCTCCAGGGGAAGCAGGTCGGCCGAGCGGGCGATGGCCAGGTACCGGTCGAGCAGCCGTCCCACCGCCTCGGCGCGGGCCTCCGGCCCGTCCTCGGTATCGGCCTTGTGCCGGGCGTAGTCGAAGAGCAGGTCGTGGAAGCGGTACCGTTCCTGGCCGCGCGGCCCCCGATGGGCCTTGATGAGGCTCGCGGCCGCGAGCGAGTCGAGCCGCGCCCGTGCCTCGGCCTCGCCGGCCCCGAGCATCGCGGCCAGGGCCCCGGCGGTGAGGCCGCGCGCCGACAGCAGCCCGAGCCGCCGGAACGCGGTGCGGTCGGCGGGCGCGAGCGCGTCGTAGGACAGGTCGAAGGTCGCGGTGACGGCCGCCCGCCCGTGCTCGCCCAGCCGCAGCGCGCCCAGCCGTCCGCGTTCGGTCAGGTCCTCCACGAACCGTGCCAGGCTCCGGTGCGGATGGCCGGCGAGGTGCGCGGCGGCGATGCGCAGCGCGAGCGGGAGCCGTCCGCACAGCCGGGCGAGCTCGGCCGCCGCGTCCGGCTCGGCGTGGAGCCGGGCCTCCCCGATGATCGCGGCCAGCATCGTCACGGCCTCCGCCTCGGAGAGCACGTCGAGGTCGATGGCCCGTACCGCCTGGTGGAGGGCCAGGCCCGTGAGACGGCTGCGGCTGGTGACCAGCACGAAGCAGTCGGGGTTGCCGGGGAGCAGCGGCCGGACCTGCTCGGGATCGGCCGCGTTGTCCAGGACGACCAGCAGGCGCCGGCGCGCGAGCAGCGACCGGTAGGCGGCGGCGAGCTCGCCCTCCTCGGCGGGCACCTGCTCGGCGGGGGTGCCGAGGGCCCGGACGAAGCGGCCGAGCACCTCCCGCGCGGTGAGCGCCTCCCCCGGGTGATGCCCCCGCAGGTCCATGAAGAGCTGCCCGTCGGGGAAACGCGAGGCCATCCGGTGGGCCCAGTGCACGGCGAAGGCCGACTTGCCGACCCCCGGCATGCCGCTGACGACGGCGACGACGCCGGGACGGGTGCCGGCCACCTCGGTGAGCGCGGCGTGCGGGCCCGCCCGGCCGGTGAAGTCGGCGACGTCGGCCGGGAGCTGGGCGGGCACGACGGGGCCGTACGGATCGTCGTGCCCCAGGACGACCATGTGCGCGCGCCGTAGTTCAGGGCCGGGATCGAGCCCGAGCTCCTCCGCGAGGATCTCGCGGGCCTCGCCGTAGGCGGCCAGGGCCTCGCTCCGCTGCCCGGACCCGTGCAGGCTGAGCACCAGCCGCGCCCAGAGGGACTCCCGCAGCGGATTCTCCGCCAGCACCCGCCGCGCCTCGTCCGCCGCCACCGCGTGCCGGCCGAGCCGCGACAGGACGTCGACGCTCTCCTCGAACACCGTCAGCCGCCGCTCCTCCAGCCTGTTCCGCTCCGCCGCGATCATCGGGGAGTCCGGCACGTCCGACAGCGACGGCCCCCGCCACAGGCCGGCCGCCTGCCGGTACCGCCGCGCCGCCTCCTCCAGGCGCCCCCGCGCGGCCAGGTCCCCCGCCTCGGCGGCGAGGCGTCGAAGACCCGGGCGTCCAGCTCGGCGCCGTCCGGCCGCAGCACGTATCCGGGGTCCTCCCGGACGAGAGCCGGGCCGCCCGCGCCCGGCAGCGCGCGGCGCAGCCGGGAGATCAGGGAGTGCAGGGTGCTCTCGACGCTGCGCGGCGGGTCCGTCCCCCACAGTTCGAGGATCAGGCGCTCGGCCGGCACGACCTGCCCGGCCCTGATCAACAGGAGCGCCAGGAGTGCCCGTTGTTTGGGCGCGGTGAGCGGAATCCGCCTGCCGGACCGCCAGACCTCCAGGGCTCCGAGGATCCGGAAATCCAAGCCTCCCCCTCCACGCCTGGCCGCCGGGCTGTGGCGCAAGCCCGGCGCAAGCGGCTGCTGGCAGTCTAGATCGAAATGGGTCCCGCCTTATCGGGCGACCGAAAGAACAGCTCAGGATGTGATCTGACATGCTTCTGCTGTCCCATCACGACCACGATCATCAGATGTCGCCTCGTTCGCCGCGGTTCGGACTGCTCGGCTCGCTCCAGCTCGTGCGGGACGGCCAGGTGGTCCCCGTCCGGGCTGCCAAGCACCGGACCCTGCTCGCCGTCCTGGCCGTCAACGCCAACCGGCCGGTGCCCGTCGAACGGATCGCCGAGGAGCTCTGGCAGGACGAGGAGCCGAAGTCGCCGCGCAAGACGTTGCAGGGCTACGTCTGGCGGTTGCGCGGCATGCTGGGCGACGGCCTGCTGACCTGGGGGAACTGCTACGAGCTTCGCACCGGGGCCGGCCAGATCGACGCGGTCAGGTTCGAGGAGCTGCTCGGGTCCGGCAGGAAGGCGCTCCTGGCCGGGCACCTGCAGGCGGCGGTCGACCGGCTCCGGTCGGCGCTGGCGCTCTGGCGGGGGCCGGTGCTGGCGGACGTTCCGGCCACGCCGCTGATCTCGGCGTACTCCCACCGGCTGGAGGAGATGAGGTTGCTGGCCACCGAGGCCGCCATCGAGGCCGACCTCCGGCGCGGCCGCCACGCCGACGTGATCCCGGCCCTGCGCGAGCTCACCGCCGGGCATCCCCTGCGCGAGACGCCGCGCGCCCAGCTCATGCTCGCCCTGTTCCGGTCGGGGCGGCAGACGGAGGCGCTCGCGGTGTACGCCGAGCTGCGGGCCCTTCTCGTCGGCGACCAGGGCCTGGAGCCGGGGATGGACGTACGGCGGCTGCACCAGCGCATCCTCGAGAGCGACGCCACCCTCCACCTCTGAGGACCCGCCGTTCCGCTCCTGGCGAGAGAGGCGACGGAGGCGATCAGCCGGTGCCAGGATGGTGCCGTGATGGAGCTGAACGGACGTCCCGTGACCGCCGAGGAGCTGGGCGCGCTCGCGCTCTACAACTACGGCCACTTCACCACCATGCTGGTGGAGCACGGGCGGGTGCGCGGCCTCTCCCGCCATCTCGACCGGCTCCTCGGCGACTGCCGCATCCTGCACGGCGTCGACCTCGACCTCGACCGGGTGCGCCACCTGGCGCGCAGGGCCGCCTCGGCGCCCTCGCCGGTCGTCGTCAGGGTCACGGTGTTCGACCCCGAGTTCGACATGGCGCACCCGGCGGCCAAGGCGAGCCCCGAGGTCCTCGTGACCACGCGTCCCGCCCCGTCCGGCCTGCCCCCGTTGACGCTCGGGGTCGTGGAGTACGAGCGCGACCTGCCCGAGGTGAAGCACTGCGGGCTGTTCGGCCCCCTGATGCACCGCCGTTTCGCCCAGCTCGGCGGCACCGACGACGTGGTGTTCGCCGACGGCCGGCAGTGCCTCAGCGAGGGGCCCAGCTGGAACATCGGGTTCGTGCGCGACGGGCGGGTCGTCTGGCCCGGCTCCGGCCACCTCAACGGGGTCACGATGCGCCTGCTGAACGACGTCATGACCAGGGCCGGCATCCCCTTCGGCACCGCGTCCGTCGGCACCGGGGACCTCGCGTCGATGAGCGCCGCCTTCGTCACCAACGCCACCGTCGGCGTACGTCCCGTGCGGGCGATCGACGCCGCGGAGTTCCCCGCCGACCATCCGCTGGTCACCACTCTGCGCCGCGAGTACACCGCCCTCCCGGGCGAGCCCTTGTAGTGGCTACGGCCGGTCCACCCGGTACACGTAGTGCAGGGGGGCGTCGATCGGGTTGTCCGGCTCCAGCTCCCCCTCGCCCACCCGCCGGAAGCCCGCCTTCTCCAGAGCCCGCCACGACGCGCGGTTGGCCGCCACCACCGGCACCAGCAGGCAGGTGGCATCGGGATGATCGGACCAGGTCCTGGTCACCATCGAGGCGATCATGCGGGGGCCGAGGCCGCGCCCGACGCGCCCGGGGTCGCCGATGAGGTAGTCGACGCTCATCGCGCCGGCCGGGACCTCGACGATGGGCGTCAGATCGGCGGCGTAGGCGGGGTAGTCGGCCAGCCGGCAGCGCTGGATCAGCCCCACCGGCAGGCCGTCGAGGAGCGTGAGGAAGTCCTCCGACGGCTCCTCGCCGCGGGCGGCGGGACCGAAGTCGCGGCGCACGGCCTCGGGCGAGGTCTCGTGGTTCCACCAGCGGGCGACGTGCGGCTGCTCCAGCCACCCTCGTAGCAGGGGGAAGTCGGTCTCGCCGAGCCGGCGGAAGGTGATCACCACATCGAGCGCCGAGCCGTCCATGCGGCGACGGTAGCAACGCGGCCCTTCCCCCAGAAAGCCGTTTTCCGGCGGCTCACCCGACGGACCGTCAGCGGCGGAGCGGGACGGTGCCGGTGGCGGTGGCGGCCAGGTCCTCGTAGACGGCGGGGACGGTGGTGAAGGCGGCCAGCGTGATGGTCTTGTTGCGGCCGTGGTAGTCGCTGGACCCCGTGACGCGCAGGCCGAGGTCGCGGGCGAGGGAGCGCACATGCTCGCGATCCTCGGGCGTGTGGTCGGCGTGGCCGGCTTCGACGCCCCACAGCCCGGCCGCGGCCAGCTCGGCGATCAGCGAGTCGGGGACGATGTGCCCCCGGCGGCCCGCCCGGGGATGCGCGAGCACCGGGACCCCTCCCGCCTCCCGTGCCAGCCGGACCGCCGTGAAGACGTCGATGTCGTCCTTCGGCAGGCGGTAGCGGCGGCCGAGCCACTCCGGTCCGAAGGCCTCGTCGACCGATCCCACCAGTCCTCTCCGCATGAGCGCGTGCGCGATGTGCGGACGTCCCACGGTTCCGCCCGGCGCGTCGGCGAGGACCTCGGCGAGGGTGACGTCGATGCCGTCGGCGTTCAGCAGCTCGACCATGCGCCGGGCCCGCGTCTCCCGCGATTCCCGCACCCTCGCCATCTCCGCCGAAAGCCCCTCGTGGGCCGGGTCGAACAGGTAGACCAGCAGATGGAGCCCCACGCCCGGCCCGTCGCCGTACCACCTCGCGGACAGCTCCGCCCCGCGCACCAGCGTCAGCCCCGGCGGCAGCGCCTCCGCCGCGGCCGCCCACCCGGCGGTGGTGTCGTGATCGGTGATCGCGACCACGTCGAGCCCCGCCCCGGCGGCCTTGCCCATGAGCTCGGCGGGGGTGTCGGTGCCGTCGCTGGCCGTGGAGTGGGCGTGCAGGTCGATCCGCATACCGCCAAGCCTGTCAGCATTCGCGCTGCTTGGGGAACCGCCGGATGCGCCTCGTCCCCGGGCGACCAGCGCGCCGGCCGTGTCACCCGGCCGCGGTGAAGTAGGCGGCCGGATCAAGGGAGTTGAGCGCGATCCAGCGCTGCGCCGTCGCTTCGGCGGGCGCCTGGCCGCCGCCCGGCGAAGCGTGGAAGAAGCCCTGCACGTCGAGAGCGATGCGGGGGTCGTCGTCGATGCGCCGCGCCATGTCGTAGTAGACGGCCAGCTCATGGGCGCACCGCGGGGTGGCGGCCGGGCAGGAGCAGTCGACGCTGTCGAGGACCGGCGCGAGCGGATGGCCCGCCTCGGCGATCGCGCAGTACAGATCGTCGGTGAGCAGGGGCTGGATGCCGCTCAGCTGACGGGAGATCTCGGCCGTCGCCCCCGCGGACATCGGCGCGACCTCGATCGTGACCACCGAGGTGCCGCGACCTCGGTGCACGACGGCGCGCACCGTCCGGCCGTCGAACGTGATCTGCACCTTCCTGTCGCGCGCCATGCGCCGGGCACTCGGCAGCTGGGGATCGGGACGGGTCTGGCGCAACGACTCGGCGAACCGGACCCAGTCCTTGCCCCACTTCGTGTAACCGTAGTCGTGGTCGGCCATGGTCAGTTGACTCGCTTCCTGCGCAGGACCTCGATGAGACGGTCGTCGTCCAGGCGGGCCAGCTCGGCGACGCTGGACATGTCGGCGATGTCCGACAGCGCGGACTTGCGGTCGTGCATGGCCGCGATGTGCTCCTCGATGGTGGATCCGGTGGTCAGGGTGGTGACGGTGACCGTGCGGGTCTGACCGATCCGGTGGACCCGGTCGGACGCCTGGGCCTCCACGGCCGGGTTCCACCACCGGTCGAAGTGGATGACGTCGGCCGCGCGCGTGAGCGTGAGCCCGGTGCCCCCGGCCTTCAGGCTGAGGACGAGCACCTTCGGGCCGTCGTCGGACTGGAACCGGCGGACGATGTCGGCCCGTTGCTCCGGGTTCAGGCCGCCGTGGAAGAACGGCGTACTCACCCCGAACCGTTCGGCGAAGTGCCGGACCAGCAGCTCACCGGTCTGCCGGTACTGGGTGAAGACGAGGGCCGGAGAGTCGTTCTCCAGGTTGTTGGCCACGATGTCGGTGCACAGGTCGAGCTTTCCCGACCTGCCCGACAGCTCACCGAGGTCGTCGGTGATCAGGCCCGGATGGTTGCAGACCTGCTTGAGCGAGGTCAGGACGGCGAGCACCTTGGTCTGCCGCTGGGCGCCACTGCCGAAGCCGTCGTCGATGACCTGCTCCAGCAGCCGGTCGTACAGCCTCTCCTGCTCCTCGGTGAGGTCGCAGATGAGATCGGCGTGGATCTTCGGCGGGAGCGACCTCGCGACCTGGGACTTCTTGCGCATCAGCACGACCGGCTCGATGGCACCGCGCAGCCGGGCGGAAGCGGCCTGGGAGCCGTCCGCGATCGGCCGCACGAAACGACGGTGGAACTGCGCCCGGTTCCCGAACAGGTGCGGCGCGACCAGATCGAGCAGGGCCCACAGCTCGTCGAGGTGGTTCTCGACGGGCGTCCCGGTCAGGGCGATCCGCGCGTCGGCCGCGATGGTGCGCGCGGCCTTCGACACCTGCGTACCGGGGTTCTTCAGGTTCTGCGCCTCGTCGAAGATCACGGTGCTCCACTGGATCCCCGCCAGGGCCGGGCTGTGCGTACGCAGGGTGGGATAGCCGGTGAGCACCACCGTGCCGTCGTCCACCTCGGGCAGCGGCCCGCCGCGCCAGGTCGCCGCCCGCAGGCCAGGTGCGAACCGCGCGATCTCGTGTGCCCAGTTCCCCACCAACGACGTGGGACAGACCACCAGTTGCGGCCCCTTCCCGGCCCGTCCGGCGACACAGCCGATGGTCTGCAGGGTCTTGCCGAGTCCCATCTCGTCGGCCAGCACCGCGCCGCCGTGCGTCTCGATGGTCTCGCGCAGCCAGCTCACCCCGCGCACCTGGTACGGGCGCAGCTTGGCGGTGAGCGCCGTGCGCATCTCGGCCCCCACCGCGGTGGTGCGGCGGAAGACGCCGCTCGCGTGTTCCGCCGTCGTGACGGCGACACCCGTGGCGTCGGGGACCGCGTGCGCGGCGATCGGCAGAGCCGGCTCGCCGCCCGCGATCCACGACCGCCAGACGTCCACCGACCGGCCGGCCGAGTCGAGGGGCACGGCCAGGAGCCGGTCCGGCTCGATCAGCACGCAATCGACGTCGGACACCTTGAGCCTGCCGAGGTCCGGCGTCGGCACGACCAGGGGGATGGTCTCGACGTCACCGACCGGCGGGGCCGCCCCCACGGCGCCGCCGGCCCAGCTCCACAGGGCGAACATGTGCCGGTCGGGCAGGTAGGTGGCCTGAACGTCCGGCCGCGCCTCGGGAAGTTTCTGCTTGGTTCCCATGGCGTCAGCGGCTGCCCACGTAGGCGCCCTCGCGGGCGGTCAGGTCCTCGGCCCCGGCCCAGGTGACCGTCTCGTCCGCGGTCGGGCCGCCGTCCCGCGCGGGCTCCGGCTCGCCCCCGGCGGCCGCGGGCTTGCGGACCACGCGCAGGGCGAGCAGCAGCACGGCCGCGCCGAAGAGCGCGGCGAACATGATCCACACCGCGCCGACATGCATGGCGTGGACGAACGCGTCGTCGGCGGCGTGCCCGAGCGCGGGCAGGTGGGACGTGGTGGCGACGTGCCGCGCCTGTTCGGCGGACACCCGCGCCTGCTCCCGTACCGCTCCGGGGACACCGTCCAGCGACGGCTCGATCGCGCGTCGGTACACGATCGACATGATCGTGCCGCCGACGGCGATACCGATCACACTGCCGGTCTGCCGCACGGTGTTGGTGACGGCCGACCCGGCACCGGCCCGCTCCGGCGGCAGCGTGCTGATCAGCGCCGCGGTCACCGGGCCGAGCACCATGCCGATGGACAGGCCCTGGACCAGCAGCACGGCCTCGATCCAGACGAGGGGCGTGCCCGGTCCGAAGAGCTCGTACGCGCCCATGGTCAGCGCCGCGACGATCAGCGCCGGCACGGCGACGAGCCGCAGCGACCAGCGGTGCACCAGGCGGGCGCCGACGGGCGCGCCGAAGATCGCGCCGAGCGCGGTCGGGAGGCCGGCCAGGCCCGCCTCGATCGGCGAGTAGCCGCGCACGCCCTGCAGGTAGAACGCGTTGTAGAAGGTGACGGCGGACACGGCGAACAGGAGCAGGCCGAGCGCCACGTTGCCGCCGCCGAACACGCGCTGGGCGAGCAGCCGTGGATCGAAGCTCGGCGTCTTGCTGCGCAGTTCGACGCGGACGAACACGGTCAGCAGGATCAGCCCGACGACGATCGGCGCCCAGACGTCCGTGCGGCCCCAGGCCGCCACCTGACCGGCGCGGATCAGTCCGTAGGCGAGCGCCGCGAGACCGGTGATGGACAGCAGCATCCCGGCCAGGTCCAGCGGTCGCACGACGGGGCTGCGGAAGTTCGGGACCAGCAGGGCGATGCCGATCAGCGCGAGGACCGCGACCGGGACGTTGACCAGGAAGACCGAGCCCCACCAGAAGTGGTCGAGCAGCACACCGGCGAGCACCGGGCCCACGGCCATGCCGACACCGGCGGAGGTCGAGGAGATGGCGATCGCGGTCGACCGCGCCGGGCCGGTGAACGTCCATATGAGGATGGCCATGTTGGCCGGCATGATCAGCGCGCTGCCGACGCCCATCGCCGCCCGCGCGGCGATGAGCTGCCCCGCGTCTCCCGCGTACGCCGCCCACACCGAGGACGCGGCGAAGACCACCAGGCCCGCCGCGAGCACGGCCCGGTGGCCGAAGCGGTCGCCCAGCGCACCCGCGGTGAACATCAAGGTGGCGAAGGCCAGCGTGTACGAGCCGGTGGCCCACTGCAGCTCGGCCGGGCCGGCGTTCAGCCCCCGGACCGGGTCCGCGAGGGTCTCCAGGGTGGTACTCAGGACGGTGTTGTCCAGCCAGATCAGCAGTGAACACACCATGAGAACGGCAAGAACCAACCGCTGCCTGGACTTCGGCAACGTGGATGTAGTCATGAATTCCTTCGGATGCGGTCTTGGAAAATCCGACGAACGGACCGTAGACAACCATCGGGCGTATGTCAATTCCCCGGCGGCCGGTAACGGCCGGCGATTTTCCGGCGCACCCGGGGGCATGCCGCCAGGTGTTCTGTCAATTCTTGAAGATGTGAGCGGACCGGCGGTTCAGTGCGCCCCCCGAGGGCATATCGCCGAGCGCCCTGTCAATCTCTGATCCTGTTTTGACTTCGCGTTGATTCCGTGCCCACCCCCTGGCCCGCCTCTGTCCCGCCCCGCGTCCCCGCGTCGTGCGCCGCACCGGCAACGGGGCACGCTGGTGAGGTGCCGTGCGGCCGCTCCCGGAGCCCGTCCTGGGGCCGCCGGGAGCGGCAGAGAACTCAGACGGCCATCCCGATCTTTTCCGCCTATCGGTTCAGCAGGCCGAAATCTCTTCCCGGCCTATTTTCTGAATGGCGGGATTAAAATTCACCCGGTTCAATGGAATGTACATGCTTCGAGAGACGGAGAATAACCCGACAAAGCAATGGTTCAACGAGAGCGGCAATTATGTCTCGGACATTCTCTCGGCGTGCTCATTGAGGTGATCTCATCCACTTCGAAAACCGTCTCCTAGCATAGAAGTCGTCGAGATCACCTCACTGGTCTCCGTTCTCCATGTCCGGGCGACAACCCACGATCCCTTGACGACCCGCCACGATCCTTGACTTCCCGGCATCGGGGATAAACCTGGGATCGGGCCCACGGCATCACATGACGCGCCGGCGCCGTACCGCGACGCGCCCTCGGCGTGCCGGCGTCTTTCGCCTCTTCGGCGGCTCGTCTGATCAAACGGGCATTTGCTCGCAGCGAGCCTCGAACGCGCTCAGGAATTGGCACGCACCACCTGGTCGTACCTCAGCGCGGCCGGCGGCTGGGGAGCATGGCCAGGGCCTGGGAGCGCTGCGCGACAAGCTCGTCGTAGGTGCCGTCGCGCTCGGCCCAGCGGTGCATGTGGACGCCCTTCACGAGGATTTCGTGAGGGGTGGGGTCCTCCGAGAGCAGTTGCATGACCTCGGTGGCGAAGTCGTCGAGCGGTAGCGCGTGCGGGTTCACCTTTTCCTGGCCCGCTGTGGCGACGGCCGGGGGGACGAGCTCGACGACGCCGACGCCGGTGCCCTCGAGCTGCGCGCGCAGCGCCTCGCTGTAGGCGTGCACGGCGGCCTTCGAGGCGGCGTAGGTGGGCATGGGCGGGAACGGCAGGAAGGCGATGCCGGAGGTCACGGTGATGAAGGTGCCGGCGCCCCGCCGGACCAGATGCGGGGTGAAGGCGTCGATGACCCGGATGGTGCCGACCAGGTTGGTGTCGATCGTCGTCTCCGCCACCTCGAAGTGCGCGGGGTCGCGCAGGTCCTCCAGGAGCATGACGCCCGACATCGTCACCACGGTGTCCAGCTCGGGGTACCGGGCGAGCACGGCGTCACGGGCGGACGCGACGGAGGCACCGTCGGTGACGTCGATACCGAACGTGCCGAACCCTTCTTCGGCGAGTTCCGTCAGTGCCTCCGGGCTGCGGCCGCCGACGGCCACGGTGCTGCCCGCCGCGGCGAAACGCCGGGCCAGCTCTCGCCCGATACCTGAGGTTCCGCCGACGATGAGAACGGTGCGGTTTGAGAGATCCACGGGATCTTCCCTTCGGTCCAGGGCGCCGACGGCGTTCAGGCTCGCGGCGCGGACAGTGATGGTCTCTGTCTCGTCCGAGACAGTGCTACCGGAGTCTCCACGGCACACGCCGGAGGTGGGAGGGCCCCCGTCTTCCCTGGTCCTGCCAGGGCCCCCTCTGAGACACGGGCACCGCACTACGGTGGTGGTATGAAGGATGAGGAATCCGGCAACCGGCTCGGCAGCTACCTGCGTGCCCGGCGTGCGCTGGTCTCCCCGGCGCAAGCAGGACTCCCGCCCGGCGGCAACCGCCGCGTGCCCGGACTGCGCCGTGAGGAAGTCGCCCTGCTCGCCGGAATCAGTGCCGACTACTACCTGCGCCTGGAACGGGGCCGTGACAAGAACCCTTCGCCCCAGGTCCTCGAATCACTCGCGCGCGTCCTGCAGCTCGACGACATCGAGCGGACGTATCTGCTCGGCCTCGCGGCGGCACGCCCCACGTCGCCGCGCCGCAAGCGGCCCGAGCGCGTACCGGCTCGGGTGTACGAGCTGCTCGCCCATCTTCAGATCCCCGCGTTCGTCGAAGGGCGCGCGTTCGATGTCCTGGCCTCCAACCCCATGGCCGTCGCGCTCTCCCCCCGCCTGCGCCCCGGCCAGAACCGGCTGCGTTCTCTCCTCCTCGATCCCGAGGAACAAGCCTTCCACCAGGACTGGACGAAAGCCACCGCCGATTTCGTCGCCGCCCTTCGCACCACCATCGGGGACGACACCGACGACCCCCGGTTCGTCGAGCTCGTCGGAGAACTCGCACTGTCCAGTCAGCGGTTCCGTACCCTCTGGGCCCGCCACGATGTCCGCAGCCTCGACGGAGGCACGACCACGGTCCACCACCCCGTCGTCGGTGAACTACGCCTCCACCGGGACAAACTGCCCATCGACGATGTCATCCTCGTCGTCTACTACCCCGACAAGGACAGTGACAGCGACGAGAAACTGCGGCTCCTCGCCGCGCTCTCGCACACCGAGTCCGCCGGCATGGCGCACGACAGGCCGGCGGACGACCCGCACTCGAAGACACCCTGACGAACGCGCGTCGTCCCCGCTGCCGTCAGCTGGACGTGGTTTGCACAGCGATCTGTCCGGCGGGGTCCTGGTCGGCCGGGCCGGCTTGCGGGCGCGCGTTGCGCAGTGCGGCCTCGACGCGGCGATTGCCGGTCATGGTCGCGGTGACGGCGGTCATGGTGAGCAGGAGGCCGGCGGCGGCGTAGAGCGGGGTGCGCAGGTCGTAGGTGGTGGCCAGCCAGCCGCCGAGGAAGGCGCCGAAGGGGGCGGCGCACATGGCGAGCATGCGGGAGGTGGAGGCGACGCGGCCCATCAGGTGGGCCGGGACGATGGCCTGCCGGAGGGAGGGGCCGAGCACCATGGTGGCGCCCATGCCCGCCCCGCAGACGGCGAGCGCGAGCCCGGCCACGTACGGGTCCGGGGCGGAGGCCAGCCCCAGGATGGCGAGGCCCTCGACCGTGGCGGTGCAGGTCAGCGCGGTGCCGGTGCCCAGGCGCCGGCCGAGGAAGGAGGCGATGCCCGCGCCGAGCAGGCCGCCGGTGGCCTCGGCGGTGAGGAGCAGACCGAAGCCGAAGGCGCCGACGCCGAGACGTTCGCGGGCGAACAGGGCCAGGACGGTCTCCACGGCGAGGAAGGCGATGTTCCCGACCGCCGGACGGAGCGCGAGCCCGAGCAGCAGCCGGTCCTGGAAGACGTAGGAGGCCCCGGCCCGCGCCTGCCGGAGCAGCGAATCGCGGGCGCTTGCGGCCGGGCGCGGCACGGCGGGCAGCGACCGGACGAGCAGCGCGGACAGCGCGAACGACACCGCGTCGGCGAGCAGCGGAACCGAACGTCCGAGCGCGAGCAGCGCACTGCCCGCAGGTGGCCCGGCGAAGCCGGACGCCGCGGTCTGGGCGCCGCGCAGGCGGGCGTTGGCGCGCTCCAGGAGCGCGGGGTCGCGGCCGAGCAGATCCGGCAGGTACGCCGTGGCGGCCGTGTCGAAGAACAGCCCGCCGAGGGCGAGCAGGAACGCGAGGGCCGCCAGCAGCGGGATGCTCAGCACGTCGAGCGCCGCCGCCGCAGCGAGTACGGCGAGCAGCGCCGCACGCGCGGCGTCCGTGCCCCACATCGTGCGGCGGCGGTCCCAGCGGTCCACCAGCGCACCGCCGAGCACTCCGAACAGCAGCCAGGGCAGTGTCCCGGCGGCCGTGACGACGGCCAGCGCCATCGGATCCCGGGTCAACGTCACCGCCAGCAGCGGCAGCGCGGCATGCGTCACGCCGTCACCGAGCGAGGACACCGTCTGCGCGCTCCACAGCCGCCCGAAGCCGGCCGGCAGCTTCACCACATCCTTCATCGGATTCGATGTCATCTGGCGTCCTCCTCGACCTGCTGGCGCGAAGCCGGCCGGAACAGCGCGAAGACCAGCGACACGTCGGGAAGCGATGGATCGGACAGCGCCCGGTACTCATCCGCCAGTGCCTGCAGGCGCGCCCCCAGCTCCGTGAACTGCTCCTCGGTGAGTCGCAGATGTGCCATTCGTACGTGCCGCTCACCATCCACCGGCGACGCCTCCAGGTCCGCCACCGCATTCCGCAGCAGCACGTCCGGCTGCCCCGGCCCTGGATCCGGCAGCTCGATCGACCGCGCGGCCATCGCGTAGTACCGCTCGGTGACCCCTCTCACTTTCCGCGTCCCCACCACCTTCACCAGGCCGGCCCGCTCGAGCAGTCGCACGTGATAGCTGGAACTCCCCTTCGCGAGGCCCATCCGCTGGGCGATCTGCGTGATCGTCGCCGGTTCGAAGCGGAGCACGGCCATGATCCGGTGGCGCGTGAGATTGGAGACGGCGCGTAGCTGCTCCTCAGTGGTGACATGAAACGTCTCAGGGAGATCATCGGTAGGCATGCGGACAATGGTCAACGATTCTTGACCATTGCGCAAGGGGTTCAGGCCCAGCGATATGGCGCTGATCTAACGGATCCATCCCGAGCCAGGGCGGCCTGGGCGACGACACGCCGGACCGTCCCGGCCCTGCCGCCGTCCGGCGGCTCCATCAGTCGTCGTCTTCGTCCCGTTCGCGGCCGCCGTCCGCCGTGACCGTGTCGAGATGGGTGATGAGCCGCCTGACGCCGGGGGTCGCGACGAACAGCCCGTGCTGCTCGGCGTCGGCGAGCTTGTGCAGGACGTCACGGATGCGCCCGGTGGCGTCCTTGCGCGCCTTGTGCCCCTTGCCGTTGCCCGCGCCCTTGCCGTACGTGAGCCGCACCCGCGCCTCGGCGATCTTGCGCTGCACGTCGTCACCGACGCGCGGGTCGAGCCGGCCCTGCGTGATCGACAGTCGCAGCGCGCGGGACAACTGGCCGAGCAGGACGTTCGGATCGTCGGAAAGGACGCTCTGCTCGCCGGCGGTGGCCGTGGGCGACGGCCGCGACGACGGACGTGCGGAGGTCGGCGCGGACGACGACGGCGCCACCACCGGCCGCCCGGGCGGGACGGCGGTCTCCGAACCCATCGTTCTCACGGCGAACGTCACGACCGCGGCGACGAGGGCCACCACGACGACGCCCACCACGGCCAGCAGAGGTAGCCGCTTGCCGCTCCGTACCTGGTCCCAGAGGGCCGAGGTCCGTAAGCGGTCGAGCCAGACCTCGATCACCGACCGGTGCACGGCCGTCACCGCCGTCTCCGCGCCTCCTGCCTGCGGCATCAGGCGGGTCGACGCCGCCCCGCCCTCGGGGCTCGGGCGCGGGACGAAGGTCGTGGGCGAGGCGTGCGACGACGTGACGGGGCCGGTGGGCGAGGGTGAGGTGGCCTGCGGCTGCCACGACAAGCCGGACGAGCCGTCCTGCCCCTGCGGCGGCCAGGAAGCGTGCGGATGCGACGAGGTGCGCGACGGCGTCGGATACCTGCTGGACGGCGACGACGTGACGTACGCCCCGGCCGGCTCGGACGGAAGCGCCCCGGTGTCCGCGCCGAAGGGCTGCGGCGACACCAGCGGGATCGAGGGTGCCGGCGAGGCCTGGGACATCGGCGATGCGATGGACATCCAGGGCTCGGCCGATATCGGGTCCGCGCCGGACGCCGGCGGACGCGTGGCGGGCACGGAAGCGGACGGATCCTGGGGCCGCGCCGCCGCGGGTGCCGACCAGCCCTGGTAGAGCCCTTCCGGGACGACCGGCGGCCCCGCCGCCCCGGACGGCGGCTGCGGCGTCGACGGCGCCGCCGAGACGTAGGGCCTCTGCGGCGTCGACGGCGGCGTCGACACGGAGGGCATCGGCGGCATGGCCGATATCGGAGGCATCGAGGGCGTGCCCGTGATCGGAGACGCCGGGGACATCGGCGGCGCGGCGGACGCGGGCGGCATCCGCGGCAGGGGCGGCATCTGCGGCAGGGGGTCGGCCCCGCCGGGCGTCATCCCCGGGGACACGGACGCCGTCAGGAGCCACTGCGCCACCTGCTCGGCGCTCGGGCGGGTGAGAGGGTCCTTGGCCAGCAGGCGCATCAGGAGGTCGTCGAGCCCGGGCGGCACGCCGGCGCGCAGGTGGCGCGGCGGCGCCGGCGCGATCTGGACGTGCTGGTAGAGCAGCGCCGCCGAGGTGTCGGCCTGGAACGGCGGGCAGCCGACGAGCAGTTCGTACAGCACGCAGCCCAGCGAGTAGATGTCCGACGCGGGACCCGCGTCCCGGCCGAGGGCCCGTTCGGGGGCGAGGTAGGAGCTCGTCCCCACGATGAGACCGGTGCCGGTGAGCGCCGCCGTCGCCTGGTCGGCCAGCCGGGCGATGCCGAAGTCGACGACCTTCACGGTGCCGTCGGCGGTCAGCAGCAGGTTGCCCGGCTTGATGTCACGGTGGATCACACCCTGCCGGTGGGCGGCGGCCAGGCCGGCGGCCGTCTGGGCCCCGATGTTGATCACTTCGTCGGGCGGGAGCGGCCCGGTGACGGCCAGATGATGGGCCAGGCTCTGCCCCTTGATCATCTCCATGATGAGGAACAGGCGGCCGTCGGCCTCGCCGAAGTCGTGGACGGCCACCACGTTGGCGTGGTTCAGCCGGGCCGTGGCCTGCGCCTCCTGCCGGAACCGCGCCGCGGCCGAGGAGTCGAGCACCCCGGCGAGCAGCAACTTCACCGCGACAGGACGGTCGAGGATCTCGTCCCAGGCCTGCCATACCTCGCCCATGCCGCCGCGGCCGAGAGGCTCGTCCAGCCGGTACCGAGCCGCGAGCAGCACGCCAGGAGCCTTCCTCGTCGACAGCCGGGACCGGTCTCACCGCGGCGCCGCGCCGAGCAGGCCCGCCACGACGCCATAGAGACCACATCGTGACGATTGGAGCCGCCACCGCCTCCAGAATACCGATCCCCAACGAACCGAGCCCGTCACCCGCGAATCGGGCATGACAAGCCGCCGCTACTTGCCCGGCTTGGGCGGGACCTCATCTCTCACCGATTGGTCGTGCGGCGGTTCTTCGTGACAGGTCTCGCCCTCGGTCACCAGGAGACGGGCAGGCGGTGCACGCCGTAGATCGTCATGTCCGTGCGCATGGGCACCTCCTCTGACGGCACGGCCAGCCGCAGGTGGGGGAATCGGTCGAACAGCGCCCGGTACGCCATGCGCATCTCGACCCTGGCGAGCTGGTGGCCCAGGCACTGGTGGATGCCGTGACCGAGGGCCAGGTGCCCGGCTTGGGCGGGTTTGGTGACGTCGAGCGTCTCGGGGTCGTCGAAGCGTCGGGGGTCGCGGTTGGCGGCGGGGATGGAGGGCGTCACCACCTGGCCCTTTCTGATCGTCCGCCCGGTGATCTCGACGTCCTCCAGCGCGGCCCGCAGCGGCCCGAGGTGGGCGACGGACAGGTGACGCAGCAGTTCCTCGACCGCGCCGTCCCACAGGGACGGGTCCGCGCGCAGGGCGGCGAGCTGGCTCGGGTGCTCCAGCAGCGCGAACGTGCCCAGTCCGAGCATGGAGGCCGTGGTCTCGTGGCCGGCGACCAGGAGGAGCATCGCCATGCCCGTGATCTCCTCGGCGCTTAACTCACCGTCCGCGACCAGGCCGCTGAGCAGGTCGTCCGCCGGCTGGGCGCGTTCGGCGCCGACGAGCTCGTACAGGTAGCCGAACAGGGACGTCATCGCCGTGGTGACCTCCTGTTTGGTGGACCCGACGCGCAGCGCGGTGGCGGAATCGCGCTGCTCGGCGTCCCAGAAGCAGGCCGTCGGCGTAGGCGACCAGGTCGCCGGCCCACAGGTCGGCATCGCGGATGCCGGAAGCGTCCAGCAGCCCGGTGACCAGGTCGCGCAGGTGGGCGCGGTTGGCCACGAGCACCTGGCGCAGTTCCGGGCGCCGAGTGGCCTCCAGCGAGAGCTCGTACCTGGCCAGCTGGCGGTCGCGGCTGGTCGTGAGCCACTCCCCGACGAGCCAGGCCACCGCCTCGACCAGGCCTTCCCGCCCGCCCGCGGACACCTGCAGCCGCCGCCTCAGCGCAGCGACCTCGGCGGCGGTGTGCTCGGCCAGGCGTTCGACCGCGGCCTGGAGCAGTGCCTGCCGGGTGCGGAAGTAATACGACGTGGAGCCTTCCGGCAGGCCTGCCGCCCGATCTACGGCGCGGTGGGTCAGGCCGCGCATGCCTTTCGCGGCGAGGAGCCCGATCGCCACGTCGGCGATCTCCTGTCGTCTGGACACCGGCCGAGTGTAGCGGCGTTCCGCCGCCCGCCCGCTGACGCGGCGAGTGAGGCTCCTCCTCGTCGAGGCCTGCCAGGGTCACCGACCACCGGGCAGGCGAACCCTTCCTCAGCTGTAGACGGCGGAGCTCCCGTAGAGCTTGTTGGTGAAGGCCGAGATGTAGGAGGCCGTGTTCGACGCGGTGAGGTTGTAGGTGAGGAAGACGCCGTACCCCTCTCTGACCGTGCGCGCGGCGAGGTTCGCGGCGGTGTACGAACTGGTCCCGGTGAACGACACGGCGGCCGGGGAGAGACGGGACTTGGAGCTCGGGCCGTTCGGCACCGACCAGGTGCCGTACCAGGGGTTCCAGGCGTAGTCGAAGGTGTTGTTGATGCTCACTCCGTTGTAGGTCAGGCGATCCGCGGCCGGACCGATGTCGTACAGCGTGATGAGCTTGTTCGGCAGCTTCTGGCGCAGGGCCGAGACCAGGTAGACGAACGAGAAGGCGTTCGGCTGACCGGTGCCGTTGTTGCCGTACTCGGCGTACTCGTCGTCGAAGTCGATGCCGTCGAGTCCGTACGTCGTCACCGCGTCGGCCAGCTCCTGGGCGAAGGCGTCAGCGGCCTGCCGGGAGGGGAAGTTCGCGAAGCCGGCGCCCTGGTGGTTGCCGAGGATGGACAGCAGGACCTTGATGCCCTTCTGCTGCAGCGGCCGGACCTCGGTCGCCACGTTGTCGAGCACCCGCTGCACGTTCTCGTTGAAGTACAGGTAGGCGTTCGTGCCGTCGTAGTTGATGTTGGCCGCGAAGATGACCGCGATGTCGAACACCTGCGCACCGCCCCTGGCGAGCGTGTACCTGGCGGCGTTCGTCATGCTCTCGCTGTTGACCTCGATGTAGACGACCGAGATCGGTCCGGCCTTGGCGCCTGCGCGGCGCTCGGCGTGCGCCGTGGTGGGCAACGCGACACCGACGGTGGTCGCGGCCAGGGCCGACAGCAGGGTCCTTCTCCGCATCAGCGGTGCACTCATCGAACGGCTCCTCATCACTGGGGGGTGGGTTGCTATAGCGCTTAAGTTCGGATGATCACCTGGCAGCGAAGCGTGCGAGGGGTTGGAGATAAATCGGTATAGTGCCTCGATCATCGGCAGCTCGGGGCCCGCTGTCAAGGTGTCGTCAGCCCAGGGCGACGATCCCGGTCCGACCGGCCACGTCCCTCACTTCCCCCTACATCTCGGCCTTGGCGCCACCCGCCTTCGAGCCCTAGTCCCATACGCAGCGCCACGCCGCCGACAGGCGCGACTCCGTCCATCACCTCGCCGACTCTGCGGCCGGCGTGCTCACGCGCGTGAACGGCCGCCGGGACTTCCGTGTCGGCGCGCCTCAGGAGGCCGGAACGGCGCGACACATCTGAGAAGCGGGCGTTCCTGGCGGCTTGATAAATGGGGTGGTCCTCCATATCGTAGCGGGCAATAACCGGGGGGCTACCCCATTTAGGGGATGGCCCCTCCACCGCATGGACGTGAGGGAGAGACCGTGACACCGACGAACAAGACCGTCGTGGTGGTCGGAGCGACCGGCTTGCAGGGCGGGGCCGTGACACGCCACCTGCTCCGAGGCGGCTGGCGGGTGCGTGCGCTCACCCGCGACCCGGACGGGGCGCGGGCCCGGGCGCTGGCGCGGGCCGGCGCCCAGGTCGCGCGGGTGCGGATGGAGGACGTCGATTCCCTGACCGCCGCAGCCGAGGGTTCCTGGGGGCTGTTCAGCGTTCAGCCCACGGTCGGCCAGCCCGGCACCGCACCGGACTTCACCGCCGAGGACGAGGTGCGCTGGGGCGTCAACGTCGCCGAGGCCGCGCACGCCGCCGGCGTCGGGCACCTGGTGTTCACCTCGGTCGCCGGCGCGGAGCGTCATCTCGGCGAGAAGGTGCCGGTGAACCTGGTCAGCAAGTGGCGGATCGAGCAGCACATCACCCGCCTCGGCCTGCCCGCGACGATCCTGCGGCCTGTCTCGTTCATGGAGAACTTCACCGGCGGCTACGCGCTGCGGAACGGCACCCTGTCCACCGGGATCGCACCGGACACCCCCCAGCAGCTCATGGCCGTCGACGACGTCGGCTTCATCACCGAGCTGGCGTTCAGCCACCCCGAGGAGTGGATCGGCCGGGCGGTATCCCTGGCCGCCGACGAGCTCACGCCGGTCCAGGTCGCCGCGGCCATCGGCGAAGCGCTCGGGATGGCGCTGCCCTATGTCCCGATCCCGATCGAGGCGATCCGGCAGGTCAGTGAGGACTTCGCCTATGCCAACGAATGGCTCAACGAACGCGGCTACCGCGCCGACATCGCCGCCACCCTACGGATCCACCCCGCCGCGATGGACTTCTCCACCTGGCTGGAACGCACCGGCGCCGCCCAGATCTCGGCGTTCCTGGACTCCGCGCGCACCCCGGGCCAGGGCGCGTGAGCACCCACACACCCGGCCTCGGACGCGTCGGGGCGCGGCGACTCACCCGCCTGGGCCGTCCGGCCCGGCCGTCGCGCGGAGCGGTGGGCGCTCCAGGAGCCCCTGCGCATTGTCGCCCGTTTCATGGGGTGAGAAGATTGAGTAGTCATGTCGATGGACATAGCCGTCATCCTTCGCGATCAACCAGGTGAGCTGGCCCGGCTGGGGGAGGTCACCGGCGGGTGCGGCGTGAACATCAAAGGTCTGGCGGCGTTCACCGGTGAGGGCAGCGGAGTGGTCCATCTGCTGGTGGACGACGAGGCGGCTTCCAGGTGCCGGGAGGCGCTCGAGAGCGCCGGCATGGGAGTGGCCGAGGAGCGACCGGTGCTGGTGGTCGACCTGGAAGATCGTCCCGGCACTCTCGGCGAGGTGGCGAGGCAACTCGCCGACGCCAACGTCGACATCGACCTCGCCTACACGACCTTCGGCGGCGTGAAGATGGTCATCGCGACCGATGACCTCGAAAGCGCGCAGGCCGCCCTCGCCTGGCCCGGCGAAGGTCCTCCGGCCGACACCCCCAACATCTGGGACCAAGCCGGCTGACCCCACCCACCGCCGGCTCCGGTTCAGGGGAGCGGTCAGGCGGCCGTGGGGGCGTCGGCCCGGTCGGCGGAGGGCGTTTGGGGGAACTCGGCGGTGAGGCTGAACCGGTCCGGGCCGTCGCGGACGAGGAGGCGGCCGCCGGCTTCCTCGGCTCGTGAGCGCAGGTTGGCCAGGCCGGTGCCGATGCGTTCGCCGCTGACGGGGCGGACGCCGTCGTTGGCGACCCGAAGTCGGTAGATGTCGCCGTCGTCGGATGCTTCGATGGTGCAGACGCGGGCGTGTGAGTGGCGGACGATGTTGGTGACGGCCTCACGCAGCACGATCGCCAGGACGCCGCCGAGGCCGGGCGGGACGGGCGTGGTGAGGTCGACGCGCGCCTCGATCCCGGCGGCGGCGAGCATCGAGCGGGCCGCGGTCACCTCCTCGTCCAGGCGCAGGTCGGCCCGTTCCCCGGTGATCGATCGCAGGGACGCCAGGGCGTGCTCGGCGAGCCCGTTCAGCTCGGTGAGCTGCGCTCGGCCCGCGTCGGGGTCGGCGGCCATCACCCGTCCGGCCAGTTCGCCCTTCAGCACCAGTGCCGACAGCTGGAAGCCCAGCAGGTCGTGCACGTCTCTGGCGATCCGCAGCCGCTCCTTCACCACCGCCAGCCGGCTCACCTCGCGGCGCGCGTCGTCCAGCCGTGCCAGAACGACGGGCAGCGCGCACAGCGCGTAGACCGGGACGAGGAACGCGGCTGCGGACATGAAGGCGTTCACCTGATGGGGCAGCGTCGCCCACGACCAGGCGATCTCCACCGCGCCGAGGAGAAGGAGCACCGCGGTGATCCATGACCAGGGCGGTCGCAGTTGGTACAGCACGACGCCCCCGACCAGCGAGGCATAGGACGGCGGGACGGCCGGGCCGACGACGATCAGTGCCAGGATCAGCAGGACGATCTGCAGCGGCACGGTCACCTGCCACGCCCGTGGCGGTTCCCCGCCCGGACGCGGGAAGACGTGCCGGAGCTGCAGGAGGGAGATGGGCGGGAGGAGCACGGCCGCGGCCAGCATCTGCGCGGGTGTCAGGAAACCTGTTCCGTTCTCCGCGCTGTGCCTGACGTTGAGGGCGGAGGTGACCAGGTGGTCGACCTCGATCAGCAGCAGCACGGCGAAGGCCAGCCAGGGGGCCGCGCCGACCGGGCCGGGCGGCCATGGCCTGCCGCGCTTTCTGCCGAGCGGCACGTGCGCCTCGACCGCCGAGCCGATGTCGAGCCGCCCGCCGAGGTCGGCGATCTCCACGGCCGTCTCCCGCAGCGCGTCGGCCAGTCCGTGCGTCCACTGCTGGGTGGGCTCGTCGGGCGGTGGCCCGGTGAAGGTCACCCGCAGGCGCGCTGAAGCGTCGATGTGGATCCGGCACTGTTCGGGGGTGCCGCCTCGCAGGACGGTGACGACGGTGCGGCGCAGTACGGCCGCCAGCGCCGCGTCGGCCGCGGCCGGGAGCGTGACCGGCACGGCGCGGACCGTGACCGTGGTTCCGGCCGCCCGCAGGACCGTCCGCGCCGCCTCGACCTCCGCTGTCAGCGACCGGTCCCGGTAGTCGTCGGCGACCGAGCGCACATCGCTCAGCGCCGCACGCGCGGTGCGCGTGGCGTCGGCGAGGCGGGCCGGGTCCAGGTCCGTGGCGGCCCGGCGTAGCGCGACCAGGACCTGTGTGAGGCGGCCGCCCAGGGCCGCGCCCAGACCGCGGGCGATCCGCAGCCGTTCCCTGGCGACCTCCAGTTCGGCCGCCTCGGCACGGGTGTGCTGGAGGTCCTGGGCGAGCTGGGCCAGCCGTGCGACGGCGAAGAAGGCGAGCGCGACGGTGCTGGTGGCTATGATCATCCACGCCGTGTCGTCCCAGTTCAGACCGAGCGCCTTCTTGGTCAGGGCCTCACCCAGTGCCACGCATCCCGCCAGGAGCCAGGACCTCCGGCCGGTGAAGATGAGCAGCATCGAGGCCGTGGGAAGGGCGGCGTACGGGCCCCAGGGAGGGCCGTACACGAAGGTGAGACCGTAGGCGATCACCACCTGGACCAGGACGGCGCACAGGCGCGCCCATCGGGGCAGGCGGCGCAGCACGATCGCGAACTGCAGACCGCCGGCCAGGGTGAACGCGAGCGCTCCCAGTGCCAGCTCACGGGTGTGCATCTCCTGGGCGAGGGGCGGGCCGGGCGGCAGGAAGAGGATCAGCTGCAGGGCCTTGTAGGCGCACCACAGGCCGATGCCGGCGAGGAGCAGCGCCGTGAAACGCCGTGGCGGCAGGAACTCATGGACCACGCCGACCTCCTCTCCAAGAACCACCCGAAACCCGAATTATGCAGATTCCATAAGCCTGATGTGCATTCTGCACGTCTCGCCGGGCGCGCGCTGCCGAAGGGCCGGTATCCCAACCTGCCGCGACGAGCCCGGCCCTCGCCTGGGAGCGTCGCGCGGCCGTGCGGAGGACCGGGGCAGGCCCGCATGCGGCCCGAGGGGCGAGGTAGAGGATTCCCGCTCACGATGGGCCCGATCACGGATCACGGAGCCGCACGTCAGACGTCTGCCAGGGGCACCCCGAGGTCGCCCCCGCCCTCGCGGGGACGACCCGCGGCGGCGGGCCCGGGTCTACCCGGGCCCGCCGATCCACCACCTCGCCGTCATCTCGGAGGAGCCGCGCGCACGTACGTGCTCGACCCGCACGGCCTGCGCACCGAGGCGGCCTGACACCCCGGCCCCTGCCGGTTCACCCGCTGGACCGGTGGGGGGCCAGGAAGCCCGCCACCACACGCCGCACCTTGTCCGCGGCCCCGCCGTCCCCGAGGCGTAGTGCCGTGTTCGCGGCCGTGAGGACCGCGTCGATCTGGAACGCGCCCAGGTCCGCGTCCACCTCGCCGATCTCGCCCGCCTCGGCGGCGTGCCGTAGCTCGGTGGCGATGAGGGCGAGCCACTCCCGGTGCTGGCGCAGCAGCGCGTCGCGCACCGGCCCCGGCCGGCTGTCGAAATCGGGCAGGTTGGCCGCCCAGAAGCAGCCGCCCGCGAACAGCGGCGTCTCCGCGTAGGCGATCCACCGCTCCGTGAGCGCGCGCAGTCGTCCGGCCCCGCCCGGCACGGCGGACGCGGGCCGCACGACCGCTTCATGGAACGCCTCGCGGGCCGCCTCCACCGCGGCGAGCTGCAGCTTCTCCTTCGTCCCGAAGAGGGTCGCGACGCCGCTCTTGCTGATCCCCAGGTCCGTGGCCAGCCGGCCGATACTGAGCCCGTTGAGCCCCTCCAGCGACGCCACGTCCACCGCGTGCCGGGCGATCGCCTGCCGGCTGCGCGCCCCGCGCAGGAGGCGCTGGTCGGAGGTTCCGGCGCCCGGGTCCGTGCGGGCGGCCGCCCGTTGCCCTAGCTCGTCCATGATCCCCATCTTCTCATTTGCCAATAAGTACGAACGATCGTACGTTAACTTCGTGACTTCACCCAAGAGCCCTCCCCTGCCGCGTGCCGCCGGTGCCGCCGCCGTGCCGTGGGGCGCCATCGCCGTCGCCATGGTCGGCGCGTTCATGTCCGTACTCGACTCGTTCATCGTCATCGTCGCGGGCCCGGCCATGCAGGCCGACCTCGCCGTCTCCGACGGTGAGCTGCAGTGGATCCTGGCCGGATACCAGCTCACCTACGCGGTGTTCCTCATCACCGGAGGCCGCCTCGGCGACCTGCTCGGCCGCAAGCGCGCCTTCGTCACCGGCATGGCGCTGTTCACGCTGGCCTCGGTCGCGTGCGCGCTCTCGCAGGCGGCGGCCCCCCTCATCGTGGCCCGCCTCGTCCAGGGGCTCGGCGCCGCGCTGATGTTGCCTCAGGTGTACGCGGTCATCGCCGTGCTGGTGCCCGAGCGGGATCGGCACCGCGCGTTCGGGGTGCTCGGGGTCGTCCTCGGGCTGGCCACGATCGGCGGCCAGCTCATCGGCGGCCTGCTGATCGGCGCCGACCTGTTCGGCTCGGGCTGGCGGCCGGTGTTCTGGATCAACGTGCCGATCGGGGTCGCCGCGATCCTGCTCGCGGCCCGGTGGCTGCCCGAGTCCCGGGCGGCGCTGGCCCGCCGGCTCGACCTGCCGGGTGTCGCGGTGCTCAGCGTCGCGCTGTTCCTGCTGGCCTTCCCGCTCATCCAGGGCCAGCAGGCCGGCTGGCCCTGGTGGACGTGGGCCTGCCTGGCCGCGAGCGTGCCCGCGTTCGCGCTCTTCGTGGCCGTCGAGCGCAGGATAGGCGAGCGCGGGAAGGATCCGCTGGTGCGGACCTCGCTCTTCCGCACCCGGTCGTTCTCCGTCGGCCTCCTGCTCGTCCTGACCGTCTACACCGTGATCTCCTCCTACTACCTCGTCCTGTCGATCTCCCTGCAGGACGGGCTCGGCATGACGGCCCTCGGGGCGGGCCTGGTCTACACCCCGGCGGCTGTGACGTTCTTCGTCTTCAGCATGGTCGCGAGCCGCCTCGTCCCCCGGTACGGCCGCCGCGTCCTGCAGACCGGGGCCATCGTGCTCGCCCTCGGGTACGCGGCCACCGCCGCCGCCCTCATCGGCGGCCTGCCCTTCACGCCGGGGGTCATCATCCCGACCCTCATGCTGCAGAGCGTCGGCGGCGGGCTGATCATCACGCCGTCGCTCAACGCGGTCCTGGCCAGGATCAGCCCGGAGGACGCGGGCATCGCCTCCGGGGTGTTGTCGACCGCCCAGCAGATCGGCGCCGCACTGGGCGTCGCGATCATCGGGGTCGTGTACTTCGGCTCCCTCAGCGCCTCCGCCGCCGACAGGGCCGCGGCGGCGGGCCACGCGTTCGCGATGTCGTCGATCTTCACGTTCGCCGCCGCGGCGGTGGCGGTCGTCCTGGTACGCCTGCTTCCGGCCGGCAGGCCCACCACCGGCGGCACGGACTGAACCCCGGTGGATTGAGCCGGACCGGCACACCGGGAGCCTGGACCGCTTCACTCACGCCACCGGCGAGCAGCCGCGCGCTCCGGAGCCGAAGCGCAACCGATTAGGTGCTCGACCGCCACGGTTTCCGCACCGTGGCGGTCGGCAGCCGTAGAAGGAGATGCCGGATCTCGCCGTTGTGAGGTCCGCATGCGCTTGCGTCCAGCCCCGTCATGCGACATAGTTGGTTTTATCAAACCAACCATTCTGGGACGGTGTGAGGATGGAACAAGCGTCGGCCGGCAACGACGGCCCGTCTCGCCCGCGGCGTGAGGCCGTCGACGGAGTGGCGGCAGCGCTGGCCACGGTGGGCAACTGGATGTTCTCTCCGGCCACGCGGCGTAAGATCATGGCCTCCTCCGGCCTGGAGCTGTCATTGGGGGACTACACCCTGCTGGCCCAGGTGTCGCTGCACGCGCCGGTGCGGCTGTCGGTATTGGCGGAGCAGATGGAGGTGGACAAGTCCACCCTGTCACCTCCGGCCAAACGCCTGGAGTCCCGCGGATTCATCGAACGCCGGCCCGATCCGGCCGACGCCCGGGCACAACTGGTGAGCGTCACACGGGCCGGGAAGCTCGCCATCAGCGAACTCTGGAAGGCGCGCGCGGCCGCCGTCGCCGCCCTGCTGGCGGACTGGGAGGCGGCTGACGTCGAGCGACTCGCCGCGAGCCTCGGCGCGCTCAGCGAAGCCATCAAGAAAGGACAATGAGCCCATCGCGGTTCTGTAGCCGTCCGTACCGGGACGGGTGACCGCGGCCACGTAGAAGTCCGGCGCCGCCGCCGCTCCACACCCTCTCGCGTGGCATCGTGCTGCCGCACGCCGCCTGCCGTCCTCGCGATGTCGCCGCACTTCCATCCGCGGCGGCTGACTTCCATCCACCTGGGCCAGGGCTGCCGTAGTCCCCGCCGGCCCCGGTTCTCGCGCGCCCGGACAGACGCGGCCGTCCGCGTTTCCGTCGTCGCGCGCACCCAACACTGCTTTCCACCAAGGAAGTGATGTCACATGCGTGCCGTTCTGCTGCACGAATTCGGGCCACCGGCCCAACTGCGCGTCGCGGACGTGCCCACACCGAGGCCGGCGGAGGGCGAGGTCGCGGTGCAAGTGGCCGTGGTCGGCGTCCAGTTCCTGGAGACGCAGGTCCGCGCGGGAACGATGCGCGGCGCGCTCGGCGGCGCGCCTCTGCCGGTGATCCTCGGCAAGGAGATCGCCGGACTGGTCGCCGAGGTCGGTCCCGGCGTCGACACCGCCCTGGTCGGCGCGCGGGTCCTGGCCGGCACCACGGGCTTGGGCGGGTACGCCGAGACCGCCGTCGTCCCCGCCGGCACCCTCATCCCGGTCGACGAGGGCATCGGCCTGCCCGAGGCCGTCGCCCTGTACCGGTACGGCGTCACGGCCCAGGGCCTGATCAGGGCGGCCCGCGTGACCGCCGGTGACCGGGTGCTCGTGCTGGCGGCCGCGGGTGCCGTCGGCACGATCCTGGTGCAGTTGCTCAAGCGGGCCGGGGCGACGGTCGTCGCGGCGGCGCGCGGGGAGCACAAGCTCGCCCTGCTCGGCAAGCTGCGCGCCGACCACGTGGTGGACTACACGCTGCCCCGCTGGACGGACCGGGTTCGTGACGCCGTGGGCGGCTCGGTGGACGTGGTCTTCGACCATGTCGGCGGGGCGCTCGGACGCGAATCGTTCGAGCTGCTCACACCGGGCACCGGACGCCAGATCGCGTTCGGCTTCTCCAGCGGCACGCCGCTGCGGGTCGGGCCCATGGAACTGGTCGGCCGGGGCCTGACCCTGACCGGGTTCAGCGCGGGTCTCATCTGGAGCAGGCCCGCCCTCGCCCGCGACCTGGTGACCGAGGTCCTGGAACTGGCCGCGGCCGGACAGCTCACGCCGGTGATCGGCCAACGCCTCCCGCTGGAGCGCGCGGCCGACGCGCATGCCGCCATCGAGGCGCGCCGCACCGTCGGCAAGACCCTGCTCATCCCCTGACCGAATCCCGAAACGCCCTCCGGTCCCGTCACCGGGACCCACGGGTGAACGTCCAAGTTAGTTTCTGGCAAGGAGTCCACACACCATGTCCTCTTTCCCCACGATCTTCGTGGCCGGTGCCACCGGACTGCTCGGCGGCCGGATCGTCCGATCCCTTCTCGACCAGGGCGCCCCCGTGCGGGCCTTGGTGCGGCCCGGCACCAGCGAGGAGAAGAAGAGTTCGCTGACCGCCCTGCGGGCCGGCGGCTTGGAGCTGGTCGAGGGCGACATCACCGATCCGGCCGAGCGACTGGCCGAAGCCATCGGTGACGCCACGACCGTGATCTCGGCCGTCCAGGGCGGCCCCGAAGTGATCGTGGACGGGCAGGCCAACCTCGTGCGCGCCGCAGAGAAGGCCGGCGCCCAGCGGTTCATCCCATCCGACTTCGCCGTCGATGTGACCAAGCTGGACGACGGCGACAACTTCATGATCGACTGGCGTCGGCAGGCCGCTACCGCGCGGGCCGGCACCCGCCTCGAGGTGCTCTCCGTGCTCAACGGGGCCTTCTACGAGGTGATGACCGGCTTCATGGGGCTCATCGACTGGGAACAGGGCACCCTGTCCCATTGGGGAGACCCCGACCAGCCTCTCGACCTGACCTCGGTGGCCGACACCGCCGCCTACACCGCCGCCGTCGCCCTCGACCCGGCCGCCACCGGCACGCTGCGCTTCGCCGGTGAGGTCATGTCGATGCGCCGGTTCCATGACGCGGTCCAGCGCGGCTCCGGCCGTACCCTGCGGCTGCGCCACCTCGGCACCGCCGACGACCTGCGCGCGGAGATCACCCGTCAGGCGGCGCTCACCCACAACCCGTTCGACTACGTGGCGCTGCAGTACCAGTGGTGCATGGTGAGCGGCAAGGCCAAGTTCGACAGCCTGGACAACGCCAGGTACCCGCAGGTCACACCCCTATCGCTGACCGACTTCGTACGCGCCACCGCCCCCGCGCTCAGCTCGGGGACCGGGAGCACCTCGAACCCGGCGTAGGGGTGCGACGCCGGAGGCCGTGAGCCCGGCCCCCAGCGAACACGCGGGTGATGGCTGATCCTCGCCCCCTGTGGTGGGCGGCGTCCCGCTCCTGGTGAGGGCCGGGGGCGGGACGGGCCAGGCGGACCTCGTGTACCTGGATCGACGTCAGGCCGGCTCGATCGGCGACCATCACGGATCGTTTCTCACGGGAGGTGTCTCTCGGCTCTGGGAGAACAGCAGGCACGTGCTCATGTGGCGTCGGGTTGACTGGTGGCGGAACCGCACCACCGAGAGGGGCATATGGGCGAGCACGACGCCTTCTGGATCGACCACGGCCACGACCGGGAGCTCGCCTCCGACGGCACGAGCCACTATGCCGAATACGTACGGCGCCACGTCGCGGCGTTCGAGGGCTCGTGGGGGGACATCGCGCCGGTCACCTTCGCCTGCGCCGCCTGGCGTCTGGCCACCACGCCCTCGCCGTCCTACGTCCGCCGGCACCGGCGCGTCCTGTCGGCCGCCTGCGACCGCAACCCCTGGGACGGCACGCTGACCGCCCACGTCATGCTCGTGTCGCCGCTGCCCGCCCAGCTGACCACCTCACGCGAGTGGTGGCGCGACCGCGGCTGGCGCGACTGGCCGCAGACCTTCGGCCAGTACCTCGAGCCGACCGACCAGGACCTGAGCCGCACCCCGTTCCTGCGCACCACGCTGCTGATCGACGCCCCGATCCCGCTCGGCGGCCTCCCACCGGCCCCTGAGGGGCCGTCCGACAGCCTGGCCGACACCGCCCACCTGGCGGTGAGCGTCCTGGTACGCGAGCTCAACGACCTCCTCAACCCGATCATCCGCCGCCTCGAAACCGCGCAGACCCCGGGCTGACCGGCCCGGGGGCACCGAGAACGTCGTACCGCTGGTCTAGAGTGCGGCCATCGGGGGTTCGGGGAAGGGAGCCGGTCATGGAGATGGTGCGGGCGGCGCCGGCTCCCGGGCTGCGTCCGCTGATCGCGCACTACCACGGGTACCACGAGCGCGGCGCGCCGCCGGGCCGTCACCGCGGGCTGCCCTCGCCGTACCTCACGCTGATCGTGACCCTCGAGGAGCCCCTCACGGTCACTGCCCATCCCGACCCGGGCCAGTCACCGGGGCGGTACGACGCGTTGGTCGGCGGCCTGCACACCGCGCCCGCCCTGATCACGCACGAGGGCCGGCAGGCGGGGGTGCAGCTCGCGCTGAGCCCGCTCGGCGCGCGGGCGCTGCTCGGGGTGCCCGCCGGTGAGCTGCGCAACCTCGACGTGGACGCCGGCGACCTCCTCGGCCCGGCCGCGCGGGAGCTGCACGGCCGCCTCAACTCGGCCTCCGGCTGGGCCGAGCGCTTCGCCGTCCTCGACGAGTCGCTGCTTCGTCACGCCGATCTCGAACGTGCCGTGCCCGCCGAGGTGGTGCGGGCATGGCGGCTCCTGACATCCTCCGGCGGAGGGCTCACGGTCTCCGAACTCGCCCGCGACGTGGGCTGGAGCAGCCGCCACCTGCGCGCGCGTTTCACCGCCGAGATCGGTCTCACCCCGAAGGCCGCCGCGCGGGTCATCAGGTTCGACCGGGCGCGCCGCCGCCTGCAGAGTCTCACCGCCTCGGCCGGCTCCGGCGGCGTGCGCCACTCGCCGCCACGGGTGACGAGCGGCGCTCCCCCGGCCACGTCCCGGCAGGAGCACGCCGGACGACCCGCCGTCCCCGCGCTGGCCGATCTCGCCGCCGAGTGCGGGTACTACGACCAGGCGCATCTGGCCCGGGAGTTCCGGGACCTCGCGGGGTGCGCGCCCAGCCGGTGGCTGGCGGAGGAGTTCCGATTCGTCCAAGCCGCCGCGCCCGCGTCGCGGGGAGACTCGACGGCATGACGATGACACCAGCACCTCAGGTCTGGCCGACCCTGCGAGCCCACGACGCCCGCGCGCTCATCTCCTTCCTGGTCGACGCGTTCGGCTTCGAGGAGACCGCCGTGTACGGCGAGGGAGACCGGGTCGACCACGCGCAGCTCGACTGGCCGCTGGGCGGCGGCATCATGCTGGGCTCCCGTCCGGAACCCGGCCGCGACGACCCCTGTGCCCGTGAGCCGGGTGGCGCGGGGGCCTATGTGGTCACCGACGAGCCCGACGCCCTGTTCGCCCGCGCCACGTCCGCGGGGGCACAGGTCGTGTACGCACCGCGCGAAACCGACTACGGCTCCCGCGAATTCGCCGTCCGCGACCCCGAAGGCAACCTCTGGTCCTTCGGCACCTACCGCGGCGAACCCCGCAAGGGCTGACCCACCCCGGTCCACCGTCCCACTCATCGGGGCCCACCGGGCCACGCCCAGCGGGGGCCTACCGGGCCGCTCGCCGCACGACGGCGCCGGCTTCGCCGTACAACCTCCCGCCGCCCCGGCGCCGCTGGGATCAGCACCCCAGTGGGGCCGGGAAGGGCACCCGCCGACGGTGTCCCGCAACCAGGGGGGCGGCCCGCCACCGCCATCCGCGCAGCCGGCCCGGTAAGGACACCTACCGACCGGATCCGCGCAGCCGGGGACGCGAAGGACACCCACCGACCGGATCCGCGCAGCCGGGGACGCGAAGGACACCCACCGACCGGATCCGCGCAGCCGGGGACG
>NZ_JAHDTF010000040.1 GCF_018531465.1 Sphaerisporangium fuscum
CATCATGCTGTTCGCCGCCACGGGCGAGGATCCGTTCAAGGCCGAGAGCCTGGGCGGGGTGATGCACCGGGTGCTGTCGGTGGACCCCGATCTGAGTCCCCTGCCGGCCTCGCTGCGTCCGCTGGTGGACGCCGCTCTCCAGAAGAACCCGCTGGCCCGCCCGTCGTCCCGGGACCTGCTGCTGGCCCTCATCGCCGGGGGCGGGGCCGCCGACACCCCCGGCCTGCTGGCCGAGGGCAGCCGCGCCGCGGGGGACATCGCGTGGAGCGAGACCCACGACCCGTCGCTCGGGGTGCTGGCCGAGGACGCCTACGGGTTGCTGTCGCAGGCCGAGCGGGAGCTGGTGCCGGCCATCTTCCTGCGTCTGGCCGCCATCGGCCCCGACGGGGAGATCACCACCCGCCGGGTGCCGGAGGAGGAGCTGCCGCCGGAGGCCGACCGGGTCCTGCGGGTGTTCGGCTACGTGCTCTCCCGGCGGGACGGCGAGATCGTCCTGACCCGGCCGGGCCTGATGCGCGCCTGGCCCCGGCTGCGGTCGTGGCTGGCCGACGAGCGGGACGGCCTGGCCGTCCACGCCGCCGTCGGGGAGCAGGCCCGGCAGTGGGCCGGGCACGGGCGCCGCGACGGCGACCTGCTGCAGGGCAGCCGCCTCGACACGGCCATGGACTGGGCCGCCGGCCGCCGGCACCTCCGGCCCGGCCCGCTGGAGAAGGAATTCCTGGACGCCTCGTCCGCGCTGAGCCGGCGCCGCGCCCGCCGGCGGCGCCTGCTCGTCGTCACCCTGAGCGTCCTGCTGGTGATGTCGCTGGTGGGCGGCGGCCTGGCGGTCTACCAGGGCGGGCAGCTGACGCGGCAGCGCGACAGCCTGACATGGCAACGCGACCAGGCCAAGGGCCGGGAGGCGGCCTTCGTCGCGGGCATGCTGCGCACCACCGACCCGGCGGCCGCCATGCTGCTGAGCGTCGCCGCCTGGCGCCTGGACGCCGGCGCGGAGGCCCGCTCCAGCATGACGACCTCCCTCTACCAGCCCGAGACCGACGCCTTCCGTGAGCCACCGGTCAAGGAGCTGGCCGACCGGACGCTGAGCCGTGACGGACGGCTGCTGGCGAGCGTGTCGACCAGCGAGGTCCGGCTGTACGACGTGCCCCGGAAACGGCTGGTGAAGCGCATGCCGACGGGTCTGGACAGGGACGAGCCGATCGACGATCTGTCGTTCAGCCCGAGCGGGCGGCTGCTGGCCGTCAAGACGCCGGGCAAGGTCGTCGTGTGGAACCTCGCCTCCGGCACAGCCCGCAGGCTGGTGCTGAAGTCCCGCGTCGGCTCGTGGCTGCCCGGCTGGTCCGGCAGTCCGTTCGGGCTTCAGGCCATGCGGCTGGCGAGCGGGGTCAGGTTCGGGCAGGACGATTCGAAACTCGGCGTCGACATGCCGGAGGACGAGTCCTTCGTGTGGGACGTCACGACGGGCAGGACCTACGGCCGCGGCACCAGGGGCGGCATGCAGGGGGCGGGGCCGGTCGTCCTCCGCGGCGGGCGGCTGGCGGTCCTCGTCACCGAGAAGAACCGGGTCGACGTGCGGCGGCTCCCCGGCTGGGTCAGGGACCCGCGAGCCGGCGCGGCGTGCCCCAGGACCGTGGAGGTCGCCTTGAGTCCGGCGGACGACACCCTGGCCTGCGGTGGCTCGGAGATCAGGCTCGTCGACCTGAGGACGGGAAGGCGGATCCTGCCCGAGCGCGGCGCCACCTGGCGCTGGACCGACGCGGCGGCCGCCGGGAACACCGGCCTGCGGTTCAGCCCGGACGGCCGATACCTTCTGGGGCTCGCCGGCCGCGTCCTGACGGTGTGGCGGGTCGCCGACCAGCAGGAGATCTTCAGCTACAAGGCCGAAGGCGAGATGTCGGACGCCCGCTTCGACCCCGACGGCCACACTCTGCGCTACCTCCTGGACGACTCGGTCGTCACACTGGACTTCCGCCCCCTGCCGCCTGCCACACGTGCCCCTGGCCAGAGCCTCATCACCGGTCTCAGCCCGGACGGCCGGTGGCTGTCGGTCGCCGGGGAGTCGGCCCCGATCCGCGTCTGGGACGTCCGGCGCCACAGGTTCGCCGCGACGCTCACCGGCACGTCCGACGCCTCCGTCCCGCCGGCCTTCGACCTGACCGGCCGTACCGTCGCCACCGTCAGCGGCCTCGACGCGCGGGTGACGGTCTGGGACGCGGGGACCTGGACGCGACTGTGGCGGTTCGTCCTCCCCGTGGAGGTCAGTGTGGGTGGCATCGCCTTCAGTCCCGACGGCACGACCCTCGCGGCCAGTCTGGTGACGAACTCCGACAAACCCACAGCGGAGCTGCGGCTGTGGGACGCCCGGACGGGACGCGTGACCGGCAAGGCACCGCTGGAGGGCCTCACCGGATGGTTCGGCTTCTCCCCCGACGGCCGCCTGCTGGCCACCTCCACCGGGCAGTTCGTGGATCCGGCGTCCGGCAGGCAGGCGGGAACGGGATTCGGGTCCTTCTCCGGTTCCAACGTGTTCGCCTTCAGCCCGAAGGGGGACCTGCTCGCGGCGAGCGGCGGCGAAGGGCGGATCTCGCTGTGGGACGCGCGGACGCTCTCGCCGCTGCCCCCCGTCCTGCACGGCTCGGCCGGGGACATCGCGGCGATGGCCTTCTCCCCCGGCGGAGACGTGTTCGCCACCGGGGCCGGAACAGGGACGGTGCAGCTGTGGGACACGGCCGCCCGGCGGCGGCTGGGCGGGGCGGTTCAGCTGCCCGGCGAGGGCGTCACCGGCGTGGCCTTCTCCCCGGACGGAGGGACGCTGTACGTCTCCGAGCAGAGCGGGTCGATGTACGAGCTGCCGGTGAGCGCCGAGCGGGTGGCGCGGGCCGTGTGCGACCGGGCCGGGCGGACGTTGACCGGGGACGAGTGGCGGCGGTACCTGCCCGGCATCCCGTACCGCGACGTGTGCGCCTCCTGACCGGGCGGGGTCAGAAGGTGATGGCGACCTTGACGTCGTCCGGCCGGCCGGTGAAGGCGTCGGCGTACCGGTCGAGGGGCACCCGGCGGGAGACCAGGCGGCCGAGCCAGTCGAGGTCGGCCTCGGCCAGGGCCTTGGCGGCGGTGGCGTAGTGGGCGTGGTTGGCGTTGACCGACCCGACGACCACCTCGTTCTCCAGGACCATCTCCCGGTTCAGGGCGCCCGCGTCTATCGTGAGCCGCCGCCCGGCCGGGGAGACGCCCGTGAGGCAGACGATGCCGTAGGGGCGGACGGCGGCGATCACGTCGAACACCACCTGGGTGGCGCCGGTCGCCTCGACCACGACGTCCGGCCCGACCTGCTCGATGATCTGGCGGATGTCGCCGGTGTGGTAGGTGGCGCCGAGGCCGGCGACGAGTCCGGGCTTGGGGCCCTCGGTGACGCGGTCGAGGACGTGGACCTCCAGGCCGGCCTGCACGCCGAGCAGCGCGGCCAGCAGCCCGATCGGCCCGGCGCCGGTGACCAGGGCCGTGCGGGGCTCGAACCAGGCCCGCTCGCCCACCTTCATCACCTGTTCCCACGCCTTGGCCACCACCGACGTGGGCTCCATGAGCATGCCGACCTCGGCGAGCCGCGCGTCCACCTTGACCGCGTACCCGGTCTCGACGGTCCACCGCTCCGAGGCGTACCCGTCCAGTTCCTTGATGCCGCGCTCGGTGTAGCGGCCGTTGCGGCACATGTCGAACTGCCCGTGCGCGCACGCCCCGCACGGGACGGGGTCGGGGCGGCGGACCACGCCCGCGACGAGATCTCCGGGGGAGAACCCGCTGCCGTCCGGGGCCCGCCGCACGCGTCCCAGGGACTCGTGCCCGATCACGAGCCGGTCCCGCCCGGACGGCGCCCAGCCGTACTCACCGGCGGCGATCTCCCGGTCGGTGCCGCAGACGCCGACGGCGAGGGCGTCGACGAGGAGCTCGTCCTCGCCGGGCTCCGGATCGGGCACGTCGGTCACGGCGAGGGAGTCCTCGCGTCCCGGGACGACGGTGAGTGCGCGCATCCGTGGCGGTCCTTCCGTTCCGGGATCAGCGACGCGAGGCGGCGGGCAGCCGCCCGGAGCGCCGGGCACGGCCGCCGGGGTCCTCTTCGCGCTGGGCGGCGGCGAGCACCTCGGCCAGGTGGAGCGGGCGGCGGCCGACGTCCGACTGCTCGACCTGCGTACGGCAGCTGAAGCCGTCGGCGAGGATCAGCGCGTCCGGGCCGGCGGCGCGGACGGCGGGCAGCAGGGAGTGCTCGGCGCAGGCCATCGACACGTCGTGGTGGCCCGCGGTGAAGCCGAAGTCCCCCGCGAGGCCGCAGCACCCGTCGACGGCGTCGAGGCGGACGCCGGCCCGCTTCAGGAGTTCGCGGTCGGTGTCGTAGCCGAGCACGGCGTGGTGGTGGCAGTGCGGCTGGGCGACGGCCGGCCGGTCGATGCGGGGCGGCTCCCAGCCGTCGGTGCCGCTGAGCAGCTCGGCGAGGGTGCGGGTCTGCTCGCGCAGCCGCTCCACGTCCCGGTCGTGGGCGAGCAGGTTGGCGGCGTCGTCGCGGAACACCGCCGTACAGCTCGGTTCCAGGCCGACGACGGGGATGCCGCGGCGCAGCGCCGGGGCGAGGGTGCGTACGGTGCGGCGCAGCACGCGGGCGGCGACGCCGAGCTGGCCGGTGGAGATCCAGGTCAGGCCGCAGCACAGGGTGCCGGGCGGGATGACCACCCGGTAGCCGGCCCTCTCCAGGACCTCGACGGCCGCCTTGCCGATCTCGGGGTCCAGGTTGTTGGTGAAGCTGTCCGGCCACAGCACCACGGGCCCGCGCCCGCCGTCCCCGTGCGGGCCGCGCGCCCGGTACCAGTCGGTGAAGCGCCGTGGGGCGAACCTGGGCAGGCTTCGCGCCGGTTCGACGCCGCCCAGCCGTTTGACCAGCGTGGACAGGCCGGGGGCGTGCGTCAGCGCGTTGACCGTTCGCGGCGCGTACGCGGCCAGGCGCGCCCACAGCGGCAGCCAGCCCATGCTGTAGTGCGCGGCGGGGCGCGGCCGGTGGGCGTAGTGGTGGGAGAGGAACTCGGCCTTGTAGGTGGCCATGTCGACGTTCATCGGGCAGTCATGCTTGCAGCCCTTGCAGGCCAGGCACAGGTCGAGGGCGTCCTTGACGGCCTCCGAGCGCCATCCGTCGCGCACGGCCGAGTCCGCGTGGCCGTTCAGCATCTCGAACAACAGCCGCGCCCGGCCCCGCGTGGAGTGCTCCTCCTCGCCGGTGGCGCGGTAGGAGGGGCACATGACGCCGTGGGTGGGCCGGCGGCACTGGCCGACGCCGACGCAGCGCATCACGGCCCGCTGGAAGCTGCCCTCGTCCTCGGGGTAGCGGAAGTGGGCGGGCGGGTCGGCGGGGGTCCATTCGGGGCCGAGCCGCAGGTTCTCGTCCATCCCATAGGGCTTGACGATTTTGCCGGGGTTCATCCGGCCGTCGGGGTCGAAGACCACCTTGACCTGCTCGAACGCCTCCATCACCTCGGGGCCGAACATCTTCGGCAGCAGCGCCCCCCGCGCCTGCCCGTCGCCGTGCTCCCCCGACAGCGACCCGCCGTAGGAGACGATCATGTCCGCCGCGCGGTCCATGAACTTCAGGTACGTCCGGACGCCGTCGGCCGTGACCAGGTCGAACGGGATGCGGGTGTGGACGCAGCCCTGCCCGAAGTGCCCGTAGAGCGCGGCGGCGCCGTAGCCGAACCCGTCCAGCAGGCGGCGCAGGTCCCGCAGGTAGTCGCCCAGCCGTTCCGGCGGCACCGCCGAGTCCTCCCAGCCCTCCCAGGTCGGCGGCATGCCCGGGACGCGGGCGGTGGCCCCCAGGCCGGACTCGCGCAGCTCCCACAGCTCCTTCTCGACCTTCTGCCTGTCGAAGAAGGCGACGTGCGGCTCGTGCTCGCTGCCGTGCAGTTCGTCCATGAGGCTGTGGGCCCGCTCGTCGGCCTCGTCCTGGGAGTCGCCGCCGAAGGACACCATGAGCCAGCCGCCGCCCTCGGGCAGGTCGGCGACGGCCTCGGGATGCATGTTCTTGCGCCGCTCATAGTCGATCAGCTTGTCGTCCACCCCTTCGAGCTGGAGCGGGTGGTGGGCCGCGATGCGCGTCACGGCGTCGGCGGCGGTGGCGATGTCGTGGTAGCCGAGCAGCACCAGGCACTCGGCCTTGGGCACGGGGACCAGGTGCAGCTCGGCGCGCAGCACGGTGACCAGCGTGCCCTCCGAGCCGACGAGCGCCCTGGCCATGTCGAAGCCGCGTCCGGGCAGGAGCTGGTCGATGTTGTAGCCCGACACGCGCCGCGGGATGTCGGGGAAGCGGCGGCGGATCTCCTCGGCGTGGCCGTCGACGATCGCCCGCAGCTCCCGGTACACACGCGCCCGCTCGCCGCCCTCGGCGAGGATGCGGCCGTACTCCTCCTGGCCGGTGGGCCCGACCCACATGCGGTGGCCGCCGTAGGTGAGGATCTCCAGGCGCGAGACGTTGTCGGCCGTCTTGCCGTACGCCTGCGCGGTGGACCCGCAGGAGTTGTTGCCGATCATCCCGCCGAGCGTGCAGTGGGAGTGGGTGGACGGGCGCGGGCCGAACATCAGCCCGGTGCCGGCGAGCTTCCGGTTGAGCGTGTCCAGGACGATGCCCGGTTCCACCACGCAGGTGCGGGCCTCGGCGTCGACCGACAGCAGCCGGTCGCAGTACTTCGACCAGTCGATGACGACCGCGACGTTGCAGGTCTGCCCGGCCAGGCTGGTGCCGCCGCCCCGGGAGGTGATCGGGGCGCCGTGCTCCCGGCACACCGCCACCGCCTCGACGGCCGCCTCGACGCTGCGCGGGACCACCACGCCGAGCGGCACCTGCCGGTAGTTGGACCCGTCGGTGGAGTAGGCGCCGCGGGTGCCGGGGTCGAACCGGACCTCACCGTCCACCCGCGCGGCCAGATCGCGCTCCAGGTCGCGGACACGGACGTAGTGCCCGTCCGCCCGCAGCGCCGGAGCGGGGAGGAATGCGCGTCGCGCCATGTCCCTCACGACCCCAGCTGCGAGATCTTGTCCTTGAACAGGGTCGTGGCGATCGATGCCTTGTGCGGCTGGCCCTTGAGGAAGGCCTGCGCGAACTTGATGGCCTGCTCACGGGAGACCTTGCCCGGCATCGGCGGCTCGTCGGGGTTGACGTCCACGTCGAGCAGCGCGGGCCCGTCGTACGCGAGCGCCTCCTGTACGGCACCGGCGAGCTCCTTGGGGTCGCTGACCTTGCGGCCGTAGGCGCCGCAGGAGCGCGCCCAGCCGGAGAAGTCGGCGGGCGGGCGGCCGAACCTGACGCCGTGCTCGGGGAAGCCGAGCACCATCTGCTCCCAGAGGATCTGGCCGAGCGAGTTGTTGTTGTTGACCACGACCTTGATCGGCAGGTCGTGCTGGGCGGCGGTGAGGAACTCGGCCATCAGCATCGCGAAGCCGCCGTCGCCGACGAACGCGATGACCTGCCGTCCGGGGAAGGCGTGCTGGATCGCGATCGCGTACGGCAGGCCGGGGGCCATGGTGGCGAGGTTGCCCGACAGGTAGAACCGCCGGTCGCCGCGGATCGTCCAGTGCCGGGCCGCCCAGGTGGCGATGGTGCCGCTGTCGCAGGTCAGGATGGCGTCGTCCGCGGCGGCCCGGTCGATGCAGCCCATGAGGTACTGCGGGGCGATCGGCTCGCGGTCGGGCGACTCCAGGGCCGCCATGTCGGTGCGCCACCGCTCCATGGCCTTGCGGTACTTCTCCAGGTGCTCACGGTCGTCCTTGCGGTGCAGCAGGGGCAGCAGCGCGGCCAGGGCGGCCTTGGCGTCCCCGATCATGGGCACCTGGGTGGGCATGCGCACGCCGGCCCGCGCCGGGTCGGCCTCGATCTGCACCACGCGCGTCTTCCCGGGCTCGGGCAGATGCTTGGTGTAGGGGAAGTTGGTGCCGACCATCAGCAGCGTGTCGCAGTCCTCGACCAGCTCCTCGCCGGGTTTGGTGCCGAGCAGGCCGATACCGCCGACCGAGAACGGCGAGTCGTCCGGGATGACGGCCTTGCCGGGCAGCGTCTTGATCACCGGCGCCCCGAGGACGTCGGCGACGGCCAGCACCTCCTCCCGGGCGTGCAGGGCGCCCGCCCCGGCGAGGATCGCCACGCGGTTCCCGGAGTTGAGCACCTCGGCGGCGGCCTCCAGGTCCTGCTGCCACGGCACGCCCGGCGGGGGCAGGTAGATCGGCGCCGTCGCGGGAGGCCGGGCCGGGGCGACGTGCTGGTAGGGGTCCTGGTCGGCGGGGGCCACCTGCACGTCGTTCGGGAAGGACAGGTGGGCCACGCCGCGCCGGGCATAGGCGGTGCGGATCGCGATGTCCACCACGCCGGGCAGCTGCGTCGGGTTGTCGACCACGAGGTTGTACTCGGCGACGTCGGCGAACAGCTTGTCCAGGTGGACCTCCTGCTGGTAGCCCGTGCCGAGGACGCTGGTCTCCTGCATGCCGGTGATGGCCAGCACCGGGTGGTGGTCGAGCTTGGCGTCGTACAGGCCGTTCAGCAGGTGGATCCCGCCGGGGCCGGAGGTCGCCAGGCACACGCCGATGCGGCCGGTGGCCTTGGCGTGGGCGGTCGCCATGAATGCCGCCGCCTCCTCATGGTGGACCAGCACGAACCGGACCCGGTCCTTGTGCCGGCGTAGGCCCTCCATGATCCCGTTGATCCCGTCACCCGGAAGGCCGAAGACGGTGTCGACACCCCAGTCGGCCAGACGCTCGATCAGCAGTTCGGAGGCGATGTCACTCATACCTCCAGACGTGCCCCCTTGTACGACGTGAAACATCCAACCCGCGTCCATATCGCGTTGATGGCTTCTTGCCTGCGAAGTGGCCCCTGAGCGGGTAGGGGCCTGTCGTCGACGGCTGTATATGGAGGGGCGTCATGGCGGAGATCGAGGCGGTGCGCGCCGCCGCCTACCGGGTGCCGACCGACAGGCCCGAGGGCGACGGCACGTTCGCCTGGGACGCGACGGTCCTGGTAACCGCCGAGGTAGACGCCGGGGGCCCGACCGGCATCGGCTGGACCTACGCCCCCGCCGCCGCGGCCTCCTTCATCACCGAGACCCTCGCCGACGTCGTCACCGGGGCGGACGTCATGGACGTCCCGGCGGTGTGGACGGCGATGGTCCGCCAGGTGCGCAACGCCGGGCGGCCGGGGATCGCCGGGTACGCGATCTCGGCGGTGGACGTCGCCCTGTGGGACCTCAAGGCGCGGCTGCTGGAGACGCCGCTGGTACGCCTGTTCGGCGCCGCCCGCGCGGAGGTCCCCGTCTACGGGTCGGGCGGGTTCACCACCTACGACGACGACACCACCCGCGCCCAGCTGCGGCACTGGGCGCACGAGCAGGGCATCCCGCGCGTGAAGATCAAGATCGGTGAGTCGCGGGGCACGGCCGCCGAACGCGACCTGCACCGCGTCGCCCTGGCCCGCGAGGTGATCGGCGGGGACGCCGAGCTGTACGTCGACGCCAACGGCGCCTACACCGCCAAGCAGGCCGTGCGGCTGGCCAGGCGCATGGAGGAGCACGACGTGCGCTGGTTCGAGGAGCCGGTGTCCTCCGACGACCTGGCGGGGCTGCGGCTGGTCCGCGAGCACGCGGCGGCCGACGTCGCGGCCGGGGAGTACGGCTGCGACCTGACCTACTTCGCCCGGATGTGCCAGGCCGGCGCCGTCGACTGCCTGCAGGCCGACGCCACCCGCTGCGGCGGCTACACCGGCTGGCTGGCCGCGGCGACCGTCGCCGCCGCGTACCACCTGGACGTCTCGGCGCACTGCGCGCCCAACCTGCACCTGCCGGCCGCCGCGGCGGCCCCCAACCTGCGCCACGTCGAGTGGTTCCACGACCACGTCCGCATCGAGGCCGGCCTGTTCGAGGGCGCCGCCGACCCCACAGGCGGCACCGCCCGCCCGTCCACCGACGGCCCCGGCCACGGCATGACCCTGAAGACCACCGCGGACTCCCACCGCGTCGCCTGAACACCACGGCCCGCCACCGGCGGGTCAGAGTTCGTCCACCTCGGCGTGGGGACGGCCGCCGGAGAGCAGCGGGTAGCCGGGGCCGCGGTCGAAGAACGCGGCGGGCCGGGAGGCGCGCAGCCGGTCGCGCAGCTCCGCGGTCGCCTCGGCGTCGACCTCCGGCTCGCCGGCCGGGCCGCGCAGGACGACGCCGTAGTCGTCGCGCGCCCCCTCCGGCGACACCTTGCCGTCCCGCACGTCCGCCGCCACGAGGGCGGGGTCGCGGTCGTAGGGCGAGCCCCAGCCGCCGCCTCCGGTGGTCCGGATGCGAACCACCTCCCCCTCCTTCACGGGGAAGTCGTCGACCAGCCCCTCCATCTCCTGCCCGTCCACGGTGACGAGGAACGGACGCCCGGCCCGGCCGCCGTTCACCCCCCAGCACGACAGGATCGAGCGGTCGGCGATGGACATGAACGACGCGTCGCGCAGCATGCGGATGTGCTTGTCGTACCCGAGCCCGCCCCGGTACAGCCCCGGACCGCCCGAGTCGCGGGCCAGGCCGAGCCGCTCGACCCGGAACGGCCACCTGGACTCGGCGAACTCGACCGGGATGTTGCGCGAGTCGGGGACGACGTGGATGGTGTCCTCGCCGTCGGCGTACCACCGGCCGCCGGAGCCGCCGCCGAGCACCTCGCGCATGAGGTACGGCCGGCCCTCGTGGTCGTCCCCGTACACGCCGGTGTAGCGGATCGTCTCCTGGTCGGCGGGCATGCGGCCGCCGGTGGCCTTGGCGAGCACCCCGGCGAGCACGCCGAGCAGGCGCAGGATCACGAACGTGCGGGCGTTGGTGGGCGCCGGGAAGATCGGCGTCAGCAGCGTGCCCTTCTCGGGGAACCTCATCTCGATCAACGGGACGACGCCCTCGTTGACGTCCAGCTCCGCCATGCGCTCGGGGGTGTCGGCGAGGTTGCGCAGGATCGGCGCCAGCCACTTCTTCAGGAACACCCCGTCGGCGTAGTCGCCGGCGTGGTTGATCGGCCCCTTGGCCTGCGGCGAGGTGCCGGTGAAGTCGATGACCAGTGGCCTCTCCGCAGAGTGGTCGACGGTCAGCGTGATGCGCTGGGTGTGCAGCCGGGGCTCGTCGACGCCGTCGTGCTCGGCGTAGTCCTCCCAGACGTGCACGCCCTCGGGGATCTTGGCGAGCAGTTCGCGGCGGAACGTCTCGGTCGTCTTGCCGATGATCGCGTCGAAGCACGCCTCGACCGCCGCCCTGCCGTACCTGTCGAAAAGCTCCCCGAGGCGCCGGGCGCCCATGAGGCAGGCCGAGCACTCGGCGTCGAGGTCGCCGGCCAGGGAGTCGGGCATGCGTGAGTTGCGGGTCATGATGGTCAGCGCCGCCCGGTTCGGCACGCCCCGGTCCCACAGCTTGATCGGAGGCACCATGAGGCCCTCCTCGAAGGCGCTGCGTGCGTGCGAGGGCATGGAGCCGGGCACCGCTCCGCCGATGTCGTCGTGGTGGCCGAACGCCTGCACGAACGCCACCACCTCGCCCTGGTGGAACACCGGCACGGTGACGCACAGGTCGGGCAGGTGGCCGATGCCGCCCTCGGAGAGGTAGACGTCGTTGTGGAAGAAGACGTCCCCCGGGTTCATCTCGGCGACCGGGAAGTCGCGCACGATCGGCTGCACGAGCGCCGAGTAGGACCGGCCGGTCAGCTTGCGCAGCCGTACGTCATGGATGCCCGCCCGGAAGTCGTGCGCGTCGCGGATCATCGGAGAGCGGGCCGTGCGGGCGATCGCCGTCTCGACCTCCATCTCGACCGAGGCGAGGGTCCCCTCGACGATCTCGACCAGCACCGGGTCAACCGTTGTCACTCGCCCGCTCCGTCCTTCGCCGTCTGCTCCACCTGACCGCTCCCCTCACGGCCGGACGACGTACCCGCGCGCCCGCTCCCCCGGCCGTCGTCCCGCCGGACGACGAGATCGCCGTGGGCGTCCACCTCCGCGGCGAAGCCCGGGTGCAGCGGCAGCGTCGAGCCGTACTCCTCGATCACCGCCGGGCCGGTCACGACGTCGCCGCGCCGCAGGTCGCCGCGCCGGTACACCGGCGCCGTCCACCAGCCGTCCCGCTGGAGGGGCGAGGCCGCGTCCTCCTCGAAGTACACCCGCCGCTCCCCCGCGGCCCCCGCCGGGTCGCCGCCGGCCGGGGGCAGCTCGGGGACGGCCGGGCGGGTGATGGGGCCGATTCCGGAGACCCGGAGGTTCACCCATTCGACGGCGTGCCGCGGGTCGTCCCGGTAGCCGTAGCCGTAGAGCCTGTGGTGGGCCTGGTGGAACCGGTCGAGCACCTCGGCCCGCCACGCCTCGTCCACCGGCCCGGACGGCGCGGGCACCCGCACCTCGTACGCCTGCCCGTAGTAGCGCAGGTCGGCGCTGCGGGCGTAGACGTGCCGCTCGGCGGGGAACCCCTCGCGGCCGAGGGCGCGGGCGGCCTGGGCCTCCAGGTCGCCGAAGATCTCCTCGGCGGCGCCGGTGGACAGCTCGCGGGTGACGTGGGTGCGTACGTAGTCGTTCTTGACGTCCACCGTGAGCAGGCCGAACGCCGAGACGTTGCCCGGGTCCGGCGGCACGACGACCGCCGGGACCGACAGGATGTCGATCAGCCGGCACACCAGCAGCGGCCCGGACCCGCCGAAGGCCACCATCGGGAAGTCGCGCACGTCGAGGCCCCGCTTGACGGTGATCTGGCGGATGGCGTTCGCCTGGTTGAAGGCGCTGATCTCCAGGACGCCCGCGGCGGTGCGCTCCGGCGTCAGGCCGAGCTTGCCCGCCAGCGCCTCGACACCGGCCCGCGCGGCGGCCACGTCCAGGGGGATTTCGCCGCCGAGCAGGTGGGGCGGCACGCGGCCGAGGAACACGTGGGCGTCGGTGACGGTCACCTCGGTGCCACCCCGGCCGTAGCAGATCGGCCCGGGGTCGGCTCCGGCGGACCGCGGGCCGACCTTGAGCGTGCCCTCCGGCGAGATCCAGGCGATGGAGCCGCCGCCGGCGCCGACCGTCACGATGTCGATCATGGGGATCTTGCACGGGTACCGGCCGATGGACCCCTCGGTGGTCAGGGACGGCTCGCCGTCGACCACGACGGCGACGTCGGTGGAGGTGCCGCCGCCGTCGAGCGTGATCACCGACGGGTGGCCCGCCGTCCGCGCGATGAGCGCCGCGCCGAGCGCGCCCGCGGCCGGGCCGGAGAGCACCGTCGTGATCGGCTGGTGCACCACCTCCGCCGCCGACAGCACGCCGCCGTTGCTCTTCATCACCGAGAACGGCATGCCGAGGCGCGAGGAGAGGTTGGCGATGTACCGCCGCATGGTCGGCTTGACCGCCGCGTCGACCAGGGTGGTCACCGACCGCTCGTACTCGCGGTACTCGCGCAGCACGTCGCTCGACAGCGACACCACGGCGTCGGGATGCTCACGCTCCAGCACGGCCAGCATGCGCCGTTCGTGTTCCGGGTTGGCGTAGGAGTGGAGGAAGCAGACGCCGATCGCGGTGACGCCGCGGTCGCGGAACCACCGCGCCACGGCCACGGCCTCCGCCTCGTCGAACGGCCGCACCTCCCGGCCGAGGTGGTCGAGCCGCCCGCCGACCGTCTTCACGCGGTGCACGGGGACGATGCGCGGCGGCTTGACCCAGAAGTAGGAGTTGCCGTAGCCGTCCGGGACGCTCTGCCGGGCGATCTCCAGGATGAACTCGAACCCCTCGGTGGTGACGAACCCCAGGTCGACTGGGCGGTCCTCGAGGAGCTGGTTGGTGGCGACGGTGGTCCCGTGGACGATGCCGGCGACATCGTGCAGGCCGAGCCCCAGCCCGGAGAGGACCTTGCGCACACCGGCCATGAATCCGTCGGCGGGGTTGCCCGGAGTTGAAGGAGTCTTGGTCGTGATGATCTCGCCGGACTGCTCGTCCACCGCGACCACGTCGGTGAACGTGCCCCCGGTGTCGACGCCGATACGGACGCTGCGCATGCCTCTAGTGTTTACTTAACCCGTCCATCCTGCGGAATCAGCAAGAGTCCACAAGGAATCCGGGTTCCATCGGCAGCTAAACCGGACATCCCAGACAACCGTGGCTCTCGGCCGGCCAGGGACCCCGCTGCTGACCGGGACCGGCTCCGTATGGGCTGCCGACCCGGGACCGGCTCCGTGTCGGCTGACCCGGGACCGGCTCCGTGTCGGCTGCTGACCGGGGGCCGGCTCAGGGGGCGATCGGCGGCTGCCGCTTGTGCTCGGTGAGCCGGTAGCGGCGGACGATGGCCGCGAAGGCCGCCTCGTCGACCGGCTTGCCTTCCAGGAGGTCGTCGATGTCGTCGTAGGTGACGCCGAGTGCCTCCTCGTCGGGCCTGCCGGGGTTCAGCGTCTCCAGGTCCGCGGTCGGGATCTTCTCCACAAGCTCGGACGGCGCGCCCAGGGCCTGCGCCAACGCCCGTACACGGCGCTTGGTGAGGCCGGTGAGCGGAACCACGTCGGCCGCGCCGTCGCCGAACTTCGTGAAGAAGCCGGAGACCGCCTCGGCGGCGTGGTCGGTGCCCACGACCAGGCCTTCGTGCCCGCCCGCCACCGCGAACTGGACGATCATGCGCTGCCGGGCCTTGATGTTGCCGTGCACGAAGTCCTGCTGGTGGGCGTCCCGGAAGACCATGCCGCCGGCCAGCAGCGCCTCCAGCGCGGCGTCGCTGGCGGGCTTCACATCGACGGTCAGGACCTGGTCGGGCCGGATGAACTCAAGCGCCAGCCGCGCGTCCTTCTCGTCGGCCTGGGCGCCGTAGGGCAGCCGCATCGCGAAGAACGTCGCCTCCCGCCCGGCGGCACGGACCCGCTCGACGGCGAGCTGGCACAGCCGGCCGGCCGTCGTGGAGTCCACACCGCCGCTGATGCCCAGCACCAGTGAGCGCAGGCCCGTGGAGGTGAGCTGGCCCGCGAGGAACGCCACCCGGCGCTCGATCTCCTGCTGTGCGTCGAAGGACGCGCTCACCTGGAGATCCCGGGCGATCTCCTGCTGCAGGGACATGGACGCCAGGTCGGTCACGGTTGCTCCTCGCTCGGGCCCCTGGGCAGGGCGCCGGGCCGCGGCCACAGGCGCGTATAGGGGACCCCAGCACTCTAGAGGAAGCCTCCAAAACCCTGTCCAACGCCTCCGACCTGGAATCCGGTCGGGGAATACGGAGGCGCTGCGGACGGTCTGACGTTTTCGCCGAGGAGGTGTCCATCACAGGCAAAGACGGGATCTCCTCCTTCGATCCCGAAACCGGCGAGAGCGACCTCCTGGTACCCACCGTCGACGAGCGGGCTTCCCTGAGCACCATCAGGATGCGGCAGAGGTTCCCGTGACCGCTCGAAGCGGAGTAGGCCGCTAAAGCAACCGGCCCCTCTCAGATGAACGCGAACACCCGGACCCCTGCCCGCCGGGAACCCTAGGAAAGCCGATTGCACGAGCCGACGTTCAATGCCCCGCCTCTGTAGAGAACCTCTCCTTCTCTCCGCGGGTGGGTGAACTCAGTCGAAAAGGTCGTCCACCGAGTCCACGGTGACCGCTCGCCTGAGCCATGTCATGAGGAGATCCGGATCGGTGCAGCCGGCGATTCGGGCGCGGGCGGCGGCCGGGATGTGGAGACCTCTGGCGTCCAGGACGGTCAGGACGGCAGTCGCCTCCCCCTTCGCGAGACCCTCTTCCCGCCCTTCTTTCCGTCCCTCTTCCCGCCCCTCTTCCCGCCCCTCTTCTCGGCCCTCTTCCCGCCCCTCTTTCCGCCCCTCTTCTCGGCCCTTCCGGCGTCCCTCTTCTTTCCCCTCCGCGTGCCACCGGTTGACGTACTCGCGGGCGAACTGGCTGCGGTTCTCGTGGACTGCAGCACTCACGATGTCCTCCAGGAGCTTGTGGGCTACTTCTGGTAGCCGGTCGAACACGTAGTCCAAATATAGGCGGGCGCGGTCTTCGTCCAGCGCTTCCAGACCATGTATCAGCGCCTCCAGCACCGGGCCACCCGTCTCGGTGTCGCCGTGCGAGACCGCGGACAGCACGGCGAGTTCGGGGGACGCGCGAGCCTTGAGCGGGTCGGCGACCACGGGGATCTGCTCGGGATGCACCGCGAGCGGGGTTATGGAGCCGCTGGGGCCCAGCGTGATCGTTTGACCGCACCACTTGGCCACGCCCGGATCCGGACAGAGCACCATGAGGGCGGTGTCGCACTTGAGCCGGGCCCGCAGTGCCGCCACGTACACCGGCCAACTCCACTGCTTCTGACGGTCCCGCCGCTGCTGGATCTCCACGACGAGCGCCAGGACCGCCTCGGATGACTGGTTTCGCAGCACCACCACGGAATCGGCGCGGTACTCCACGGGCGCCACCTGGGTGAAGTCGACGGACTCCAGCCGGGCCGAGGCGAAGGGAGGCGGCTGGACGCCGGCCGCGTCGTGCAGTAACTGCACGGCGGTGACCGGGCAGTTACGGATCAGCTCGATAGGCAGTTCGTGATCAAGTTTCGGCACGCGGCATACATTACACTCCGTGGCAGCTTATTTACTCTCTGTTTCAGGAAACCGGCTGAGTGGTAGCGTCCCCGTCCGGCGCCGAGAGGTGGATCGGTGTCCTTGCGGTGGATAGGGGCCAGGCGCCTCAGGTCCCGGACTGCTCGGTTGGCCGGGAATCTGTATGCTGACCGGCCGTGAGTGAAACGTCTGCGCTGTCCGGTACGCCGGTGAGTCCCCGCCGTGACGGCGTGCTGAGGTTCTTCCACGGTCCGATGGACTGCGGGAAGTCGACGCTCGCGTTGCAGATGAACTACAACCACAGCCGCCAGGGCCGGCGGGGGCTGGTGCTCACCAAGCACGACCGCTCGGGCGGGCCGCAGGTCACCAGCCGGATCGGGCTCGGCCTGGAGGCCATCGAGGTCCTCGACGACCTCGACCTGGTCGAGCTGGTGCTGGCGCACGACCGCGTCGACTACCTGATCTGCGACGAGGCGTGCTTCTACACGGTGGACCAGATCGAGCAGCTCGCCGACCTGGTGGACGAGTACGGCGTCGACGTCTACGCCTTCGGCCTGGCCTCCGACTTCCGCTCGCGCATGTTCCCGGCCGCGCAGCGGCTGTTCGAGCTGGCCGACGAGGTGTCGCGGCTGCAGGTCGAGGTGCTGTGCTGGTGCGGGCGGGAGGGCCGGCTGAACGCCCGGGTGGTCGACGGGGTCATGGCGCGCACCGGCCAGCAGGTCGTGATCGCCGACACCGACGGCGCGCAGGTCCACTACCGGGTGCTGTGCCGGCGCCACTACCGCACCGGCGACCTCGGCCACGAGGAGACCGCTCCCCTGGTCACCGCCTCCCCCGCCTGAGCCGGGTACGGGGCGTCCGCCCGCGATGCCTCCCCTCCGGGAGCCGCAGGCATGCCCAAATAGGACGGCCGGCCCCGCGGCACCCGGCCGCCACCGTGCCCCTGCGGGGCTCGCTCCAGGAGGACGGCCGGCCACCCCCACCGCGCCCTTGCAGGAGAGCGACCGGCGCCCGGCCGGGGCCACGAAAAGGCGGTCAGGGGGCGGACGAGATGTCGCGCATGCGGGCGGCCAGGTCGAGGGGGTCGCCGCTGACGAGGGCGGAGGTGGCGCGCCACCAGGCGAACCACTCGCCGCTGCGCCACATCCAGTCGACGTGCTCGACGGCGGCCACCACGTCGGCACGATCGCGCCACCGCTCGCCGACCAATTCGACGCCGGCGCCGTGGCGCAGCGCCCACCGGCGCAGCACCTCGCCGGCGTCGTGGTCGACCGTCACGGTGTACGGGTCGGGGTGCTCGCCGGGCAGGGGGTGGGGGCCGAGTCCCGCGGCCACACCCCAGCTCCACTGCGCCTCGGCGGGCCTGGAGTAGCGGAGCGAGGTGAAGTCGAGGTCGGTGCCGACCCCGCCGGCCCGCTCCACGACCACGGCGTCGACCCGTCCGCCGGAGTCGAACGCCACCACCAGGCGGTCACCGGGAACGGCGTCGCCGGGCAGATCGATGCGGTCCTCGGCCCGCCAGGAGTTCAGGTCAACGGACCCGATCGGTGCGCCCCAGGCGGCGTCGGCCGCGTCGTCGGCGATCCACGCGGCCAGCATCTCGAGCACGGTGAGATCGGTCCAGGGTTCGACGGCGGTGCTGCACGCGAGCACTTCGTCAGGCGCCGGGATCTTGCCGCCACGGCCGGCGGACCACCAGTCCTCGCCGAGCACGGCGGTGCCGACGATCAGGCCGGCGACGGCGGCCAGCTCGCAGGACCGCCGGGTGAGCGGAGCCCCCTGCGCCAGCTCGGCACAGCGGGCCGTGCGGTCGTCACCGAGCACGGCTCTCGCCCCATCGAGCAGCGAGGCGGACGTCGGGTGCTCCTCACCCAGCAGGTCACGGATGAGCCGCCGGGCCTCCGATCGAGCGTCCTCCGCGCGGAACTCTCGCATGCCTTCCACGTTACGCCCGGAGATCCCTTGCCGCGAGGCTCCGCGAAGATCGGCGGGCCCGCACCGGCTCGCCTCCCTGCAGGTGAACGCCGGTCGCCTCTCGCCCTGCGGCTTGCCACGCCTTGACGCAACCTTTCCGGCAACCTTGCCCAAGCCTTTCCGACCGGCGAAGGCGAGGAGCCGACCGGCGGCGGCCGGCGTTTCCGGCGGGCACAGCCGAGGAGCCGACGGACGGCGGCCAGCGTTTGCGACCGGCGACGGTCAGCCTTTCCGGCCGGTGCGGCCGAGGAGCCAGCCGATGACCGCGCTGCCGAGGGCGACACCGGCCCCCATGCCGAAGGCCGTCAGCACCGGCCAGACCCGAGCCTCGGCGCTGCGCTCACCCCGTGGCCGTTCGTACACGGTCTCGCCGACGGGCCGCCCGACCGGCGCCGCGACCGAGGACGATCCGGCCGCCGGGCCCGAGGGCACGACCGCTGCGGCGGGGACGGTCCCGGCGGCCGGGAGGGTGCCGACGGCGGGGACGGTCTCCCCGGTGGGGGCTGTCTCGGCGGCGTGCACGAGCGCGGGCGCGCCGTGCAGGTGCCGGTCGACGGCGCTGAAGAACTCCCCGGCGGTCTTCTTCGCCACCGAACCGAGCATCCGCTGGCCCACCCCGCCGATCATGCCGCCCACGATCGCCTCGGCGTCGTAGTCGACCCGGGTGGAGCCGCCGTCGACCTCGCTCAGCGTGATGCGCACGGTGGCGTCGACGGTGCCGGGCGCTCCGGCGCCGCGCGCGCGGAGGGTGAACCGCTCGGGCTCCTCGGGGTCGGACAGCGCCACCTCGCCCTGGTAGACGCCCTTGATCGAGGCGACACCCGCGGCGACGGTCATGCGGTAGGTGTCGCCGCCGGTGGCCTCGAGCCGCTCGCACCCGGGGATGGTGCGCACGAGGACCGAGGGGTCCTGGAGGGCGGCCCAGACCCTGCCCCGCTCCGCCCCGACCACGGCACTGCCGACGACCTTCATGGACACCTCCGATGTCGAGAGACTAGAGACTCGCGCGCACCACGGATAAGGGCAACTTCTGCCCGTCGGCGGCCCCTCGGCTCGTCAGGTCTGACGGGCCACGGGACGGACCGGACGGCTCCCGGACGGACCGCGCGACTCCGAGACGGACCGCGCGGCTCCCGGACGGACCGGGGAGCCCCGAGACGGACCGGACGGTGCTCGATTGCCTCGCTCCGACCGCGAGGGGCGCCCCTTGGGGCGGCGGCCTTCCTCGTCATCCGGAGTCTTCCTCACCCTCGCTCCTCGTCAGGCCACCGCCACGCCCCTCGGGGATCAGTCTCGCAGGTTGCGCGGACCTGGGCCGGCAGCACCCGGGTGGTGACCTCGCATCCCTGCGCGCGCAGCTCGTCGGCGAAACTGCGCAGGGCCTGCAGGCGGTAGGCGGCCAGCGGCGGGCTGACGAAGGTGCCCCGGCCGGGCTGCTGGACGACCAGCCCCTGGTCGGACAGCGACCGGAGCGCCTGCCGCAGGGTCATCAGGGTCCCGCCGAGCGAGGCGGCGGGCTCGCGCTGCGGCGGGAGGGCCTGGCCGGGCCGGTAGACGCCGCGCCCCGAGCACGCCGTGGAGGCCGCGACCTACGCGGACGGGGTGGCCATCGGCGCCGCCCTCATGCGCCGCGTCCTGTCCGGCGCGGGCCCCGCCGAGGTGGCCGCGGACGTCGCGGCGTTCCGCACCGCACTGGACGCCCACCAGGGGCGGTCCTGACCTTTCCGCCTCCTCATTACGGCAGCCGTGCGCCTGATGGCGGACGGCGGGCCGGCACAGGGGGTACCCGCCGTACGGCGGCGCCGGCTTCGCCGCACCCCCTCCCACCGCCCCGGCGCCGATCGACCACAACACCGAAGCGAGGAGACAGGACGGTCCACCGTAGGCCGAGGCAGGACGGGCGGGGCCGGGGATGGGTGGTTTGTTGGGAATTCATCGGGAGTAGTGGGATTTATCATCTGCTTGATCACGGGATAGGCCACGCTTACGACTTGTCATACGGACATCTCGTGCCCATGGAGGCCCCGTTGCCGTCCCGTCCTGTTCGGATCGTCCTGGGTGTCGCCGCGGTGGTCGCGGCGGCGGCGCTGCTCGCGGTCCCCACGTCCGGCGCCGCCGCGGCAGGGGCCCGCGGGGAGGTCCGGTTGAACCAGATCCAGGTGATCGCGACGCACAACAGCTACCACCGGGAGCTGACCGACGCCGAGAAGGACGTCCAGCGCAGAACCGACGCGAACTGGTGGAACCTCGCCTACTCCCACGCCGCGCTGCCCGTCCAGTTCTCGCGCGAGCGGGTGCGGAGCATCGAGCTGGACATCTTCCCCGATCCCCAGGGCGGCCTCTACACCGCTCCCCTGGTGCGCCGGGACGCCGGCCTCGCCGTCGACCCGGACCCCGACCTCGCCAAGCCGGGCATGAAGGTGCTGCACTGGGCCGACCACGACTACGGCACGTCCTGCTCCACGCTGGTGAAGTGCCTGCGGCAGGTGCGTGAGTGGTCCACGGCCAACCCGGGGCACGTGCCGGTGCCGATCCTGCTGGAGTTCAAGCAGACCGACCCGGCCATGGAGGCCCTCGGCGGGGCGAAGAGCCCCAAGTGGGACACCACGCTGATGGACCGGCTCGACGCCGAGATCCGCTCGGTCTTCCCGAAGAACGCGCTGGTCACCCCGGACGACATCCGCAGGCCGGGCCTCACGCTGGAGCAGTCGGTGCTCAAGTACGGCTGGCCGGCCCTCGCCTCCTCGCGCGGCAAGGTGCTCTTCCTGATGGACAACCAGGCGGCCGACGTCCAGGGGCCCTACACGGACGGGCGTCCGAACCTCGAGGGCCGGGTGCTGTTCACCAACTCGCGCCCCGGCAGGCCGGACGCCGCGTTCGTCGAGCAGAACGAGCCGGGCGGGGCGAACACCGCGCAGATCCAGGACCTGGTGGCGAAGGGGTACTTCGTGCGCACCCGCGCGGACGTGCCGTTCACCGAGGCCAGGTCCGGTGACACCTCCCGGCTCGCGGCCGCGCTGGCGAGCGGCGCGCAGGTGGTCAGCACCGACTTCCCGGCCGTCGGCCTGGCCGCCCGTTACGGCAGCGACTACGTGGCCGAGCTCCCGGACGGGCTCACCGCCCGCTGCGATCCGGTGAACGCCCCGCGCCACTGCGACTCGGACCGCCTGGAGACCCTCCGCGGGCACTGAGCTCCCGGGGGTGCCGACGGGCCGCCGGCACCCCCGGGCGGGGCCGCCGAACCGTACGGGAAGCGGCCGGAGTCGGGCGCGGGACAACGTCACGACCCGCCTCAGCATCCGCTCGGGACGTGCTGGTGCCGCGCGCGCCGTCAGCACTCGATGACGTTGACGGCGAGGCCGCCGCGGGCCGTCTCCTTGTACTTGATCTTCATGTCGGCGCCCGTCTCGCGCATCGTCTTGATCACCTGGTCGAGGGAGACGTGGTGGGCACCGTCGCCGTGCAGGGCCATCCGCGCGGCCGTGATGGCCTTCACCGAGGCGACCGCGTTGCGTTCGATGCACGGGATCTGCACCAGTCCGCCCACCGGGTCGCAGGTCAGGCCCAGGTTGTGCTCCATGCCGATCTCGGCGGCGTTCTCGACCTGTTCGGGTGACCCGCCGAGCACCTCGGCGAGCCCTCCGGCGGCCATCGAGCAGGCGGACCCCACCTCCCCCTGGCAGCCGACCTCGGCCCCGGAGATCGAGGCGTTCTCCTTGAACAGCACCCCGATCGCCCCGGCCGTGAGCAGGAACCGCACCACGCCGTCGTCGTCGGCGCCGGGCACGAAGCGGGTGTAGTAGCTCAGCACGGCCGGGACGATGCCCGCCGCGCCGTTGGTCGGGGCCGTGACCACCCGGCCGCCGACGGCGTTCTCCTCGTTCACCGCCAGCGCGGACAGCGTGACCCACTCCATCGCGCGCAGCGGGTCGGCCGCGTCGGAGGCCGACCGCCGCTCCAGCGCGCGGCGCAGCTCGGCGGCGCGGCGGCGCACCCGGAGCCCGCCGGGCAGCGTGCCGTCCCTGCTGGAGCCGCGCTCCACGCACTCGCGCATCACCCGCCAGATGTCCAGCAGCCGGTCGCGGATCTCCCGCTCCGGACGCCAGGCCTTCTCGTTCTCCAGCATGATCGCGCTGACCGGCAGGCCGGTGGCCCTGGTGTGCGCCAGCAGCCCCGCGCCGGTGCTGAACGGGTACGGCACGGGGGTGGTGTCGGGCACCACCCGGCCGGGGCCGGTCGCCGACTCGTCGACGACGAAGCCCCCGCCCACCGAGTAGTACGTGCGCTCGCGGACGACGCCCCCGGCGGCGTCGCGCGCGGTGAAGACCATGCCGTTGGAGTGGTACGGCAGCCGCTGCCGGCGGTGCATGACCAGGTGCTCGTCCTCGGTGAACCGGATCTCGTGCTTGCCGAGCAGCCGCACGAGGCCGGTCTCGCGGATCTGGCGCAGCAGCGGCTCCACGGCGTCGACGTCGACCGTCTCGGGCGCCTCTCCGGACAGGCCGAGCAGCACGGCCTTGGGGCTGCCGTGCCCGTGCCCGGTGGCGCCGAGCGAGCCGTACAGCTCGGCCCGGACCGTCGTGACCTCCTGGAGGAGGCCGTCGCGCGCGAGGCCCTCGGCGAAGGTCCTGGCCGCGCGCATCGGGCCGACGGTGTGCGAGCTGGACGGGCCGATCCCGACCTTGAACAGGTCGAAGACGCTGACGGTCATGCGCTCCGTCCGGCCGGGTCGTCCTGGAGGTACTCGGTGGCGGCGTCGAGCAGCCAGTCGGCGAGGTAGCCGGCGAACGACGAGCGGACGAAGATCCGGAAGTCCTCGTCCTCCCTGGCGGCGAGCACGACCTGGGCGCGGGCCAGCATGGTCTGGACGCAGCGTCCCGGGCCGAAGACGCGCGGGTGCAGGTCGACGGCGCAGCCGTGGGCGAGCACGTCGCGAGCGCGCGGCCCGGCCAGGCGCACGGTGGTGCGGTGCGCGGAGACGTCGGTGACGGCGGCGTGCCGGGTCCCGGCGGCGGCCCGAAGACGCGCCTCCAGGTACTCGTCGCCGGGCGCCCCGACGACCAGCCACTCGTCCGGGCCCAGCCACAGCAGGTCGGCGCCCTCCCCGCTCGCGCACGTGCCGGGCTCGGTGGGCAGCGGGACGCCGAGCGCGAAGGCGATGTCGGCGGCGGCCGGGCTCTTGGGGTCGACGCGCAGGTTGACCTGCGTGAGGAAGGGGATCTCCTCGACGCGCAGGTTCCGGCTCGACACGGGCGTGAACCGGGCCGGCGGGCTCGATCGGTCAGCCATCGCGGCGCGCTCCCTTGGGGTCGTAGAGGACGTGGTGGGTGACGGTCACCGGGATCAGCTCCTCGCCGACCGGCGCGTACAGCCGCTCGCCGATCCGGTCGCGCCCACCGCTGACCAGCGCGAGCGCGAACGTACGGCCGAGCGCGGCGCTGCGGTAGCCGGAGGTGACGAAGCCGAGCATCGGCACCGGCGGCTCGGGGAGCCGGTCGCACGCCACGATCTGGGTGCCTTCGGGCAGGAGCACGCCGGGGTCCTCGGGGAGCAGCCCCACCAGGTGCCTGCGGTCGGGCCGGACGGTGTCGGCGCGGGCGAGCGACCGCTTGCCGACGAAGTCGGGCTTCTTCTTGGAGATGACCCAGTCCATGCCGAGGTCGGCGGGGGTGACGGTGCCGTCGGTGTCCTGACCGACGATCGGGTACCCCTTCTCGGCGCGCAGCACGTGCATGGTCTCGGTGCCGTACGGGGTGACGGCGCCGGTCCCCATGATCGCCTTCCAGAGGGCGAGGCCGTGCCAGGCGCTGACGTTGATCTCGTAGGCGAGCTCGCCGGAGAAGCTGATCCGGCAGACCCGCGCCGGGATGCCGGCCACCTCGGTGTCACGCCAGGTCATGAAGGGGAAGGCGGCGTTGTCGACGGCCAGGTCCGGGGCGAGCCCGGCGAGCACCTGCCGGGAGCCGGGCCCGGCGAGCGCGACGGTGGCCCACTGCTCGGTGACCGAGGTGCAGTACACCCGCAGGTCCGGCCACTCGGTCTGCAGCCACTCCTCCATCCAGTCGAGGACGGCCGCGGCGTTGCCGGTGGTCGTCGTGACGAGGAAGCGGTCGTCGGCGAGGCGGATCACCGTGCCGTCGTCGAACACCATGCCGTCGGCGCGGCACATCACGCCGTAGCGGATGGATCCGACCTTCAGGGTGCTCATCATGTTCGTGTAGAGCCGGTCGAGGAACTCGGCGGCGTCCGGGCCCTGAACGTCGATCTTGCCGAGGGTGGAGGCGTCCATGGCGCCCACCGCCTCGCGCACGGCCCGGCATTCGCGCAGGACGGCGGCTTCCATGTCCTCCCCGGGCCGCGGGTAGTACCACGGGCGCTTCCACTGGCCGACGTTCTCGAACGGCGCGCCCGCCGCGACGTGCCACTCGTGCAGCGGGGTGACGCGGACGGGGTCGTGCAGCGCCCCCCTGTCGCGCCCGGCGAGGGTGGCGAACGACACCGGCGTGTACGGGGCGCGGAAGGTGGTGGTGCCGAGCCCGCCGACGTCCACGCCGAGCGCGTGGGCGACGACTCCGCTGGTCAGGACGCCGGAGGTCTTGCCCTGGTCGTGGGCGGTCCCCGCGGTGGTGTACCGCTTGACGTGCTCCACCGATCGCAGCCCGGCCCCGGTGGCGCGCAGGACGTCGGCCACGGTGACGTCCCGCTGGAGGTCGACGAAATGGCCGCTGTAGTCACCGGCGGGCACCAGCCAGACGTGCTCGCCGTCCGCGGTGGCGTCGGCGGCCGGCGCGGCGGCGTCCGACGGGGCGGCCTCGGACGGCGCGGTGGTGTCGGCGGCGCGGAAGCCGGTGGCCTCGGGCGGCGCGGCGGCGCGGAAGCCGGTGGCCTCCGCCGCCCGCGCCCCGGCCAGGGCTCCCTCGGTCAGGCAGCCCTCGAGGCCGGAGAGCCCGCGCGCTGCCCCCGCCACCTCCACCGCCTGGCGGACGGCTCCGGGGACGAACGAGCCGAGCCGCTCGTCGTAGCGCAGCTCGCCCCCGGCCTGGCTGAACAGGTGGACGGCCGGGTTCCAGCCGCCCGAGACGAGCAGCAGGTCGGCCTCGATCTCGCGTCCCGATCCGGTCCCGGAGGCGGGCGCGACGGTGACCGAGCGCAGAACCCCTTCCTCGTCGGCGGCCGTGCCCGTGACGACGAACCCCTGGAGGCTCTCCCACTCCGCCGAGGCCCCGCCGCCGGGCCGGGTGTCGGCGACGGCGGCGATCTCGACGCCGGCCGCCGCGAGGTCGCGGGCGGCGGCGTAGGCGCTGTCGCCGGAGGTGAACACCACGGCGCGGCGGCCGGGAAGCACGCCGTACCGGTTGACGTACGCCCGCGCGGCCGAGGCCAGCATGACGCCGGGCCGGTCGTTGCCCGCGAAGGCGATGGGACGCTCGTGCGCCCCGGTGGCGAGGACGACGCGGCGGGCGCGGATCCGCCAGACGCGTTCCCGGCTCGCCGCCCGCTCGCCCCGCCGCTCGACGGCGATCAGGTAGTTGTCGTCGTAGTAGCCGATCACGCTGGTCCGCCGCAGCACCCGCGTCTCGGGCAGCCCCGCCAGCTCGGCGGCGACGGCGGCCACCCAGTCCCGGGCGGGCCGCCCGTCCACGACGCCGCCGGTGTCCGGCAGGCTTCCTCCCGGTTCGGGGCGGTCGTCGGCGAGGATCACGCGGGCGCCGGTCCGGGCGGCGGCCAGGGCGGCGGAGAGCCCGGCGGGCCCGGCGCCCACGACCAGCACGTCGCAGTGGGCGTGCGTGGCGTCGTAGCGGGCCGGGTCCGGGCGGTCGGCCAGCCGTCCCTTGCCCGGCAGCCCGGTGGCCACGAGCCCGTCGTACAACTCGACGGTGGTGGCCTGCAGCATCGGCTCGGGGAAGGGGTGCTCGATCTGGACCAGGGCGTTGGGCTCCTCGGTCCACGCGCCGAAGATCCCGCGCGGGCGGCCGAGCTTGACGCTGGTCGCCACGGTGCGCACGCCGTTGGCCAGCAGCGCGGCCGCGAGCGTGTCGCCCCGGTATCCCTCGTGGTCGAGGCCGTCGAACCGGAATCCGACGATCTCGCCCTCGTGGCCCGCCCTCCGGAAGGCCTGCCGTCCGCTCATGCGATCTCCTTCGAAGGCCTCGGCTCGCCGGGACGGTACGCGGTGCCGATCTCGCCGGTGGCGGTGTCGCGTTCCAGGTTGAACCAGCGGCGGCAGCCGGCCGTGTGGCTCCAGCGCTCGGCGAACCAGCCCTTGGGGTTGTCGCGGAAGAACAGGTAGCGGCCCCACTCCTCGTCGGTCAGGGCGGCGGGGTTCTCGGGGTAGGCGACGTGCGCCTGGCCGCCATAGTGGAACTCTGCCTCGTCGCGCGGCCCGCACCACGGGCATGGGATCAGCAGCATCGGTCGAGCTCCTTCAGTGGGCCACGGCGGCGGCGCCGTGCTCGTCCACGAGCGCGCCGGTGGTGAAACGTTCGAGGGAGAAGGGGGCGTTGAGCGGGTGCGGCTCGCCGGTGGCGATCGTGTGGGCGTAGCACCAGCCGACGCCGGGCGTGGCCTTGAAGCCGCCCGTCCCCCACCCGCAGTTGACGTACAGCCGCTCGACCGGGGTGAGGCCCATGATGGCCGAGGCGTCGGGGGTGACGTCGACGACGCCGCCCCAGGTGCGCAGCACGTGGGCCCGGGCGAACACCGGGAAGAGCTCCAGCGCGGCCGCCATCTGCCGCTCGATGATGTGGAAGGCGCCGCGCTGCCGGTAGGAGTTGGCGGCGTCGACGCCGGCGCCCATGACAAGCTCGCCCTTGTGGGCCTGGCTGACGTAGACGTGCACGGCGTTCGACATCACGACGGTCGGGTGGACGGGCTCCAGCAGCTCCGACACCAGGGCCTGCAGGGTGTGGCTCTGCAGCGGCAGTTCCACCCCCGCCGTCCCCGCCACCACCGAGGAGTGGCCGGCGGCGCACAGCGCGACCGTGCCCGCCGCGATGCGTCCCCTGGTGGTCCGCACGGCGACGGCCCTGCCGCCGGTGACCTCCACGCCCGTGACCTCGCAGTTCTCGATCAGGTGGACGCCCATCGCCGCCGCCGCGCGGGCGAACCCCCAGGCGACGTAGTCGTGCTTGGCGATGCCCGCGCGGGGCTGGTAGGTCGCGCCGAGCACCGGGTAGCGGACGTCCGGCGAGATGTCGACGATCGGGCAGACCTCCTTGACCTCCTCCGGGGTCAGCCACTCGGCGTCCACGCCGTTGAGCCGGTTGGCGTTGACGCGGCGGACACCGTCGCGCACGTCCTGCAGGCTGTGGGCGAGGTTGAGCACGCCGCGCTGGCTGAACAGCAGCGGGTACCCGAGGTCGTCCTCCAGGCCCTCCCAGAGCTTCAGCGCGTGTTCGTAGATGCCCGCGCTCTCGTCCCAGAGGTAGTTGGACCGGATGATCGTGGTGTTGCGGGCCATGTTGCCGCCCGCGAGCCAGCCCCGCTCCAGTACGGCGACGTCGGTGATGCCGTGGTTCTTGGCCAGGTAGTACGCGGTGGCGAGGCCGTGGCCGCCGCCGCCGACGATCACCACGTCGTAGGAGCTCCGGGGCTCGGGGCTGTCCCACAGGTGGTCGGCGTGCTCGGGAAGCTCCTCCCGCCGGCCGGTCATCGGGCCTCCCCGGCGAGGCCGGCGTAGAGCGGGTGCTTGGCGGCGAGGGCCTCGACGCGTCCGCGCAGGTGGGCGAGGTGGGCGTCCTCGCCGCCGCCGGCCAGCGCGCGGGCGATCACGTCGGCGACCTCCTCGAAGTCCGGGGCCTCGAAGCCGCGCGTGGCGAGGGCGGGCGTGCCGATCCGCAGGCCCGAGGTCACCATGGGCGGCCGGGGGTCGAAGGGGACGGCGTTGCGGTTGACGGTGATGCCGACGGCGTGCAGCCGGTCCTCCGCCTCCTGGCCGTTCAGTTCCGACTCGCGCAGGTCGACCAGGACGAGGTGGACGTCGGTGCCGCCGGAGATGACCTTGACGCCCGCCTCGGCGGCGTCCGCGGCGAGCAGGCGGCCGGCGAGGAGACGCGCCCCCTCGAGGGTGCGCCGTTGCCGGTCGCGGAACCACTCCCCCGCCGCGATCTTGAACGCCACGGCCTTGGCGGCGATCACGTGCTCCAGCGGGCCGCCCTGCTGGCCCGGGAACACCGAGGAGTTGATCTTCTTGGCGAGGTCCGCCGTGGAGAGGATCACCCCGCCGCGCGGGCCGCCGAGGGTCTTGTGGGTCGTGGTGGTCACCACGTGCGCGTGGGGCACCGGCGAGGGGTGCAGCCCGGCGGCGACCAGGCCGGCGAAGTGCGCCATGTCGACCAGCAGGTAGGCCCCGACCTCGTCGGCGACGGCCCGGAAGGCGGCGAAGTCGAGGTGGCGGGGGTAGGCCGACCAGCCGGCGATGATCAGCTTGGGCCGGTGCTCGCGGGCGAGCCGCGCCACCTCGTCCATGTCGACCAGGTTGTCGCTCTCGCGCACGTGGTAGGCCACCACGCGGTAGAGCCGGCCGGAGAAGTTGATGCGCATGCCGTGGGTGAGGTGGCCGCCGTGGGCGAGGTCGAGGCCGAGGATGGTGTCGCCCGGCTCCAGCAGCGCCGCCATGGCGGCGGCGTTGGCCTGAGCGCCCGAGTGGGGCTGGACGTTGGCCGCCTCCGCGCCGAACAGGGCCTTCACCCGCTCGATGGCGAGGCTCTCGACGACGTCGACGTGCTCGCAGCCGCCGTAGTACCGCCTGCCGGGGTACCCCTCGGCGTACTTGTTGGTCAGGACCGATCCCTGCGCCCGCATGACCGCCTGTGGCGCGAAGTTCTCCGAGGCGATCATCTCCAGCGTGGAACGCTGCCGGCGCAGCTCGGCGTCGATCGCCGCCGCGACCTCCGGGTCGACCTCGCCCAGGGGCAGGTCCGCCTGTGATTCGGGTGCGCTCATGATGTCTGTCTCCATTCGTCCCTAGCCGCGCAGGCGTTCCATCGCCGGGTCGTAGAGAGGCTCCTCCGCGACGGTCGCGGGGACGCGGCGGTCGAAGTAACCGATGTGGACGACCTGGCCGGGGGTGGACAGCTCGGCCGGCAGCCAGGCGTAGGCGATGCCCTTGCCGATGGTGTAACCATAGGCGGCGCTGGTGACGTAGCCGACACAGCGCCCGCCGTCGTACACCGGCTCCTTGCCCATCACCACGGCCTGCGGGCCGTCGATCGTCAGGCAGGTCAGCCTGCGGCGGACGGCCGCCTTGCGCTCGGCCAGGGCGGCGCGGCCGACGAAGTCGCCCTTGTCCTCCTTGACCGCGAAGGCGAGGCCCGCCTCGTAGGGGTCGTGCTCGAAGGTCATGTCGGTGCCGAAGGAGCGGTAGCCCTTCTCCAGGCGCAGGCTGTTGAACGCGCCGCGCCCGCCCGCCAGGACGCCGTACGGCCGTCCGGCCTCCCACAGGGTGTCCCACAGTTTCAGGCCCATGTCCGCGGTCGTGTAGAGCTCCCAGCCGAGCTCGCCAATGTACGACAGGCGCAGCGCGGTGACCGGCACCGAGCCGATGTGGGCCCGCTTGGCCCGGAAATAGCGGAAGCCCTCGCGGGAGAAGTCGGCGGCGGTCAGCGGGCTGATCACGTCGCGGGCGCGGGGGCCCCACAGGCCGATGCAGCAGGTGCCGGCGGTGATGTCGCGGACGGCGACGGAGCCGTCGGACGGCAGGTGCCGGTGGAACCAGTCGAGATCGAGGTTGCCGTTCGCGCCGACCTGGAAGAGGTCCCCGCCGAGGCGGGCGACGGTGATGTCGCTGCGGATGCCGCCGTCGGTGTCCAGCAGCAGGCAGTAGGTGACCGAGCCGACGGACTTGCCGACGTCGCCGGTGGTCAGGCGCTGCAGGAAGGCCGCCGCTCCCGGGCCGGCGACCTCCAGCCGTTTGAGGGCGGTCATGTCGTACATGGCGACCCCCTCGCGGGAGGCCTGCGCCTCGGCGCCGACGATGGGCGACCAGTAGCGGGCGGCCCAGTCGCCGGGGTACGGGATGTCGCGGCCCTCGGCCAGGGCGGCGTTCGCGCCGTACCACTGCGGGCGCTCCCAGCCGTTCGCCTCCAGGAAGACCGCCTCCAGCTCGCGCTGCCGGGTGTAGAAGGGGCTGGTGCGCAGCGGGCGCAGGTTCTCCGGCGGCTGCAGCGGGTGGATGATGTCGTAGACCTCGACGAAGCTCTGACAGTCGCGGGCCAGCACGTACTCCGGGGCGAGCTGGTGGGGCTCGAACCTGTTGACGTCGCACTCGTGCAGGTCGAACGTCGAGCAGTGGCCGTCGACCAGCCACTCGGCCATCGCCCGCCCCACGCCCGCCGAGTGGGTCACCCAGACCGCCTCGGCCACCCAGAAGCCCTTGACCTGCGGCGACTCGCCCATCAGCGGCATGCCGTCGGCGGTGAAGGAGAACAGGCCGTTGATGCCCTCCTCGAGCGCCGACTCCTTGGTGGAGGGCAGCAGCGACTGGGTCTCGGTCCAGGCGGGCGCGAAGTCGTCCTCGGTGAACCTCAGCACCGACGGCATGACCTCGGCCTCGTCGGGTCTGGCGATGTCCTCGGCGCGGACCGGCATCGGCCGGTGGCCGTAGTAGCCGATGCCGAGCCGGTCGAACTTCTCCCGGTAGTACAGGTCGGCGTCCTGGTGGCGCAGGATCGGGCGGGAGGCCTCCTCGGCGTGCCCGGCGAGGGCGGGGACCGGGGCCGTCCAGGCGAGCTGGTGGGCGAGCGGGGTCAGCGGGAGCGCCATGCCGACCATGCCCGCGACCTTGGGGCCCCAGATGCCGGCGCAGCAGACGACGAGGTCGGCGGGGATCTCGCCCTGGTCGGTGACGACGGCGGCCACCGCGCCGTCGGCGACCCGGACGTCGAGGACCTCGTGCCGTTCGAGGACGCGCACGCCGCGCCCGGCCGCCAGGCGGAGCTGCGCCTCGACGGCGGGCACGGCCTTGGCCAGGCCGTCGGTGGGCACGTACAGGCCGCCGAGGACGCGGTCGGGGTCGAGCAGGGAGTGCTTCTCGACGCACTCGGCGGGGGTGAGCAGCCGGGCCTCGACTCCCCAGGCGGTGATCCAGCCGTGCCGCCGGTGGAGCTCGGTGAGCCTTTCGGGGGTGGTGGCGACCTCCAGGCCGCCGACCTGGAGGAAGCTGTCCAGGGCCACGAACTTCTCGACGGTGTAGCGGGCCATCTCGGTCATGGTCTTGGACGAGTTGGCCTGGAAGACCAGCCCGGGGGCGTGCGAGGACGATCCGCCGGTGGCGGGGACGGAACCCTGGTCGACGACGGTGATGTCGTCCCAGCCCCTGGCCGAGAGCTCGTCGGCGAGGGCGGCCCCGACTACTCCCGCTCCGATGATGACGACGCGTGGGCCTGCCATACACTCCTCCGCCGTTGCGTAATTTGAAACGTAGTGCGCTTCTCGCAACAGATTGTCTCCTGGGAATCCCGCTGTCAAGAAGCCCCAACTGCGAATTTGCCTCCCATACACACACGTATCGGGCGCGGCAGGAACGCCCTACGACGTCCCACCGCGCCCGATGCCCCGACGGGGCCCCAGCCCCTCCGCCCCGGTCCACCACCCCACCGCACAACGGCGCCGCCTTCGCCGTAGATCGTCCCCACCGCCCCGGCGCCGAGAGGAGCCCAGGAGGCCCCGCCCCGGGTCGAACCCGGACCGGCCCCGCCCTCCTCACTCGCCCGGTGCCTTCGAACGGCGCCGGAACGGTGGGGGCGGGCTACGGCGGAGCCGGCGCCGGGGTGCGGCGGTAGCCTCGGCGGCCCGGCCGAGGCCGCCGATGATCACTTGCTCGCGAGCCAGGCCTTGACCTTGTCGGGGTTGGCCTCCACCCACTTCTTGGCGGCCTCGTCGGGGGTCATCTTGTCCTCGGCGATGTACTTGGCCACGAGGTTCTGGTCGTCGTTGGTCCAGGTGAAGTTCTTGACCAGCCGGTAGGCCGGGCTGCCGGAGTCGGCGAACCTCTTGCTCACGATCTTGTTCAGCGCGTACGGCGGGTAGTCGCAGGCCACCTTGGCGGCGTCGGCGTCGCAGCCCTCGGTCCAGGCCGGCAGGTTCACCTTGACGAGCTTCACCTCCGACAGGAACCACTGCGGCTCGTAGAAGTAGCCGATCATGGGCTTCTTCTGCGCCTCGGCCTGGCGGAACCCGGTGATCAGCGCCGCCTCGCTGCCGGCGTAGACGACCTTGTAGTCCAGCTTCAGGTTCTTCACCAGGGCGGCGTCGTTGGTCACGAACGAGGGATCGCCGTCGAGCAACTGGCCCTTGCCGCCGGACTCGGAGGTCTTGAACAGGCCGGCGTACTTGTTGAGGTTCTTCCAGTCGGTGATGTCGGGGTACTTCTGGGCCATCCACGGCGGCACGTACCAGCCGATGACGCCCTTGTTGCCCGTGGGGCCGGCGTCCTCGGCGACCTTCTGGTCGTCGATGTACTTCTTCTTCAGGTCCGGGTGGCCCCAGTTCTCCACGACCGCGTCGACCTCGCCGGTCGCGAAGCCCTGCCAGGCCACCTCCTCCTTGAGGTCCTTCTTCTTCACCGTGCAGCCGAGCTGCTTCTGGGCGACGTAGGCGATCACGGCCGCGTTGGCCTCGTATCCCACCCAGGGGTTGATGGCGAGGTTGAACGTGCCGCACGACTTGCCGCCCGCGGCGCCGCCCTGACCGGACGTCGACGGGCTCTCCCCCACCTTCGCGCCACCGCACGCGGAGACGAGGAGGCCGGCGGTGGAGGCGAGCGCGACCACCCGCATCCCCGCGAATCTCGTAAATCTCACCAGGGTCCTCCTGAGTCCAAGCCGCCGAGGGGGCGGCCGTTCACCCGCCGCCGCTCGGACCGGCGGCGGGAACCATGTGTCTCCCCCGTGCCGTACGCCCGGTCAGTGCCTTCCGTGCGCCGAGACCTCGGCCCGGCGGGCCGCGGTCATGGTGACGCGGTTGAGCATGATGCCGAGAACGACGATCGCCAGGCCCGCCGCGAGCCCCTTGCCGCGCAGGTCGAGCTGCGAGAACCCGGCCACCACGTCGTATCCGAGCGCGCCCGCGCCGACCAGGCCGCCCACGACGACCATGGCGAGCACGTAGCACACGCCCTGGCTCGCGGCCAGCGCCACCGAGCTGCGCGCCATCGGCAGCTGCACCTTCGAGATCAGCTGCCAGGTGCTCGAACCGGCCGCCGTGGCCGCCTCCACCGCGCCCGCCGCGACGCCCCGCATGCCGTCGGCGACGAGCTTGACGGTGACCGGCGCGGCGTACACGACGGCGGCGACGATCGCCGTGAACCGGCTCGCCCCGAACAGGCCGAGGATCGGGACCAGGTACACGAAGGCGGGCATGGTCTGCCCGGCGTCGAGCACCGGTCGTATCACCCGGTCGGCCCGGTCACTGCGTCCCATCCAGACTCCCACGGCCACGCCGAGGATCATCACCAGGATGGTCGCGACCAGCGTCGAGGCCAGCGTGACCATGCTGTCCTGCCACACGCCGAGCCCGACGAGCACGCCGACGCACACGGCGCACACCAGCGCCACCCGGACGTTCGACAGGATCGCGGCGAACGCCACGACCACGAGGCCGACCAGCCACCAGGGGGACCCGGCGAGCAGCGTCTCGAACGGGTTGAGCAGGGCGTGGGTGGTGAAGTTCTTGAAGGCGTTGGTGTAGGTGTACAGGCTGTCCTGCGTCCACTGGCTCGCGGCGTCGGCGGCCCGGCGCACGTACGCGCCGAGGTCGGCGTCGCCGGAGAACTCCGCGGCCCACACGTAGACGTAGGAGAGGTAGGTGAGCACCGCGGCGACCGCGAGCGTGCCGGCGACCTGGACCCGCCGCCACATCGGGCCGCGGGCGGCGCGGCCGGGACGGCGACCGTCCTCCACGCGGCGTCCGGCCGCCGTGGTGACCCGGTCGAGCACGATCGCCATGATCACGATGGCGAGGCCCGCGTTGAAGGCCGTGCCGACGTCGAGGGTCTCCAGCGCCTTCAGGACGGTCTTGCCCAGCCCGGGCGCGTCGATGAGGGCGGCGATGGTGGCCATCGACAGCGCCGCCATGATCGTCTGGTTGACCCCGACGATGATGGTGCGCTTGGCCATCGGCAGCCGCACCTTGCCGAGCAGCTGCCACCCGGTGGCTCCCAGCGAGGTGCTGGCCTCCAGCGTCGGGGACGGCACCTCCCTGATCGCGTGCGAGGTGATGCGGATCGCGGGCGGGATCGAGTAGACCATCGTCGCCACGGTCGCGCTCGCCGGCCCGATGAGGAAGAAGAGCGTGAGGGGCGCGAGGTACACGAACGTCGGCATCGTCTGCATGAAGTCGAGCACCGGGCTGACGAGCCGGTCGAAGCGGTCGCTCAGCCCCGCCCAGATCCCGAGCGGGATGCCGACCAGCAGCGACAGCGCGACGGCGGCCAGCGTCAGCGCCAGCGTGTCCATGCTCTCCTGCCACAGGCCGAGCAGCCCGAAGGACACGAAACCGGCGGCGGTCAGCAGCGCCACCCTGGCGTTGCCGTACAGCCAGGCCACGGCGGTGGCGATGGAGACCACACCGAGCCAGCCGACCACGGGCACCGGCCTGCCGAAGGAAGGCTGGCTGATCAGCGCCTGGATGAAGGTGACGAACTCGTCGATGAAGAGCCGGAAGTAGTTGATGAAGTACAGGAAGAAGGGGTTCTCGTTGCGGGAGTCGTCGATGGCGTCGGTGACCGCGTTGATCTTCACGTGCAGCGGGGTCAGGTCGGCGCCGGCCAGCGGGAGGGTGTCGCGGCCCCGCAGGAACAGCCAGATCACCAGCCACGCGACGACGACCGCGGCGAGCAGGTGGGGACGGCGCAGGGCGGGTCGCCGCCGCAGGCTCGCGGCGGCCGAGGTGAACGACGTCAGCGCCGTCACCGCTCGTGCCCTTCGCCGGGCCCGGCGATGACCGCCAGGATCTCCTCGCTGGTCACCACGCCGAGCAGCTCACCGCCGGAGACGATCTTGACCGGGCGGGTGGCCCGCAGGACGGTCTGCACGGCGTCGCGGACCACCATGTCCGGCCCGAGCTCGGGCCCGTCCAGCGGCTCGTCGGGCCGGGGCGGGCGCATGATCCACCGGGTGGTCAGCACGTGGGAGCGAGGGACGTCCTGGACGAAGTCCCGCACGTAGTCGTCGGCGGGGGCGCCGACGACCTCGTCCGGCGCGCCCATCTGGACCAGCTCGCCGTCGCGCATGATGAGGATGCGGTCGCCGAGCTTGAGCGCCTCGCTGAGATCGTGGGTGATGAAGATCATCGTCTTGCCGACCTCGTGGTGCAGCCGGATGACCTCGTTCTGCATGTCTCGCCGGATCAGCGGGTCCAGGGCCGAGAACGGCTCGTCGAAGAACAGCACCTCCGGGTCGACGGCGAGCGCGCGGGCCAGGCCGACGCGCTGCTGCATGCCGCCCGACAGCTGGTCGGGGTAGGACCCCTCGCATCCCGACAGGCCGACCAGCTCGACCATCTCGCGGGCCCTGCGGTAGCGCTCGTCCTTCTTCATGCCGCGGATCTCGAGGCCGTAGGCGACGTTGTCCAGCACGCAGCGGTGCGGCAGCAGCCCGAAGTGCTGGAAGACCATGCCGAACCGGCGGCGGCGCAGCTCGCGCAGCTGTTTGTCGCCCACCTGGCGGATGTCCTCGCCGTCCAGCAGCACCTGCCCGGCCGTCGGCTCGATCAGGCGGGTCAGGCAGCGGACCAGGGTGGACTTGCCCGAGCCGGACAGGCCCATGACGACGAACACCTCGTTGGGCCGCACGCTGAACGACACGTCGCGCACGCCCGCCACGCAGCCCGTCCTCTCCCTCAGCTCGGTCCGGGAGAGCCGCTCCAACGGAGTGCCGACGATCTTCTCGGAGCGGGGGCCGAAGATCTTCCACAGACCGCGCACGTTCAGGACGGCCCGGTCGTCGCCCGGCGTGGGGGTGCCGGTCATTGTCTGTTGGATCGGCGACGTCATGGTCATGACCACCTCACGGTCCTGGTGGGGGATCGGGTATTCCTCCGGCTAGCCGCGGAACCACCGTTGGGGACGGGGCCGGACGTTCTGCCACACGTGTTTGATCTCGCGGTACTCGCCGAGACCGGCCTGCCCCAGCTCGCGGCCGACGCCGGACTGTTTGAAGCCGCCCCACTCCGCCTGCGGGACGTAAGGGTGGTAGTCGTTGATCCACACGGTGCCGTGGCGCAGCCGCCGGGCGACCCGCTGGGCCTTGCCCGCGTCCTGCGTCCACACGGCCCCGGCCAGCCCGTAGTCGGTGTCGTTGGCCAGACGCACCGCCTCGTCCTCACCGTCGAAGCGCTCGACGGTGAGCACCGGGCCGAACGACTCCTCCCGCACCACCTTCATGTCCCGGGAGCACTCGTCCAGCACCGTGGGCGGGTAAAAGTTGCCGGGGCCGGGGAGCCGCCGCCCGCCGCAGCGCAGCACCGCGCCCTCCGCGACGCCGGCGGCGACGTAGGCCTCGACCTTGGCGAGGTGCTCGGCGGAGATCAGTGGTCCCGTCTCGGCCTCGGGGTCGAAGGGGCCGCCGAGCCGGATGCGCCCGGCGCGCCGTACGACCTCCTCCACGAAGGCGTCGTGCAGGGAGTCCTCGACCAGCAGCCGGGCGCCCGCGGAGCAGACCTGGCCGGAGTGGAGGAAGACGGCGGTGAGCGCGAAGTCGACGGCGGTCTCGAAGTCGGCGTCGGCGAAGACGATGTTGGGGTTCTTGCCGCCCAGTTCCAGGGCGACCTTCTTCACCGTGCGCGCGGCCGCCGCCATGATCAGCCGCCCGGTTGCCGACCCGCCGGTGAACGACACCAGGTCGACGCCGGGGTGCTCGGCGAGCGGCGCGCCGGCCTCGGCCCCCGCGCCGAGCACGAGGTTGGCGACGCCGGCGGGGAGCCCCGCCTCCTCCAGCACGCGCATGAGCATGATGGCGGTCGACGGCGTGAGCTCGCTCGGCTTCAGGACGAAGGTGTTGCCCGCGACGAGCGCCGGGGCGACCTTCCAGGCCGCCTGGAGCAGCGGGTAGTTCCACGGAGTGATCAGGCCGCACACCCCGACCGGCTCGTACACCACGCGACTGACGGCGTCGTCGCGGCCGGTGTCGACGACGCGGCCGACGTCCGTCCCGGCGATGCCGCCGAAGTAGCGGAAGCAGGCGACGACGTCGTCGACGTCGTACTCGCTCTCGACCAGGCGCTTGCCGGTGTCGAGCGACTCGGCGCGGGCGAAGTCCTTCTTCTCGCGCTCCAGCAGGTCGGCGACGCGCAGCAGCAGCGCGCCGCGCTCCCGTTCCGGAGTGGTGGGCCAGGGGCCTTCGTCGAACGCCCGCCGGGCCTCGGCGATCGCGATCTCCGTGTCCGCGCGGCCGCCTTCGTCCACCGTCGCCACCGGGGTCCCGTCCGCGGGCGAGCGGATCTCGCGGGTTCCGCCCGCGACGGGATCACGCCAACAGCCACCGAGATAAAGATCTGCCACCAGCAGGCCGCCCTTCGCACCATCGCGAGATGCGTTGCGTGATACGCACCACAATGCTCGATAGGGAACAGAATCGACCCCTCGCGTTCACCCAGTCAAGGCCTTCGCGACATCAAGGGCAGATCGTTCAGAGGTCGATACCCTCGCGACGACCTGCGCCGTCGTGCGCGGAACACCCTGTACGCCGGGCCGCCCGGCCCGTCCGCGAGTCGCGGGAGTTAACGGAAGGTACCTCACAAAACGCCGAAAAGTAACCGCCTACCGAGATCCGGGACAGAGCTTTGAAGGGCCTTGACCGACGTCGGCACGGGACGGCATTCTGATGCGCATAGGTAAACACGTTGCACCATACGCAACGCGAGCGCTGGAGCCTCCATGTCCCACCGCGAGTTCCTCCTGACGCTGGCCTGCCAGGATCAGCCCGGCATCGTGCACGCGGTCAGCGGCTTCCTCGTCCAGCAGGCGGGCAACATCCTCGAGAGCCAGCAGTTCGACGACCGGCTCCAGGGCCGCTTCTTCATGCGTGTGCACTACGACGTCACCGGCCCGGACGCGAGCGTCGACGAGATGCGGGAGGCGTTCGAGCCGGTCGCGCGGGAGTTCCGGATGGCGTGGCGGCTGGAGGACCCGGCGACGCCCACCCGCACCCTGATCATGGTGTCGAAGTTCGGGCACTGCCTGAACGACCTGCTGTTCAGGTGGCGCGTGGGCGCGCTGAACATCGAGGTGCCGGCCATCGTCTCCAACCACGCCGACTTCGCCGGGCTCGCCGAGACGTACGGCATCCCGTTCCACCACGTGCCGGTCACCCCCGGCACCAAGGCCGAGGCGGAGGCGCGCGTCCTCGAACTGGCCGAGGAGCACCGGATCGACCTGGTGGTGCTCGCCCGCTACATGCAGGTGCTGTCGGACGACATGTGCAAACGGCTGGAGGGGCGGGCGATCAACATCCACCACTCGTTCCTGCCGGGGTTCAAGGGCGCGCGGCCCTACCACCAGGCGCACGAGCGCGGGGTCAAGCTGATCGGCGCCACCGCGCACTACGTCACGGCCGACCTCGACGAGGGGCCGATCATCGAGCAGGACGTCGCCCGCGCCGACCACTCCCTGCGGCCCGACGACCTGGCCGCCCTCGGGCGCGACGTCGAGGCGCAGGTGCTGGCCCGCGCGGTGAAGTGGCACAGCGAGCGCCGCGTCCAGCTCAACGGCAACCGCACCGTCGTGTTCCGCTGATCAGGGCGCGGCCGGCGTCAGACACCTCCCGTGGAGGAAGCAGGCCTCTGGAAGAAGTGGGTGACGGTGTCACGGAGGATGGCGGCCTGCCGGCGTACCGCGGACAGGCGGACGTAGTCGTCCCCGAGGAGGTCGCCCTCTTCCGGTACGCCGAACATCACGGTGGGGATCCCCCGGGAGGCCGGGCCGCCCGCGTCGAAGCTGCCGCCGTAGACGGTGTAGCGGGGTTCGCCCAGGTGCGTGCGAATCGAGGTGGCCAAGGCGTCGAGAACGTCCCGGCGCTCGGGTGGAAGGTAGGCCGGGAGCATCGTGACGCCCGGCCGGACGCGGACCCGGCAGCCGGGTCCCACCCCGTCGAGGGCCGCTCGGATCTCGTCGGCGGCCGCGGCCGGGTCGCTGCCGGGCAGCAGCCGCCGGTCCACCGTGATCCGCGCCGCGGCCGGGAGGGTGTGCGGCGCGAGCGGCTCGTACCGCACCTGGTACGGGACGACCTGCTCGTGCCCCAGTTCCGGGTGCGAGCGGGTCCGCACCACGGCGTCGAGTTCCCCGAGTCGCCGGACGATGTCGGCGGCCGTCTCGATGACCCGCCCGTCGGCCGGCGGGGACGAGGAGTGGGCCGACGTCCCCTGGATGTCGATGAGCACGTCGACGCGGCCCCGGTTGCCGACCGACACCTCGAATCCGGTGGGAAAGAGCTGGATGAGAAGGTCCGGCGTGCACGGGAGGCCGTCGAGGATCGCCTCCGAGCAGTCGTGGCTGCTGCGTCCCTCGTTGTTGACGCAGAGCAGCAGCGTCCCGCCCAGTCGCACCTGTTCGGTGAGGACCCACCGGGCGAGGTCCAGGAGACACGCCTGGTGGGTCTTGTTCTGGGTGACCCCCTGGCCGAACAGGCAGGGCTCGTCGACACCGAGCTCGACGGGCGTGCGGATGCGTCCCGACCAGGGTTCGGTCATCAGGTTGTGGTGCTGCGTCGGGGTGTAGGCCATGAGCGCCAGGCAGGGCCCGGCGCCGTCGCCGAGCCGGACCGCGAACTGGTTGCGGGGCAGGTCGATGATGTCGGCGGCCCCGAGATTCCGGAACATCGGCCGCAGGCACTCCTGAACGTAGTGCCGGAGCGTCGGGTGGTCCGGTTCGATCAGGGTGTCCGCGCCGAGCGGCACCGCGGACGGTACGCGGGCGAGCGTCACCAGATCGGCCACCAGCGGGTCGGCCGGGGCGGGGACGGGGGGAAGGAAGGGCATGTGCGGGCTCCTTGGTCGTCGGGGGCGGCCGGCGGGCGGTTTCGCTACGACAGGTATCGATACCTACAGTAGCGTAACCGGCTATCGTGTGGGGCATGACCCCAGCGCCCACATCCGCCCGACCTCCCGGCCGCCCGCGCACCGGCGTCAACGCCGTGGTCTTCGCCGCGACGCTGAGCACGGTCCACGAACTCGGCTACGCGCGTGCCACCGTCGACCGCATCGCCGCCGCGGCCGGCGTCGCCAAGACGACGATCTACCGTCGCTGGCCGTCCAAGGGCGCGCTGATCGTGGACTGCCTCCTCGACGCGTTCGGCCCGGTGCCGCTGGAGGGCACCGGCAGAGCCGAGCTGATCTCCTCGGCCATCCGCTGGATCGCGGCGAAGATCGGCGAGCCCGGCGTGGGCGACGCCTTCGCCGGCGTGTTCAGTGACGCCGTCAGCGACCCGGCCCTGCGCCAGGTCCTGTCCGCGCGGCTGCAGGACCCCTACCGGCTCGCGCTCCAGGACGCGCTCGGTGAGCCGGAGAACCGGATCCTGTTCCTCATCGACGTCGTCGTCGGCACCCTGCTCCACCGGATGGGCATGACCGGCGAGCCGATGGCCGACGCCGACGTCACCGCCCTGACCGAGATGGTCCTGCCGCACTTCGCCGGCGACGCCGGCACGGCCTAGGCCTGCCTCCTGGCCGGCGGCCGGCAGCGACGGCGGCCCCGGGTGACCGCCCGGGGCTCGGCTCAGTGGCTGGGGCTCTTGTGGTGGCGGTAGAACTCGGTGTGCTCCGCCGGGAGCGGGGTGTTGCCGAGGATGAGGTCGGCCGCCTTCTCCGCGACCATCATCACCGGGGCGTAGATGTTGCCGTTGGTGACGTACGGCATGACCGAGGCGTCCACCACGCGCAGCCCCTCCAAGCCGTGGACGCGCATGGACAGCGGATCCACCACCGACAGCGGGTCCACGCCCATCTTGTTGGTGCAGGAGGGGTGCAGAGCCGTCTCGCCGTCCCTGGCCACCCAGTCGAGGATCTCCTCGTCGGTCTCCACCGACGGCCCCGGCGACAGCTCCCCCGCGTTGAAGGGCTCCAGTGCGGGCTGGTTGAGGATGTCACGGGCGACGCGGACCGCCTCCACCCACTCGCGGCGGTCCTGGTCGGTCGACAGGTAGTTGAACCGCAGCGCCGGGTGGACCCGCGGGTCGGCGCTCTTGATCTTCACGCTCCCGCGTGCGTCGGAGTACATCGGCCCGATGTGCACCTGGTAACCGTGCCCGCCCGCCGGGGAGGAGCCGTCGTAGCGCACGGCGATCGGCAGGAAGTGGAACATCAGGTTGGGGTAGTCGACGTCCTCGTTGCTCCGGGTGAATCCGCCGGCCTCGAAGTGGTTGGTCGCGCCGGGCCCCTTGCGGGCGAACAGCCACTGCGCGCCGATCCACGGCCGGTTGACCCACTTCATCGCCGGCTGCATCGTCACCGGCTGCTTGCAGGCGTACTGGATGTAGACCTCCAGGTGGTCCTGGAGGTTCTCCCCGACGCCCGGCAGGTCGTGCACGGGCCGGACGCCGAGGGCGGACAGCTCGCCGGCGTTCCCGACGCCGGAGATCTGGAGCAGCTGCGGCGAGTTGATCGCGCCGCCGCACAGGATCACCTCGCCCGCGCGGACGGTGTGGCCGTTGTACTCCACCCCGACGGCGCGCCCGCCCTCGAAGAGGATCCTGGTGACGAAGGCCCGCGTCCTGATCTCCAGGTTGGGCCGGTGCTTGACCGGGTGGAGGTAGGCGCGGGCGGCCGACAGCCGCCGCCCCTTGTGGATGTTGCGGTCGAAGCGGGCGAACCCCTCCTGGCGGTACCCGTTGACGTCGTCGGTCAGCGGGTAGCCGGCCTGCCGCACGGCGTCGAAGAAGGCCGTGAACAGCGGGCCGGCCGCCGGGCCGCGTTCGAGGACCAGGGGGCCGTCCTTGCCCCGCATGACGTCGTCCGGCTCGGCGGCCAGGCAGTTCTCCATGCGCTTGAAGTACGGCAGGCAGTGCGCGAAGTCCCACGTCTCCATGCCGGGGTCGGCGCCCCAGCGCTCGTAGTCCATCGGGTTGCCGCGCTGGAAGATCATCCCGTTGATGCTGCTGGAGCCCCCGAGCACCTTGCCGCGCGCGTGGTAGATGCGGCGACCGTGCATGTGCGGCTCGGGCTCCGACTCGTACTTCCAGTCGTAGAACCGGCTGCCGATCGGGAAGGGAAGCGCGGCCGGCATGTGGATGAAGACGTCCCAGGGGAAGTCCGAGCGGCCGGCCTCCAGAACCAGCACCCGGTTGGAGGGGTCGGCGGACAGCCGGTTCGCCAGTGCGCTCCCGGCCGATCCGCCCCCGACAATGACGAAGTCGTACATGGCTGCCTCGACTCGCAAGCAGGGGGTAACAGGTCTCAACTGTATCGAATGGCGCAAAGAGTTGCACTATTCGCAACCAAGATTTGTCGCACGTTGGCACGTGTTTCTAATAGCGCTTACAGTCCCGCTATGGAGAACGACTCTGTCGACGCCCGCCCCGAAGGCAACGGCGGCGTGCAGTCGGTCGACCGCGCCATCAGCATCCTGGACATCCTCTCCCAGCGTGGCGAGGCGGGAGTGAGCGAGATCGCGGCCCAGATCGGGGTGCACAAGTCCACCGTCTTCCGGCTGCTGGCGGCCCTGGAGGGACGGGGCCTGGTGGAGCAGGCCGAGGACCGCGGCAAGTACCGCCTCGGCTTCGGCATCGTCCGCCTCGCCGGCGGGGTGACCGCGCGCCTCGACCTCACCCAGCAGGGCCGGCCGGTCTGCCGCCGGCTGGCCGAGGAGATCGGCGAGACCGTCAACATCGCCGTCGTCCGCTCGCACTTCGCCGTCAACCTCGACCAGGTGCGCGGCCCGTCCGCCGTCACGACGTACAACTGGGTGGGCCAGCTCACCCCGCTGCACGCCACCTCCAGCGGCAAGGTGCTGCTCGCCCACCTCGACGAGCGGCACCGCCGGGAGCTGATCGCCGCCGCCGGCCTGCCGAGCTTCACCCCCAACACCATCACCTCGATGGAGACGCTGGAGGAACAGCTGCGCACGGCGCGGGAGACGGGGTATGCCATCACCCTGGAGGAGTACGAGATCGGGCTGAACGCCATGGCGGCCCCCGTCCGCGCCTACGACGGCGAGGTGGTGGCCGCCGTCAGCGCCTCCGGCCCGGCCTACCGCTTCAGCGAGCTGCGCATGCGCGAACTCGCCCCCCGCCTGCTGGCCGGGGCGAACGACATCAGCCGCCGTCTGGGGTACGCCGGCTGAGCCGCACCACGACGCTCTTGGACGTCGGGGTGCCGGAGGTCTCGGCCACCGAGTCGAGCGGCACCAGCACGTTCGTCTCCGGGAAGTACGCCGCGCAGCAGCCCCGCGCGGTCGGGAAGGCGATGACGCGGAACCCCTCCGCCCTGCGCTCACCGTCGGGCCACTCCCCCACCAGGTCGACGATCTCGCCGTCGGCGAAGCCCCGCTCGGCGAGGTCGTCGGGGTTGACGAAGACCACCCGCCTTCCGTTCCGCACACCCCGGTAACGGTCGTCGAGCCCGTAGATCGTGGTGTTGAACTGGTCGTGGCTGCGGACGGTCTGCAGCAGCAGACGCCCCTCGGGGACGCGCAGCACCTCAAGGGCGTTCACGGTGAAGTTGGCCCTGCCCGTCGCGGTGGGGAAGCGCCGCTCGTCGCGCGGGGCGTTCGGCAGCGCGAAGCCCCCCGGCCTGCGGGCGCGGGCGTTGAAGTCGGCGAACCCCGGCACCACGCGCTCGATGCGGTCACGGATCGCGTCGTAGTCGTCCTCGAACTCCTCCCACGGGATGCCGTCGTCCGGGCCGAACAGCTCGCGCGCCAGACGGCACACGATCGCGACCTCCGGCAGCAGGTGGAGCGAGGCGGGCCGCATCCGGCCCCGCGAGGCGTGCACCATGCCCATGGAGTCCTCGACCGTGACGAACCGGTCGCGGTCCTGCTCCGTACGGCCGAGCGTGGGCAAGATCAGCGCCTCCTCGCCGCACACGGCGTGGGACCGGTTGAGCTTGGTGGAGACCTGCACGGTCAGCCGCGCCCGGCGCATCGCCGCCTCGGTGACGGCCGTGTCCGGGGTGGCGGCGATGAAGTTGCCGCCCATCGCGAAGAACACCTTGGCCTCGCCGTCGCGCAGCCTCCGGATGGCCTCCACGGTGTCGGTCCCGTGATGGCGGGGCGGCTCGAAGCCGAACTCCTCGCCGAGGGCGTCGAGGAAGGCCGGAGCCGGCTTCTCGTAGATGCCCATCGTGCGGTCGCCCTGGACGTTGGAGTGCCCCCGCACCGGGCACACCCCGGCCCCCGGCCGGCCGACGTTGCCGCGCAGCAGCAGGAAGTTGACGACCTCCCGGATCGTGGCGACGGAGTTCTTGTGCTGGGTGAGGCCCATCGCCCAGCAGACGATCACCGACTTCGCCGCGAGCACGTCGCGGACGGCCGCCTCCACCTCCGCGCGCGGCAGGCCGGTGGCCTCGTCGACGTCGGCCCAGTCCAGTGAGCGGACGTGCTTCTCCCACTCGTCGAAGCCGTGGGTGTGCTCCTCGACGAACCCCCGGTCGAGCACGGTGCCGGGCGCGGTGTCCTCGGCCTCCAGCAGCAGCCGGTTCATGGCCTGGAACAGCGCGAGGTCGCCGTTGAGACGGATCTGCAGGAAGCGGTCGGCCAGGGTGGTGCCCCGCCCGACCAGCCCCGAAGCCCGCTGGGGGTTCTTGAAGCGCAGCAGCCCCGCCTCGGGCAGGGGGTTCACGGCGACGACGCGGGCGCCGTTCCGCTTGGCCCGCTCCAGGGCCGACAGCATGCGCGGGTGGTTGGTGCCGGGGTTCTGCCCCACCACGAAGATCAGGTCGGCCCGGTGGAGGTCGTCCAGCGACACCGTGCCCTTGCCGATGCCGAGCGTCTGGTTCAGCGCCGAACCGCTCGACTCGTGGCACATGTTGGAGCAGTCGGGCAGGTTGTTGGTGCCGAAACGGCGCACCAGCAACTGGTAGACGAACGCCGCCTCGTTGGAGGTGCGGCCGGAGGTGTAGAACACGGCCTCGTCGGGGCTCGCGAGCCCGCGCAGGTGGCCGGCGATGATCGAGAAGGCGTCCTTCCAGGTCACCGGCTCGTAGCGGTCGGAGCCCGCCGCCTTGTGCATCGGCTCGGTGAGCCTGCCCTGCTGGCCCAGCCAGTAGTCGCTGCGCCGGGCCAGCTCGTCCACGGTGTGCTCGGCGAAGAACCCGGGCGTCACGCGCCGGACGGTGGCCTCCTCGGCCACCGCCTTGGCGCCGTTCTCGCAGAACTCCGCCGGGCTGCGGTGATCACCCTCGGGCCAGGCGCAGCCCGGGCAGTCGAAGCCGTCCTTCTGGTTGACGCGCGCCAGGGTCAGGAACGTGCGCCGCACGCCCATCTGGGCGTACGACGTCATCAGGGAGTGGGCGACCCCGGGCACACCCGCCGCCCACACCTTGGGCGGCCCCACCTCCAGGCCGTCGTCGCCGGTGTCCCGCCGAGGAGCCTTCCTGGCCACCCTGCCTCCCTGTTGATTTTGCTCGCTCCGCTCGCGGGGCGAGTGCGCGCCGCTAGGCGGACGCGGTCTTCAGTTTGCCGAGCACCCAGTCGTGGAACGCCCCGATGTGGTGCTCGCTCGGCACCAGGACGCCGCCCTCGGCGTACGCCCTGGAGCTCATCGCGGGCTGGCACCTCTCGCAGGCGTCGAAGTCCTGCTCGTTGACCCGGTGGAACAGCTCGACCGAGCGGCCGAGATCCTTGCCGGAGTCGACGACGTCCCTCAAGAACAGCCAGTCGCACTCCACGATCGTACGATCGGCCGCCAGAGGGAACATCCGGTGGATGATGACATGGTCGGGCACCAGGTTCACGAACACCTGCGGCTTGATCGTGATGGCGTAGTAGCGGCGGTCCTGGTCGTCGCTCACCGTCGGGATGCGGTCGACCCCCTCCGAGCCGTCGACGGTGAAGCCCTGGATCTCCTCGCCGAACTCCGCGCCGTGCCCCACGTAGTACTGCGCGGCGTAGCCGTCGGCGAACTCCGGCAGCACCTCGGTCAGCTCCGGGTGGATCGTGGCGCAGTGGTAGCACTCCATGAAGTTCTCGACGATCAGCTTCCAGTTGGCCTTCACGTCGTAGACGATGCGGCGGCCCACCGAGAGATTCTCCACGTCGTAGTGCTCGATCGACTCCAGGTCGCCGAGCCGGGTGCGCACCTCGCCGAGCACGTCGTCCTCGAACGACGGCGGCTCGTCGGCCAGGCACACCCACACGTAGCCGAGCCACTCGCGCACGTGCACCTTGACCAGCCCGTACTGCACGCGGTCGATGTCGGGCATCTTGGTCAGGTTGGGCGCGGCGATCAGCTTGCCCTCCAGGTCGTAGGTCCAGGCGTGGTAGGGGCACTGGAAGGCCCGCTTGACCTCGCCGGACTCCTCGGTGCACAGCCGGGCGCCCCGGTGGCGGCACACGTTGAGGAAGGCGCGGATGGAATTGTCGCGGGCGCGGCTGACGATCACGCTCTCGCGTCCCACGGTCACGGTCTTGAACGCCCCGGGCTTGGCCAGGTCGGACGCCCGGGCCACGCAGAACCACATCGACTCGAAGATGTGCGCCTGCTCCAGCGCGAAGATGCTCTCGTCGGTGTAGTAGTGGCCGGGAAGGGTGGAAATGACGCTCGGGGGCAGGCTTCTCGTACTCACGGGACCTCCTTCATTCACTGCGGGCCGGGGCCGCCTGACGGCGGGTCCGGTCGTCTGTCCGGGGCGCCTCGGCCGTATCCGAGGTCACGATGTGTCCGGCGCGCCTCACAGGACGACCACCGAACGCAGCACCTCACCGCGGTGCATCTTCTCGAAGGCCTTCTCGACCTCGTCCAACCCGATTGTCTCGCTGACGAAAGCGTCGAGGTCGAACCGCCCCTGCAGATAGAGGGACACGAGCATCGGGAAGTCGCGGCTGGGCAGGCAGTCGCCGTACCAGCTCGACCTGAGCGCGCCGCCGCGGCCGAAGACGTCCAGCAGCGGCAGCTTCAGGGTCATCTCCGGGGTGGGGACGCCGACGAGCACGGCCGTGCCGGCGAGGTCGCGGGCGTAGAAGGCCTGCTCGAACGTCTCGGGCCTGCCCACCGCGTCCACCACGACGTCGGCGCCGAACCCGCCGGTGAGTTCACGGATCGCCTCGACGGGGTCGCCGCGGCGGGCGTCGACGGTGTGGGTGGCCCCGAAGCGGCGGGCGCCCTCCAGCTTCCGCTCGTCCACGTCCACCGCGATGATCTTGATGGCTCCGGCCAGGTTCGCGCCCGCGATCGCCGCGTTGCCGACGCCGCCGCAGCCGATCACGGCGACGGTGTCCCCGCGGCTCACCCCTCCGGTGTTGACGGCCGCGCCGAAGCCGGCCATCACCCCGCAGCCGAGCAGCCCGGCCGCGGCGGGCGAGGCCGCGGGGTCGACCTTGGTGCACTGCCCGGCGGCCACCAGGGTCTTCTCGGCGAAGGCGCCGATGCCGAGCGCGGGTGACAGCTCGGTGCCGTCGGCCAGCGTCATCTTCTGCCTGGCGTTGTGGGTGGCGAAGCAGTACTGCGGACGGCCGCGCAGGCAGGCGCGGCAGGAGCCGCACACCGCGCGCCAGTTGAGGACGACGAAGTCGCCCGGGGCGACGTCGGTCACCCCCTCGCCGACGGCCTCGACGACGCCGGCCGCCTCGTGCCCGAGCAGGAAGGGGAAGTCGCCGGAGATGCCGCCCTCCCGGTAGTGCAGGTCGGTGTGGCAGACCCCGCAGGCCTGCACGCGCACCAGGGCCTCGCCGGGCCCGGGGTCGGGGACGATGATCGTCTCCACGCCGACCGGCTCGCCCTTGCCCTTCGCGACGACTCCACGCACTTCGTGCGCCATGTGATCCTTCTCCTCCGGGACGACTACGCGGTGGTGACGACGTCGAGGCGACGGCGCCAGCGGGTGAACTGCCGGACCTGGTTCACGCCGAGCACGGCGACCGCCTGCCCCTCCCGCCGGTAGACGGCGAGGAAGCTCCGGGAGGCCAGGTCGCCCTCCTCCACGGTGACGGTGCAGTCAGGGCCGGCGTGGCCGGCGAACTGGATCTTCACGTCGTACTGGTCCGACCAGAAGTACGGCGCCCTGGCGGGAGGCGGGGCGGCCGTCCCGCCGGACAGCAGCGTGGCCGCGGCCGTGGCGGCGCGCTGGAGCGCGGGCGTCCAGTGCTCGACGCGGTGGTGCCGCCCGAGGGCCGGCTCGAACCAGGTGCAGCAGTCGCCGACGGCGACCACGCCGGGCAGGGCCGTGGCGCCCGCGGCGTCGCAGAGCACCCCGCCCGGGCCGATCTCGACGCCCGATCCCTCCAGCCACGCGGTGGTGGGCCGGGCGCCGATGCCGGCGAGCACGACGTCGGCGGGCAGCCTCCGGCCGTCCTCCAGCAGCACGCCGTCGACGCGGCCGTTCCCGGTGAGGGCCCGCACGCCGGTGCCGCACAGCAGCCGGACCCCGTGGTCACCGTGCAGGGACGCGATCACCGCGCCCATCTCGGCCCCGAGCGCCAGGGCGAGCGGGGCGGGGGCGGCCTCGACGACCGTGACCTCCAGGCCGAGCCCGCGGGCGGTGGAGGCGACCTCCGCGCCGACGAAGCCCGCGCCGATCACCACCAGGCGGCGTCCCCCGGTCAGCTCGGCGCGGAGGGCCCGGGCGTCGTCCAGGGTGCGCAGGGTGTGGACGCCGGCGAGGCCGTCGGTGCCGGGCAGCGAGCGGGCGGCGGCGCCGGTGGCGACGACGATCCCGTCGGCCCGTACCGAGGTGCCGTCGTCCAGCAGCACGCGGCGGTCGCGCGGGTCGAGCCCGATCGCGGTGACCCCGAGGCGCCACTCGGCCGCGAGGTCCTCCCCTTCGGCCTCCAGCGCCAGGTCGGCCTCGCCGATCCGGCCGGCGAGGAAGTCCTTGGAGAGCGGCGGCCGGTCGTAGGGCCGGTGCCGCTCGGCTCCGATGATCGTCAGCGGGCCGTCGTACCCCTGGGCGCGCAGCGCACGCGCGGCGGACAGGCCCGCCAGCGACGCGCCGACGACGGCGACCGACCTCACTCCGTCCCCGCAGGGGCGCCGGGCGGCAGGTTGGGCGCGTCCTGCGACGGGATCACGTAAACGGTGCCGTCCTCGACGACCACCTGGTGGGTGCGGACGGGCAGCTTGGCGGGCGGCGCGTCCACCTTCCCGGTGCGCAGGTCGAAGCGGGAGGCGTGCAGCGGGCATTCCACCTCGCACCCCTCGAGCCACCCGTCGGCGAGCGAGGCGTCCTGGTGGGTGCAGGTGTCGTCGATGGCATAGATCTCGCCGTCGTCGGTGTGGAAGACGGCGATGGGCGGTTCGGCGTCGAGCCGGAAGGCCTCGCCCCGGGGAAGGGCTGCGAGGGGGCACGCAGGGATCATCGCGACATACCCCAGTTTCGTAGGACGGAACGAGCATCGCTATACGCAACAGCGTGCGCTTCGCACAGCCACCCTGTCAAGGGTCGACATTGGGCCATAAACCCCCACATGTGGGGCTACCTCAGCATCGGCGATCCGGCCGGGCCGCAATCCATCCCGTAACGGCTGCGAACTGGAACAACACCACGAAATCGCTCGCGATGTGCTCCCCGGACGACGGAATCGTTCGTGGCGCCACCGGCCACCCGCCACATCGCAAGTCGGTTTCAATTCGTGAGCACACTTCGCCTTTCCGTAAAATCCGGCTATAACTAGCCAAATGTTCCGCAGCGTGCGGAGGACAGAGGCGCAGGGAACGGGATCATCTGTGAGTGCTGGAACGGTACAACTCGACTTCTCTGTTCTGGGCCCGCTCTCGGTGACCCGTGACGGGCAGGCACTCGATCTCGGCGGAGCGCGCGTCAAGGCGCTGGTCGCGACGCTGCTGATAGCCCAGGGCAAGGTCGTCACGGTCGACCGCATCGTCGAGGCGGTCTGGGGCGACGAGGCCCCCGGCAGCGTCATGTCGAGCCTCTATTCGTACATCACCAAGCTCCGCAAAGTGCTCGAACCACACCGTCCCGCCCGGGCGTCCACCGGCATCCTCGACCGTCAGGGCCCCGGATACGTGCTGCGCGTGCGGCCCGAGTCGGTGGACGCCGAGCGGTTCGCCGCCCTCGCCGAACGCGGCTCCCGCCTGCTGGAGGAGGACCCCGCCGCGGCCGCCGCCGACCTGTCGGCCGCGCTCGGCCTGTGGCGCGGCCCCGCGTACGTCGACCTCGGCGACACCGACGTCGCCACGGCCGAGATCGCCCGGCTGGAGAACGCCCGCCTCGCCGCCCGCCAGGACCACGCCGCGGCCCGGCTCGGCCTGGGCGAGGCGGTCGCCGCGGTCGGCCAGCTCGAGTCGCTGGTCCGCGAGCACCCGCTCGCCGAACGTTCCTGGGAGCTGCTGGCCCTCGCCCTGTACCGCGCCGGCCGCCAGGGCGACGCGCTCGCCGCCCTGCGCACCGCGCGGGAACGGCTCATCGACGAGCTCGGCGTCGACCCCGGCCCGTCTCTCCGCGCGATGGAGAGCGCCGTACTCCAGCAGGACCCCGCGCTGGAATGGAAACCCCGTCAGGAGAGCGCCAAGCTCACCGAGGCTCCCGCCCAGCCGGAACCGTCCCGTCCCCAGCTCCCGACCCCGCTGACCCCGCTCATCGGCCGCGACGCCGCCATCGGCACCGTCAAGCAGCTCCTCGCCGCGCACCGGCTGGTGACCATCACCGGGCCCGGCGGCAGCGGCAAGACCCGCACGGCGCTGGAGGTCGCCCGGGACCACCTGGGCCAGGCCGGCAGCGAGGGCCCCTGGCTCGCCCTGCTCGCCGACATCACCGACGAGGCCCTCCTGTCGACCGCCATCGGCACGGCCATCGGCACCTCTCTCGCCAAGGACGCCGGCGAGCTCGCCACGTCGATCGGCGAGCGTCGCATGCTGCTCGTCCTCGACAACTGCGAGCACCTGGTGGACGCCGTGGCGGGACTGGCCGAGACCCTGCTGTCGCGCTGCCCCGGACTGCGGCTGCTGGCCACCAGCAGGGAGCCGCTGGCGATCGCCGGCGAGGCCACCTGGGACCTGCCTCCGCTGGACCCCGAGGGTGACGCCGTCGAACTGTTCGTGGAACGCTCCCGCGCCCTGCGGCCCGACTGGCGTCCCAACCACGGCGAGCGCGAGCTGATCTCCCGCATCTGCGCCGAGCTCGACGGCCTGCCCCTGGCGATCGAACTGGCCGCCGCCCAGACCCGCGTGCTGTCGCTGGAGCAGATCGACGAAGGGCTGCACGACCGCTTCACCCTCCTCTCCGGCGGCTCCCGCACCGCTCCGGCCCGCCACCGCAGCCTCGAGGCGGCCATCGAGTCGAGCGCACGCCTGCTCACCCCGGCCGAAAGGCGGCTTCTCGGCTGCTTCAGCCTCTTCGAGGGAGGGTTCGACCTGGAGGCGGCCGAGCGCGTGTCCGACCGCTCCCCCGTGCTGCTCGGGCTGACCGGGCTCGTCTCCAAGTCCCTGATCACCGTCGACGGCGCCCGCACGCCGCGCCGCTACCGCATGCTGGAGACGATCCGGCAGTACGCCCTGCGCGCGCTGTCCGCCGAGGAGCGTTCCCTCTGGGAGCAGCGCCACCTCGGCTGGGCGGTCGAGCTGGCCGAGACCGCGGGCCGGCGGCTGCGGACGTTCGACGGCGAGCTGTGGATGCGCAGGCTGCGCCACGAGCAGGCGAACATGCGCGCCGCGCTCACCCGGGCCCTGGCCACCGGCGACGGGGAGGCGGCGCTGCGGATCTCCACCGCCCTGTCGTGGTACTGGTACCGCGCCGCCCACGTCCACGAGGGCATCGGGTGGCTCGGCAAGGCCCTCGACGCGGTCCCCGCCGAGCACCCGGGACGGGGCCAGGCGCTGATCGGCCGGGCCCTGCTGCGTTACCTGGCCGGGGACCCGATCGGCGGCAACGACGACGTCGAGATCGCGCTGACGCAGGCCGAGGCCTCCGGCGACATCGAGGTCATGGCCCGGGCCCTGCCCTACCGCGCGTACTTCCTCCAGCTCAGCGGCAACCCGGGGCAGGCCAAACTCGCGATGGCCGAGGGATGGAACCACGTGCAGGCCGCGGGGCTGCCGTGGATCGAGGCCGAGCTGATGATGGTCCGCGGGCAGGTCACCCGGGTCGCCGGGGATCCCGCCCTGGCCGCCGGCCAGCTCCTGCAGGCCGCCGACATCGCCAAGGCGTGCGGGCACGACTGGGCGTACTGCTCCTCGGTGTGGATCGGCGTGAAGGTCGCCATGGACCTCGGCGAGGTCGAGCGGGCCATCCAGCAGGCGGCGCGCCTGGTGGTGTACCTCGGCCGCACCGAGGACGTGACCTCCTGGCTCGCGGGCGCGCACGTGCTGGCGGGCGCCCTCGGCATGGCCGGCCGGGCGATAGAGGGCGGCGTCCTGCTCGGCGCGGTCAACGCCATCGGATCCCGGGTGGGGTACTCCCCCCAGCTGATGGACCCCCTGGACGGCCCGCGCAACGTCGCGGCCGTGCGCGCGATGCTGTCCCCGGAGGAGTACGACGAGGCGACCTCGATGGGGGCGAGCCTCAGCAAGGAGGACGTCACGGCCATGGCCCGCCGCCTCCTCGCCGAACAGTCCGACACCGACCACCTCACCGTCCCCGCCGACCACCTCTGACCCCACCCCCGCCGCTCCGCCCCGGTCACCGTGGGTGGCGACCCTTTGTAATGTTTTGCGTGGGATCCGTGGTTTGTTCGGCAACGGATCATTCCTTTGGCAAGATTGCTGACCATGATCTGGGGGCGGAAGGTCTTCGCGGGGGCGTTCGGGGTGGCGCTGGTGGCGATGAGCGCGGCATGCGGCCCCACCACGCCGCCCAAGACTTCGGGAGGCAAGCCCTCCACATCTGGTGACGGTTCCCACCACACGTCCCCGGGCCGGACGCGACCGCGCTCCCACGGGAACCCGGGTGAGCCCGTGGCCGCGATGCCCCAGCCGGGGGAGGTCACGCCAATCCGTAAGCCCGCGAACGGGATGCCGCCCGTCATCTCCTCCATCGCGACCAAGCGGAAGGTCGTCTTCCTCACCATCGACGACGGCTGGGAGCAGGACCCCGGCTTCGTCCAGCTGGTCAAGGACCGGGCCGTCCCGATCATGGTGTTCGCCATGCGGGACGCGGTCGAGGCCAGGGGCGTGCCCGACCCCACCGCGGCCGGCGGCAAGTACGTCGGGGCGGGCAAGTGGTCGTACTTCCAGGGCCTGCGTGACCTCGGGGTGCCCATCGAGGCCCACACACTCACCCACCCGAACCTGTGGCACCTGGGGCCGGCGGCGCAGAAGGCCGAGATCTGCGGATCGGCCAAGGTGATCACCAAGGAGATCGGGCGTCGTCCGACGCTGTTCCGCCCGCCGTTCGGCAACTACAACCCCGCCACCCTGCAGGCGGTGAAGGACTGCGACCTGTCGGCCGTCCTGCTGTGGACGGCGACCGTGCAGCCCGGCGGGAAGATCGCCTACCAGACGCCCGACAAGAAGCTGCACCCCGGCGACATCCTGCTCCTGCACTTCCGCCCCCACCTGGCCAGGGACTTCCGCATCCTCCTGGACAAGATCAAGCGCCGGGGCTTCGCCCTGGGCGACCTCCCCGCCTACCTCAAGGCCTCCGGCGTCTGAAGGGGCGAACCTCCGGCCGCCCGCCGGCATCTAACAGGTGTTCCGAGAGAGGCGGGATCTGCGTATGGCGCTGGCGGCGGCGTTGCTGCCGGAGGACCCGGAGCGGCTGGGCGAGTACTGGCTGGCCGGTCGGCTGGGAGCGGGCGGGCAGGGGGTGGTGTACGAGGCGTACGACCCCGGAGGCCGCCGGGTCGCGATCAAGGTGCTGCACGGGGAGGCGGCGCGTGACCAGGAACTGCGCGGCCGGTTCGGGCGGGAGGCGACGGCGGCGCGGCGGGTCGCGTCGTTCTGCACGGCAGGGGTGATCGACGCCCGGCTGGACGGCGACCAGCCGTACATCGTGAGCGAGTACGTGGAGGGGCCGAGCCTGCGCCGCGCCGTCCGGCAGGAGGGCCGCCGGTTCGGCGGGGACGATCTGCACAGGCTGGCGACGGGGGTGGCGACCGCGCTGGCCGCGATCCACGACGCCGGGGTGATCCACCGTGACCTGAAGCCGGACAACGTGCTGCTCGGCCCGGACGGGCCACGGGTGATCGACTTCGGCGTGGCGCGGACGCTGGAGATGTCCCTGACCGCCAGCGGCCTGGTGGCCGGCACGCCCACCTACATGGCGCCGGAGGTGTTCACCGGGCAGCGCGCCGGCACGGCCGCCGACGTCTTCGCCTGGGGCGGCATCGTGCTGTTCGCCGCCACCGGCGTCGACCCGTTCGAGGCGGAGAGCCTGGGCGGGGTCATGCACCGCGTCCTGTCCTCCGACCCCGACCTGACCGTGCTGCCCGGGTCACTGCGCCCGCTGGTGGGCGCGGCACTGCGCAAGGACCCGGCGACGCGTCCCGAGGCACGTGAGCTGCTCATGGCCCTGGTCAGCGGGCTCCGCGGCTTCCAGGGCGACCTGCTGGCCCTGGGCAGCGCCGAGGCCGGGCTGATGGGCCGGGACGGCGACCGCGAGCCGGGCCTCGGGGTGTTCGCCGAGGAGGTGTACGGCCGGCTCGACCCGGCCGCGCAGGCCGTCGTGCCGGACCTGCTGCTGCGGATGGTCGCGGTCGACGAGCACGGCGACGAGAGCACCCGCCGGGTGAACCGCGAGGAGCTGCTGGAGGGCCGCCCGCCGGAGGAGGGAAACGCCGTCGAACGCGCGCTCGCGGCCTTCGCGCAGGCCGGCCTGCTGGCCGGGGCGGACGGCGTGATCACGCTGGCCCGTCCGGCCCTGCTGCGGGCCTGGCCCCGCCTGCGCGCCTGGGCCGACGAGGAGCACGGCGGGCTGCGCGCCCACGTCGAGCTCGCCGCCGCCGCGCGCCGCTGGCGCAGGGACGGCCGCAAGGACGCCGACCTGCCGCAGGGCGCCCGGCTCGACGCCGCCCTCGGCTGGGCCGCCGCGGGCCGCCGGCACATCGCCCTGAACGCCCTCGAACGCGAGTACCTGGACGCGGGATCGGCCCTGGTCAGGCGACGCGCCAACCGGCGCAGGCTGTTCACGCTGGTCCTGGCGGTGCTGCTCGTCCTCGCCGTCGCCGGCGGCGGCCTGTCGGTGTACCAGAACGGGCGGATCGCCGAGCAGCGCGACCAGGCGACCGGACGGCAGGTGTCCTCCCTCGCCGGCACGCTGCGCACGACCGACCCGGGCACGGCGATGCTGCTGACCGTCGCCGGCTGGCGCCTCGCCCCCGGCGCCGACACCCGCTCCGCCCTGACGGCGTCCCTCTACCAGCCCGAGACCACCGCGTTCCATGACACCCAGGCCTCGGGCGTGAGCCGCCGGGCGCTCAGCCGCGACGGCCGCCTGCTGGCCGGCGTCAGCACCGACGGCGTGCGCCTGTACGACCTGCGCAGCGGCAGGAGGACCGGCGGCTGGGGCCACCTCGGCGTCGGCGCCGACGAGCTCGTGCAGAGCGTGTCGCTGAGCCCGACCGGCCGCTACCTCGCGGTGGCGTTCAGCACGAAGGTCGTCGTGTGGGACACCCGCACGGGGACGCGCAGGCGCGAGTACGACCCGTTCGCGAACGATCCCGCCAAGCCCGCCGACCGCCCGTCGGTCCTGCCGCAGACCCTGGAGTTCGGCGACGACGACGCGACCCTCGTGATGCACCAGGGCCAGGGCCTGTGGCTGTGGAACATCGACAGCGGCCGCACCTACGGGCGGGACGAGTGGGGGCTCGGACCCGGGAGCGTCGCCTCCTCCGGGCGGCTCGCGGCGACGATGTCGGCGGGCGAATCGGGGATCCACGTCTGGCGGCTTCCCGGCGGAACCGAGGACACCCGTTTCCGCAGGTCCTGTTCCGGCCAGCTCGTCGCCCTGGCCTTCAGCCCGGACGGCCGCACGCTCGCCTGCGTGGGCGAGGAGACGATCACCTTCGTCGACATGGCGACGGCCCGGCGCCGCGGGGGGAAATGGGAGACCGGTATGTCCTCCGGCCTGGATCTGCAGACCATGGCCGAGGTGCGGTACAGCCCGGACGGACGGCTGCTGGCGTCGTACGCCGACACCCGGATCCGGGTCTGGCGGGTCGCCGACCACCACCTGCTGCTGGACTACAAGCTCGACGGGCGGGTGTCGGACGTCCGCTTCGACACCGACGGGCGGTCGCTGAGATATCTGAGCGACCAGTCGGTCATCACCCTGGACCTCGGCCTGCGCCTCACCGGCGGCGGGCTTCCCACGAAGGCGACCGCGGCGACACTGAGCCCCGACGGGCGCCTGCTGGCCGTCCGGGCCGGCGAGGGAGGGCCGGTGCGCCTGTGGGACGTCCACCGGCGCGCGTTCCTCGGCGGTCCCCTGCCGGGGTCGGGTCTCGCCCCCGACGCCACCCCCGACCAGCCGCCGCTGTTCAGCCGCGACGGACGCCTTCTGCTCACCGGCGACGGCATGTGGGTCTACAAGCTGTGGGACCTCGCCTCCCGCAAGGTGATCCGCACCGTTTCCCTGAACCGCAAGTGGAAGGCGGAGGCGGCGGCGCTGAGCCCCGACGGCGGCACCCTCGCGGCCGTGACGACCCGGTTCGTGATCGAACGGGGAAGCGACGAGAACCAGATCCAGATGCGGCTGTGGGACCTTCGGAGCGGCAAGGTGCGCAGGTCGGTGCGCCTGACCGCGGTCCCCAGCGGGTTCGTCTTCTCTCCGGACGGGCGCTACTTCGCCCCCCTCAGCAGCTACCTCGCCCGGTTCTTCGACACGGCCTCCGGGGCGCCGTCCGGCGCCAATTTCGCCGTGTCCCCCGAGGACGACATGTCGACCGAGGCTGTGGCGTTCGCACCGGACGGCCGGCTGATGGCGGTGAGCGACGACCTCGGCAGGATCATGCTCTGGAGCACCCGCGGCCCGACGCTCCGCCCGCCGGTCCTGACGGCGCTCAGGAGTCGATCGGCGCCATGTCCTTCTCCCCCGACGGGCGCCTGCTCGCCACCGCTGGAGACGGAGGGACCGTCCAGCTCTGGGACGTCGCCGCCGGACGCCGTCTCGGTCCCGCGATCAACCTGTACGGGAGCGCGATCCTGAGCCTGGCCTTCACCCCCGACGGCTCGACGTTGTACGCGGCCGACGAGGCCGGGGGCGTGCACGAGTACCCGGTGGCCCCGGAACGGATCGCGGCCCAGGTGTGCGCGCGCGTGGGCCACACCCTGTCGGAGCAGGACTGGCGGACGTACCTCCCCGAGGTCCCCTACCGGGACGTGTGCCGTTAGCGATCAGCCGCGGCGCCACGGTGGAGCAGGGGCAGGGAACAGGACCGCTCCGGCTGCGGCCATCGGCAGCCCGCCGTTCGCCGTCGGGGCTTCAGGGGCGTAGGCATTCGAGAATCACGGCGCCGACGTCGGGCCGGGCGCTGTGGCGCACCGCGGCGACGGCGCCGGCGACGACGGCTTGGACGGCGACCGCGTCGAGGTCCCCGCGCACCGCACCGGCCTGCTGGGCGCGGCACAGCAGCGCGTCGAACGCGGCCCGGAGCCCGGCGGCGGCCTGCGCGGTCTCTTCGCTGGTCGTCGCGCCGGACTCGGTGAGCACCTGGGTGAGCTCCTGCTTCGGTCCCGCGGTTTCGATCATGTGACGCAGGAAGCCGAACAGCGCGGCGCCAGGCTCCTGGGCCGTGAGGGCTTCGGCGGCGGTGTCGTGGAGTCGCTTGAGGTGGTCGGCGACGACGGCGTCGAGGAGAGCCTCCTTGGTGGGGAAGTGACGGTGCACGGTGCCCGCTCCGACGCCGGCCCGGCGGGCGATCTCGTCGAGCGAGACCCCGGTGCCATCGACGGTGAAGGCCTCACCAGCGACGTCGAGGATTCGTTGCCGGTTACGGCGGGCGTCGGCGCGCACTGCTGGGATCCTCTCGACAAACGGGGCGAGCGCCCCGTATATTCCTAACCGGGGCGAGCGCCCCGCTTATCGTATCAAGACACCAAGGAGATGCCGATGCCGGCCACCTCACCCCGCACGGTCGTCGAACACCTGCTGTCGCTCACCGCCACCGGCCCGACAGAGAAGATGGCCGATCTGTTCGCCGAGGACGCCCTGTTCGAAATGCCGTTCCTGCCGCCGGGCGTCCCCACGCACGAGGTCGGGCGCGAGACGTTCCGCGCGCACCTCGCCTCCGCAGTGGACGTCGAGGAGTTCACCGGCATCGACCAGGTCACCATCCATGAGACGGCGGACCCCGAGGTCATCATCACCGAGTACCGGTTGCACGGGCGGGTGATCGCCACCGGCGCCCGGTTCGTCACCGGCATCGTCATGATCGCCAGGGTCCGGGACGGCCTGATCGTCTGGTCCCGCTCCTACTCACAGGAGAAGCCGCTCGCCGCCTGACCCCGGCCCCCCGTCCCTGTCCACGCTGAACGGCCGCCGCTCGCTCGGTCGAGGGGGTGAGGCGTGCCGGGTCAGGTGCCCGTACCGCTGTCTCCAGGCAGCGCTTGGACGGCCCAGATGGTCTTCCCGGTGGCCGTGTGGCGCGTGCCCCAGCGTTGGGTGAGCTGGGCGACCAGGAGCAGACCGCGCCCGCCTTCGTCGTAGACGCGGGCGCGGCGAAGATGGGGCGCGGTGCTGCTGGCGTCGGACACCTCGCAGATCAGGTCGCGGTCGTGGATCAGCCGGAGTTGGATGGGTGGGTCACCGTAGCGGATCGCGTTGGTGACCAGTTCGCTGACCACCAGTTCCGTGGTGAAGATCGCTTCATCGAGACCCCAGAGAGCCAGCTGCCTGGAGGCGTTCCTGCGCGCTTCGGCGACGATGGGCGCGCTGGGAGGCAGATTCCAGGTGGCGACCTGGGACGCGTCCAGGGCGCGGGTGCGGGCGATCAGCAGAGCGACGTCGTCCGGAGGATGGGAGGGGAGCAGCGCCTCGAGCACGTTGTCGCACATGGCGTCCAGCGACTGATCGGGCCTGGCGAGGGTCTTGCGCAGCACATCGAGGCCCTCGTCGATGTCTCGGTAACGCCCTTTGACGAGGCCGTCGGTGTAGAGCACGAGCAAGCTGCCCGCCTGCAGTTCCAACTCGGTGCATTCGAAGTCGAGTCCGCCCATGCCGAGCGGCGGCTCGGCTGAAAGGTCGACGAATTCGACCGTGCCGCCAGGACTCACCACGGCGGGCGGTGGATGCCCGGCCCGGGAGAGGCGGCAACGGCGCGCCACGGGATCATAGACGGCGTAGAGACACGTGGCTCCTATCTCTCCTGGGGCCTCGGTCGCGCTGTCGCGCTGCTCGGCGCCGTCCGCTTCGGCGGCCAGGTGGGTGACGAGGTCGTCCAGGTGGATGAGCAGTTCGTCGGGTGGCAGATCGACGTCGGCCAGGGTTCGGACCGCGGTGCGCAGGCGGCCCATGGTGGCGGAGGCCTGGACACCGTGGCCGACGACGTCGCCGACGACCAGGGCGACGCGGGCTCCTGAGAGGGGGATGACGTCGAACCAGTCGCCGCCCACGCCGGGCCGGGCTCCCGCGGGCAGGTAGCGGGAAGCGACCTCGAGTGCGGCCTGCTGGGGCAGTCGTCGTGGCAGCAGGCAGCGCTGCAAGGTGAGGGCCGTGTCGCGCTCGCGGGTGTAACGGTAGGCATTGTCGATACAGATCGCCGCCCTTGCCGTGATCTCCTCGGCCAGCAACAGGTCATCCTGATCGAACGGTTCCATGAGCCGATGGCGCGCGAAGACGGCCACCCCCAGCGTGGTGCCGCGGGCTCGTAGCGGCACCACCATCGAGTGGGGGGCCCAGTCGCCAGGCGTGTCGTACAAGATGGGCCGTCCTGAACGCAGACAGCCGGCCTGCGGGGAGTCGTCGGCGTATGTAGCGATCTGTCCTGGCTTAAGAGTGGCTGCGGGGCCGTCGTCGATGACCGACCGGGCGACATGGCGCAGCGTGATGGGACCGGGCGGTGAACCGGTGGGCGGCTCGGCGCCTTGGTCCAGTGAGGTGAGCAGAGCGATGTCGGCGGCGTCCGCGAGTTTGGGGACGGCCACGTCCGCCATTTCCTGGGCGGTGCGCGCGACCTCGAGTGTGCCGCCGATCCGGGCGCCCGCCTCGTTGAGCATCAGCAAACGCTGCCGGGCCCAATACTGTTCGGTCATGTCGTGCGCCGCCAGGCACACGGCCTCGACCTGATCGCCTTGGTTCCTGAGTGGGGCGAGGCGAACCGCCCAGGCCTGCTTGCGGCTCCTCCCGGGGGTGCGGAAAAAGTTCTCCCTTTGTAGTGGTTCGCCGTTCTCCAGCACCCGGCGGATGCACTCTTCGGTTTCCTCGAGATGGGCGCCGAGCACGATCTCCGACACCCGCAGCCCGCGCATCTCGTCTTCTGTGAGGTTGAACGCGCTCTGCATGTCCCGGTTCGCCCGCCGCAGACGTAGATCGCTGCCGTAGATCGCCATGGCGCACGGGCCCTGGCCGAACGCCCACTCCATCAGGACTTCGTCTTGGGGCGGCCGCGGCCCGGCCGTGACAGGTGACACGACGAACCACTCGCCGCCACCGGTGTCCGCCGTCCGGTGATGCGCCAGTAGCCCCACCTTCACCCGGTGACCGTCCCGATGTAGCAGTGTGACGCTTCCGTTCCACCGCGGCAGTTCCGCGAAGGACGACTGAACCGTCCCGGCGGCGACGTCCTCGGCGAGGAGGACGGCCGCGGACCGTCCCACGATGTCAGCGGGGTGATAGCCGAGCAACCTCTGGGCCTCCGCGCTCCAACCGGTCACGACGCCATGATCATCGATCACGGCGGTCGCCGTGTACGCTGCGAGGGGATCATCCGACCAGGACGATGCGGGGCGCGGATCCGGCCGGTCACCCCCGGGAGTGCTGGCTTCCTTCATCGTTCCTCACCTCACGCTCCCCGGTCGCGGCCATCCGGCAGGAGCTCACATGGATGACTCGCCGATCGCATGCCCCGGTCCGCCTGCGCCGGTTCGCCGTTCGCTCACGACCTCGTCGCGTCCCGCCCCGATCAGCCCGTGGCCCGGCGCGCCTTCGTCCCAGCCGGGAGCGGACGGCCCGTGCACCGCCCCTTGGCCCATCGGGGATCTGGGAACGGTGGGCCTCATGGAGCGCTCAATCGGCGTGATTGGTCCGTATTGGTGTGAGTTTACATATCCGCAGGTCAACGGGAGGATGGCAGTCCTCGGCGCCCACGTGACCGTCAAGTAACCGTCGGCGCTCCTACGGCCATTGCCGCGCCTGGTGTCCGGATGTGACAGAAGCTCGTCGTGGCGGTCATGGAGTCGCGTTGGCGACAATAGGCGCATGCCCGCTTCGCACCGTGTCGTCATCGCCGTGTTCCCCGATGTCGATCTCCTCGATGTCACCGGGCCGGCAGAGGTGTTCGCGCTGGCGAACCGGGAGATGTCCGGCCGGACGCCCTACCAGGTGCTGCTGGCCGGGCCGGACGGTGGCCAGGTGCGCACCAGCGCGGGGGTACGGCTCGCCACGGACCTGACCTTCGACCAGGTCGGCGACCGGGTGGACACCCTCGTGGTGCCGGGCGCGGTGGACGGCGACGGCGCCCCCGTGATCGATCCGGACCTGGTCGGCTGGATCGCCGGCACCGCGCGGCACGCCGGGCGGGTCGCCTCGGTGTGCGTCGGGGCGCACCTGCTGGCCGCCGCGGGCCTGCTGTCGGGACGGACGGCGACCACGCACTGGGCCACCGCCGACCGGCTGGCCGCCGACCACCCCGACGTCACCGTGGACCCCGACCCGATCTACGTCCGGTCGGGGACGGTGTGGACGGGCGCGGGCATCAGCGCGTGCATGGATCTCGCGCTCGCCCTGGTCGCCGAGGACCACGGGGAACGACTCGCCCTGGCGGTCGCCCGGCAGCTGGTGATGTACCTCAAGCGGCAGGGCGGGCAGAGCCAGTTCAGCGTCCCGCTGTGGCAGGCCCCGGCCGAGCGCCGTGACATCGACGAGCTGCGGTCGTGGATCACCACGAACGTGACCGCTGACCTGTCGGCGGCGGCGCTGGCCGAGCGGATGTGCCTCAGCGAACGGCACTTCACCCGGGTCTTCGGCAAGGAGACCGGCACCACCCCGGCGGCCTACGTCGAGGCGGCGCGGGTGGAGGCGGCGCGGCGGTTGCTGGAGGGCACCGACGAGCCGCTCGACCGGGTCGCCGCCGCGTGCGGCCTGGGCTCGGTGGAGACGCTGCACCGAGTGTTCAGACGGCGGCTCGGCACCACCCCGGCCGCCTACCGGCGACGGTTCCGCACCGCCGCCTGACCCCTTCCTGTCCCCCGGCCGGGTCCGGCCGGTGGAGCAGCATGCCCGATTTCCGATTTCCGAGGAGAACGAGATGACCGTGTCGATTACTCTGCGCGAGGTGATCGGCCTGGACGGCGCGCTGCCGGCGCTGTCGGCCAGCACCCTGATCATGATCGACTTTCAGAACACCTACCGCACCGGCGTCATGGCGCTGCCGGACGCCGACCGCGCCCTCGACGCCGGCGCCCGCCTGCTTGAGCGTGCTCGGGCCGCCGGGATCCCCGTGGTGCACGTCGTCAACGACGGCGGGGAGGGCAGCCCGTACGACATCCACGCCGAGATCGGTCGGATCGACTCCCGCGTCGCACCCCGGGACGGCGAGCCGGTCGTGGTGAAGCACTTCCCGAACTCCTTCCACGAGACCGACCTGCTGGAGGTGCTGCGGCGGCTGGACGCAGGGCCGGACCTGGTGCTGGCGGGTTTCATGACCCACATGTGCGTCCAGTTCACCGCCCAGGGCGCGTTCAACCTCGGCTACCGGCCCACGGTGGTGGCGGAGGCGTGCGCGACCCGGCCGCTGCCGGGCCCGGACGGCGCGGCGACCCCGGCCGACACCCTGCACGCCGCCGCCCTGACCACGATCGGCGACCTGTTCGGCCCGGTCGCGGCCCGCGTGGCCGACCTGCCCGCCTGAGGGCGGCAGCCCTCACGTCTTCTCGTACTCTCTCGTCGGATCGGTCTCGCTTGCCGTGTGGACATAACGGCTACTGGCCAGCACGGCGACGAGCGAGAGCGCGGCGAGTGCGACGAGCCAGAACGCCGGTGCGAGGGGCGTGCCGAGGGTCGCGAGCAGCCAGGTGACGGCGACCGGTGTGAGGCCGCCGAAGAGGATGGCACCCACGTTGTAACTGATGGACAGGCCGGTTCCCCGGGCCGTGGTCGGGAAGAGTTCGGCCATGCGGGCGGCGAGGGGCCCGGTGTACCAGGGTTTGATCAGCCCCATCAGCGTCATGACGATGGCCATCGTGGCGAAACTCGGCGCGGCCTGGAAGAGCAGGAACAGCGGGATCCCGGAGACGGCGATGCCCGCCGCCGCGATGGTGAGCATCTTGGTGCGGCCGATGAGGTCGGAGACGTGGCCGGCGAGCGGCGCGATCACCACCATGATGCCGCCGGTGATGATGACCGTGGTGAAGCTGGTCGACGAAGGCAGGCCGTATTGCCGGATGGCGTACGTCGGCATGTAGGTGATCAGATAGGAGTAGGCGGTGGACACCGCGAGGATCCCGATGCAGAGCGCCATCCTGGCCTTGTGCGAGCGCAGTGTCCGTGCCACGGGCTGCTTCGGCCGCTCGGTGTGGCGCGCCCGGCTGAACTCCGGTGTCTCGCCGAGGTTCTTGCGGATGTAATAGCCGACGGGGCCGAGCAGCAGCCCGAACGCGAAGGGAATCCGCCAGCCCCACGCCTCGAACTGCGCGTCGGTCAGGGTGCCGCTGGTGATCGCGAGCAGCAGGGTGGCCAGAACCGTGGCGAAGGACTGGCTGGCGCCCTGCCAGCTGGCCATGAAGCCGCGCCGGTTGGCGTTCTGCTCGACGAGATAGCCCGTGGCGCTGCCGAACTCTCCGCCTGCGGAGAAGCCTTGGAGCAGCATCGCCAGCACCATGCCGATCGGCGCGGCGATACCGATCGTGCTGTAGCCGGGCAGGAAGGTGATGATCAGCGTGGCGAGCACCATGATGCGGATGGAGGCCATCAGCGCGGGCATCCGGCCGGCGCGGTCGGCGTAGGCGCCGAGCACGAGCGCGCCGACCGGGCGGACGACATAGGCGAGCGCGACGGTGCCGAACGCCAGGAGCAGTGAGCTCGTCTGCTCCTGGCTGGGAAAGAACTGTTTCGCGATGGTGCCGGCGGCAAGGGTGTAGGCGGTGAAGCTGAGCCATTCCAGCGCGTTGCCGGCCGATGCCGCGGCCACGGGCCGCCACATGCCGCTCACATCGCACCGCCGATGCTGCGCAGGACCGCGGCCGCGGTCACGATGCCGTCATGGAACCGGGTGAGTTCGAAGTTCTCGTTCGGGGCGTGGTTGCGCTCGTCGACGTTGGCCAGCGGAATGCCGTAGCAGGGCACTCCGAGCCCGTCGGTGATGCCCGCGATGGGCAGGCTGCCTCCCATCGCGGGTGCGAACAGCGCCGGCTTGTCCGCCGTGGCGCTCACCCCGTCGAGCACCGCCTGAGCATAGGGCGCGTCCGGCAGGGTACGCGAAGGCTCCATCATGGCCTTGAAGACGACCTCGGCGCGCGGGAGCCGGGCGGCCACGTGCCTGCGCACCGCGTCGGCGACCGCGGCGGCCCGCTGGCCGCAGGCGAGCCGGATGTCGCAGCGGGCGATCGCGACCGACGGGATCACCGGCCGGTGATCCTGATCGTCCAGGCAGGTGAGCGAGTTGATGGTGAAGGTGGGCAGCGCCAGCCGCTCGTTGACCCCGGCGTCGCCGCACGCGTCCATGCGGTCGAGCCCGACCCCGGCGAGTAGCTCCTGCGGGGCCACGGGCAGCGCGTCGAGTGCCGCGCGCTCGGCCGTGGTCAGCTCGGTGGTGCCGGCGTCGTAGCCCTCGACGAGGACGCGCCCATCGGGTGCCCGCATCGTCGACAGCAGCCACACCAGCTCCCAGGCCGGGTTGGCCGCGACGTTGCCCCAGTTCCCCGAGTGCAACGCGGTGTCCGCGCCCTGGACCGTGATCTCGAAACTCACCACACCGCGCACGCCGAGCAACACCGTCGGCTCGTAGCTGTCGTGAACCGGCCCGTCGCTCCACAGCGCGACGTCCGCGTCGAGGTCCGCGCGCATCCCGGCGAGCGTGGCGGCGAGATGGGGGCTGCCGATCTCCTCCTCACCGTCGAGCAGCACCGTCACCGAGCAGGGCAGCCCCTTCTCGCTCGCGCGCAGCGCGCGCACGGCGAGCAGCTGCGCGAAGTGCTGCCCCTTGTTGTCGCCTGTGCCGCGCCCGTACATCCGGCCGTCGCGGATCGCGGCCTCGAACGGCGGGCTGTCCCACTGTTCGAGCGGGCCGGCGGGCTGCACGTCGTAGTGCCCGTAGATCACCACGTGCGGGCCGCCCTCGGGACCCGGCGCGTGGCCGGCCACCAGCGGCCACCCGCCCGTCTCGACGAGCCGCGGCGCGAGGCCGCTCGCGGCCAGGAGTCCCTTGGCGTGCTCGGCGGCCTCCGGCATGCCCTCCCCGGTGGCACTGACGCTCGGCGCCCGGATCCAGTCGGCCAGCTCCTGTTCGTGCCGCGCCCGGTTGCGCGCCACGTATTCCTTGATGTCCTCGACCGATTCCATGCGACCGCCCCTTGCAATTGCTTCCACAAAGTGAAATCGATCTCAATTTTGGACATCGGTTATACTGCTGTCAATGGCTGACTCCACGCCGTCGACGGCTGAACCGGAACCGCGCAGGCAGGCGACCCCACAAGACCTGCGCGCCCTGACACACCCGCTGAGCTGGCGCATTCTGCGCCTCTGCCTCGAGAGGTCCCAGACCAACCAGCAACTCGCACAGCGGCTCGGCGTCGCGCCGGCCACCCTGCTACGGCGCGTGCGAGCCCTGACGGACGCCGGCTTCCTCGTCGTCGAGCCACCCCGTCAGGGCGAGAACGGAGCATGGGAACGTCCCTACCGTGCCACCGGCGCGACCTGGCGGCTCGACCTCGGCACGGAGGCGGACCAGCTGGCCGGGCAGATCGACCTGGCCATCGTCGACGCCCACCGCGCCGAACTCGTCGAGAACGGTTCGCCCCCCAGCCGGCACACCCGGCGGGCGATCCTCCACCTCGACGCCGAGGCCCGCGCGGAACTCGACCAGCGGATCGACGCCCTCCTCGACGAATTCGAGAGCCGATCCACCCCGGACGGTACGCCGATCGCCATCCTGTGGAACGCGGTCGAAAAGGGAACCACGCCCTAAAGCGGACGCGCCGGGCCTTCCGCGGCAGGGTCGCCTCCTACCCCGGTCACCACGGCTCCGCCGGGCGGCGTACCCGGGAATCACCCGCTGGGATGACGACCCGGGGGGTGGCCGCGGGGCACCATGGATCATGCCGCCGGGGAGTGCCCGGCGGCGCGAAGCCGGTGACGGACGATGTCCAGCCGGAACACCGGGTGGGCCCCGAGCGACGCGGCTGCCGCTGCGCCGAGCGAGGGGCTCCCGGTTTCGCAGGGGAAGACGCCGCGAGTAAGGGGAACGCCGCCGGCGCGCCTGGGGAGGGGCGCCGGCGGCGGTGTCGCGTGCCCGAAAGGGCCGGTAGGAAGCGGTGTGACGAAGATCGCAGCGATCCGGCGCCTTCCCCGGGCCCGTAGCTCTACAAGTCGTAGTACTACTAGGAATAGAACTACAGCCTGTAGAGCTCCCGACCCGATGAGGGGAACATGGACGCTTTGGATCTGGCGCGGTGGCAGTTCGGGGTCACCACCGTGTACCACTTTCTCTTCGTACCCCTGACGATCGGGCTGGGCGTGTTCGTGGCCGGCCTGCAGACCGCCTGGCACCGTACGGGCAAGGAGCACTACCTGCGGCTGACGAAGTTCTTCGGGAAGCTGTTCCTGATCAACTTCGCGATGGGCGTGGTCACCGGCATCGTGCAGGAGTTCCAGTTCGGGATGAACTGGAGTGAGTACTCCACCTTCGTCGGCGACGTGTTCGGCGCCCCCCTCGCCATGGAGGCGCTGCTCGCGTTCTTCCTGGAGTCGACCTTCCTCGGCCTGTGGATCTTCGGCTGGGAGCGGCTCCCCAAGCGGATCCACCTGGCCTGCATCTGGGCCGCCGCCATCGGGTCGAACCTGTCGGCCTACTTCATCCTCGCCGCCAACGCCTGGATGAAGCACCCGGTCGGCTACGAGGTGGTCGACGGCCGGGCCCGCATGACCGACATCTGGGCCGTCCTCACCAACTCCACCGCGCTCGCCCAGGTCCCCCACGTGATCTCCGGAGCCTTCGTCGTCGCCGGAGGGTTCGTGATCGCGGTCAGCGCGTACCGCATCATCGTCGAGCGGCGCCACACCGCCGAGGGGGACGCGACCGTCCCCTTCACCCGCGACACCCGGCGGGGCGCGCGGCGGTTCCGCACCGACCCCGCCATGTGGCGGGCGAGCCTGCGGGCGGCCCTGGTCATGACGGCCATCGCCGGCGCGGTCGTCGCGGGCACCGGAGACCAGTCCGGCCGGCTCCTGCACGAGCAGCAGCCCATGAAGCTCGCCGCCGCCGAAGGGCTGCGCCACGACGAGAAGGGCGCGCCGTTCTCCCCGCTCCCGGGCGTGGAGGTGCCGAAGATGCTCAGCCTGCTCGCCGCGCACGACCCGAACGCCGAGGTCCAGGGCATGGACGACATCCAGCGCCGGTACGCCCGGCAGTTCGGCCCCGGCGACTACATGCCGAACGTCCCGGTCGTGTACGCCTCGTTCCGCGTGATGATCGTCTTCGGGCTGACCACGGTGGGGCTGTCACTGCTCGGGCTGTGGCTGACCCGGCGCCGCCGCGCGACGCCCACATGGTTCGCCAGGGCGGCCGTGCTCGCGCTCCCGCTGCCGACGCTCGCGATCGTCGCCGGATGGCTGCTCAGCGAGATCGGACGCCAGCCCTGGACCGTCCAGGGCGAGCTGCTCACCGCGGCCAGCGTCTCGCCCGGGGTCTCGGTGCGCGACGTCGCCATCTCCCTGGCCGTCTTCACCGTCCTGTACGGGGCGCTGGCGGTCGCCGAGGCCAGGCTGCTGGTCCGTCACGTCAAGGCCGGCCCCGAACCGGTCGCGCCCGTCGCCGGCGACGCCAGGCCCGGCGCCGACGCCGAGCCGCCCCAGCTCACCCCCACCCTGATGTACTAGGAGAACGCCATGGAGCTCACGACCTTCTGGTTCCTGGTGATCGCTTTCCTGTGGACCGGCTACTTCGTCCTCGAAGGGTTCGACTTCGGTGTCGGCGCGCTGATCCCCGTGCTGTCCCGCGACGAGGACGAGCGCAGGCAGATGATCGCCACCATCGGTCCTGTGTGGGACGGGAACGAGGTGTGGCTGATCACCGCCGTCGGCGCCATGTTCGCGGCCTTCCCCGCGTGGTACTCCGGCCTGCTCAGCAGCCTGTACCTTCCCCTCGTCATGGTGCTGGCCGCGCTGATCGTGCGGGGCGTGGGGCTGGAGTGGCGCGGCAAGGTGCAGGGCAGGGAGCGGGCGCTGTGCGACGCCGGCATCGTGACCGGCAGCGTGCTGACGGCGTTCCTGTGGGGCGGGATCTTCGGCAACCTGCTGTTCGGCACGGCCCTGGCGACCGTGCTGGGCGGGGTGTTCTCGCTGGCGGTGGCCGTCCTGCACGGCGCGGTGTTCGTCGCGCTCAAGACGGCCGGACGTCTCCGCGTGCGGGCCCGCCGCGCCGCGCTCGCCGTCGCGGCGGTCGCGCTGCCCGTCGCCATCGCCGTGCTCCCCGCGCTGCCGACGGCGGGTGACGGCGGGGTGGGCTGGGCGTCCCACCCGGCGCTGTGGGCGGTGTCACTGGCCGCCATGATCGCCCTGACGGCCGGGGTGGCGCTGATCTGGCGCCGCCGCGAGGGGTGGGCGTTCGCCGCGACCGCCGCCGCGATCGTGCTGGTCACCGGCGCGCTGTTCGGGACGCTGTCGCAGGCGCCGCTGCCGGGCCTCACCCTCGCCGAGGCCGCCTCCGGCCCGTACACCCTGCGGGTGCTGACCTGGATCGGCCTGGTGGCCCTGCCGTTCGTGCTGGCCTACCAGGGCTGGACGTACTGGGTCTTCCGCAAGAGGGTCACCGTCTGAGGGGTGGACGAGGTGGGCCGTCGTACGGCGGCGCCGATTCCGCCGTACGACATCCCGCCGACGCGGCGCCGGATCCGAATACCCCCGACTGCGCGGGGAAAGGGACGGCCGCGCGGAGGTTCGAGTGGGGGAGGAACACGGGTGGGCGCGGACCGGGAGGTCCGCGCCCACGGTGTCAATTCGTCAGCAGCTCGGAGCGACGGCGTCGATCTTGCCGCCGAAGTCGTTGTCGTAGACCCTCCGGTAGTCGCCCTTGCGGACCACGCGCGTCTCCTTCCTGTTCTCCGGCACGTTGATCCAGTTGATGAAGCAGCCGTCGGCGTCGGCCTGGAAGGAGCCGACGTTGTCGTGCAGGGCCGGCGGGACGTCGACGTAGCCGTTCCCCGGGTTCCAGCACCACGAGGCGCCCTTGTAGTCGCGCCGGGAGTACAGGCAGATGTCACCGGCCCCCGCCTTGCCGGCCTGGACGACCGCGGGCCCCCGGACGTGCGCGGCCGCCGCCGGCGCCGCGAGGGCGGGGGCGGTGAGCACCACCATGGCGAGTCCGGCCACGCCCGTCGCCGCCCCGATCCGCCTGCCGCATGTCGTTGCCTTCATCACGGTTCCTCCTTCGTCGGCCTTGCCGGAGACCCCCGTACCGGACGATCACCGGCCGCGTTCAGTCACGGAATGTAGCAGTGCGAACACAGACAGCGACCTGTCGTGAACGGCAGAGGAGCCGGCCCGGAAGGGCGGAAAACACTGTCTTTCGCGGGCATGGACACCGGCGAGCCCCTGGCCTGCGGAAACCTCAGCACTTCAGCGGCGGCGGCGTGGCAGGGGCGGCGAGCCGGCGCGGCCGTCACCGCCCGGCGAGGGACCTCAGCTCGTACAGCTCCGACGGCGAGATGGGCATGCGGTCGATCGCCAGCCCCTCGGCGTCCTCGATCGCCGAGGCGATGACGGCCGACACCGGGATCACCCCGGCCTCCCCCGCGCCCTTGACGCCGAGAGGGTTCAGCGGCGACGGCGTCTCCAGGTGAGCGGTCTCGATGCGCGGCACCTCGGTGGCGTACGGCATCAGGAAGTCCATGAACGACGCGTTGAGCAGCTGGCCATGACCGTCGTACACCATGCGCTCGTACAGCGCGCCGCCGACGCCCTGCGCCACTCCCCCGTGGATCTGCCCCTCCACGATCATGGGGTTGATGAGCTTGCCGCAGTCGTGCACGACGGCGTACCGCAGGATCCGGATCTCGGCGGTGTCGGGATCGGTCTCCACGATGGCGGCGTGCATGCCGGAGGCGAACGTCGAACGCACCGGGGAATAGTAGTCGCGTCCCTCCAGGCCCGGCTCCTCGCCCTCGTCGACCGGCGGGCGCTCCATCGAGGTCGCCCCGCTGAACTGCGTGGCCCGCTTGGCCTCCTCGTCGAAGGCGTACCGCAGGGGATTGGACAGCACGGCCACCGTCGCCAGCGGGATGGACGCGCCGGGGTTGCCCGCCACCCGCACCACGCCGTCCTCGATCTCCAGGTCGCGCGGGTCGGCCTCCAGCGCGTCGGCGGCGATGCGCAGCGCCTTCTCGCGCACCTTCCGGCAGGCCAGGGCGATCGCGTTGCCGCTCATCACCGCCGCCCGCGAGGCGAAGGTGCCGACGGCGTACCCGAAGCGCCGCGTGTCGCCGGTCACCACCGACACCCTGTCGAGCGGCACGCCCAGCTCGGTCGCGGCGATCTGCGCGAACACCGTCTCGTGCCCCTGGCCCTGCGAGGTCAGCCCGGTCGAGACGTGCACCCGCCCGTCGGAGGTGACCTGCACGTGGCCGCCCTCGTACGGCCCGACGCCCGTGCCCTCGACGTAGCAGCCGAGGCCGATCCCGAGGCGCCGTCCCGAAGCCGCGGCCTCGGCCTTCAGCCGCGGGAAATCGTCCCAGCCGATCAGCTCCTTGAGCATCCGCAGCGACTCGGGGTAGTTCCCGCTGTCGTAGATCAGCGGGCGGCCGTCCTGGAAGAGGAGCCCCTGGTCGTAGGGGAACTCGCCGGGCTGGATGAAGTTCGCCGCGCGCACCGCCGTGCGGTCGAGCCCCAGATGGGCGGCGATCTTGTCCATGGTGCGTTCCATGCAGAACACCGCCTGCGGCCGTCCCGCCCCTCGGTACGGCGTGACCTGCACGGTGTTGGTGTAGATCGAGGAGAACTCCACCCGGTAGGCGCCGATGCGGTACGGGCCGAGCAGCTGGGTGGCCGTGATGATCGGCACGATGATGCCGTACGGGGTGTAGGCGCCGTGGTCGTGCAGGATCGTCACGTCGAGGCCGAGCACCCGCCCCTCGTCGTCGAAACCGACCCGCACGTGCTGCACCTGGGCGCGCTCGTGGGCGGAGGAGATGAAGTGCTCGCGGCGGTCCTCGGTCCACTTGACCTCGCGGCCGAGCAGCATCGCCGCCCACGGGACGAGCACCTCCTCCGGCCACGGGTGCACGATCTTCACGCCGAACCCGCCGCCGACGTCCGGGGCGATCACCTCCACCGAGGGCAGCGGCAGGCCCAGCTTGGCCGCGATCGCCATGCGCACGCTGGTGGAGGTCTGCGTGGAGGTGTAGACCCGCAGCGACCGGTCGTCGGCGTCCCAGCGGGCGTACACGCCGCGCCCCTCCAGCGGCATGGACGCGCTGCGCTCGATGTCGAGCCGGAACGACAGCCGGTGCGGCGCCGCATCGATCGCCTCGCGGGCCCCGGCCCCGCCGCGGGACGGCACCTCCTGCACCAGGTGGGCGCCGACGTTCCCCGGGACGTCCTCGTGGACGAGCTGGGCGCCGTGCGCGGCCTCCTCGATGCCGACGACCGGCTTGAGGAACTCGTAGTCGACCTCGATGAGGGCGGCGGCGTCCTCGGCGAGGTAGCGGTCGCGGGCCACCACCATGACCACGGGCTCGCCGACGTGCCGCACGATGTCCCTGGCCAGGGGGTAGGCCGTACGGCCGTGGGTGAGCGCCGGGTGCGGGATGAGCAGCGGCAGCGGGTCGCGCACCCGCTCCGGGAGGTCCTCCCAGGTGTAGATCGCGACCAGGCCGTCGACGTCGAGCGCGGCCGAGACGTCGATGTCGCGGACGCGGGCGTGGGCGTGCGGCGAGCGGACGAACGCGGCGGCGAGCGCGCCCCGCCCGAGGTCGTCGAGGTAGCGGCCCTGCCCGGTGACCAGCCGCCCGTCCTCCCTGCGCCTAACCGGCTCGCCGAACAGCTTGGTGGTCACGCCTGCTCCTCCATCAGCTCGGCCGCCCGGTGGACGGCCTTGACGATGTTCTGGTAGCCGGTGCAACGGCACAGGTTGCCGGAGATGCCCTCGACGACCTCGTCCTCGGTGGGGGCCGGGTTGTCGCGGAGCAGGGCGGTGACCGTGCACAGGAAGCCGGGGGTGCAGAAGCCGCACTGCAGGGCGTGGCATTCGGAGAACGCCCGCTGCACCGGCGACGGCGACCCGCCGGGGCCGGCCAGCCCTTCGACGGTGGTGATCTCGTGGCCGTCCACCGAGACGGCGAAGGTGAGGCACGAGCGGATCGGCTCGCCGTCCAGCAGCACGGTGCAGCAGCCGCACACGCCGTGCTCGCAGCCGACGTGGGTGCCGGTCAGCCCGAGGTCGTGGCGCAGGCAGTCGGACAGCAGCCGGCGCCCGGGCACGTCCACCTCGCGCACGACGCCGTTCACGGTCAGGCAGATCGCGTGCAGCGCCTCACCGCCCGGCCCCGGGACTCCCCGCGCGGTCTCACTCATCGGTCCCCTCCTTCGCGGCCTCGGCGGCGGCGCGCAGCGCGCGTTCGGCCAGCACCCCGGTGAGGTGCCGCCGGTAGGCGGCCGAGGCGTGGATGTCGCCCTCGGGGTCGACCCGGTCCTGTACGGCCGCCGCCACCGCCGCCCAGTCGACGGACGCGGCGGGCCTGCGGTCGCACACCCGCGACACGTCGAGGAGCAGCGGGACCGGGCCCACGCTCACGCACGCCACGCGCGCCGAGACGATGCGCAGGTCGTCGTCAACGGTGACCAGGGCGGCGGCGCCCGCCAGCGCGTAGTCGCCGTGCCGGCGCGCGACCTCGCGGAACGCCGTGCCGGTGCGCGGCGCGAGCGCCGGGAAGAACGCCGAGACGGCGAGCTCGCCCGGCTGGACGGCCGACTCCAGCGGGCCGGTGAAGAACTCCGCCGCCGGGACGTCGCGCTCGCGGCCCCCGTCGCGGGCCAGGCGCACCGAGCCGCCGAGCACGGTCAGCACCGCGGGCAGCTCGGCGGAGGGGTCGGCGTGGACGAGGCTGCCGACGACCGTTCCGCGGTTGCGGATCACGGGGTGGGCCACGAGCTTCAGCGCCTCGGGCAGCAGCGGCTGGGCGCGGGCGACCACGGGGTCGCGTTCGACGGCCGCGTGCCGGGCCAGCGCGCCGACCCGCACGCCGCCGTCCTCCACGCCGATGGTGGCGAGCCCGGCGACCCGGTTGATGTCGACCAGGTGGGACGGCGCGGCCAGCCGCATGTTGAGCAGCGGGATCAGGCTCTGGCCGCCCGCCAGCACCTTGCCGTGCGGCCCCGCCTCGGCGAGGACCCGCAGGGTCTCGCCGAGGTCGCGGGGCGCGTGGTAGTCGAACGCCGGAGGCTTCACCTGGTGCTGTCGCTTCCCTCCGCCAGAGCAGGAGCGGGACCGCCGTCCCCGGTGGTGGCCTGTGTCCGGGCGGAGATCGCGCGGAGCAGGTGGTAGCCGCCGAGGACGACGACGGTGCCGAGCGCGATGCCGGCCAGCGAGAAGTTCTTGGTGATCTGCTGGGACACCGGCCCGATCGCCAGGATGATGCCCGCTCCGATCGGCACCATGTTCACCGGGTCGGAGAAGTCGACGCGGTTCTCGATCCAGATCTTGGCGCCGAGCAGGCCGATCATGCCGTACAGGATGACGGTGATGCCGCCGAGCACGCCGCCCGGCGTGGCCGCGACCAGCGCGCCGAACTTCGGGCACAGGCCGAGCAGGATCGCCACGACGGCGGCGATGTAGTACGCGGCGGTGGAGTAGACGCGGGTGGCGGCCATGACGCCGATGTTCTCGGCGTAGGTGGTGGTGGGCGAGCCGCCGACGGCGGTCGCGACGACCGTGCCGACGCCGTCGCCGATGATCGCCCGGCCCATGTACGGGTCGACGTCGGTGCCGGTCATCTCGCCGACCGCCTTGACGTGCCCGATGTTCTCGGCGATGAGCGCGATCACGGCGGGCAGGACGAGCACGACGGCCGAAACCGCGAAGTGCGGCGCGTGCATCGTGGGGAAGCCGATCCAGGGGGCGTCCGCGACGCTCGCGAAGCTGATCCGGGGGTGGGTGTCGATCTTGCCGGTGGCGGCGTTGAGAGCGGTGATGTCGCCGAAGACCTTGTCGGCGACCCAGGAGAGCACATAGCCGGCGACCAGGCCGATCAGGATGCCGATGCGGCCGGTGAAGCCCCTGAACAGCACGATCACCACGAAGGCGATCACCATGGTGATCAGGGCCATCCACTGGTCCTGCGGCCAGTAGACGTCGGCCGCGACGTAGGCCAGGCCGAACCCGATGAGCATGACCACCGCGCCGGTCACCACCGGCGGGAAGATCCGGTTGATGGCGGAGACGCCGAGGTAGTGGATCAGGACGCCGCACAGGGCGAGCACGACGCCGGCCACCAGGATCGCGCCCGTGACGGTGCCGTTGTCGCCGCCGCCCGCGCGGATGGCGGCGACCGCCCCGACGAACGACGCCGAGGTGCCGAGGTAACTCGGGATCCTCCCCTGGACGATCAGCAGGAACAGGATCGTGGCGACACCCGACATCATGATCGCCAGGTTGGCGTTCAGCCCCATCAGCAGCGGGAACACGAACGTCGCGCCGAACATGGCGATGACGTGCTGCGCGCCGAACCCGATCATGCGGGGCCAGCTCAGCCGTTCGCCGGGTCTGACCACCTCTCCGGGGGCGAGCCCCCGCCCGTCACCGTGCAACTTCCATCCGAAGGCCATGAGAGCCCCTTCACTGACCGGGCCGGGCGGTCGGTGGCCACCCCGCAGGCGGACCTCCGCGGCGCGTCTTGCCGTCTTTCCGTCTCGACGTTCACCCTCCGGGAGGAGCCCGCCGCTCACTGTGAGCGCCGTGAAGGCCATCTCCCGTTGCGGGCACATTAGACCTGTGAACGTCGGTCCACATGGTAAGGACTTGCCAAACGTGCCCGGTTCACCGGCAGTGTTCTTGCGCACCGTCCCCGGCCGCGGACGGTGAGCGGCCCGGTGTCCTACAGCGTGAAGGCGAAGCAGCCGGAGGAACGGCCGATGGTCACGGTGATGCGGACGTGCCCGTCGGGCGGGAGCAGGATCGAGCCGGGGTAGATGGTGTCGCGGGAGGGCGTGCCGTCGTCGTTGAGAGGGGTGGAGACGGCGGCGCGGTCGCGGACGTAGTAGGCGGTGGTCCCCGACTCGGTGTGCTCCACCTTGATCAGCGCGTCGGCCGCCTCCTGGTGGGTGACGGGGGCGACCCACAGCTTGGCGACGCCACCGTGCTGTCCTCGGAGCACGGTCCCGAAGGGCCCGGCGCGCACGGCGCCCGCCGTGGCTCCCCGCTCCCCCGCCTGGTCGGCGTCGACGCACGGGACACCGCCGCCGGGGGTCGCCGGCGGCGAGACGGGCGTCGTCCACCCCACCACGCTCGGCCGGGAAGCGGCAGCGGCGGCCGGTTTCGGAGTCGACTGCCCCGCTGAACAGGCACTTTGACTAGCGGTAAGGACGAACACCGCCGGCAGCAGAAGAACTCGTAATCTCACCATTGATCAAAGTATGACCCCCACCTATGATCACGTCCATGGAACCAGCCGATTTAGTCGGTGCAGGATGCGGCCTTTTGGCCGCCCTTTTCGTCGCCAGTGGTGTCCCCAAGATCAGAAAGCCGTTCGGGCTCGCGCTCGCGCTCGTCCGCTTCGGCATCACCCGCCGGGTGCGGCCCGGCCTGGGACGGCTCCTCGGGGCCGTCGAGGTCGCCGTCGGCATCGCCGTCGCGCTCAGCCCGAACCTGCTCCCACCTGCGGGAGCGGCCGTACTCCTCCTGATCGCCTTCACCGCGGTGGTCGCCCGGTCGGTCGCGGCGGGGCAGAGCGTGGAGTGCGCCTGCTTCGGCACCGGCGAGACCACCTCGTGGGCCACGGTGGTCCGGAACGTCGTCCTGATCGGCGTCGCGCTGTACGTGGCTTTGACGCCGGCCGCCCCTACTATCGACCAGCGAATTTCCGGCCTGCTCATCGGCACATTGATTACCTGCGGATATTTGCTGATATCCACGATGGCCACGCTCAAGCCGTTCAGCGTCCGGCTTGACAAGTGAGTGAGGCGGCATGGGTTACACCGGTTTGATGGTCGTTTGCGCGGTCTGGTTGATTCTCGTCGGCCTCGGCCTGCTGGTCGTACGGCGCGAGCTGGCGATCCTCCAGGACCGGGTCGCCAACAGCGGCGCCGCGCCCGCCGACGGGCTCGCCGTCGGCGCGGTCGCCCCGCGGTTCCCCGGCATGCGCGAGGACGACGTCGTCCTGTTCTTCTTCGGCGACTGCGAGCCCTGCCACGAGGTGGCGGAGGAGGTCGCGCGGTCGGCCGACCCGAGCCGGTTCGCCTGCGTCGTCAGCGACGGCACCCTGGAAGGCTCGTCCACCGGATTCGGGGAGCTGCTGCCCGCACAGGCCCGAGTCCTCACCGGTGACGAGGCCACTTCCGTGCGAGAACGGTACAAGGTGCGCTCCGGCCCGTTCGGTGTCGCGGTGTCCGGCGGCCTGGTGGTGGCCAAGGGCGTCCTGCGCTACGCCGACGACCTGGAGCACCTGCGGCGGGCCGCCTACGGCGAGGCCCGCGCCTCCGTCGGCGCCTGAGGGGCGCGACGATGACGAGAACATGGCTGAGGCCCGCCCTGGCGGTACCGCTAGCCGGGCTCGGGGCCCTCGCCGGCCTGCTGGCCGGGGTGGCGCCCTGGGCGCTGCTGGTCATGGCGGCGCTGATCGTGGGAATCGCGCAGCAGACCCTCCCTTGAGGCCCGAACGTGATCATCATGATCACGCGCGCCCGCGTGTCCGGGTGCTTCGGTTCCTCGGCGGTGGCCGCCGCCGTCCTCCTGTTCTCCGCCGCCGGCGCGGCGGCCCTCACCGGGGCCGTCCTCGGTCTGCTCGGCTCGGCCCTGGAGCCCGGCATGCGGGCGCTGCTCGCGCTGGCCGCGGTGTCGGCCGTCGCGGTCGGAGCCGCCGTCCGCCCGGTCCCCTGGCAGCTGGACCGCGAGACGGACACCCGCTGGCTCGGGTACAACGACTGGCGCACCGCCGCGTACAACGGGTTCGCGCTCGGGCTGGGATTCACCACGCGGATCGGCTTCTGGCTGTTCTACCTGGTGCCGCTGACCGCCTTCGCCGTGGCCGACCCGCTGCTCGGGGCGCTGGGCTACGTGGTCTTCGCCGTGAGCCGTGTCGGGCTGTCCGCCCTGCTCACCTCCATGGACGTCTACGTCACCGGCGGGATCACCCGAGCCCGCATGTTCGCCGACCCGCTGGCCGTCGCCGCGCTCGGCGCCCTGTACCCCGTCCTGATGCCGCTGTTGTAACCACCCCCCAAAAGAGAGGAAAGCCATGAAGGAGGAAACGACCAGACGCGGGCTGTTCGCCGGAATGCTCGGCGACAGAGCCGGAACCTCGCCGTTACCGCCGTCCGACGCCCCGATCGCGGTCCTGGTCGACGGGTCCGGCCGGGACGTGACGGTCCGCCGGTACGGTCAGTCGGCGGGTTTCGCCTCGGCCGCGCCGGTCGCCGCCCAGGCCGAGGAACTGCCCTACGGCTGGACGCTCCGCCCCGGTGACCTCGTCGTCATCGACGAGTCCACCGCGGGTCAGCCCGTCGCCGTCGCGCTGCACCGCAACGTCCACGGGACCGTGGCCGAGGTCACCGCCGACCGCATCACGGTCAACGGCCAGGTCTGCCGGCTCGACCCGCGGACGATCCACTACGAGGGCATGTCGCCGGAGCCGTCGGCCAAGCCCCTCGCCCAGCCTCTGAAGGCCGGCGACACCGTCGTCCTGGAGTGCTTCGACAACCGCGTGGACGGCACCCTGACCGTCCACTTCATGCGGCGGACCAGGCGGGCGGCCTGATGGAGCGCGTCATCGCCGTCGTGCTGGTGGTGGCGTGCGTCGCCCTCACGGTGGCCTTCCTGGCCTGCCTGAGGGGAATCGCGGAGCTGCGTCTGCGCCTCACCGGGCGCGGCATCGACCCGAGCGCCCAGCTGGTGCTCGGGAGGAAGCTCCCCGAAAGTCTCATCCGGCTGATCCCGGACGTGACGCGGGACACGCTGGTGATCTTCATGTCCAGCACCTGCTCGACCTGTCACGGCCTCGCGTCCGACCTGGACAAGTTCGCGGGCCGTCAGGTGGTGGCGATGATCGCCGGCGACTCCACCGCGGAGCTGCGCGCGATGCTCCCGGCGCACGTCGACGCCTACGACGGTGAGCAGGCCAAGGCGGTCGACGCGGACCTGCCCATGGCCTTGTGGCCCACCGTGATCCTTCAGCGGGACGGCTTCATGGTCGCCACCGCGACGGGCAGCGACGCCGACAGCGCCGCCGACCTCGAGGTGCTGTGGGAACAGAGACTGGACGTACCAGAGGGGACGAGAGCATGATCGTCGAGCACGTGAAGAAGACCCGGCTGACGAGGAACCGCTTCCTCGCCGTCGCCGGGGCGACCCTCGTCGGGGTCGCGACCAGCGCCTGGTTCCCGGGACGGGCGGAGGCGGCACCGGACGGCTGCTACGGCGCGCCGGGCTGCAGCTGCTGCTCGGCCACCACGTGCTGCTCGAGCGGCTGCACGAGCGCCTACACCTGCGGTGGCAAGCACTGCTGGACGTCCTGCGCCTACCTGGGCAGCACGCTGTACCGCTTCGACTGCTGTGACTACTACAAGGGCGGCAATCTCTGCATCTGCCGGGTCAACAACCGCGCCTGCAGCTGACACAGGGCGGGTGCGGTGGGTCTCCCCCGCACCCGCTCGGCCCGAAACCCCTCACCCTCCGGGCCTGTGGCCGGCCCGGAGGGCTCAGGCGTGGACGGCGTTCACCAGCGCGGCCCGCGGGCCGAGAAGGACGGGTCCACGGTCTTCATGTAGGCCGTGTCGTCGCGCGACCGGATCCCGCACGTCTCGTAGTGCTCGTTCATGACGGCCAGCGCGTCGCGGTCGAGCTCGACACCCAGCCCTGGGCCGGTGGGCACGGGGACGGCCCCGTCGACGAAGCGCAGCGCGCCCGGCGCGACCACGTCCTGACCGGCCTGCCAGGGGGTGTGGGTGTCGCAGGCGTGGGTGACCGCGGGGAGGGCCGCAGCGAGGTGGGTCATCGCGGCGAGGCTGACGCCGAGGTGGGAGTTGGAGTGCATCGACAGTCCGATGCCGAAGGTCGAGCACAGCGTCGCCACGTGCGACGAGCGCAGCAGCCCGCCCCAGTAGTGGTGGTCGAGCAGGAGCACGCCGATCGCTTCCTGCCGTACGGCCGGGGGAAGGTGCTCGGGGGTGACCACGCACATGTTCGTGGCGAGGGGCATGGGAACGCGGCGGGCCACGCTCGCCATCCCTTCGATGCCGGGCGTCGGGTCCTCCAGGTACTCCAGGACGCCTTCCAGCGCCCGGCCCACCTTCACCGAGGTCTCCACGCTCCAGGCGGCGTTGGGGTCCAGCCGCAGCGGATGGCCGGGGAAGGCCTCCCGCAGCGCCAGGGTCGCCTCGATCTCCTCCTCCGGCGGGCGGACGCCGCCCTTGAGCTTGATGGAGCGGAAGCCGTACTCGCCGACCAGCAGGCGGGCCTGCTCGACCAGCCCGGCGGCGTCCGGCGCGGCGCCGAAGGAGTCGGGTTCCGCGCCCGGGTGACCGGCCCACTTGTAGAACAGGTAGGCGCTGTACGGCACGGCGTCCCGGACCTTGCCGCCGAGGAGGTCGGCGACGGGACGCCCCGCCGCCTTGCCCTTGATGTCCAGGCACGCCACCTCGAACGGGGAGAACACCCGGTCCACCGTCTTCTCCAGGGTGGTGGCCCCGGTCAGCCCGTGGTGGTCGGTGACGACGTCCGCGCCGACGGACGCGGCCACAGCCGCGTAGACGGCGTTGTGGTGGTACACGTCGAGGCCGATGAGCAGGCGGGCGGCCTCGCGCACCATCGAAAGGTGCGGCAGGTCGCCGTAGGTCTCGCCGAGCCCGGTAAGGCCCTCGTCGGTCACCACCTCGACGATCGTGCGCAGCGCCCAGGGCTCGTGCACGCCGGCGGCGTTGAGCAGCGGCGGGTCCCGGAAGGCGACCGGCGTGACGCGCACCTCGCGGATCAGCATCCGGCGATCTCCAATCCCTTGCCGATGAGCCGTTCGAGCCGGGCCACGTGCTCGGGGGCCGCGTCGACCAGCGGCGGGCGGACCGGGCCCGCGTCGAGGCCGCGGAGGGTGACGCCGGCCTTGACCAGGGCGACGGCGTAGCCCGGCACGAGGTCGCGCAGCTCGACGAGGGGGCGGTAGAACCCGGCCAGCAGGCGCTGGACCATCTCGCCGTCCCCGGCGGTGACCGCCTTGTGGAAGGCGAGCGCGACCTCGGGCACGAAACAGAAGACGGCCGAGGAGTAGAGGTTCACGCCGATGCCCCGGTAGGCGGGGACCGTCATCTCGGCGGTGGGCAGCCCGTTGAAGAAGGTGAACTCGCGGTGGCCGGCCTGCCGTACGGCGAGGACGATCCGCTGGAGCAGGTCGAGGTCCCCGAGCCCGTCCTTGAACCCCATGACGTTCGGCATCGCGGCGAGCTCGACGGCCGCCTCGGGGGTGAACCGGGCGTTGCCCCGCTGGTAGACGATCGCCGGCAGCTCCGTCGCCGCGCTCACCTGCTCGACGTACTTCACCAGGCCCCGGACGGGGGCGTTGACCAGGTACGGCGGGAGCAGGAGCAGGCCGCCGGCCCCGGCACGGGCGGCCGCCTCGGCGCACGATCGGGCGAACGGCAACGATCCGCCCGCCCCGGACAGGACCGGGACGCGCCCGGCGGTCGCCTCCACGGCGATCCGCACCACCCGCTCGTACTCGTCGAGGCCGAGGGCGTTGAACTCCCCCGTGCCGCACGCGGCGAAGACCCCGCCCGCGCCGGCGGCGACGCCCCGCTCGACGTGTTCGCGCAGGGCCTCCTCGTCCAGACCGCCGTCGGGGGTGAACGGGGTGACCGGGAAGAACAGAACTCCGTCAAGATGCATCTATTCACTCAACCAGTTCATGTATGTGGACGATAGTCAGCCTTGTGAACGAATTTCCGCAACTGTAAGAATCGGCCCCGGTGGTGTCAAGGTTCTCGCGACATGCCTGAAGCACCATGGACACATCCGAGACGGGAGAGACATGCGAATTCTCATCACCGGCGCGGCGGGCGGCGTCGGCGGCCTTCTCCGGCCCCGGCTGGCCCGGGAAGGACGGGTCCTGCGCCTGCTCGACATCGTCCCTCTCACCCCTGGGCCGGGCGAGGAGACGATGACCGCCGACATCACCGACCCGGAGGCGATGGCCAAGGCCGTGGACGGCGTCGACGCCGTGGTGCATCTGGGCGGCCACAGCCTGGAGCGGCCCTGGGCGGACATCCTCCAGGTCAACGTCAACGGCACCTACGTGGTGCTGGAGGCCGCCCGCAGGGCCGGGGTCCGGCACGTCGTCCTGGCCGGCAGCAACCACGCCGCCGGCTTCCACCCCGCGGGGGCCGAGGCGCCCGACTACCTGTTCCCGCGGCCCGACACCTTCTACGGCGTCGGCAAGGTCGCGCTGGAGGCGCTCGGGTCGCTCTACCACGACCGGTACGGCATGGACGTGACGTGCCTGCGCATCGGCTCGTGCTTCGAGCGGCCCAGGGACGTGCGCATGCTCGCCACCTGGCTGTCCCCCGGCGACTGCGCCCGCCTGGTCGAGGCGGCGCTGGCCGCGGAGGGGTTCCACGTCGTCTGGGGCGTCTCCGCCAACACCCGCCGCTGGTGGTCGCTGGAGGAGGGCCGCGCCATCGGCTACGAGCCCGAGGACGACGCCGAGGTCCACGCGCCGGAGCTCATCGCCGAGCACGGCGAGCCCGACCCCGGCGACCTGGCCCACTCGCGGCTGGGCGGCTCGTTCTGCCGTCCCGAGCTCGACGTCGACAACCTCACCTCACGGGAGCGGTGACCAGGGCCGGCACCGCGCGGGGAGGCGCACCGGCAGGTTCCGGCGCCACGGTGGAGCGATCCATCCCGTCGGGTCGGGCTGCCACTGATCCGGCACCTCTCTGCCAGTTATTTCCGTTGGATCATCCATGTATTGCAAACGTGTGTCAGCTCCTGTCACGATGCCTGCAAGCGGTCCGATGTTAGGTCGGCGATGACATGTGCCGCTTCGCGTCGTCCAGTGGCTTCCGCACGCGTGCGGTCGCCGTGACCGAAGGAGAGTTCACATGACCGTCTCCCGCCGGAGGTTCATGACCTCCGTAGCCGCCGGGTCCGCCCTCGCCGCGGTGTCGTCGTCGCAGCTGATGTCGGCGATGACCAGCGCGGCCGGCGCCGCGAGCCCCGTCGGGGACGTGGTCGGGAAGATCACCGTGGGCTACCAGGGCTGGTTCGCCTGCAAGGGCGACGGGGCCCCCATCAACGGCTGGTGGCACTACGGCGCCGACATGGCGCAGCCGCCCTCCCCCGGCAACACCACCATCGTGGCCTGGCCCGACATGCGGGAGTTCACCCGCGGGTACCCGACGGCGTACGCCAATCTGGGTAACGGGCAGCCGGCCACGCTGTTCTCCTCCTACGACCAGCAGGTCGTCGACACGCATTTCCGCTGGATGCGGGAGAACGACATCGACACCGCCGCCCTGCAGCGCTTCGACCCCAACGGCGGAGAGGGCCCGACGCGCGACGCGATGGCGGCCAAGGTGCGCAGCGCCGCCGAGGCGAACGGCCGCAAGTTCTACATCATGTACGACGTCTCCGGCTGGACGAACTTCCACCCGGAGATCAAGACCGACTGGACGTCCAAGATGTCCGCCCTGATGGCGTCGCCGATGTACGCCCGGCAGAACGGCAAGCCGGTCGTCGGCGTCTGGGGCTTCGGGTTCAACGAGTCCAAGCACCCCTCGGACCCGGCGGCCTGCCTCGACGTCGTCAACTGGTTCAAGGCGCAGGGCTGCTACGTGATGGGCGGGGTGCCGACGTACTGGCGGCAGGGCATCAACGACTGCCGGCCCGGCTTCATCGACGTCTTCAACGCCCTGAACATGCTCTCGCCCTGGATGGTGGGGCGCATCGGCAACGTGGCCGACACCGACCGGTTCCACACCGACATCAACGTCCCCGACCAGGCGTACTGCGACTCCCACGGCATCGACTACCAGCCCTGCGTGCTGCCCGGCGACGTCAAGAGCCGCCAGCGCGCGCACGGCGACTTCATGTGGCGCCAGTTCTACAACATGGTCCGCCTGGGCGCCCAGGGCATCTACATCTCCATGTTCGACGAGTTCAACGAGGGCAACCAGATCGCCAAGACGGCCGAGACCATGGCCACCGTCCCGACCGACTCGGGGATGCTCGCGCTGGATGAGGACGGCACGGCGTGCTCCTCCGACTACTACCTCCGGCTCACCGGCGACGGCGGCCGGATGCTCAAGGGGCGGATCGCGCTGACGGCCACCCGGCCGACCCCGCCGATGCCGGGCACCGGCGGAGGCGTCGCCCTGCGCTCCCGCGCCAACGGCCGCTACGTGACCGCCGCCACCGGCTCGGCGCTGATCGCGAACGGGACGTCCGCCGGCGCCGGGCAACGGTTCGAGCGCGTCGACCTCGGCAACGGCGACGTGGCGCTGAAGGCGAACGTCAACGGCATGTACGTGTGCGCGGAGTCGGCGGGATCCCAGCCGCTGATCGCCAACCGCACCGCCGTCGGCCCGTGGGAGACCTTCCAGCTGATCACCAACCCTGACGGGTCGGTCAGCCTGAAGGCGCAGGCCAACGGCCGGTACGTGTGCGCCGAGTCGGCGGGATCCCAGCCGCTCATCGCCAACCGCACGGCGATCGGCCAGTGGGAGCAGTTCGACCTGGTCACCGGTTGAGCGGCGCCCTCACTCAGGCGGCGGGCACCCGCCGTCGTCTCGGAGCAGCGGGTACGAGCCCGGGCCGGCGAGCATCGAAGGCGTGACCCGGTGCCGACCGGCCCGGATCGGTCGCAGGTTCGGGGTCCTCACTACTCGGTGAGCCTTTTGTGAGTTGGGCGAACTCAGAGACGGATTTAGGTTGCCCTAGGCAACCATCGGCGTAATGTGATCGAGGAAATGTCCGACGAGCCGTGATCAAGGAAGGGGAGACCGCGCATGTGCGGGATCACCGGGTGGATCTCCTACGATCGGGAGCTGAGCGCCGAACGGGCCACGCTGGAGGCCATGACGCAGACCATGGCGTGCCGCGGGCCGGACGCCGCCGGGGTCTGGATCGACGGGCACTGCGGCCTCGGCCATCGCCGCCTCGCCGTCATCGACATCGAGGGCGGCAAGCAGCCGATGGAGGTCGAGAGGGACGGGCGCACCGTGCTCGTCACCACCTACAGCGGCGAGATCTACAACTACCGCGAGCTGCGCGCCGAGCTGGCCGCCCTCGGACACGTCTTCCGCACCAGCAGCGACACCGAGGTCGCCCTCCACGCCTACCTCGAGTGGGGCGAGGACTTCACCCAGAAGCTCAACGGCATGTACGCCTTCGCGTTATGGGACCCCGACGAGGAGCAGTTGCTGCTGGTCAGGGACCGCATGGGCATCAAGCCGCTCTACTACCACCCCACCCCCGATGGGGTGATCTTCGGCTCCGAGCCCAAGGCCATCCTCGCCCACCCCGGTGTACGCCCCGTGGTCGACGCCGAAGGGCTGGCGGAGCTGGTCTCCTTCACCAAGACGCCGGGCCACGCCGTCTACCGGGGGATGTACGAGCTGCGGCCGGGCCACCTGCTGCGGCTGCGCCGGGAAGGGCTGACGGTCAGGCCCTACTGGCGGCTGGAGGCCCGGGAGCACACCGACGACCTGGACACCACCATCCGTACGGTGCGCGAACTGCTGGACGACATCGTCGCGCGGCAGCTCATCGCCGACGTCCCGCTGTGCACCCTGCTCTCCGGCGGCCTGGACTCCTCGGTGATCACGGCGCTGGCCGCCGGCGGGCTGGCCGCGGAGGGGAAGGGCCCGGTGCGGTCCTTCGCCGTCGACTTCGTCGGCCACACCGAGAACTTCCGGCCCGACGACCTGCGCGGCACGCCCGACGGCCCGTACGCCCACGCGCTCGCCGAACACGTGCGTTCCGACCACACCGACATCGTGCTCGACACCGTCGCGCTGATGGACCAGGCCAACCGCCGGGCCGTGCTCACCGCCCGCGACCTGCCGTTCGGCCTCGGCGAGGGCGACACCTCGCTCTACCTGCTGTTCAAGGCCATCCGGGAGCAGTCGACGGTCGCGCTGTCGGGCGAGTCGGCGGACGAGGTGTTCGGCGGTTACCGCTGGTTCCACGACGAGCAGGTGGTGAAGACGGAGACCTTCCCCTGGCACGCCGCGATCCTCGCGATGGGATCGTTCAGCGGCCCGGACTCCGGCGCGCGCGAGTCGCTGTTCGACCAAGGGCTGCTCGAGAAGCTGGACCTGGACGGCTACCGGGACGCCCGCTACCGCGAGGCGCTCGCCGAGGTCCCCTACCTCGACGGCCAGACCGGGCACGAGCGGCGGATGCGGGAGATCTGCTACCTCCACCTGACCCGGTTCGTCCAGTACCTCCTCGACCGCAAGGACCGGATGAGCATGGCGGTCGGCCTGGAGGTGCGGGTGCCGTTCTGCGACCACCGGCTGGTGGAGTACGTCTTCAACACCCCGTGGGCGATGAAGACCTTCGACGGCCGGGAGAAGTCGCTGCTGCGCGCCGCCACCCGCGACGTGCTGCCGGAGTCGGTCGCCCAGCGGGTCAAGAGCCCGTACCCGAGCACGCAGGACCCGCGCTACGTGGAGGCCCTGCGCGCCGAGGTCAGGCAACTGCTGGCTGCCGGGGACGCGCCGGTGTGGCCCCTGGTCGACCCGGACGCCGTCAGGCGGGCCGCCGAGTCCGGCGGCGGCGAGTACCGGATGCAGATCGAACTGCTCCTCTCGATCAACTCCTGGCTCCGCCAGTACAACCCCGAACTGGCCCTCTGACACCGGGCGCGGGCGGCGTTCCGGTACGACGTCCGCCCGCCCCCCGGCCGCCTGCGCGACGCCTCAGTCCTTGTTCGAGTGCCGCCAGTCCCGGACGGCGTCACGGATCTTGTCGAACACGGCCACCGGCGGCCCGACCAGCATGTTCGCGACGGCCGACTCACCGGCCCCCGGGTGCGGCCGGGTCGGCGAGATCGCCTCGGCCGCTCTGACGGCGCCCGCCATCCGGCGGAGCTTCTCCGGCGACAGCTCCTGGCGCAGCCGCGGGAACTCCTCCTGCTCCTCGTGGGTGGCGTGTTCGAGGACCGCCTTCGCCAGCGTGGCGCACCTGGCGTCGAACTCCGGGTGGTCCACGCCGAGGTCGTACAGCTCGGAGAGAGCGTGCTTGGCCTCGTCCTCCTCGTGCAGGCGGGCCTCGACGACCCGCTCGCCCCCGTTCGACCGCGCCGCGGGGTGGACGACCTGCTCCTCCGCGCTCTCGTGGACCGCCAGCAGCCGGACCAGGTCGTCGAACAGCTCGCGCTTCCGGTCGCCCCGCGCGGTGGTGAGGTCCGCGAACATGGCCTTGATCTGCTCGTGCTGTGCCAGCAACAGGTCGATGACGTCCTTCTCGTGCGTCGTGGTCACTGTCGTCACCCTTTCGACTCGGAGATCTGGCCGCCTGCCCCGCGACGGGCCCGCTACACCCGAAGGGCGGAGTTCGGCCACCCAGCAGGAGGACAAAGGTGGCGTGGCGGAAGTTCCGGCACGGGCCACTACGGGGCGGCCGTCAAGTAGGCCCAGACGCCGTGCCCGTCCTCGGGAGTGCCCTGCGCGCCGAGCCGGTCGGCGACGGCGGCGACGATCGCGAGACCTCGTCCGTTCTCCTCGTACGAGAGCCCCTGCCCGCCGCCGTCCCCGAGCCGTGGGACACCTTCTCCCCCCTGGTCGTACACCGTGATCAGCACGCTCGTGCCGGCCGAGGTCGTGAAGAAGCTCACCTCCACCGTGAAGTGACCGCCCGAGGTCCCGCTGCGGGTGTGGCGGACGGCGTTGCCTACCAGCTCACCGGCGACCAGCTCGGCGTCGTCGGCGAAAGAGGTGCCGTCGAGCAGGAAGCGGACGAACCTCCTGGCTTCCGACGCCCGGTCCGGCGTACCGGGGAAGACACGCCGCCAGAGGAGCATCTCGGCACCCGGCCGCACGGCCCCGGCGGCCGGTGCGAACGTCAGGGGACCGGCGGCGAGACGGACCTCGCCGTCCCAGGAGTGAAAAGGCATGGACACAGGCCAGAACGATGGCCGAGGGGCGGAGGGTGACGGATCCCGCCTTCACGCCGGGAGACCGCCCACGTTCACCACTTCGATGACGTGCCGGAACGCTCCGGACGGCACGATCACCGACTGCCGGTCCCCCGGACCGGCATCCCAATCCGATGTCATTCTCCGTAGTCGACAAGGTACGCTGCGTGTCAGTTTTTTGACCCGCGTGTTACCTCTTCTGAGGGCGAGGTGCGATGTCCGGCGAGGGGATCCACGTTCTGCTCGAATGCCGTCGGCGCAGCGAGATCCTGCGCGCGAAGGGCTACTCGTACGATCAGATCGCCGAGGTTTTCGCGATCTACCACGACGTGAGCCCGCTGCGCCTGTACCGCTACGCCTACGGCCGCACCGCCGCCGAGGCCGTGGCGCTGTACAACGACCTCGACCCGGCGGGCACGGCCGCGCTGCGAGAGTCGCGTCTGTACGACTTCGAGCACTGGCCGCAGCGCGGGATGCGCCCCACCGCGCGAACCATCGCGCTCTTCGCGAAGGTGTACCGGACCGCCGCGCGCCGGCTGGTGAGCGACGAGGTGTACGCCTCCTACAGTCTGCGCGACCGCGATCTCATCGACCGGACGGATCACCGGCAACGTCCGTCTCAACGGGCTTCTCGTGTCCCGGCCCCCTTCCCCGGGCATGTCACCATGGGTTCTGAAGCGGCACGCCCTGCGGTCGCCGTCCTCGCCCCCAAGGACTGCGCCGCTCTGCTGCGTGCCCTCGCAGCCGAGGAGGCCGATGTGAAGCGTCGCGATCTGCTCTTCGAACTGGCCCTGGCACTCGGCGGCGCGCCCGCCCTGGTCCTGCTGCGGCATTTGTCCCCGCCCGAGAAGGACCGCCTGCTGACGGCCGTACGAGCCTCCAGCCGGGTGGACGGCGGTGCGGTCGAAGTGATCGAGAAGCTGACCGCCCGATGCCGCCGTCTGGACGACGAGTTCGGCCCCGACACCGTGCTGCCGATCGTCGAAGGTCAGCGCGGCCTCGTCGCCGACCTCCTGCACCGCGAAACCCTGCTCCCCGCCCTGCGCGACCGCCTCACCCACGCCTACGCCGAACTCAGCCAACTCGCCGGCTGGCTCCACCACGACTTGATGGACCACGCGGGGGCGCGCCTGCGCTACCAAGAAGGCCTCGCCGCCGCCCACGAGGTCCGCGACCCGACGCTCATCTCCTACCTGCACACGTGCCTGGCCAACATGTCTCGATATCAAGGGCGTACAGGTGAGGCCCTCGACCACATCTATGCGGCGGAGGGCTGGGCACGCAAAAGCCCCAGCGCACTGCTACGGTCGCTGCACGCTGTAGACCTCGCGCGGATCCTCGCGGTGCACGGCAGCACGCGGGACAGTGCGGACGCGCTCGCACAGTCGCGCCATCTGGCCGAGCGGCCGAGAACCGAGGCGGACCCTTCCTACCTCTACTGGTGGACCGCCAAGGGGGTGGAAAGGCACACGGCGGCCTGCATGCTCGCCTGGGGGCGGCCCGATGACGCCATTCGAACGGCGGAGCGGGCACTGGCAGGGGACATGCGGAAGTCGGCTCGCGGCAGGACTCTCCTGGAATACGCCGAGGCCCTCATCCAGAAACGCGAGATCCCGGCGGCGACCGACAAAATACGCGTAGCCGCCCAGATCACCGTCGGGCACAGTTCCGGCCGCCTCGCCGACTCCGTCCGTCAGGCCCGCAGCCGCCTCCAGCCCTGGTCCGGCAACAAGCACGTCCGCCACCTCGACGAGGAACTCCGCGCCCTCGGCATCGCGACGATCTGAAAGCGGCGAACGCGGATCGTGCGAGATCATCCGTCCTGGTGCCGGGAGTAGTCCGCGCGGCGGATTCCCGTTCGCCCGGCAGGGGGACGACCGGGTGCGGCCTTCGCGGACACCATCTGATCAGCATCCCCTGCGGCCGCCGTCGCCGGCGGGCGTACGCGATGCGCGGGGGCGGGATCAGCGCGCGACCGGTCGAGTATTCCGGACCTTCGCATCGCGGGGAGGCACGAGCCGTGGAAACCCACGTGCTCTCCACCCTGACCGACGAAGTCGGAAACGAAAGCCGAAGGACACGCACATGCGCAAGAAGGCGTTAACCACCGGGATCGTCACGGCCGCCCTGGCGGCCCTCGCCACCGCCCCCGCCGTGGCCATGGCTCCCGCCGCCATGGCGGCGACGGTCAAGATCCAGCTCGCCACCACCTCGACCGTCAAGGAGGCGTCCGGGGCCCGGTTCACCTGTCCGGGCGACCAGGTGCTGACCGGCCGGTCGCACAGCGGCGACGAGAACGGCTACACGACGTACTACTGCAGCAAGATCCTCATCGACGACGTACCGGTCCAGGTCACGACCGGAAGCTGGAGCCCCAGCCAGCGGGAAAGCGCCTCGCTCTACGAAACCGCCGCCGACCAGGCCCTCGTCGGCAGGTGGCATTCGGGGGACGAGAACGGCTCCACCCAGTACCTCCCCGGCTCGCTCTCGTGGCAGGGCCGCCCGGTGCATCTGATCACCCGTCTGTGGACCTCGACCATGAAGGAGAGCAGCCACAGCTCGCGGGCGGGCTCCTTCCAGGTGATGACCGGCAGGTGGCACTCCGGGGACGAGAACGGCTCCACCCAGTACCAGTACGCCTACGTCACGATCGACGGCTGAGGCCTTCCGCCTCTCACTCCCGGGTCATCGCCCGCCGCAGGTAGGGCGCGGACCGGGAAGCACGTGCTCCACGCCTTCCGGCCCATCGGCCGGAAGGCGTCCTTCGTTCCCGCCCGGCCGCACATCGGCGGCCACCCTTTCCTCAGAGCAGCGCCCGGCGCGGTGCGCCGTGGAGTTCGGTCCAGTACTCGGCCACCCGCTCGGCACCGCCGGCCTCGGTCACCAGTCCGACGTACCCGTCGGGGCGGATCAGGACGAAGGTGCCGTCCGCCACGTCGTACCCCGCCCGCACGTGCCCGTCGCCGTCCACCACCGCACGCTCGCCGGCCGGGTCCCCCGGCCTGACCACGGTGTGGGCGCGCAGGGCGGGACCGAACCGGTCGCCGAGCGCCGCGACGGCGCCCCCGTGCGCCGCGCCGAAGGCGAGGAGCGTCCAGTGGGGGCCGCGGAACAGATCGAACAGCCGTACCGCCCGCCCGTCGGCCGTGGTGGCGGGCGCGTCGGGCGCGCGGTCGCCCGCCGTCACCGTGCCGGGTTCGGCGCGGTCGTCACGGGAGAGCGACCCGCCCCGGTAGTTCAGCGTCAGTCCGTACAGCTCGGCGCCGCGCACGTGCGCGTCGTCGTCGCCGCGCCGGTGCTTCTCCAGCAGCTTCGTGCTGAGATCCAGCGCGAGGCGCGCGGCCGCCATCCGCTCGGGTTCGTAGCTGTCCAGGAGGCGGGCAGGCGCTCCGGCCAGCGTGGCGGCGAGTTTCCAGCCGAGGTTGTAGCCGTCCTGGATGCCGGTGTTCATGCCCTGGCCGCCCGTCGGCGGATGGACGTGCCCGGCGTCACCGGCCAGGAGGACGCGACCGTCCCGGAAGCGTTCGGCCAGCCGCGTGTTGGCCCGCCAGACGGTGTGCCAGGTCACCTCGCGCACGAGGATGTCCTGTCTGCCGGACGCCTCGGTGACCTGTCGCTGCAGGTGGTCGCGGATCGGCTCGTCCGGGTCCTCCGGCGGCCGGGCGACCACCACGAACAGTTCGGTCCCGGCCAGCGGCATGATCGAGACTCCGCTGTCGCCGACGGGCCAGATCCGGCCGTGGTCACGGCCGACCCCGTCCACCCGCGCGTCCGCGAACAGCATGGTGGTGTTCTCGTCGGTCTCGCCGGGGAAGGCGATGCCGAGCCGCTTACGCACCGTGCTGCGCCCGCCGTCCGCGCCCACCAGGTATCGGGCGCGGACGGTCTCGGTCCTCCCGCCCGCGACCAGGGTCGCGGTCACGCCGTCGGGATCCTGGGTGAAGCCGGTCAGCTCAGTCGACGGTTCGACCCGCACGCCGAGCCGGGCGAGCCGTTCGCGGAGGATCTCCTCGGTGCGGAACTGGGGCACGAACCAGGGGTTCGGATACGGCACGGACGGGGTCGGCTCGGTGGGCTCGGTCATCCGTCCCTCCCAGACGACCTTGTCGCCCTGGTAGGCGCGCATCAGGATCCCGAGGTCGCCGGCGGCCAGGATCGCGTCGATCACCCCCAGGTCGGCGAGGACCTCCATCGTCCTCGGCTGGATGCCGTCGGCGCGCGACCCGCCGAAGAAGCGGTCCGCGCGGTCGACGACGCGTAAGCCGACGCCGCGCACCGCGAGTTCGCAGGCCACGGTCAACCCGGTCGGACCGGCACCGATGATCAACACTTCGACGTCCGTCATGACGCCCTCCCCAAAAGCTTGCTGGTACGACGTACGATTCTTTGGTACGGCGTACCAACAACGCTAACGGTACAGTGTACGAATGGCAAGTGCTGAGGACTCGCCGCTGATCTGGGCCCGGCCGGAGCCCGGCACCCGCCGGCCGAAGTTCACCCGAGACCAGATCGCGTCGACCGCCCTGAGGATCGCGGACGCCGAGGGATTCGCCGCCGTGTCGATGCGCCGGATCGCCGCCGAACTGGGCGCCGGCACCATGACGCTCTACTACTACGTCCGCACGAAGGACGAGCTGGTCGCGCTGATGGACGACGCGATCATGGCCGAGGTGCTGATCCCGGCCGAGGAGTTCCCGGCGAACTGGTACGACGCGCTCACCGAAATCGCGCTGCGCACCTGGGACGCGCTCGTACGCCACCCCTGGGCACTGCACTCCCTGCAGGGCGCGCAGGCCGGCCCCAACGCCATGCGGCACTTCGAGCAGTCACTGGCCGCGCTCGCCGGCACCGGCCTGGACGCGCCCGGCAAGTTCGCCCTGATCTCCATGGTGGACGACTTCGTGCACGGCAACGCGCTGCGCTCGGCCGAGATGCGTTCCACACGCGAGAGCGCCCAGGACGGGCCGGCCGGCGAGGACGACGAGGCCTTCGAGGCGGCCGTCCGCTTCGCGCGGGCCCAGATGGCGACCGGAGAGCTCCCGCACACCCAGGCGCTGTTCGGCGACGAGGATCCACGCACCGCGTTCCCCCGCCTCGTGGGCGACCTGCCCGAACGCGACCGCTTCCGCCAAGGCCTGTCGATCCTCCTGGACGGCGCCGCGACCAGGATGAACCTCACCCCACCCGCACACTGACCGCGCACCGAGTGCCCAGCCCAGATCACTTTTCGCAATCGCCTGATGACGTTCAGCACTCACGTATAGCATCAATGCTATGAGCTGGGGTACCGTAGAGCTTGAACCAGAGGTGAGGGAGTGGCTCGAAGGTCTGCCTTCGGCGCTGTTCGCGAGAGTGGTCTTCTATGTTGACTTGCTGGCGGCAGAAGGCCCACTGCTGGGCGAGCCGTACACGCGACAACTCGATGGCAAGCTACGCGAGCTGCGCTTTTATCTGGACGACAAGGCCACTCGCGTGACCCATTGGATCGCACCCGAACGGCGGATCGTACTTCTGACAGTGTTCAGGAAGACACGGCCTCGGGAGGAGCGCGAGATCGAACGTGCCAGGCGGGCGTTGCGCCGTTGCATTCAGCAGGCCCACACGCCCGATGAGGAGGAAGCGGTATGACGGGGCAGTCGGATTGGCGTGAACTCAGAGAGCGCCGGATGGCGGAGCCGGGTGCGGCCGAGGCCTACGAAGCCGCACGTATCGCCTACGAACTGGGCAAGACCGTGCGCCAGATGCGCGAGGCACGCGCTTGGAGTCAGAGCGACCTGGCACGCGAGGCCGGCATGACCCAGTCGGCGGTGGCCCGGTTCGAGGCGGGCGGAACGATTCCGACACTGCCTGTGCTCGAGCGACTGGCGCGCGCGCTGGACGCGGAAGTCGAGGTCCGCCTGACCCCGCGAGCATCGGCGGCATAAGCCTTCTGCTCGCGTGCCCCTTCGAGGTCACACGGGAATCATCGGCCTCGCCGTGGTTGCCGACGCTGCCGCTTTGGGAAGCGTAGAGAAGACACAGCCCGAGCGGAGCGAGGTCCTTTTCAGATGCCGCGCATGCGCAGCACGTGGAGGGCGAGGGTCAGGTTGAGGCGGAGGTGGGCGTCCTCGGTGAAGTTGCCCAGCATGCGTTCGAGCTTGCCGATGCGGTAGCGCAGCGTGTTGTAGTGGAAGTGCAGGCGGCGGGCGGTCTCGGCGACGTTGAGGTTGGTCTCCAGGAGCACCTGGAGGGTGCGCCGCAGGTCGGCGTTCTCGGCGTCGTCGTCGGCGGCGAGCGGCCCGAGCGTCTCCCGGACGAAGGCGTGCAGCTCGGCCGTGTCGTTGACCAGCGACAGCAGCCGGTAGACGCCGAGCTGGTCGAAGTGGGCGACGGCGCCGCAGCCGTGCAGCTGGCGGCCGACGCGGGCGGCCTTCAGGGCCTGCCCGTACGCGTCCGGCAGGAAGTCGGCGCCCTGGGCGACCCTGCTCATGCCGGTGGAGAAGGTCGCCGGGCGGCAGTCGGCGAAGGCGGCGACGGCGTCCTTGGCCAGGCGCGCCATGTCGGCCTCCGACCCGACGACGGCGACGACCTCGTGGGAGAAGCCCGCGACGGCGCCGCGCGGGTCGTGGCGGCGCAGGGCGGCGGTCCAGGCGGACAGCAGCCGGTCGGGCGGCACGTCGCACTCGGGATCGATCTCGGCGACGATCACCCCGACGGGCCGTTCGAGGTCCCAGCCGAAGGCGCGGGCGCGCGCGGCGACCCTCGGCCCGCCCCGGCCGGTGAGCAGGTCGCGCAGGAAGTCGGCGCGGTACTTGCTCTCGACGGCGGCCACCGCCTCCTGACGGGTCACCACCAGGGCGGCGACGGTGGCGGCACGTTCCAGAATGCCGATGTCGCCGTCCCTCATGGCGGTGGCGGGGCTGTGGGCGACGATGCGCCCGTGGTGGTGGCCGCCCGCGACCACGGGGACGACGGTGTAGTCGCCGCCGGAGATGGGCGGGGCGGCGCGCAGCGCGACGACGTCGCCGGCGGCCGACAGGACGTTCCCGGTGGAGTCGACCACGGCCACGTCGACGTCGAGGAGACCGGCCACCTCGGCCACGACCTCGCGCAGCCCTCCCCCGGCGAGCACGATCTGCACCAGCGCCCGGTGGGCCTCCTCGGCCCTGGCCAGCATGGCGGCCTGCCGGTTGAGGATGTCGGTGAGCACCTGGTTGAGGATGTCGTCGAACCCGACGTCGTTGGGGAGCAGGATGAGGGGGAAGCCGAGGCGGTCGGCCTGTTCCACCATCTCGGCGGGCAGCTCGTCGACGTAGCGGCCGAGCTTGATGCCGAGCGCCGCGAGGCCCCGCTCGTCGAGGTCGCGCACGAGCGTGCCGAGCGACTGCGGGGTGTTCCGGAGCGGGTAGCCGGTGGTGAGCAGCAGCTCGTGGGGCTTCACCCAGGCCAGGATGTCGGGCACTTCCATGACGTTGAGCCGCTGGACGATACGGTCGAGACCGCCGCGGCCGCCGATCAGGCGGGCCCCGGCCAGGGTGGAGACGCCGAGCACCTCGCCCACCGAGACGCCGTGAATGATGGTGCCCGTGGAGGCCAAACGCATCGCCGGGGGTGCTGGGTCCGCTGTCATGCTGAAGCTCCAGGGTGAAACGCCGTTTCGGTGATTCTGACGGAACACCATGTCTGTCAACAAGAGCCAACACTTTGCGGAAGTGTTGGCAGCTTTCTCCGTACGGTGGGTGGGGGGACCGTTCTACGTTCTCCCCGAGACTCGCGGGGAGGCCGGTTGACTCTGGGGACACGCACACCGACTCGACAACGCTCGCTGACGCGCGCGGAGGTGTTCGGCGCGGCCAGCACCGCGCTGCGCCCGGCGCTGGAGGCGCCCCGGCGGCCGGCGCGGGTGCTGGCGGCGTTCCCGCTGGCCATATACGTCGAGATCCGCGGCGACGTCGAGCCTTCCGTCGTGGCGCTGGTCACGGGCGAGGCGACCCGCCCGCCGAACGCGATCGTCCTCAACGGGACGCTGCCCCGCGCGGAGGCCGGCGACGAGGCGGCCGTCGGCGACGGGAGCGTGGAGGTCGGGAACGCCACGTTGCGGGTCCGCCGCTGGTGGGACCCCTCCCCCGCCCTCGGCGACGTCCCGCTCTCCCGGCTCGCGCGGGTCGTGCCGGAGCTGGAGGAGATCCGCCGGTCGTCGTCCCGCCGGCCGGGCCTGGGCTCCGGCGGCGCCGGGGCGCTGCTCGCCGAGGGGTGCGCCGAAGGCTCGCTGGCGACGGCGATCACGGCCGCCGAACAGCTCATGGGCCTCGGCCCCGGGCTCACGCCGAGCGGCGACGACATGCTGGCCGGCCTGCTGGTGGCGCTGCGGCTGCTCGGCGCGGCCACCGGCGTGAGCAGGGCCGTGTGGCTCGCCGACTGGCTGGCGGCGACGGTGGCGTTCGACGCGCCCGCCCGCACGACGCCGATCTCTTCGACCCTGCTGCAGTGCGCCGCCCGCGGGCAGGGGTGTTCCGACGCGCTGGCCGTGCTGCGCGCCATCGCCGGTGAGCGCCCGCTCGCCCCGGCGGCCCACCGGCTGCTCCGTCTCGGCCACACCTCCGGCGCCGACCTGGCCTGGGGCCTTTCGGCGGGTACGTCGGCGGTGCTCTCGCTGGGCGGGAAGGCCGCCGCGGCGCCATGAGCGGAACGCCGTTTCCCATGCCGCCGACGGGCGGTCGAGCGCGGACCGTGCGAAGGGCGGTGAGCGGACGTTGACCACGAGCACCGATCTGGTGGAGGTGCGCACCGGGCTCTACCACGACTCCGTGAGCCTGATGCGGATCAGCCAGGCACTGACCTCCCGCCCCGGCGTCGCCGTCGCGGTGGTGGCCATGGCGACCGGGCTGAACCTGGGCCTGGCCCGCGAGGCCGGTTTCGACGTGCCGGACGCCGGGCCGTCCGACCTGCTCGTCGCCATCCGCGCCGAGTCGGAGATCGCCCTGAAGGACGCCGCCGAGGAGCTCGACCGGCAGTTCGCCGCGCTGGGCAGGGCCGCCGCGGCGGGCGGCGAGGGCGCCGAGGCGCCGCCGCGCACCACGCGGGCCGCCGCCCGGCGGTGGGAGGCTACTCTCGCCCTGGTGTCGGTCCCCGGCGAGCACGCCTTCGCCGAGGCGCTGGACGCCGTCGAGGCCGGACTCTCGGTCATGGTCTTCAGTGACAACATGCCGGTCGAGCAGGAGGTCCTGCTCAAGGAGCGCGCGGCCGAGCGCGGCGTGCTGGTGATGGGCCCCGACTGCGGCACCGCCGTGGTGGCCGGGGCCGGCCTGGGGTTCGCCAACGTGCTGCGGCCGGGCCCGGTGGGTGTGGTCGCGGCCTCCGGCACCGGCGCGCAGCAGGTGACCTGCCTGCTCGACCACGCGGGCGTGGGCGTGAGCCATGTGCTGGGGGTGGGCGGCAGGGACCTGTCCGCCGAGGTCGGCGGCCGGTCCACGCTGGCGGCGCTCGGCGCGCTGGACGCCGATCCGGCCACCGAGCTGATCGTCCTGATCTCCAAGCCGCCCGCGCCGGAGGTGGCCGAGGCCGTGCGCCGGGCCGTCGGGGGGCTGGCCACGCCGGTGGTCACGGCCCTGCTGGGGCCGGGCGAGGACGACCTGACGGCCGCCGCCGAGAAGGCGCTGCGCGCGCTCGGCCGGCCGGTGCCCTCATGGCCCTGCTGGGTCGTGCCCCAGCGGGCGTCCTCGGCGGAACTGCACGGGCTGTACTCCGGCGGCACGCTGTGCGCCGAGGCGCGCCTCGTCGCCGGCGAGGGCACGTTCACCGACTTCGGCGGCGACGAGTACACCCGGGGCCGCGCCCACCCCATGATCGACCCCACCGTACGGCTGGAGGCGCTCGCCCGCGCCTCGGGCGTCGTGCTGCTCGACGTGGTGCTCGGTCACGCCGCCGACCCCGATCCGGCCGCGCGGCTCGCCCCCGCCATCCACGAGGCCCGCGAGCGGGGCACGGCGGTGGTGGCCGCCCTGGTCGGCACCGGGTCCGACCCGCAGGGCCTGCGCCGGCAGGCGGACGCCCTGGTCGCGGCCGGGGCGTCGGTGTTCATCTCCAACGCGGCCGCCGCCCGGCACGCCGCGAGCCTGATCGGGAGTGCGCCTTGAGGCTTTCCCTGCTCGACGGCGAGCCGCGCGTGATCACCGTGGGTGCGGCCGTGCTCGCCGAGTCCCTCGACCAGCAGGCCGTGCCGAGGCTCGGGGTCGACTGGCGGCCGCCGCTCCCGGGCACGGCCGAGGCCCTGGCCAGGGTGCTGGCCGACCCGCGGCGGGAGCGGGCCAACGAGGTCGCCGTGGGGCGCATGCTGTCGGCGCGCCCGCAACTGGTCGGCGTACGGCCGGCGCGCGAGGTGCTCGACCTGCCGCCGGGCACGTTCTTCCACGCCGGGCCGCCCATCGAGTGGGAGCGCGCCTCGGGCCCGCTGCGGGGCGCGCTGATCGGCGCCGCCGTCTTCGAGGGCCTGGCCGCCGACGCCGAGGAGGCCGGACGGCTGCTCGCCTCGGGCCGGGTGCGGCTCGACTCCTGCCACCACCACCGCACCGTGGGCCCGATGGCCGGCGTGGTCAGCCCGTCGATGTGGATGCTGGAGATCCTGGACGGCGAGCACGGCGGCACGGCGTACTGCTCGCTGAACGAGGGCCTGGGCAAGGTGCTGCGGTACGGCGCCTACGGGCCGGAGGTGATCGACCGGCTGCGCTGGATGGGCGAGGTGCTCGGGCCCGTGCTCGCGGCGGCCCTGGCCGTCAGCGGCCCGATCGACCTGCGGGCGCTGATCGCCCAGGCGCTGCAGATGGGCGACGAGCTGCACAACCGCAACCGGGCGGCGACCTCGCTGCTGGTGCGCGAGCTCGCCCCCGCGATCGTGGAGGCCGCTCCGGCGCAGGCGGCCGCCGTCCTCCGGTTCATCAACGGCAATGACCATTTCTTCCTGAACGCCGGAATGGCGGCGGGGAAGGCCGGCGCCGACGCCGCGCGGGACGTTCCCGGTTCCTCTCTCGTCGTAGCCATGGCGCGAAACGGCACCGATTTCGGAATCCAGGTGTCGGGGCTCGGCGACAGGTGGTTCACCGGGCCGGCCGGGGTGCCAGACGGGCTGTACCTGGGCACGTACGGCCCGGACGACGCCAATCCTGACATCGGCGATTCGACCATCACCGAGACCTCGGGCCTCGGGGGGTTCGCCATGGCCGCCGCGCCGGCGATCGTCCGCTTCGTGGGCGGCGACGTGTCGGACGCGGTGGCGGCGACCAGGTCGATGTACGAGATCACGCTGGCCGAGCATCCGGCGTACCAGATCCCCGGGCTCGGCTTCCGCGGCACGCCCACGGGCATCGACGTCGCGCTGGTCGCGCGGACGGGGCGGCTTCCGGTCGTCAACACCGGCATCGCGGGGCGCGTCGCCGGAACCGGGCAGGTCGGCGCGGGTCTGGTCAGCCCGCCGGCCGAGGCGTTCACCGCGGCTCTGGCCGCGCTCGCCGGAGTGTAACGGAAGACCGAATTCCCTTTGACCCTTGTTTGACCCTAATATCAGTGGCCAGCATCACAGTCCAACATGACGCACTTGATCTTTACATGATCCATAAATGGGGATATGACGCGGACGAGCGTGAATTGGGGACCGCGGTATGACGACCGATCGCGCGCTCGGGGGGGCGCCCCACATGGCCGAGGGTAAGAGCATTCCGCTGGGCGGCGCGGGGGTGGCGCCGGAAGGTCAGGGACGGCTCGTCGGCAGACGATACCGGCTGCTCTCGCCCGTCGGGCGGGGCGGCATGGGCATGGTCTGGCATGCCCACGACGTGCTGCTCGACCGCGACGTCGCGGTCAAGGAGCTGATCCTGCCGTTCGGCCTCGACCACGCCGGCAAGCAGGTCGCCCACCGGCGCATGCTGCGCGAGGCCAGGTCCGCCGCCCGGCTCAGCCACCCCGGCATCGTGACCGTCCACGACGTCGTCGAAGAGGACGGCCGTCCCTGGATCGTCATGGAGCTCGTCCGCGCCTGGTCCCTGGAGCAGGCCGTGCGGCAGAGCGGGCCGCTGCCCGTCGTCCAGGCCGCCGAGATCGGCGTCCGCGTGCTCGACGCGCTGCGTCACGCCCACGCCGCCGGCGTCCTGCACCGCGACGTCAAGCCCGGGAACGTGCTGCTCACCGCCGACCGCGTGGTGCTCACCGACTTCGGCATCGCCGCCATCGAGGGCGACGTCAGCATCACCCAGACCGGGCTGATGATGGGCTCTCCCGCCTACATCCCGCCGGAGCGGCTCCAGGGGCGTCCCATCACCCACGCCGCCGACCTGTGGTCGTTCGGCGCGACCCTGTACGCCGCCGTGGAGGGCCGGCCGCCGTACGAGGGGGCCGACGCGGTGGCCGTCCTCGGCGCCGTGCTCACCCAGGACCCCACCCGCCCGCAGCGGGCCGGGGCGCTGCTGCCGGTCATCGAGGGGCTGCTGCGCAAGAACCCCGCCGATCGCATGTCGGCCGCGCAGGCCGCCGACCTGCTCGAACGCGTGCTGCGCACCCACGGGGTCGGCCTGCCCGCCCGCGACAGGCAGCCGGGCACGCCGCTGCCGGCCCGCGGGGAGGCCACGCCGGTGGGCATGCTCCCCCCGCTCGACCCGATCACCGGGCCGGTGCCCTCGCGCATCATCGAGACCCCCTCGGGGCCGGTGCGCGTGCCGATCAACCCCAACGCCGACGGTGGCTCGTCCGGCCCGTACGGCGGCTTCACCGGGCCCGTCGGCGGGCCGTACGGCAGCACCACGGGTCCCGCGGGCGCCTTCGGGAACCCCCTGGGCATCGCGGCGGGCCCCTACGGCACCTCCACCGGACCGGCGTTCGGCGGGTACGGCGACGCGGCGGGCGGCTCGTACGGAAGCCCGCCGGGAAGCGGCTCGCGAGACACCGCGCGGGACGACGCGGGCGGCACGACGCCGGCGCCGCCCTTCCCCGCTCCCGTGGGGTACGACGCGCTGGACGACGACCCCTCGGAGCCGCGGCGCGGTGGGTACGACGGGCTCCACGGCCCCACTGGGCCGCGGGCCGTGCCGCGCGACGTCCTGAACGACGACGCGCTCCGGGGGCCTTCGGGACCGCGGGCCGTGCCGCGTGACGTCCTCGACGACGACCCGGGCGGCCGGCCCCCCGCGCACGGCACCCTGAACGGCGCCTCCGGACCCCAGCCGGCGAGCCCCTACACCGGCACGCGCGGACCGGCGGGCCCGGGGCCGGTCGACCCGTTCGCCATGCCGGGCGGCCCCGGCGCCACCGGTCCGTCCCACGACTCGCTCGTGGCCGGGACGCCCGGCTCCCGGGTGTGGCCGGAGTCGAACGTGGCCGAGGAACTCGCCCAGAACCTCTCCGCCGCCGATCCCTTCACCGGCCCGCGGCCCGCGGAGAGGTCGCCCTCCGGGGAAGGCTCGCAGCCGGGCCGGAGCCCGTGGGACGGGGACGGCCCGTCGTCCCCCGCCCACCGCCCGCCCCCCGGCGGGCCGGCGGACGACGACGCCCGCGACGGCCGTTCGCCCGTCCTGCTGGTGCTGGCCGGGGTCGGCGTCGTCGGCGTGGTCGCGGCCCTGCTGTTCTTCCTGTGGCCCAGCGACCCGCGGGAGACCGTCGCCACGCCCCCGCTGACCACCGCCGGCGCCGTGCCGTCCTCCCAGCAGCCCTCCTTGAAGATGGCCCCGGAGGAGCCGTCCACCTCGGCCGAGGTCCCCGACGGCTTCCGCAGGCGCACCGGGGCGGGCGTGACGGTCGCGGTGCCCGGAGACTGGACGGCGACGGCGTCCGGCGGCGCGGTCACCTACCTCGGCCCGAAGAACTCAGGGCGCCGCATCCAGATCAAGAAGGTGCCCGGCACCGGCGACGACGGCCTCGCCGCGCTCACCAAGGCCAAGGACGCGGCGACGCTGACCGACTACGCCCAGACCCGCCTGGAGTCGTCCAGGTTCGGCAGCGGGAAGTACAGGTCGAGCGTCTGGGAGTACACCTACACCTCCCTGAACAACGTGACCATGCACGCCATCACCTACCACGTGTCGGTCGACGCGACGACGGCGTACGAGATCACCTTCACGGCCCCCGACGCCGAATGGGACCAGACCGCCACCCGCCGCACCATGTCCGTCCTCTGGCGCACCTTCACCCCCGCTCCCTGATCGGGCGAGCCCGGGCTCCCGGGCTCAGCGCTCAGGGGCGGGCCGGGTGAGGGAGATGGCGACCTCGTCCTCCACCGGCGGGTGGATCTCCTGGGGGCGGCAGCCGGTGGCGGCGTGGCAGCTGATGGTCAGGGTGCCCTGGGCGACCGTCAGGTGCAGGAAGCTCTTGAAGAACGGCGGGGTGTCCCAGTCGGACAGTTCCGAGAAGTAGCGGTGGAAGGTGCGGCCGACGGGCAGGCGGAACGGCATGGTCCGGCCGCCGAGGATCCTGGCCGCCCACTTCATCCGTGACGTGATCTCCACCGGCTTCCCGGAGCCACGGCCTCCGTCCCCGGCCGTACCCGTGCCCTCGGCGTCCGTGGTCGTGCCCACCGGGCGTGGAGGTTTGTTGCCGATCTGGTCGGACATCAGCACCAGGCCCTCGTCCGGGGTGAGGTAGAGCCAGGGCATGTGGAGCCGGTTGCAGTAGAGCTTGCTGTAGAACGACAGCGAGTCACCCCGCAGCGGGTAACACTTGAAGTCGTCCTCCGCCACGCCCCCCACGTCGACCCGCGGGATCGTGTGGGTGGCGTGCATGAACGCGCCTCCGCCGCCGGAGACGATGTACTGGATGATCCGGTCGCCGACCTTGACCGGGTACCGCTGGTAGTTGTGCGTGTCCCCGCCGATGGCCGCGACGTAGTCGAAGGCCGGGTCACGGACGATCTCGTCCACCGTGCCGCCGCCCTCGATCGGGCAGGGGTGGTACTCGTTGCGGTCGTAGATCGGCTTGCCGGTGATCAGGATCTTCGGCCGGGGGTCGGCCGAGACCCGGCGCAGCCACACGCCCTGGTCGCGGTCGATCGTCCCGCGGATGCCGGTGTCGATGCCGACCAGCAGCAGCCCCGGCAGGTCGATCACCCAGTACGGCGCGGCCTGGACGACCTGCTGCCCCGGCCGGGACCGCATCGCCCGGCCCTCGGCCAGCAGGGTCTCGTCGATCGGGTCCGGTTTCCTCCACAGCAGGCCGCGCAGGCCGGCCGGGGTGAGGGAGAACCCCTGGTCGCGCACCTTCAACGCCGGCGTGTCGCAGAAGACGCGCATGAACCCGCCGAGCCCGTCGTACCAGTCGTGGTTCCCCGGGACGGCGTAGATCGGGGCCGGATAGTCCTTGTAGGGACGGTAGAACTTGTCGCGGTACTCGTTGCCCGAGCCGGTCGGGTAGATGACGTCGCTGGCGATGACCGCGAAGGCCGTGTCGCGGCCGACCTCGAGCAGGCCGGGCACGACGGCGTACTGCGAGGCGTCCCCCTCCCCCGTGTCGCCGATGACGATGAAGCTGTACTCCTCGTCCACCTGCGGCTTCATGCGGAAGTCGGGGTCGGCGCCCTGCGCCAGCCGCGCGGCCACCCAGCGCCGCCGCACCTCGTTGGACGGGTCGCCGAACAGCTGCGCGAGGACCTCGTTGCGGGAGCGCCACAGGACCGCGGGCCTCAGCCAGGAGAAGCTGGCGTCGCTGGGGCGTAGCTTCTGGAAGACGCCGATCTCCTGGCAGTCCCAGCCGGCGCCCTTCTCGGACACCCGGGACGAAGCCCGCTTCCCATGCTCCGCAGCCCGCGCCACATCGACCATGCCCCTATCTTCTCCACGATCTTGCCGGATCGCAGCGCTTCAGGGGAGCAGAATGCCCGGATTGAGGATGCCGGCCGGGTCCAGCCGCTCCTTCACCGCGCGCAGGATCTCCACGCCCAGCTCGCCGATCTCGGCGGCGTAGGCCGCCCGATGGTCGCCGCCCACGCCGTGGTGGTGGGAGATCGTCCCGCCCGCGAGCCCGATGGCCTCGTTCACCGCCCGCTTGGCGGTCTCCCACTGGCCGATCGGGTCGTCGCTCTGGGCGGTCACGACGGTGAAGTACAACGACGCCCCGGTCCCGTACACGTGCGACACGTGGCACATCACCAGCGGCGAGGCGCCGGGCGTGCCGAGGGCCGCGCCGAGCACCAGGCGGACGGCGTCGTAAAGCCGGGGCAGGCCCGACCAGAAGCAGGCCGTCTCGACGGTCTCCACGGTGGCCCCGGCGGCGAGGAGCGCGTCGCGCAGGTAGGGCGCGCTGAAGCGGCCGCGCGCCCACGCCTCGCCCCGCTCGGGGCCGAGGTAGACCCCGCCGAGCCCGGACAGCGTCTCGGCGGTGCGCTCACGCCGGTACGCCACGTCGTCGCCGTCACCCTCGTACCCCACGACGGCCAGGCAGCCGGCCTCGCCCTGGAACCCGCCGATCTCCCCCGGCTCGGCCAGGCCGACCATGGTCTCGGCCTCGTCGGACAGCCGCAGCACCGTGGGCATCGGCCCCTCCTGCGCCACCCGGCGCAGGGCGGCCGTGCCGGCCGTGAACGAGGCGAACCGCCAGCCCTCGTACACCTTCTCGGCCGGCGCCCGCCGCACCCGCAGCCGCAGCGAGGTGATGACCCCGAAGGCGCCCTCCGAGCCGAGGACGAGCTGGCGCAGGTCGGGGCCGGCGGCCGACTTGGGGGCGCGTCCGAGCTCCAGCGTGCCGCGCGGCGTGGCCACGGTCACGCCCACGACCATGTCGTCGAACCGGCCGTACCCCGCCGAGGCCTGCCCGCTGGAGCGCGCCGCCGCGAAGCCGCCGAGGGTTGCGTACTCGTACGACTGGGGGAAGTGCCCGAGGGTCAGCCCGTGCCCGGCGAGGAGCTGCTCGGCCTGCGGGGCGCGCAGCCCGGGTTCGAGGTCGGCGACCATGGACTCCTCGTCCACCGAGATCAGCCGGTTGAGCCGGGCGAGGTCGAGGGCGACCACCCCGGCGAACCCGCGCCGGGACGGGGCGAGCCCGCCGACGACCGAGGTGCCGCCCCCGAACGGGACGACCGCGACGCGGTGCTCGGCGCACAGTCGCAGCACGTCGAGCACCTCTTGGTGGGTGCCGGGCAGCAGCACGGCGTCCGGGGCGTCGGCGCCGTCGCCCTCGCGCATGCGCAGCAGGTCGAGGGTCGACTTGCCGCGGGTGTGACGGATGCGCGCGTCGTCGTCGAACCGGACGTGGTCGGCGCCGACGGCCCTGCGCAGCTCGGCGAGGATCAGCGGCGACAGGGCGACGGGGCCCAGCCTGACCTCGCCGAAGCTCGCGGCCGGGCGGGCGGGCTCGCGTACGCCGAGCAGCTCGCGCAGCAGCTTGCGCACGGGCTGGGGCAGGTCGGCCGCCTTGGCCGGGTCGCCCCAGCCGGACCAGAGCATGGATTCGGCCGCGGTGTCGGGGGTTTCCACGTCCTACACTTTGTCACGCCCGGCTGTGGTGTCCCCGCCGACCGGCTCACTGGAGGTCCCCGCCCCGTGAAATCCTCCCCGCGCGCCCCGCGGCCCGTCCCCGCCGGCGGTCCGGTATGAGCCTCTCCCCCGGCCCGGCGCCGGGGTCCTCCCTGAACGCCGCCCGCCGCGCCCGCGATCTGGAGCGGGTCCGGGGGAAGCTGGTGGACCTGCTGGTGGTGGGGCTGGGCGCCACCGGGGCGGGCGTGGCGCTGGACGCCGCCTCACGGGGCCTGACGGTCGCCGCGATCGACGCCCACGACATCGCGTTCGGCACCTCGCGGTGGAGCTCCAAGATGATCCACGGCGGCCTGCGGTATCTGGCGAAGGGCCAGGTCGGGGTGGCGATGGAGAGCGCGGCCGAGCGCGGGGTGCTGCTGCGGCGCACGGCTCCGCACCTGGTGCGCGCCCAGCCGTACCTGCTGCCGCTCACCTCCGAGGTGCCGGACGCCCTCGCCGCGACGATCATGGCCGGGTACCGGCTCGGCGACGCGCTGCGGGCCGCGGCGGGGACGCCCCGCGCCGCCCTGCCCGGCCCTTCGCGCGTGCCCGC
>NZ_JAHDTF010000041.1 GCF_018531465.1 Sphaerisporangium fuscum
GCCGCACCATGCTCATGAACCTGGAGACCCTCGACTGGGACGACGAACTGCTGTCGTTCTTCGGCGTCCCCCGGGCCATGCTGCCGCAGATCACGCCCTCGTCGTATCCCGACCTGTACGGCGTCACGCGGTCGGCCGGGCCGCTGCACGGCGAGGTGCCGCTGTCGGGAGACCTCGGCGACCAGCAGGCCGCCACCGTCGGCCAGGTCTGCTTCTCCCCCGGCGAGGCCAAGAACACCTACGGCACCGGCAACTTCCTGCTGCTCAACACCGGCACCGAGCTGGTCCGCTCCAAGCACGGCCTGCTCACCACCGTGGGCTACCAGTTCGGCGACGACAAGCCGGTCTACGCCCTGGAGGGCTCCATCGCGGTCACCGGATCGGCCGTCCAATGGCTGCGCGACCAGCTCGGCATCATCTCCGGCGCCTCCCAGAGCGAGTCACTCGCCCGCCAGGTCGAGGACAACGGCGGCGTCTACTTCGTCCCGGCCTTCTCCGGCCTGTTCGCCCCCTACTGGCGCTCGGACGCGCGCGGCGCCATCGTCGGGCTGTCCCGGTACAACACCAACGCGCACATCGCCCGGGCGGCACTGGAGGCCATCTGCTACCAGACGCGGGACGTCGTCGAGGCGATGCAGAACGACTCGGGCGCCCACATCGACGTGCTGCGGGTCGACGGCGGCGTGACCGCCAACGACCTGTGCATGCAGATCCAGGCCGACGTCCTCGGCGTCCCGGTCTCCAAGCCCGTCGTCGCCGAGACCACCGCCCTCGGCGCCGCCTACGCCGCCGGCCTGGCGGTCGGCTTCTGGAAGTCCACCGACGAGCTCAAGCGCAACTGGAACGAGGACAAGCGGTGGCGGCCGCAGTGGTCCCAGGAGCAGCGCGAGACCGGCTACGCCGGCTGGAAGAAAGCCGTCGACCGCACCCTGAACTGGGTCGACGTCGAATAGCCGGGCCGGCCGCCGTACAGCGGCGCCGGATCCGCCGCCCTCCTTCCCGCCGCCAGGGCGCCGAAGACCGAGCACACCGGGGCGAAGCGGAAAGCCCCCGCCCCCGTGGGTCAGCGGGAGCGGAGGTGGTCGATGGCGGCTCGGGCTATGGTGCCGATGGCGGCGTCGGCTCTCGGTTGCTGCCAGGCGGTGCTGATCGAGCGGGTGAAGACCGCGACGGCGTACCGGCCGCCGTCGGGGTACTCCACGACGCCCACCTCGTTGCGGATCGTCGGCAGGGTGCCGGTCTTCCCGCTGACCACGACGTCGTCGTAGGGGAACCCGGACGACAGCCGGTGCGGCCACACCTGCAGCGAGAGCAGGCGGCGGATCGCGGCGCACGACTCCGGCGTGGCGGCCTCGTCGCGCCACACCAGGCCGAGCAGCCGCGTCATCTCCCTGGCGGTGCTCCGGTTGGTGTTCACGGGGTCGAGCACCCGCAGCCCGCCGACCGTACGCGGGTCGAGCGGCTCGTTGAGGGCGGACACGTCGGCCGAAAGGAGCGCGAGCAGCCCCCGGGCGTCGTGCTCGATCCAGGTGCCCGGCAGCCCGAACGCCGCCAGCATGGCGTTGACCGCGTCGAGCCCCACCCTGGCCGCCACGACGTCCGCGGCGGTGTTGTCGCTCACCGCCATCATGAGATAGGCCAGGTCGCGCAGCGACAGGGTGGCCTCGTCGAGCATGACCGGCAGCCCCGTGGGGCCCTCGGTGCGGTCACCGGTCTTCACCCGGCACGGCTCCGCGGGGTCGAGGAGCCCGGCGTCGACCTGCCGGTAGAACTCCACCAGCAGCGGCAGCTTGAAGACCGACGCCAGCACGACCGGGTCGTCGGGCCCGATCCCGATCTCGGAGCCGGTGTCGATGTCGACGACGTGCAGGGTGCCGGTGACGGCGGCCGTGCGGAAGACGCCCTCCAGGTCGGGGGCCCTCATGACAGCAGTCCCGAGGCCGGGCGCGGGGTGATCCTTCGGGTGCGCGCCACGCCGTCGTCGACCATGCCGCCATTCTCGCGCAGCACCCGGGCCGCGACCTCACAGAACTCCGCCAGCGCGTCGCCGGGACGCTGCCAGGCCGCCGAGACGCGCCAGGCGAGCGGGTCGCCGACGAGGGGGCGCCAGGCGACGCCCGGCTGCTCGGTGCGCGGGCCGAACGCGACCGCCGTACCGGACAGGACGAGCCCGAGGGTGAACTGGGGGTTCTGCCCCTGGTGCACCTCGGCGGGGACGAAGCCGTGGCGGCGGCACTCGGCCAGCGTCTCCTCGTGCAGGCCGGGCTCGCCGTCGCGCGGGAACAGGACGAGGTGCCGGGTGCCCAGGTCGGCGAGGTGCACCGACGAGAAGGCGGCGAGCGGGTCGCCCTCCGGGAGCAGCACGCCGGGGTGCTGGACGAGGACGGGGCCGAACTGGAGCCCGGGCGCGGTCACCGGATGGCGGACCAGGCCGCCGTCCAGGTTGCCCTCGGCCAGGGCCCTGACCTGGTCGGCCGTGCACATCTCGGTGAGCGCGGGGCGTACCTCCGGGCGGGCGTCGCGGAAGGCGGCCAGCAGCGCCGCGATGGCGGCCCCGCCGAGGTCGGGTGGCACGCCGACGCGCAGGCTCGCCGCGCCGTCCCCCGCCGCGCGCGCCATCAGCTCGCGGACGCGGTCGACGCGGGCGACGATCTCGCGGGCCTCGACCAGCAGGATCCTGCCCGGTTCGGTGAGCCGCACCTGGCGCCCGGAGCGGTCGAACAGCCGCACGCCGAGCTCCTCCTCCAGCCGCTTGATGCGCTGGCTCAGGGGCGGCTGCGCCATGCCGAGCCGGGCCGCCGCGTGGCCGAAGTGAAGTTCCTCGGCGACCACGGTGAAGTAGTAGAGGTGCCGTACCAGGTCCATCACCAGCGACTATATCCAAAAAGCTATCGGTTCACGCTTTATATCAATATTGGACAGGCAATCGCCAGGTCTGCTGTCCTGCTCCTGATCGAAGGGGGACAGATGAAGAAGCGGACAGCCGTGCTGGCGGGGATCCTGGTGCCGCTCGTCGTGGCGGGTGGGGTGGTGTACGCCCTGCGCACCGAGGGGTCGGCCGAGGCGACGGCCGCCGAGTACCTCCAGGCGTGGTCGAAGGGGGACTATCCGGCCATGCGCGGCCTCGTGGCGGACGCGCCGGGCGACTTCGAGCGGTGGTACAAGGGATTCCACGACGACCTCAAGCTGACGTCGGCGAGCTTCACACCGGAGGCGGCGCACGAGGGGGACGGCGCCACGACGGTGGACTTCCGGGCCGAGCTGCGGGGGCCCGTCGACTTCGGCTACACCGGCACGCTGCGGCTGGTCGAGCGCGGCCACCGCTGGCAGGTGGCCTTCTCGCCCTCGGTGATCCACCGCGACCTCAAGCAGGGCACCCGATTCAAGGTCACCCAGGTGCCGGCCGAGTCGGCGCCGATCCTCGCCGCCGACGGCACGCGGCTCGACGTCCCGTCGTCGCCCGGATCGGTGCTGCAGCTGGTGGAGGGGCTCAAGCAGCAGTACGGCCCGCGGCTGCTCGGCAAGCCTTCGGCGCGGGTCGACATCGTCAAGGACGGCAAGGTCGTCACGACCGTGGCGAGGGGGGCGAGGGTCCCCGGTCAGCCGCTGCGCACGACCATCGACCTGCGGGTTCACCGCGCGGGGGCGCAGGCGATGGAGAAGATCACCAAGCCGGCCTCGCTGGTGGCGCTGCGCCCCTCGACCGGCGAGGTGCTGGCCGTCGTCAACCGGCCGGGCGGCTTCAACCGGGCCCTGCTCGGCAAGTACCCACCGGGCTCGACATTCAAGATCGTCACCGCCTCGGCGCTGGTCGCCGGCGGCATGGCCCCGGACGACATGGTGAACTGCCCGCCGCAGCAGACCATCGGCGGGTTCGCGTTCCACAACGCCGAGTTCCACGACTACGGGCGGCTGTCGTTCCGGGACGCCTTCGCGCACTCGTGCAACACCACCTTCGGCGGCCTGGCGGTGGACAAGCTCGGACGAGCCCGGCTCGCCGAGGTGGCGCACGGCTTCGGGTTCGGCGCCCCGATCGCGCCGGGGGTGCCCGCCGTCCGCGCCGACTTCCCCGACCCGCACGACGACACCGACCTCGCCTCGGCGGCCATCGGACAGGGACGGGTGCTCGCCAGCCCGCTCAACATGGCCGCCGTGGCCGGCGCCATCGTCGCCGGCACCTGGCGCCAGCCCCGGATGGTGCCGCAGTCGCTGGTCCCGGCGGGCGGCACCGCCCCGCGCGTCCTGGAGCCCGCCGTGGTACGCGCGCTGCGCACGCTCATGCCGGCCGTGGTCAGCGAGGGTACGGCCCGCGGGATCTCCTTCCCCGCCGGTACGGCCGGCAAGACCGGGACCGCCGAGTACGGGTCGGGCGACAACCCGCCGACCCATTCGTGGTTCATCGGCTACCACAGGGACCTGGCGTTCGCGGTCATCGTCGAGGGCGGTGGCACGGGCGCGGCGGTCGCGGCGCCCGTCGCCGCCCGCTTCCTGAGCGGCGTCGCCACCGGGTGAGATCCGTTCGGTCCGCGCGGGACGGACGACCGGCCGTACCCGCCGGAATGCGCCGAGGCGCCCGGCGGGAGGTCCGGGACGCCTGCGGCGAGGCGGCCGCGCTCAGTGGCGGGCGCGGCCGGTGACCAGATCGCGGATGCGGTCCGCGGTGCCCACGAAGGGGCTGGTGGCCTTCAGCACTCCCGGCGTCGGCGGCGTGTGCGGGTGCGGGCGGGTCGGAGCCATGCGCTTGGCCCGCTCGATCTTCGTGCCCAGCTCCACGGCGCGCTCGGGATGGATGACCAGCCGCAGTTCGGGGAAGACCTGCTCCTCCTCGAACGCGATGTGCTCGCGGGCGTCGTTGATGAAGCCCGTCAGCATCTCTTCGTACCGGAACTCACCCGGCTCGAAGTCGATCAGGTCGTTGAGCTTGAACTTCGCCCTCTGCTCCTGCCTGATGGCATGGTCGGCCAGCTCGTTGCCGTTCGGGACGAGCTCGCGGACCGTCGGCCAGAAGTACTGCTCCTCCACCGCCTCGTGCTTGGACAGCAGGGTGATGAGATGGTTCACCCGGTACTTGCGGGCACTGGCCCGCTGCGACTCGGTCAGGCCGGTCGTGGGCGGCCCTCCCTCCAGTTCCAGCAGCAGGCGCTTGGCCTCCTGGTGGTCCCGTTCCAGAACTTCGAACACGTTCGCCATGGCGTGCCTCCAATGCCCGTGGCGGCGCCCCCTCCTCTGGGCGTTGCCAGCGTCGCCCCAGGTAAACGGGCTGATGCTGATTTGTCGGACATCTCCATTACGCTCGCGGGCATTCGATCAAGGAAGGGAAGCCGGGCATGGCGCCGCAGAGCACGTATCTGGAGCTGTCCGAGGACGCCGGGAGCGCGCACAAGTTCTACGAGGTGGTGGTCGCCGGTTCCCAGGTGACCATCACCTACGGCCGCATCGGCGAGCAGGGGCAGACCAAGGTGGCGGCCTTCACCAGCCCGGAGAAGGCCGAGGCGGCCGCCGCCAAGAAGATCGCCGAGAAGGTCCGCAAAGGGTACGCCCCCGCCGTCCGTGGGGTGCGGCAGCGCCGGGCCGTCACCCGGCGGACGATGGTCAGCACCCGCTCCACGGCCAGCCAGGCGCCGGTGCTGTGGCGGTTCGCCAGCGGCGCGGCCGCGTTCGGCATCTTCGTCGACCAGGAGCGCTGCTGGGTCGGCAACCAGAACGGCGACGTCTACACCGTCACCCACGACGGCACCGTCACCGGCCGCATCCGGCTCCCCGACGGCGTGAAGTGCATCGTCGCCGACGACTTCTGGATCTACGCCGGCGCCGACGACGGCAAGGTGTACGACCTGAGCGGCAAGGTGCCCAGGGTCGCCTACGAGATCGCCGAGGACGTCGACATCTACTGGCTCGACATTCACGACGGCGTGCTCGGCGTCTCCGACCGCGACGGGCGGATCACCACGATCGACCACGAGGACGAGTTCCAGTGGGCCCGCAAGGGCGAGGGGAGCGCCGCCTGGATGGTGCGCTGCGACGCCGACGCCGTCTACCACGGCCACTCGCGGGGCGTCGCCCGCTACGACGCCTCCGACGGCGCGCCGGTCTGGCAGTCCCGGGTGGACGGCCAGGTGCTGTTCGGCTGGCAGGAGCGGCACGCGGTCTACGCGGGTACCAGCCACAACGCCGTCTACCGGCTGCGCAAGGACGACGGCCGCGTCGAGGCCGTGTACCGCTGCGACGGCGCCGTCTTCTCCTGCGCCTCGGCGCCCGACGGGCGCTACGTCTTCGCGGGCGACAACCACTCGTCGATCTACTGCTTCGACCAGAGCGGCGAGCGGCTGTGGAAGCTCGGCACCGGCTGCGGCTCGGCCTTCTCGATGCAGTTCCTGGACGACCGCCTGTACGTCGTCACCACCAACGGCACCCTGGCCTGCATCGACGCCGGCCAGGAGGCGATCAGGGCCGCCCAGGGCGGCTCGGTCCCCGAGCCCGTGGACGTCAAGGCCGCCGCCGGGCTGGCCGTCGTCGAGCCGTCCGCCGTCCTGGAGAGCACCAGCCTGGCCGACGACGGCATCGTCGTGGAGTGCGTCCGCGAGGGCGACCGCCTGCGCGTCCGCGTGCTCAGCCCCGGCTACGACCCGCAGTGGAACGTGCAGTTCCCCAAGGGCGTCCGCGAGGCGGGGGCGCGGTACCTGGTGGAGGGCGTCCGCTCCTCCGCCCGCGGCGGCTTCTACCGTGCGTACGGCGAGATCAAGCGCCTGCTGTGACCTTCCGTCAGCCCTTCTCCGAGCCCTCGTTCGCGCCGCGGATGAAGTAGCGCTGGAAGACGACGAAGAGGATCGCGACAGGGATCGTCGCGAGTGCCGCCGCGCCGAGCTTCAGCGGGTACTGGGTCCCCCCGCCCAGCGACCCGCTGACCAGGTCGGCCAGCCCCCGCGGCAGGGTGAACAGCTGCGGGCTCTGCACGGCCACCAGGCTGTGCGGGAACTCGTTCCAGGTCCCCTGGAAGGTGAGGATCGTCAAGGTGATGAGCGCGGGGCGCGCCATGGGCAGCACGACCGACCAGAAGGTACGGAACACCCCCGCGCCGTCGATGCGCGCCGCCTCCTCCACACTCACCGGGATCGACTCGAAGAACTGCTTCATGATGAAGATCCCGGTCGCGTCCACGATCAGCGGCAGGATCAGCCCCATGTAGCTGTCGTAGATGCCCAGCTGCTTCAGCACCAGGAACTTCGGGATGAACAGCACGACCGGGGGGACCGCCATCACCGTGATGATCGCGGAGAACATCACCCGCCGGCCCCGGAAACGCAGCCGCGCGAGGGCGTACCCGGCGAGGGAGCAGAGGAAGACCCGGGCGACGGTGACGACCACCGTCACCAGGACCGAGTTGCCCAGCCAGAGCGGCAGATCCGTGCCGAGGAACACCCGCTCGTAGCTCGCGAACGACAGCGGGCCCGGTACCGGCGACAGCGGATGGGCCGCCGCGTCCGGCTCGGTCTTGAGCGAGTTCGCGACCTGGATCACGAACGGGTACAGGAAGACCAGCGAGAAGAAGACGAGCACCGCGTAGCCGGCGAAGGTCGAGACCAGCCCGTGGCCCTCTCCCGGACGGCGGACCGGCTGTGTTCTGACCGACATTTCACGAACTCCTCTGGACGCGCGCGGCGCGACCGCCGTCCACGGAGCGGTCGCGGATCACCCGGCGCTGGATCAGCGTCAGCACCACGATGAGCAGGAACAGCACGAACGAGATCGCCGTCCCCGAGCCGTAGTCGAAGTTCCGGAAGGCCGTCCGGTACGACAGGTAGGCGGGCGTCAGCGTGGTCTTGGCAGGGTTTCCCTGGCTCATCACGTAGACCTGGTCGAACACCTGCCAGGTGGAGATCAGGCCGAGCGTCAGCACCAGGAAGAGGGTCGGCCTGAGCAGCGGCAGCGTCACGTACCGGAAGCGCTGCCAGCGGCCGGCCCCGTCCAGCAGGCTCGCCTCCTCCAGGGTGACCGGGATGTCCTGCAGCGCGGCCAGGAACATCAGCATGAACGTCCCGGACGTCGTCCAGATCACCAGCATGATGATCGTGCACATGGCCACGCTCGGCCCCGCCAGCCACTCCCACCACGACAGCCCGAACGGGCCGCCGCCGGTCAGCGCGGCGGGCGGGTGCTGCGGATCCACCAGTCCGAGGCCGCCGAGCAGCAGGTGCAGCAGGCCGCGGGAGTCGGAGAACCATTCCGGCCCCTTGATCCCGAACAGCCCGAGCAGGCTCCCGACGGCCCCGGAGTTGGCGAAGATGAACAGGAAGACGACGCTGATGGCCACCGAGCTGGTCACCGACGGGAAGAAGAAGGCGCTGCGGAAGAACGTCTTACCCTTCAGCATCCGCCCGTTGACGATCAGCGCGAGCCCGAGCGCCAGCGCCGTCTGCACGGGCACCACGATCGCCACGTAGTACATGTTGTTGCGGATGCTCGTCATGAAGTCCTGGCGTGCCAGGTCGTCCTGGGTGAACAGCCGCGTGTAGTTGTCCAGCCCGACGAACGGCACCTTCCCGGTGAACGGGCTGCCCTGGCCGTTCCACGAGGTCAGGCTCACCCACAACGCCATGAGGATCGGCAGCAACAGGAACAGGCCGAGGATCAGCACCACGGGTGCCAGGAACAGCCACCCCGCCAGATTCTCCCTACCGGCCCCCGGCCCCCGCCCAGCCCTGGACGAGACCTCCACCTTCACACCTTCCTTCATCCGGCCCACCGGCCTCTTCCTCACACCACCCCGCCACGGCACCCCACCACCCGCTCCGTAGGGGCCCCGCCCGCCGCCTGGGGCCCCTCTGGTCGGCCGCGTCCGCGTCTCTCGTCAGGCGCCGGAGCGGTGGGACGTGGGACGGGGACGGCGGCTCCGGCGCCTGTTACGGCGGTCCGCCTGGTCTCAGTCGCCCAGGGCGCTCTGGGTGTTCTTCTGCACCCGGCTCAGGATGGTCTTGGGGTCCGTGGCGGCCAGTTGCTGGAGTCCCGCGTCGAGGTCGGCAAGGACGCTGTCCATCTTGGGAGCGTTGACCGGCCCCTGGGCGTACTCCGCGCCGTTCATGAACGGGGCGTCGGCCGGGAACTCCTTGGTGAACTGCTCCTTGGCCGACTGCCGGGACGGCATCACGCCGAAGGCACGCGCGAACGCCATCTGCTGCTCCGCCTTGGTCATCGCCTCGACGAAGCTGATCGCCTGCTCCTTGTACCGGCTCTTGGCGGCGATGCCCCAGCAGTTGGTGAAGGACAGCGTCCCCTTGCCCTTGGGGCCGGCCGGCAGTTCGTGGACGGTGTACTTCACGTCCGGGAAGTCGGCCTTCAGCGCGCCCTTGATCCAGTTGCCCTCGATCGTCATCGCGGCCTTGCCCTTGCCGAACGCCTCACCGCCCCAGCCCGCGTCGAGCTGCTTGGGGTACTTCGCCAGGCCCCCCTTCAGCAGCGACTGCACGTACTGCAGCGCCTTGAGGTTCTCGGGGCTGTCGGCGGTGGCCTGCTTGCCGTCCGGGCTGGTGATCCACCCGCCGGCCTGGACCATGAACGCGCCGATGCGGTCACGCGTGTCGCCCAGCGCCAGCGGGACGTCGCCCTTGGCCTTGATCTTCTCGGCGACCGAGGTGAGCTGCTCCCAGGTGGTCGGGACGTCGGAGTCGCCGAGCCCGGCCTTCTTCCACAGGTCCTGGTCGACGACCAGCGCCAAGGTCGAGAAGTCCTTGGGCACGCAGTAGAACTTGCCGTCGCGGGTGAACGTCGTGCGCAGTGTCTGGTAGAAGTCGTCCGGGTTGGAGATCTTGTCCCCGTACGGCTCCAGCGCCCCGACGCTGGCGTAGTCGGCGAAGCGTGAGGCGTCGACGTAGAAGACGTCCGGCGGGTTCCCGCCCGCGAAGGCCTGGCCGAGCTGCTGGGTGAGGTCCTGGGCGGGGGTGACGGTCGCGTTGTTCTCGCTGGACTTGGCCCAGGCCGCGGCCGCCTCCTTCACGGCGGTGGTCTCGGCGTCGCCCGAGGAGCCGATGAGGATCTGCAGGGAGGCGGGCCCGCTGCTCTGCTGGGCCGTGGCGTTCTGGCCGGGGCTGTCGTCGAAGCCGCTGCCGCCGCAGGCCGCGGCCGAGATGAGGGTGCCGCCGGCGGCCAGCGCCATTGCCGCCGTCCGAAGGTAACTGCGTGTCATCGTCTTTCCTGATCTCGATGCCCGTGCGTTGGGGACTGGTCGTGGTGGTGGGGTCCGGCGGGTACGGTCAGGCCGACCGCCGGTGCGCCAGCGAAGGCTGGAGCAGGAGATTCGCGGGCCGTCGCCGCGAGGAGCCGTCGGACGGCGGTCCGCCGGAGGGAGACGGGTCCTCCGGGGCGCCGCCGTCGGCGTCGGGCTCCCCGCCGCCGTCGCCGTCGAGCAGCCGGGTGAGCAGTGAGACACAGCCCGCCGCGACCTCGCCGAGCGGCTGGCTGACGCTCGTGAGCCCGACCGCCCTGGCGACGGGCGTGTCGTCGAAGCCGATCACGGGAATTCCCGGCGCCTCCTGGAGCGCGCCGAGGGCGAGGGAGTCGCTGGCGCAGACCAGGGCGGTGACGGGACGTCCGGTGTCCAGCAGCGCCCGTGCGCCCACAGTGCCCTCCGGGACGCCATCGGCGCTGAGGTGCCCGAGCTCGGCCAATTCCTCCGCGCCGACGCCTTCGGCGGCGAGGGTGCGCGCCCAGCCGGCCCGGCGGTCGTCGCCGACTCCCGAGCCCTCGGGCCACCCGAGGTAGCCGATGCGCCGGTGGCCGGCGTCCAGCAGGTACCGGGTCGCCATGGCCGTCCCGGCCGCGCCGTCCACGTCGACCCAGGGGTACTGCTGCTCCGCCGGGTCGCCCCAGGGCCGGCCGAAGCTGACGAACGGGATGCGCTGCTTCAGCAGCCAGGCGGTACGGGGGTCCCCGTAGTCGGTGCTGGTCAGCACGAACGCGTCCGGCTCGTACACGGCGAGGAGGTCGTCGAAGGTGGCGAGCTCGGCCCCGTGGTCGTCCGCCGTGTACAGCAGCACCCGGTAGCCCGCCCGCGCCGCAGACTCCGTCAGGCCGTGCAGGAAGCGGTCGAACACCGAGCCGTTGATGCCGTCCTCCTGGGCGGGCTCGATACGCGCGGCGATCAGCCGGGACCGTCCCGTGCGCATCTGGCGGGCCGCCTGGCTCCGGCGGTACCCGAGCGCCTCGATGGCGTCCCGCACGCGCCGCCGGGTCTCCTCACGGACGACCTCCGGGGAGTTGAGCACGTTCGACACCGTCTGCCGCGACACGTTGGCGTGCCGCGCGACATCGCCGATCGTCACCTTGTCGGCCATTGACACCCTTCAAGAATTTGATCGTTCAAGACGGACTATGGCACGATTTGATCGATCAAGTAAAGAGAATGTTTCGTCAGCCGCCCGCGAAGGTCATGGACGCGTGGCGGCACGGTCAACGACGCGACCCAGGGGGCCAACCGGTGTTCGAGCAAGGAGCAACACCCGAAGCCGCGACCGCCGGCTCCGGCCGGGCGGGCGTGGAAGCGGCACGAGACACCGCTCTCGGCGAGGCCGAGCCCACCACCGAAGCCCGCGCCGCCGGTCCGGGTGAAGCCCTCGGAGCGGCTCCCGCCGTACGGTTCCAGCCGCTCCTGCACGACCTCGTCAGCGCCGTCCTCGCGCCCACGTCCGCGCTGAGCGCGCCCGACGGGCAGATCCGGCCCGAGGGCGCGCAGGGCCTGTTCCACGCCGACGCCCGTGTCCTGTCCCAGGTCACGCTGCTCGTGGACGGCCGCGAGCCCGAGCCCGTCGCCCACGCCCTCACCGGCCCCGGCGGCGCGCGGTTCGTGTCCCTGCCCCGGTGGCTCGGCGACCCGGGACCGGACCCCACCGTGCGGATCGACCGCGTCCGCCAGGTCACGCCGGGCGGCATGACCGAGAGCATCGAGATCGTCTCGGCCGCCTCCGCCCCGGTGACGGCGACCGTCACCCTCGACCTCGCCTGCGACTTCGCCCCCATCGAGGTGGTGAAGTCCGGCGGCGACGCCGTCCCCGCCGTCCCGCTGGCCGACGGCCCCGGCACGCTCTCGTGGGTCTCGCACGGCATCCGCGTCACCGTCACCGGCCACGACACCGCCGAGGCGCCGTCCCCGGACGGCGTCGCCCGGCTGCGGTGGGACGTCGAGCTCGCGCCGCGTGGCCGCACCACGCTGCGGTGGGAGGCCCGGGTGGAGGACCCGAAGGCCGTGGTGACCGCGCCCTCCCGTCCGGTCGAATGGGGGACGCCACGGGTGACGGCCGGCGACCACCGCATCGCCCGCCTGCTCGACCAGTCGCTCGACGACCTGCGCTCGCTGCGGCTCGCCGAGGTCGGCGCCCCGCACGACACCTTCCTCGGCGCGGGCGTGCCGTGGTTCCTGACCCTGTTCGGGCGCGACAGCCTCTGGGCGGCCCGCATGCTGCTCCCGCTCGGCACCGAGCTCGCCGCCGGTACGCTGCGCGTCCTCGCGCGCCGCCAGGGCACCCGCCTCGACACCGCCTCCGGCGAGGCCCCCGGCAAGATCATGCACGAGCTGCGGCGGCACCAGTTCAACGTCGCCGGGAACGGCCTGCGCCTGCCCGCCGCCTACTACGGCACCATCGACGCCACCCCGCTCTGGATCAGCCTGCTCCACGACGCCTGGCGGTGGGGCATGCCCGAGCAGGAGGTCGCCGCCCTGCTGCCCGCGCTGGAGGCCGCCCTCGGCTGGCTCGCCGACCACGCCGACGCCGACGGCGACGGCTTCCTGGAGTACATCGACGAAAGCGGCCACGGCCTGGCCAACCAGGGCTGGAAGGACTCCGGCGACTCGGTGCGCTTCCGGGACGGCCGCCAGGCCGAGGCCCCGATCGCGCTCGCCGAGGTGCAGGGGTACGCCTACGAGGCGGCCCGGCACGCGGCGGCGCTGCTGTCGGCGTTCGGGCGGCCCGGCGCGGCCCGCTGGGAGGACTACGCCGGGGCGATGGCCGAGCGGTTCCGGGCCCGGTTCTGGGTGGAGGGCCCGCACGGCCGCTACCCCGCCCTCGCCCTCGACGGCGGCAAGCGTCCCGTCGACGCGCTGACCAGCAACATCGGGCACCTGCTCGGCACCGGCCTGCTGACACAGGAGGAGTCGGCGGACATCGCGCGGCTGCTGGCCTCGCCCGCCATGGCCGGTGGTTTCGGGTTGCGGACGATGTCGGCCGAGGACGGCGGGTACAGCCCGCTTTCGTACCACTGCGGGTCGATCTGGGCGCACGACACCGCCATCGTCGTCGCGGGCCTGGCCCGCGCCGGGTTCGGCGCCGAGGCGGCCCGCCTGGCCGGGGGCCTGCTGGCGGCGGGGGAGGCGTTCGGCTACCGGCTGCCGGAGCTGTTCGCGGGCGACGAGCGCGAGAGCGTGGTGTGGCCCGTGCCGTACCCGGCCGCCTGCCGCCCGCAGGCCTGGTCGGCCGCCGCCGCCGTCACGATCGTGCACGCCGCCGTCGGCGTCCACCCGGACGTGCCGTCGGGCCGGGTCGCGGTCCGGCCGCTGCCGGGAGCGCCGCTCGGCGCGGTGGCCGTGGACGGCCTCCGGATCGCCGGGTCCGAGGTCGAGGCGGCGGTCGACGCGGCGGGCCGGGCCACGCTGTCCGGCCTGCCCGCCGGGCTGTCGGCGGAGATCGCTCGGCCCGAGCACTGAAGCCGTCCGGGGCCGGTGCCGCGCCGGCCCGGCCCCGGAGGACCGTCAGGCGGGGGCGGCGTCCACCACGAGGCCGTCCTCCTGCCCGGCCGCGCCCGTGGCCTCGCCGGCCTGGACGCGCTCGGAATGCAGGAGGTGGCCGTGCGCGGTCGCCAGGACGCCGATGCCGAGGACGAGCGTCGCGGCGCCCACGTAGAACGGGACGTGCACGTTGGTGAGCTCGACCAGCTTGCCGGCGACGAAGGGGGCGAGGCCGCCGCCGATGAAGCGGACGAATCCGTAGGCCGCCGAGGCGATCGGGCGCTCGACCGAGGAGACGGTCATCACGGCCTGCGTGGTCACGGTGTTGTTCACGCCGATGAAGACACCCGCCAGGATCACGGCGACGACGACCACGGACGGGTGCGTCGCCCAGATGGCGATGACCAGCACCGTCACGGCGAACAGCGCGAGGTTGGCGTACAGCGTGCGGGCGATGCCAAGCCGGGACTGCAGCCAGGGCGCCCCGAACACCGCGAAGATCGCGACGAGGACACCCCACCCGGTGAAGACGAACCCGAGCTGGATGGCCTGGAGGTTCATGAGGAACGGCGCGTATCCGAGGACCGTGAAGAACGCCCAGTTGTAGCAGAGCGCGGTCAGCGACATCGTGAGCAGGCCGCGGTGCCGCAGGGCGCGCAGCGGCTCCACGATGCTCGTCTTGCGCGCGGGGCGGGGCATCGGCCGTACGAGGACGGCGGTGGCGAGCATGGCGATGGCCATCAGGGCCGCGACCCCGAAGAACGGCCCGCGCCAGCTGACGTTCCCGAGCAGGCCGCCGAGCAGGGGGCCCACCGCGATCCCGAGCCCGAGCGCGGCCTCGTACAGGATGATCGCCCCCGCGAAGCCGCCGGTGGCCGAGGCGATGATCACGGCGAGGGAGGTGGCGATGAACAGGGCGTTGCCGACGCCCCATCCGGCGCGGAAGCCGACGATCGCCCCGATGCCGGGCGAGGCGCCCGCGAGCGCGCTGAAGACGACGATGAGCGCGAGACCGCCGAGCAGCGTGTTCTTCGCGCCGATCCGGCTCGAGACCCAGCCGGTGATCAGCATCGCGACCGCGGTGACCACCAGGTAGCTCGTGAACAGCAGGGTGACCTGGCTGGGGGTGGCGTTCAGCTGGTGGGAGATCGCGGGGAGGATCGGGTCCACCAGCCCGATGCCCATGAACGAGACGATGCAGGCGAAGGCGACCGCGAACACCGCTTTCGGCTGCTTGAACGGGCTCACGTTCCCAGGGGTGGGATGAGCACTCATCGACAACTCTCCAACTCGGATATCGGGGGAATCGAAGCCCTGGCAGGCGCCGGCCAGGCCGCGGCGGGTGGGGGCGGGCCGGTCGCCGGGGGATCAGGGCGCGCGGTGGGCGGCCGGGCGGTCGTCCGGCACCAGGCGGGTCAGGGTGTCGATGGCCGGCAGGGCGGCGACCAGGCCGGCCCGCTGATCCGCGTCGAGCCGGCCGAGCAACTCGGCCAGCCGGGCGGCCCTCGCCTCGCGGCGCTCGGCCAGGGCGGCGCTGCCCGCCTCCGTGATGTGCACCTGGACGACCCGCTTGTCCTCGGGGTCGCCGGCGCGGACGACCAGGCCGGCCTCCTGGAGGCGGGAGACGATCTGCGTCATGGCGGGCTGTGTCACACCTTCGCGGGTGGCCAGCTCGGTCAGCCGGAGGGGACCCGACCGCTCCAGGGTCGCCAGCGTCGCGGCCGAGGTCAGCGAGAGGTCGCTGCGCGTGCTCAGCCGCAGGACGAAACGTGTGAGCCGTTCGAGCGCCGACGTGACCTCGTCGGTGGGGAAGTCGTGCGCGGGGACCGGGGCAGATAAATGCATAAGGAACTTATATCAACCACTTATGTATATGTCCAAAAGGAGGGGTCTCGACGGCTTGGACACTGCGGGCGGGCAAGATGCTGATCTGCGGGAGTCTTCGTACGGTAGAGATCATGATCGGGGCAGGCGACAGAACGGGCGGTTGTGCGGTACGACGGGAGACGTGGTCGAACCTCCTCGCACTACGATCTGGGCGGACCGGGATCCTATTGGTGTGATCGGCACCGGAACGGTTGAGATGGACGATTCTGGACGCCCGCAGCTGCCGCCGGCCGTGCGCGGGTTGTTCGACGACGGCGGTGCCGGGCGGAGCCTCTCGGTCGAGCTCCCCGCCGGAGCCGTCGTCTGGCCCGATCCCAGCTACGTCCGCTTCCCCGCGCAACGACGGCGGCCCGCCTTCTGGCTCAGCGAGGACCCCGTATCCGGCGCTTACTGGGCCCGGCTGAGGGCCGAGCACGCCCGCTCGGGACTGTGGCCGGTGCTGCTGGAGGAATCGGTCCAGCCGTGGTCCGTCGGGCAGATCGCCCCGGACGTCGCCGCCGAGATCGACAACTACAACGTCGCCGCCTTCATGGAAGAGGTGTGGGCGGACTGGATCGAGCGGGCCTCCGAGGACCAGTTCGAGATCCTCGACCCGTTCGGCCCGCACTGCCCGGAGCCGGCCGAGCCGGGGGAGCCGCGTACCGACCCCGACACCCTGGCCGACCGGTACGCCGCCATGCTGGCCGAGCAGGGCCGGCCGGTGGGCCTCGCGGCCGTGGACCGCGGTGCGGACGCCCTCGCCGTCATGGGCTGGCAGGGGGCGCTGCACCACAACGAGTGGAACGTCCCTCTCGCCGCCGTCGTCCGCAGCTGGGAGGACCGCTTCGCCGCCCGCCTCGTCGGGATGGGCTTCAACACCCTGGAGCTCAGCGTGGCCGCCCCGCCGGTCACCTCCCAGCACGCCCTGGAGGTCGCCGCCGAGCACTGGGCCTTCTGCCCGGACGCCATCGTGCAGGGGGCCGGCACCTTGATCGACTACGCCGAGCAGATCCGCGGCAGGCACGCGTGGTCCTTCTGGTGGGACTGACCGAGGGCTATGGACGGCCGCAATATGCGTTTCGGACACCAATTGTGTTCGACTGCTTACTCAACGATGTCAGGCGATGTCAGGACAAAGACGGGAATGAGGGGGCGGGCCATGAGATGATGTGCCTGATGCTTCGCCGGATCTCGGCGTGACGGAATCGGGGGCGGGGTGTACGACACCGCCGTCAGGCAGGCGTTCACGCGCGCGCACGTGCGAGGCTTGAGTGGTCGCCCGTCGAAGAGCAGGAGGTCCGCATGACTGCCGACGCCCAGGAACCGGAAATCGAAACCCCGTCCCCGGACGACGAGCTGAAGCGTAAGTTCCGCGAGGCCCTGGAGCGCAAGCGCCGCAGCCAGGCCGAGACGAACGCCGCCGCCCGCGGCAAGGACGGCTCCAAGATCCATGGCGCCCACGGCCCCGCCGCCAGCAAGCGCTCCTTCCGCCGCAAGAGCGGCGGCTGACCGAATCCCCCGGCGATCCCCTCCCGATGAACGCCCTCGCCCACCGGGGTGCGTTCATGGGGAGCGCCGGCTGATCGGGCTTCGTGTCGACCCCCTCTCGGCGGCGGGACAGGTGGGAAGGGGGCCACGATGGTTCGGGGATGGGGAAGCTCCTGGGAGCGCTCCCAGGGTAGTGGCAGGTTTCACCGGCATTCAGGCCTGAGGCCCATGGTCCACCTCCACCAGTGAGGTGCTCTGAGCTGGGAAAGCGTCGCGTCTGGCCGTGCGCTCCGGTCGATGCTCGAAACAATCATGTCGCTTCTGGTTCACAGAGGACGGTCGGCTGCCGTAACGTGGTGTGGGAGCGCTCCCATTAAGGAGGAGCAGGTGTCCCTCGCCTCCCGTACGCACCCCTCGTTTCCCGCCGACCCGCTCGCAGGAACTCCCCTGCGGACCGCGGAATGGATCATGCCTGCCGATCTCGAGAGCGTGAAGACGGCGCGGTCCCTCGTACGGCAGGAGTTGTGCCTGTGGGGCACCGCGACGCTGGCCGACGACTGCTCCCTGATCGTCAGCGAACTCGTCACCAACGCCATCCGGCACGGCGGCACCGCCTTCTCGCTGCGGCTGGGCAGCGACGGAGGCTGGGTGTACGGCGAGGTCTTCGACGCGGGTGACGGGCTGCCGTGCGAGACGAGCGGTGACCTCGGCGCCACCGACGGGCGAGGCCTGCTGATCGTCGCCGCGCTGGCGGACGACTGGGGCGTCCTGCCGGCCGAGGACGGCGGCAAGACGGTGTGGTTCGTGGCGGGGCTGGGCGGCGAGGGGCCGACCCCGCGGCTCGGGGGTCCGTGAGGTTTCGCCGGGACGCGACCGGGCGGTGCGCGCCTCGGCGACCCGGTACGGCCCGTGCCTCCGAAGGGCCGCCGCCCGCCAGCGCGGGCGGACGGCGGCCCGGCGCGGGCCGTACCGGTACCACCGCACCACGGACGGCGAGCGGGGTGCGCGGCCGAGTCGTGGCGGCGGTCAGCGGAAGGCGTCCAGGCCGGTGACGGCGCGGCCCAGGGTGAGGGCGTGGACCTCCTCGGTGCCCTCGTACGTCGCGACGGTCTCGAGGTTCACCATGTGACGCATCACCGGGTACTCCAGCGTGATCCCGTTGGCCCCGTGGATGCTCCGCGCGATCGCGGCCACCCGCTGGGCCGCCTGCACGTTGGCCAGCTTGCCGAAGCTGACGTGCGAATGGTGGAGCAGGCCGTCGTCCTTGAGCCGCCCGATCTTCAGAGCCGTCATCATGGCGTGGTTGACGTCGACGAGCATGTCGGCGATCTTGCGCTGGGTCAGCTGGAACCCCGCGATCGGCCGGTCGAACTGCACCCGGTGCTTGGCGTAGTCGATCGAGGCCATCAGACAGGTCCGCGCGGCTCCGGCGACGCCCCACACGATGCCGTACCGCGCCTCCGAGAGACAGGACAGCGGGGCCTTGAGCCCTTCGGCGCCCGGCAGGAGCGCGTCGGCGGGCAGTCGCACGCCGTCCAGGACCAGCTCCGAGGTGATCGAGGCGCGCAGTGACAGCTTCTTGTGGATCACGTTGGCGCTGAAACCGGGGGTCGAGGTGGGAACGAGGAAACCGCGGATGCCCTCGTCCGTCGCCGCCCACACGATCGCGACGTCCGCCACCGACCCGTTGGTGATCCACATCTTGGTGCCGTCGAGCACCCAGTCGCTCCCGTCGCGGCGGGCCCGGGTGCGCATCGAACCGGGGTCGCTTCCGGAGTCGGGCTCGGTCAGGCCGAAGCAGCCGATCATCTCGCCGGTGGCCATGCGCGGCAGCCACTCGTCCTTCTGCTCCTGCGATCCGAACCGGTGGACGGCGGTCATGGCGAGCGACCCCTGTACCGAGACGAAGCTGCGCAGGCCGCTGTCCACCGCTTCCAGCTCGCGGCAGGCCAGGCCGTAGCTCACGGCGTTGGTGCCGGCGCAGCCGTACCCGGTCAGGTGCATGCCGAAGACGCCGAGCTTGCCGAGCCCCCGGGCGAGGCTCCGCGGGTCGGGAATGGTCCCGGCGTCGAACCAGTCGGCGACGTGGGGGAGTAGCTCGGCGCTCGAGTAGTCGCGCACGGCGTCGCGGATCGCCCGCTCCTCGTCTGAGAGGTCGCGGTCCACGTCGAGGAAGTCATGAGGGTTCATGCGCAGTCACCGTCAAAGATCGCGGAGGTGCTCGTTGATGCCGCTCCTGTTACCCAGCACCCAATCACAGGGCCCGCCGCCGCCACAGACCGAGGGGACGACCGGCGTGTCCGCGGGGCCCGCGGCTCAGGGCAGCATCTCGCGGGCGAGCGCCTCGATGCGGTCGCGCCAGGCGGCGAGCGCGGGGGCCGGGTCGGTCAGGCCGGTCTCGGTGAGGACGAGCCGGGCGCCGTGCCCCGTGCCCCGTGACAGCTCCCAGCGGACCCGGCCGCCGGCCCGCGCGTACTCCAGGACGGCGGGCGGCCGGAGTGCGGTCACGGCGCCCGTGCCGCCGAACCCGTCCGGCGCGGGGGCGCCCGCGGTGGCCGTGGCACCGCCCAGCCTGGCCCAGACCTTCTCGACGGGCTCGGTGAGCTGCCGCTCGAACCGCACCCGCCACCCTTCCCCGTCCCGCTCGGCGGAGCCCTCCGCCAGCGCGAAGGCCTCGACGTACGCCTGGTGCAGGTGCGGGAAGCCGCCTTCGGGCCACTGGACGGGCTCCCCGGCCAGGACGGACTCCATCGCGTTCAGGCAGACCTCCCAGCCCGAGGCGTAGCTGGCCGCGGCCGGGCGGTCGTGGAAGACGTGCGTGAACGTCAGCAGGCAGCCGCCGCCCTCCGGGCGGAGTTCGAAGCGCAGGAGGGTGTCGCTCTCGCGCGGCATCGCCGCCGGGGCGTACTGGACGAACGCGAAGACCTTCGGCGGGTCGAGTTCGGCGACGACGCCGTCCAGGACGGTGCCGTGCCCGTCGTCGAACGTCACCTTCCCGCCGACCTGGAGGTCCAGCTCGGTGACCTGGAAGGGGAACCACCGGCCGAGCTGGGCGGGCTCGGTGACGGCGCGCCACACCTTCTCGGGGGCGTGCCTCAGCCGGCGTTCCATGCGCAGGACGGCCCGGCCGTTCTCCATGGTCAGGCTCTCGTTCATGATGCTGGCTCCTCTTCGTGCTCGTCGGGCACCGCGTCCAGGTGCCGTTCCAGGGCGTCCAGGCTCTGGCTCCACAGCCGCCGGTACGGCGCGAGCCACTCGTCGATCTCGGCGAGCGGCCCGGGGCACAGCTCGTACCACCGGCGCTGCGCCTCGCTGCGCACGCGGACCAGGCCGGCCTCCCGCAGCACCCGCAGGTGCTTCGATGTGCCGGGCTGCGTCAGGCCCAGGCGCTCGGTGAGTTCACCGACCGGGCGTGGACGTTCCAGCAGCAGATCGAGGATCCGCCTGCGGGTGGGCTCGGCCAACACGTCGAATGTCACGGACACGCTGCGAATATACCTGGCTGGCTATATGCCTGCAAGGTTATGTAAGTGCCATCTGCCGGGCCGGGAGGTCGGTACACGCCTCGTACTACTCGTCACGTAGTACAGTCGGAGGTGAGGCCTTGAGCGGAGGAAGCGGGTTGCAAGCCAACGATTCTCAGACGCTGGTGCTCTGCGTGCTGGCCAACGGGCCGATGCACGGATACGCGATCAACGCGGCCATCGAGGAGCTGACCGGGGAGCGCCTCGGGCCCGGGAGCCTGTATGGCGCCCTGGCCCGGCTGGAGGCGAAGGAGCTGATCGAGTCCCTCGGCGAACAGGGGCGCCAGCGTCCCGTGCGCCTGACCCCCAAGGGCCGCCAGGTGCTCGAACAGGAGCTGCGCTCGATGGCCAGGGTCGCGGAGGCCGGCCTCAGGAACCTGGGGGTGACCCCCGCGTGACGCTCAGCCGTGCCCTCGTCAGGCTGTACCCCGAGGCGTTCCGCGACCGCTGGGGCGCCGCGCTGGAGTGCGAGGCGCGCGAGGCGGGCTGGAAGTCGTGGCCGAACCTCGCCCTCGGCATCGCCGACATGTGGCTGCACCCCGCGGTGTGGCCGGCCCGCTCCCGTGCCCAGCGGCACGGACGGGCGGCGGTGATGGCGATCACGGTCACCGCCGCCTGCTGGCTTCTCACCCACGCGGCCGCCGAGCTGGACGGCCCCTCGGGCATCGCCCGTGGCCGGGCCGTCAACGCGTGCGTCGCCACGATGCTCCTCGGGCTGGCGCTCGTGGCGCCCCGTCCCCGCCTGACCGCCGAGGCCGTGATCGCACTGGGGCGCCGGGCGGCCCGCCTGCTGGCCGTTCCCATGTGTCTCGGCGCGCTGGTGGTGGCCGCCGCGCACGTCGGCGGCCTGGCCTCCGCGGGATCACCGCTACGGGCCGCGCTGCTGATCTGCTGGTGGCTCGCCCTGCCTCTGGCCGCGTTCCAGACCTGCCGCGTCGTCGCCGGGCTCGGTGCGGACGTCGCGGTGCCCCCGCCACCACGACGTCTGCGCGCCGGCGTCCGCACCCTGGCCGCCGCGGGCGCGACGGCGGGTGCCCTGCTGCTCACCTGGTCGGTGAGCGGCGGTCATCCGCACCCGCTGTCCGCCACGGCCGGAGCGGGCCTGCTCCTGCTGAGCGCCGCGTTCGCGACGACGCTTCGCGACCTGCGGGAGCTGAGACCGGACGACTGAACCGGCCCGACCGGCCCCGCGCGTGCCCGCCCGGGCCGTACAGTCGTCGGCACGTGGCCCCCGCCGGCCATGCCCGTGTCCCCTGGAAGGTGGAGATGACCGACCTGCTTCACGCCCTCTACGCCCGCCGCCTCCGCCGGCAGGTGACGGCGGGTCCGCTGCCGCAACACGTCGGGCTGATCGTCGACGGCAACCGCCGGTGGGCCCGGCAGAAGGGCATGGCCAACCCGAGCCTGGGCCACAAGTACGGCGCCGAGCACATCGACCACGTGCTGTCCTGGTGCGAGGGCCTGGGGATCAAGCACATCACGGTCTTCCTCTGCTCCACCGAGAACCTCCAGCGGCGCGGGGACGCCGAGGTGGCCTTCCTGATGCAGATGATCGAGCAGATGGCGGCCGACCGGCTGTGCGGGCCCGCGCCCCGCTGGCAGGTGCACATCGCCGGGATGCTCGACATGCTGCCCGACACCACGGCCCGGGCACTGAAGAAGGCCGTCGAGGAGACCCGCGACTGCGTGACCGGCAACCATCTCACCCTGGCCATCGGTTACGGGGGCCGCCAGGAGGTCATCGAGGCGTTCCGCGAGCTGCTGTACGAACGCGCCGAGGCCGGTGAGACGCTCACCGACCTGGCGGCGAGCCTGACCGTGGAGGACGTCGCCCGTCACCTGTACACCGCCGGCCGCCCCGACCCGGACCTGGTGATCCGCACCAGCGGTGAGCAGCGGATGTCCAACTTCCTGCTGTGGCAGAGCGCCTACTCCGAGCTGTACTTCTGCGAGGCCTACTGGCCGGCGTTCCGCGAGATCGACTTCCTCCGCGCCCTGCGCAGCTTCGCCGCCCGGCAACGCCGCTACGGCGCCTGAACCGAAGCCTTCGGGCCCGGCTCGGGCTCCGGTCAGCGGACGAAGGTCGTCTTGGCCCCGCAGCGCGCGAACTTGACCTTGTAGGGCTTGCTCACGCACGCCCAGAGCTCGACCTTGCCGTGCGAGAAGTTCTTCGTCTTCTGCTCGAAGCAGTCCTGGTTCTTGTAGTAGTTCGCGTACTGGTAGGTGTGGCCGCCGTAGCGGACCTTCGCCATCGCGTACCGGTGGTCGGTGCTGCGGTCGCAGATGATGATCGTGTTCTTGTCGGTGAGCTCGGCCTCCGCCAGCGCGTCGCCGTGGGAGTCGGTGATGGCCGCCCAGGGGTGGATCGCGTGCGCGGCGGCGGCCGAAGCGGCGGTCCCGGCTCCCACCGTCGCGAACGCGACCCCGGCGACGGCGGCTGCGGCGACAAGCATCTTCCTCATCATTGGTTCCCCTTCTCGTTGCGACTTCGATGGATTGGACACCGGAAGTCGCCGAGAAGTTCGGACCTGTTCGCCGCTGATCTTCCTCTACGGGCGGTGCTCAGCCGAGTTCCTGACGGCGCCTGCCTTTCGGGGTGAGGCTCTTCAGGGCGCGGGTGAAGGCGTCGCCGAACGGGTTCTCCTGCACCAGGTACGTCCAGGTGGCGCTCGGGCGCTTGAGGTCGCCGTCCGACGGGGTGAGGCCGTCGGCGGTGATCGTGGCGTTCTCGAACGTCTCGACCGACCGGCTTTCGACGTCCTCCAGCAGCTTGCGGTAGGCGGCGACGCCCTCGCGGTGGAACTCGTCGAGGGGGGCGAGCTTGTGCCCGAGCGCGCGCAGGTGGATGCCCTCGCGGACGTCGGACATGAAGCCGAGGTACTCGGTCCAGCCGCGGTCGAGGTGGAACAGGACGATCTGCCGCGCCGCCTCCTTCAGCACGCTCTCGTCCACCTGCTCGCCCAGCTCGCTCCACCGCTCGGGGCAGGCGCGGGCGAGGGCGTCGGCGGCGGCGTCACCGTGCAGCACCCTGTCGCGCTGCTGGAGGACCTCGGCCCGCTGCAGTTCGAGCAGCCGGGTGTAACGCCAGGTGTTGCGGTGGATCTCCAGGTTGGAGCCCTCGGCGACCCGCTGCGCGTGCCCGACGACGTACGCCGCGCGCTTGTGCCGGACCACGCCGTCGTCGTCGGCCTTCGGCAGGGCCTCGTCCGGGGCGTAGTGGGTGATCAGAGCGTCTTCGAGGCTCACCAGGAACACCGAGCCGCCGGGGTCGCCCTGGCGGCCCGCGCGGCCTCTGAGCTGGTCGTCCAGGCGGCTGCTCGCGTGCCTGCCCGAGCCGATGACGTACAGGCCGCCGAGCTCGGCCACGCCCTCACCGAGGCGGATGTCGGTGCCCCGCCCGGCCATCTGGGTGGACACGGTGATCGTGCCCCGCACCCCGGCCCCGGCGATGATCGCGGCCTCCTCGGCGTCGTTCTTGGCGTTGAGCACGGCGCACTCGAGGCCCTCGGCGCGCAGGTCGTCCGCCAGGCGTTCGGACTCCGAGACGTCGAGCGTGCCGATGAGGATCGGGCGGCCGGTGGCGTGCACGCGGACGATCTCCTCGACCAGCGCCCGCTCCTTGGCCGGGACCGTGTCGTACACGCGGTCGGGCTCGTCGACCCGGATACACGGCTGGTTCGAGGGGATGACGGCGACCTTCAGCCCGTAGAACTCCCGGAGCTGCTCCTCGACCGCCACCGCCGTACCCGTCATGCCGCAAATTTCGGGATAACGGCGGATGAGGCCCTGCACGGTGATCGAGTCGAGGACCTCCCCGGTCTGGCTCGCCGGCAGCGCCTCCTTGGCCTCCACGGCGGCCTGAAGGCCGTCCGGCCAGCGCTGGAGGGTCGCGACCCGGCCGCGCGACTGGTTGACCAGCTGGATCCGGCCGTCGCGGACCAGATAGTCGACGTCGCGCGTGAGCAGCGCGTGGGCGTGCAGGGCGAGGTTCACCCGGGTGAGCACCTCGGGGCTCTCGTACAGGTTGATGCCGCCCAGGGCCTTCTCGACGGCGTCGGTGCCCTTCGTGGTGAGGAAGACGTTGCGACCCTGGTCGTCGAGCTCGTAGTGGTACCCGCGGGACAGCCGCCGTACGAGGTCGGCGGCCTCGGGCGCGTGGACGCCCGGGTCGGCCGCGCCGGCGAGCACCAGCGGGACGCGGGCCTCGTCCACCAGGACCGAGTCGGCCTCGTCGATCAGCGCGACGGAGGGCTCGGGGACGATGACGTCGCCGGGGGAGGTGGCCATGCGGTCACGCAGCAGGTCGAAGCCGATCTCGCTGACCGAGGCGTACAGGACGTTCCTGCCGTACGCCTCCCGGCGCTCCTCCGGGGTGGAGGACTGGCTGATCCAGCCGACCGAGACGCCGAGGGCCTCGTAGAGCGGGCCCATCCACTCGGCGTCGCGCCGCGCGAGGTAGTCGTTGACCGAGATGACGTGCACGCGCTTGCCGCGCAGCACGTGCCCGGCGGCGGCGATGGCGCCCGACAGGGTCTTGCCCTCACCGGTGGCCATCTCGGCGACGTTCCCCGACAGCAGGGCGAGCGCGCCGACGAGCTGGACGTCGAACGGGCGCATGTCGAGCGTGCGCCGCGCGGCCTCGCGGGCGATCGCGCAGAACCCGGCGAGGTCGTCCAGGGACGGCCGGGGAAGCTCGTCGAGCGCCTTCAGGCGCTCCTCATGGCCGGCCGCCTGGGTGGCCACGCGTTGAAAAGGGGCAATGTTCACGCTTCCTGGGCGATCCAGGAGGTTTTTGATGAATCGCGATATCGAGGCCACGTCCCCTCCAACGCCTCCTACTGTAACGGCGTTCCCGCCACCTAGATCGTCTCAGGCGCTCCGGGCTGGTACATCATGCCGTGCCGAGGCGGCCACGTCCGACAGCGGAACCTCCCTGAGGAGGAAAGTGAGGACGAAACCGACCGCGACGATCGGGGCGACGTACAGGAAGATCGGCGGCAGCGCCTGCGCGTACGCCCCGGCGACCGCCTGCCGCGCCGGCGGCGGCAGGTGGTGCACCAGCTGCGGGGTGATCGCGTTGACCCCGTGCACGGGCAGCCGGACGCCGGTCGCCTTCAGGGTGTCGGTGAGCCGATGGATGAAGACGGCCCCGACCAGCGACGTCCCGAGGGAGGCACCGGTCTGGCGGAAGTAGTTCACCGCGGAGGTCGCCGCGCCGACGTACCGGTGGTCGACGCAGTTCTGCACGATCACCACGAGCGTCTGGATCACCATGCCCAGCCCGAACCCGGTCACGAACATGAAGAACCCGTTGAGCACCATCGACGACGTGGCGGTCATCAGCGAGAGCAGCACCAGGCCCACGACGAGCAGGCCGAGACCGACGATCGGGAAGATCCGGTACCGGCCCGTCGCGGTCATGACCCGCCCCGAGCCGATCGAGGTGATCGTCATGCCGGCGACCATCGGCAGCATCAGCATGCCCGACTCCGTCGCACTCGCGCCGTTCACCATCTGCAGGAACGTCGGCAGGTAGGCGATGGCCGCGAACATCCCGACCCCGACGAACACCGAGATCGCCGCGGGGAGCACGAACTGGTTCTCACGGAACAGGTGAAGCGGGATGATCGGCTCCTCGGCGGCCCGTTCGGCCAGGACGAATCCGGCGGCGAGGACCACCGCCCCCGCCGCCAGGCCGATGATCACGGGGGAACCCCAGTCGTACTCGGTGCCGCCCCAGCTGCCGACCAGCACCACGCACGTCGAGGTGCCGGCCAGCAGCGCCGTGCCGAGCACGTCGAGCTTCGGGCGCGCGGTCGGCTTGGGGAGCTTCAGCACGATCGCGGTGATGGCCAGAGCGAGCAGGCCGAGAGGCAGGTTGACGTAGAAGCACCAGCGCCAGCTCGCGTGGTCGGTGAAGAAACCGCCGATCAGAGGGCCGATGACCGACGCCAGACCCCAGACGGCGCCGATGACGCCGGAGTACCTGCCCCGCTCGCGCGGCGAGACCACGTCGGCGACGATGGCCTGTACCCCGATCATCAGCCCACCGCCGCCGAGCCCCTGAAGTGCGCGGAAGGCGATCAGCTCGGGCATGTTCCGCGACGCCCCGCACAGGACCGACCCGACCAGGAAGATCACGATCGCGGCCTGGAACACGATCTTCCTGCCGAACAGGTCGCCGAGCTTCCCGTAGATCGGCAGGCCGATCGTCGAGGCCAGGATGTACGCGGTGACGATCCACCCGATGTGCGACAAACCCTTCAGATCGCCCACGATGGTCGGCAGAGCCGTGGAGACGATCGTCTGGTCGAGCGCGGCGAGGAGAAGGGCCACCACCAGCCCGACGAACACGAGGTTCACCTGCCGGCGACTCAGCCGCGGGGCTTCGACGTGCATCCATGCCACCTCTCGTCGCGGGGCCGGACGGTCCCATCCAGCGTACGCACCGAAAACATCCCCCTACCCGTTCTCGCCGTCCCCTGCCGGTTCGCGGGCCGCCCGGCCGGCTAGGCGTCCCCGCCGAGGGCGGGCAGGGCCACCGAGACCAGCAGCAGGGCCGCGCCCGCGGCCGACACGGCCGTCAGGTGCTCGCCCAGCACCAGGACGCCGATCGCCGTCGCCCCCGCCGGCTCCAGCAGCGCCACCACCGACGCCGTCGTCGCCCGGACGGCGGCGAGGCCGGTGAAGAACAGGTTGTAGGCCAGAGCGGTCGGGACGGCGCCGAGGTAACCCAGCAGCGCGACCGTCGCCGCCTCCCCACCGCTCGGCACCAGCCCCTGCGCGACCGCGAGCGGGAGCAGCATGACGCCGCCCACGACGAAGCCCCACATCGCGGTCCCATAGGCGTCTGCGCGGGCGCCGGGCGCGTCCGACCGCGCCGACGCGCGCGAGTGAAGGGTGACCCCGGCGTAGGCGAACGCCGACAGCAGCGACAGGGTCAGACCGGACGTCGAGGCTGCCGACGGGGCGCCGAGGAGCAGGAGCAGCCCCACCAGGGCCAGCCCCATGCTCGCCGCCCCCGTGCGTCCGAGCCGCTCCGCCAGGAGCAGCCGGGCCCCGAGGGCCACCATCGCGGGGGTCGCGCCGAGCGTGATCACCGTCGCCATGGCCACCCCGGTCTCGGCCACCGCCGCGAAGTACGCGGCCTGGGAGACCGCGAGCCCGGCCCCGACGAGCAGCAGCCCGGTCCACCGGGGACGTCCGGACACGCCCCGCCGCAGGACACGGGCGGCGGCGAACAGGAGCCCGGCGCCGAACACGAAGCGCCAGAACGAGACGGCCACCGGCCCGAGGCCGCTGACCTGGTAGAGCAGCGCCGCCGCGGGACCGCCGGTGCCCCAGATGGTCGCCGCCAGGGTGACGTACAGCATGCCTCGCCGAGTGGAGACGTGCGTCATGAACTTTCTCTCCAAGGAAGTGGTCGCGAACAGGGCCCGTACGCGGGCAGCAACCACCCACCGGACCGCTCAGGCCCGGATCAATGGAGAGAGACCGCCCGCTTAGCGGGCGACCGGCGGAGAAACGATCAGCACACGACGCATGACGGCAAGCGTAGCGGTTTCGAGGAGAACCACCACGCCCGGCGCCCGCCCTGGATCGGCGTCTGCTTCTCCGCACCACGTCTCGCCGGCCCGGCCCCCGTCCCGGGCGGAGATGGCGGTGAGGGTGGATCTTGGCCGAGGGTGGACGGGGAGGGTAAGGCGAGTCTGCGCCGGTTGCTCTTTCCCGCCGCGTGGAATCGGGAGATGTTTGATGGGGGTGTCTCGACTACGGGAGGCGGGATTTGACGAAGGTCGTGTGCACGGCTGATGGCAGACGACTCGCAGTCGAGGAGAAAGGGAAGCCCGGAGGCGACCCGGTGTTCCTCCTGCACGGCACACCGGGAAGCAGGATCGGCCCGTGCCCGAGAGGGTCGGTCCTCTACCGGCTCGGCGTGCGGCTGATCACCTTCGACCGTCCCGGGTACGGCCGCTCGGACCGCCTGGTCGGCCGTACGGTGGCGGCCGCCGCGGCCGACGTGGAGGCGATAGCGGATGCGCTGGGGCTCGACCGGTTCTCCGTGGTCGGCCGCTCGGGAGGCGGTCCGCACGCCCTGGCGTGCGCGGCCCTGCTGCCCGGGAGGGTCACCCGGGTGGCGGTCCTGGTCGGGCTCGCCCCGCGGGCGGCGGAGGGCCTCGACTGGTTCGGGGGCATGACGCCGTCGAACGTGAAGGAGTACACCGTCGCGCTGGCCGGGCGCAGCCGGTTCGCCGACTGGCTCGCCCCTGCCGCCCGCGAGATCCGCACCGACCCGGCCAGCCTGATCGCCGGGTTGTACGCGGAACTGCCGGAGGACGACCGGCGGATGGTGGCCAACCCCGGCGTGCGGGCCATGCTCCTGGAGAACTACGCCGAGGCGCTGCGGCACTCCGAGGACGGGTGGATCGACGACGCGATCGCGTTCTGCTCGCCTTGGGGTTTCGAGTTGGAGAGGATCACCGTCCCCACCCTGCTCTGGCACGGCGAAAAGGACAGATTCTCCCCGATCGGCCACTCCCGCTGGCTCGCCACCCGCATCCCGACCGCCACCATGAAGGTGGAGCCGGACGCGGCCCACTTCGGTGCCCTGGCGGTGCTCCCGGACGTGCTGCCCTGGCTGGTCGGCGGCGAGCAGGCCGCCTGATCACCAGAGCTGCGGCTCCAGGTCTCGGGTGATCCGGCGCCACGCCGCGAGGTCGGCGATGTGCGGGTGGTCGTCGCCCAGGACGTTGCGCATGGCGTGCAGCACCCGCTCGCGCAACTGGCGTGCCTCCACCGTACGGCCCAGGGCGTTCAGCGTCATGGCGAGGTCGGCCTCGCACACCAGCGTGTCGGGATGGTCGGCGCCGAGGATCTCCCGCAGGTCGGCCGCGGTGTGACGCTCCAGCGACTCGGCGGCGTCCAGCTCCCCGAGCTCCGCCAGGCAACCGGCCAGGTTGATCGCGGCGGCCAGCGCCAGGGGATGGTTCTCGCCGACCCTCGAGCCGAGGCTGCGCGCGGTGGCTTCGGCGAGTTCCTTCGCCTCGGCGAGCCGGCCGAGTTCGCGCTGATAGGCCGCCATGTTGTTCGCCGCGGCCAGCGTGTAGGGGTGGTCGGGTCCGAGGCTGTCCCGGAAGTGGCGCATCACGTCGGCAGCCTGGTCGAGCGCCGCCGTGATCTCTCCCGTCGTGGACAGGCACGCGGCGTACTCCAGGCGGCACAGAAGGGTCTCCGGGTGGCCGTTGCCGTAGCGCTGGATGTAGCGGCTGTGCGTCTCCTCCACCAGTTGACGCGCCTCCAGCTCCGCCCCGGTGCGGCGCAGGGAGATGGCGAGGCTCGTGGCCGTGCGCAACGTGTCGAGCAGGTCATCGCCGAGCACCTGGATGTAGTGCTCCAGGTTGACCCGCGTCATCTCCACCGATTCCGCGAGCTGGCCCAGCTCACGCAGGTCACGGGCGAGGTTGGCGGCGGTGTACAGGGTGTAGGGGTGCATCTCGCCGATCACCTGGCGCCGGCGGTCCACCGTCTCCTGGTCGAGGTCTCTGGCCCGTGAGAAGTGCCCGGCCAGCCGCAGGCTGACGCCCAGATTGTGCGCCGCCACGAGCGTACGCGGATGGTCCTCGCCGAACAGCTCCTTGACCCGCTCGTAGGTCTGGCTGTCGATCCGCAGTGACTCCTGGTAGTTCCCGAGGGCCCGCAGGTCCGCCGCCAGGCCTCCGGCCGTGGAGAGGGTGTAGGGGTGGGTGTCGCCGAGCTCGCGGGTCTGGTGCGTCAGCACCTCGGTGTCCACGATGTGAGCCTCGGCGTACCTGCCCATCGAGCGCAGGGTGTTGGCGAGGTGGAAGCGGAGGTGGACGGTCTGCGGGTCGTCCTTGCCGAGCTTGTCATTCCACTTCTCCTCCAGCGTGTTCGCCAGCGCGAGGCTTCGTTCGAACTCGCCGCGCTTCCACAGGTACCTCACGCGGTCGATGAGCAGCCGGCGCGTCTCCTCCTCGTCGCAGTCGGCCGCGGCCGACGGGCCGAGGTGCGGCCAGATCTCGTTGTACCGGGGCCAGTTGACCGGGTCATCGGTGTCGCCCACCTGGGGGCGGGCGGCCACCAGGATGCGATGGACGTCGTGGAGGGTGCTCTCCTTCTGCTGGGCGTTCATCCGGTCGCGGACGACGGCCTGGATGAGCCGGTGCACCTGGATGGAATTGTCGGCCTGGTCGACCCGGGCCAGGGCGTAGCGGCCGAGCTGCCTGATCACCGGGCCGAGCATGAGCTTCTCGCGCATCCTGGGGTCGTAGGGCAGCAGGCAGGTGACCATGACGTCGCTGTAGAGCATGTCGAGCGAGACCGGCTCGGGCCCGAAGAAGGCGAGCAGCTCGAGCAGCCTCACCGACGCAGGCGAACGCTCGCGGAGCCGCTCGAAGGAGAGGTTCCAGGTCGCCGCCACGGGGGTGGGGTAGTCGGTGGGCTGCTCGCCCAACTGCTCGGCGAGCTTCAGCATCTCGGTCAGCTGCTCGTCCAGCAGCCGGACGTACTGCTCGGGCGGCATGCCGGTCTGCTCCAGCCACGCGCCCGCCTGCTCGATCGCCAGCGGCAGGTCGCCCAGCGCGGAGGCCACCTTGTCGGCGTCGTCGCGGGCGAGGCCGGGTACGCGGCGACGCAGGTGCTCGATGCTCTCCTCCCTGGTGAAGACGTCGACCTCCAGAGGGTCGGCGACGCGGGACCAGGCGGGGTTGCGCGAGGTGATCAGGATGTGCCCGGAGCCGCTCGGCAGATAGGACTCCAGCTCGCGGGGGTCGTCGGCGTTGTCGAAGATCAGCAACCAGCGGGAGTACGGCCGGCCCAGCCGCAATGCCTCCCGCGCGGCCTTGGCGGCCTCGGTGACGTTCTCGCTGACCCGCACGCCGAGCTGTTCGGCGAGCTCGGCCAGCTCAGGGTTGATCAGCTCCAGGTGCTCGGCGGCGACCCACCAGACCACGTCGTAGTCGGCCATGAACCGGTGGGCGTACTCCAGCGCCACCTGGGTCTTGCCCACTCCGCCCAGGCCGTACAGCGCCTGGGGGAGGACGACGGTCTTGCTGCTGCCCACGATCTGGTCGCGGAGCCGCTCCAGCACGGCGTTGCGCCCGGTGAAGGCGGCGTTGCGGTTCGGGACGTTCCACACCGGGGGACGGATGCCCGGGAATCGGGGCCCGGCGGGTGCCGAGGCCGTGTCCTCGGCGAGGCGCGGAGGCCGCCCGAGCACCCTCAGCAGCGCCTCGGTCGCCTGATGCTCGTTCAGGCGGGTGAGGTCCACGGTCGCCCGCTCGCCCAGTGGCGGGGCCAGGCGTACGTCGGCGACGCGCACCGACACCAGCTTGGCGTGGCCGCCCTTGAAGTCGGCCGCCCCACCGGGCTTCCACAGGGACTGCATCTGCGCCGAGCGCAGGTAGGCGGCGGAGGCCACGGCGATGACGTGACTGAACACCTGCCCCTTGCCCGCGGGCTTCTCCGGTGGCGTGCCGGGCACGCCCTCGTTGTGCTGGACGACACGGAAACCGGCCCGTGCGAGCACCGAGGCCATCCAGTCGGCCCACATGCGGTCTTCGGGGACGTAGCTCAGCAGGAGGTCGGCGGGGACGGCGGCCGGCCTGCGGACGAACTCCTCGCGGACGCGCAGCCGGAGCTCTTCGGGCAGCGGCGGCATCGAGACGATCTCACCCTGCGTGATCATGCTGACCAGGCGTTCGAACGCCGCGAGCAGTGACGTCGGGGAACCCGGGGCGTCGCCGAACGCCGACAGGGTCTCCTCGAAGGCGTAGAAGGGCTTGTACGGGATCTCCACCGCGCCCCAGTAGTGGCGTAGCTGGTCGGCGGTCATCCCCTGCGGGAAGTTCTCGAACCGGCGCTTGGCGAGGTCGCGCCCGGCGTCGAGCTTCTCCTTCTCGCCGTCGTCGATGCGCATCGGGACCGGCAGGATGCGGATGTTCTGGCTGCGGTAGCGGGTGTTGATGTGCTGGGCGACCGCCGAGGCGCCCTCGATGCTCTGGTCGCTCAACGTGAAGCAGACCACGACCGTGTCGGGGAAGTGGACGGTGCAGATGTCGGCGATGTCGCTCAGACCGGTACGGCTGTCGAGAAGGATGTAGTCGTAGTGACGCTTCATGTCGGCGCGGAGCGCGTCGAAGAACTGGCCGCCGCCGAGCCGGGTGTAGAAGTTGTCCCAGTCGAAGGCCGCGACCAGGGAGGCGTAGTCGCGGTTCTGGCGGCCGGCGGAGATGAAGTCGAGCGTCCCCTCGCCGGGGAAGTCGTTCCAGTCGATCGACACGGCGTTGCGCTGCACCTTGGCGTAGTCGAGATGCCAGTCGCCGGGGCGCGGCTCGGACCGGAGCGTCGCCAGGGAGTACTCGTTGATCATGTCGATCACGCCGGCCGTCGCGCCGATGGTGTTGCCGTCCAGAAACGGGTGGAAGAACTTGTGCAGGCCCGGGGACTCCAGGTCCCAGTCGAGGACGAGCACCTTCTTGCCGTTGCTGGCGAGGATCCACGCCGTGTTGGCGAGGGCCATCGTGCGTCCGGTGCCCCCCTTGTAGGAGTAGAACGTGATGATGTGGCCCTCGGGGGCATCACTCATGGCTGAGCCTCCGTGTCGTTGCCATCGGACGGGGACAGGGGACCTTGCAGCCGCGGGCGTTCGATAGAGGCGCGCCCCTCGGGAGGATGCGCCGGAGCGTGCCGGAGGTACTGGGTCACCGCCGACCGGGCCATCTCCGGAACCGCCTTGTTGAACTGCTCGTAGCTGGGGATGCCGTTGGCGGCCGACCTCTGCACCGGGTGTCCCTCGGAGAGCTTGTTGTGGAGGGCCGCCTCCAGGCGGTGCCGCAGCCTGGGCTCGGCCTCGGCGGTCTGGGTGTCGTCCTTGTTCCAGGGCACCATGACGCTGATCCAGGGCTTGCCGAGCTCGTCGAGGCGGCGCAGCGGCTCCTGGAACTTGTCGGAGGTGGTGGCCCAGGCGTCGACGAGAAGCAGCCCGGGGCTGGTGGGCGGATCGTCGCCGAGGAGGTATTCGGAGTGCTCATCGAGCGTGCCGATGTCGGGCCGGAAGCCGAGGTGGCGCACCATGTCCGCGGTGTGGTCGGCGAGCGGCCGGTTGAGGGTCGGCCGGTAGGGGTTCCACTCGTGGGCGGTGCGTCCGTAGTGATAGGGGCCGCGGCCCTCCGGAAGGTTGTCGATGTCGGGCGCGACGACGGTGACCCTCAGCCGGTGGCCGTTGGGGCGCCCGGCGTCGTACGCTCCGAAAGCGCTTTCGAGTGAATCGTAGTCAGGCGGGTCTACGGGGGTCAGCCGCGCGGACTGGCCGACCTCGACGATGCGTCGCGCGAGGTGGTAGACGGCCGTCTCATATGCGTTACGGAACTGCCGGAGTTTCATGATTCCGTAAAATCCGTGTTCGGCGTACCGAGGCCCCAGGCCGGCGTGGTTGAACTGAATGGAACGCGCCACCTCGGGGAGCTCTTCCACCGGAACCGGCACCCAAATGGCGGGGATGATTGTCTCGACCCGCTCGGAGCCGCGTGCGCGATGGTAGAGAATGCGCTGCGAAAAGGCGGTCCACTCCTTGCCGCACTGCTCGCTTTCGAAGTAACGCCTGGAGTAGAGCGGCACGAAGACCCGGCAGGTCGCGAGCCCCTCGGCCAGCCGGTCGGGCCAGTAGCTGCCCGAGTGCAGCTCACGGTCCATGAAGCCGGCTCTGTCGCCATGGTTCAGCCCGCTGAGGACCATGACATGACGGCATAGATCCGTGAAGAGCCTTTCGACCCATTGGTCCGGATCATACGGGTCGTTCGCGTCGTGCCGGGGAGTGTGGGCGTAGCTCAGAAAGAAGTAGGGGCCGGCATGTGTATCATCTGACACTCGCAGACGCACCTCCAGCCCGAGTCCTGCGAGAATCTTGACTATAGAATCGCAGACTAGGCCTGGACAATGTCGGCAAGCAATGAAAAGCGGGGAAATCCCTGCGTGTGAATTATGTGCCGCACCGAATCCATGAATCGGCTGGACGTGAACGGGGGCCCGTCCTGTTACGACCGGTCCGACCCCTGTGCGCGCTGCTTGTCCCACTCACCGCGGTGACGGGCGGCGGCCTGGTCGGCCTCCCGCAGGGCGGCAGCGGTGACGGGCTCGTCGAGCCACGGACGGACGGTGCGGCGCATGACGGCGACGAATCGCTCCCCGGCCTCGGTGAGCGCGCGCGAGCCCGTCAGCGTCTCGACCGCCTCGGCCGTCTGGGTGCGCCAGCGCGCGAACTGCACGGCGGCACGGTGCGCCGCCTCCCCCTCGTCGGCCAGGCGGCGCACCCGCCAGAAGTCGGTGACGGCGAGATGGGCATAGGTGCCCTGCAACAGCCCCTCGAGGGGACGGGGGTCCGGGCGCCAGGGAGCGTAGTAGAGCGCGTCGTGCCCGGGGTCGTACAGGTCGTGGATGTCCATGACCGCCCCGAGCTTGACGTGCTGGAACTCGTGGATCAGCAGCAGCGCCAGGGACACCGCGGACTCGGGAAGCGCGGCGGCGACGGCGCCGAAGGCGTCGCGGGCCGTCGAGCTGACCTCCGAACCGTCGGTGGGAGGCACGAGCGGCATGATCACGCTGAGTCCGGCGGCGAGGCCGGGAGCGTACGCCGGGTGGTCGCGGCGGATGAGCTCCCACGCCTCGGCGAACATGGCCTGCCAGCGTCGCAGCTCCTCGTCGTCGAGCCGCTCGGCGGCCGGCCACTGGTGGCAGTCGCGGTAGAGGTCGACGTCGTCGAGCGCGACGCTCCAGCCGTCGGCCTCGAGCCGGCGCACCGGAGACCACCCGGCGGTGCCCGCGGGCGCGTCGAGCGCGACCGTCCAGGTGCCGTCGTCGGTGTGGACGGTGAGGCGCCCCTCGGCGGTCTCGACGGTCGCCTCCGCGGACTTGCCCACCTCCAACCGGCCGAGGGACGGCAGGTGCAGGCCGCCGTCGCGCACCGGCACGCGGAGCGAAGCCTGAACACCGGCGCGCACGGCGGCCACGGCCGCGATCGCGGGCAGGTGCCCGTCGTCGGCGCGGCCGGTGAGACACTGCACGGCCCACACGCGGACATAGGGGTGTGCCAGCACCGAGCCCAGCACGGGACGCGCGTCGCGGTCGACCTGGGTCAGCAGACGCCAGGCCTCCACCGCCGTCGAGGCGTGTCCCACACCGGCGACGACCGCGCGACGCAGGCTCTGCTGGGCCTCCTCCAGGCGCGCGACGGCGTCGGCGGCGCCGTACCCCGCGGCGAGCGCGTCGAACTCGGCGGTGGTCAGGGAATGCGTGCTGGTGTCCACGGAACGCACCGCTTCCTGGATATGGGTGATCAGCCGTAGCAGATCGCGGCAGTAGACGCTGGGATTGTCGAAGCCGGAGCCGGTGCGGTGGCGGTGGGCGTACAGGCCGCCGCCGCAGGAGGAGACCACAGGGCATGACCTGCATTCGGCGGCGAGGCCGTCGAGGCCGCTCTGGCGGCCGGCGATGCCCGGGTGGGACGCCACGACGTCGAGCGGGTGGCTCTCGACGGTGTATCCGGTCGAGGGGGCGCCGTCATAGGCCGTCTTCAGCGAGTCGGCCTGCTCGTAGGAGCCGTCGGTCTCGATCACGACCAGATCGCTGGGCTCCAGCCCGAGCGACTCGGTGAGGCTCGGCCTGTCGCCGAGGGTGCGCAGCGCCGACTCGAACAGCCGCACGGTCATCGGCCGGCCGTCGGCCAGCCAGCGGTCGAAGATCTGCACGAGCCACTCGCCGTACGCGCCGGGGGCTCCGGGCGGGGGATCGTCCCAGGTGGCATGCGGGAGCAGGAAGTCGACCCGGGGAGGCTCGAGTGCCGCCAGCGCCTCGTAGACGGCGACGGGGTCGTTGTCGACGTCGATGGTGCACAGCAGGCCGGAATACAGCTGCGGGCACCGCTTCCTGACCAGATCGATCGCGTCGATCACCTTGTCGTAGCTGCTGCGACCGTTGGCGTACAGGCGATGGCGGTCGTTGGCGGCACGGTCGCCGTCGAGCGAGATACCGATCTTGATGTCGTGTTCGGTGAAAAGGTCGCAGAACGCCTCGTCCAGCAGGACGCCGTTGGTGTGGATCTTGAGCTCGAGGTCACAGACGCCGTCGAGCGCGCGGGCCAGCTCGCGGGCGATGCGGCCCAGCCGTTCACGACCCGCCAGCAGCGGCTCGCCGCCGTGCAGTACCACGTCGACACTCGACAGGCCGTGCCGTCTCGCGTGCTCGGCGATTCTGGCCGCCGAGCGGGTCGCCGTGTGGTCGGACATGACCTTGGGCCGGCCCCGCCAGCTCTGATCGGCATGTTCGTACACATAACAGTGGTCACAGGCCAAATCACAGCGGCTAGCGACCTTCAGTACGAATTGCCGAAAAGGGACGGGGAGGCTCACGGGGGCGGCTCAGATGGAGGAGTTGAAAGCGGCGACGCTCACCCCGGTGGTCGAGACCTGAACCCGGTCGAGCAGGCCGGCTCCGGCGAGGGAGCCGAGGCTCGCCAGTGAAATCTCCCGCACATCCGCGAGATCGGTCGCGGCTCCGGACTTCGAGTCCTCGGCGATGTCGTTCTTCATGGTGCCACCTACAGTCCGGAAGTATCGATTACGAACAGCATGCGTTACGAGAGGTATCTGAAGTGTAACGTTCCGTGCAGGATCCTTCACGCACTCTGCTAAGACATCGTTCACAGACTCGCCTGTGGCAATGGAAAGCATCGATACGCCCTGGTCGGTCACTCGGCCGGTCCCGCTTCACCTTCGAATACGGGCGAATTCAACCATCTTTTCGTGTGTTAAGGGTAGCCGGATACCGGTCGCACCCCTATCAGGGTTGACGAGTATGTCACGTATGTCCGCCTGTTGAGCTGCTTATCCGTAATGAAGTGACTTGCGGACTTTAAACGGATTGCTCCGTAATGGCCGATTGATAGTAGGCTGTGTCCGGATGGGGCAATGTCGAAGGGGATCGGCCTGGAGGTAGGCCTCCGGGCTTGACCTGCTCGTTTACTCCTGGGGGCCGCCTGATGATCTGGTCCGTGATTGCAAACATGAACCTCAGCGCGAGATGTCCGTAAATCCGGTTTTAAGATGATTGATCACCCTTGCGACGGGTGTGCTCAATGAGCGGGGAGAGAGTTCCTTGTTCCGGTCGAGGGCCTTCTGGTTGTGGATGGCGAATGCGACCGACATGCTAGGCGTCTGGCCTTGGGTAGCGTCCCTGCCTGGCATTTCGGACTTGTCGGATTGTCTGTTAAATGTGGCGAGCGTTGACAGGGAGGCGAGCGATGCGTCATACCTAAGTTTCGCCATTAAACGATCATTTATCGGCATCGCAACCGTATAACACTTCTGCCGGTCGCCACCTGCGGCCACACTTGACATCGATCAAATAAACGGCTCCAGTGAATAAATGGCCAGTAATCCGGAGGCAGGGTTCCCTGCGCTCTATCAGGCCGCGGACCGGGGGGCCGTCGTGGGGCAGCGGCGGTTGCTCGCCGCCACCAGCCTGCGGCTCGCCTCGCTGGTGATGGCCGCCGTGTTCGGGTCGTTCAGCATCGACGCCGGGCAGGTGGACGCGGCGGCGCTGGTCGCGGGGGCGGCCCTCGCCACGGCGCTCGTCACCGAGGTGTACCTCCTCACCGCGCGGCCCGACCGGCAGTGGTACGAGGCGAGGGCGGCGGCGGAGTCGGCGAAGACCCTGGCGTGGCGCTATCTGGTGGGAGGGGAGCCGTTCGGCAGGGACGTCGGCGACGACGCGCGGGTCGACCTCCTGTTGCACCGCAGGTTCTCCGAGATCACCGGTGGGATCAAGGGGTTCGCCCCGATTCCTCCGGCGGAAGAGGAATCGCAGGTCACCGCGATGATGCGCGACATCCGGGCGCTGTCGCTGGAGGAGCGCCAGAGGCACTACATGACCGGCCGCATCAACGACCAGCGCACCTGGTACAGCATCAAGGCCAGGTACCACGACCGCCGTGCCTCGCAGTGGTCGGTGGCGCTGGCGGCGATGGAGGCCTGCGGCCTGATCGCCGCCGTCCTCAACGCCGTCCAGCTGATCAACATCGACCTTCCGGGCATCCTGGGCGCCGTCGCCGCCGCCGGCATCGCCTGGCTCCAGACCCGGCAACACCAGCAACTGGCCACCTCGTACTCGATAGCGGCCCTCGAACTCGGCGACATCGTGTCGCGGGTCGAATGGCCCCGAACCGAGTCGGAGTGGGCGCACTTCGTCGACGAGTCCGAGGAGGCCATCTCGCGTGAACACATGCTGTGGTGGGGGTCGCGCAGCTGAGGCCCGCGTCCCTCTCACGACCGTCAGGAGCCCGCCGGTGCGCATCGCCGTCTCAGGTCATCGCGGGTTGCCCTCCGGTACGGCCGTGCTGGTCGAGGCGGCCATCAGGGAGATCCTCGCCGAGCACGAGGTTCCCGCCGAGGTGAGGGGCATCTCCTGCCTGGCCGACGGCGCCGACCAGATCTTCGCCCGGGCCGTGGTGGATCTCGGCGGCACGCTGGAGGCGGTCGTCTGCTCCGAGACGTACCGCGAGGGCCTTCCGCCGGCCGCGCGGGACGAGTACGACACGCTCATGAGCGCCGCGCGGAAGGTGCACCGGCTGCGGCACGTCGAGTCGACGAACGAGTCGTACATGGCGGGCAGCCTGCTCATGCTCGACCTGGCCGACGAGCTGTACGCGGTCTGGGACGGCGAGCCGGCGCGCGGCTACGGGGGCACGGCCGACGTCGTGGCCGCGGCGCAGGGGCGGGGGATGAAGGTGCGGGTCATCTGGCCGGAAGGGGCGCGGCGCGACTGAGCGGTCGAAAACGGCCGGCATACATGACAGCGGTTGACAGGTATGCCGTCGACGATGGACACATGACGACGCACGCCGAACTCATCGCGATCACCATTGACTGTGCCGAGCCCAAGAAGCTCGCCGAGTTCTATTCCAAGATCACAGGCTGGGACGTGACGTATGCCGAGGACGCCTATGCCGCCGTCGGGAACGAGACGACCAACATCTACTTCCAGCAGGTCCCGGAACGGAAGGCGGCCGCCTGGCCCGGTCCGGACAAGCAGTTCCACCTGGACTTCCGGGTCCCGGACGTGGACAAGGCCGTCCAGGAGTACATCGAGCTGGGCGCCACCAAGCCCGACTTCCAGCCCGGCGGGCACTGGACCGTCATGGCCGACCCCGAGGGCCACCTGTTCTGCGTGTGCCCCGAACGGTCGTGACGACGGCGGCCAGGGCCGGGTGCGAGGGCACCCGGCCCTGCCACATGTACGGCATATCCGGATTGGGGGGCCCGTTTTCGGGCAGGGGAGGACACCATGCCGGAGCACACGGGACCGCCAGGACCGACGAACCCAGGCCGGACCTCCGAGGACACCGTGCCGGAACCCCGTGGCGAACGCGTTTCCGCAGCGAAATCACGCCGTCTCTCTCCGTCGACGTCCCGGAGCGCGGGCCCCTCCCGCCGTGCGCAATGCCGGGGATTGGCGAACCGGCGACGTAGGTTTGTCCCTAAGCTGACGGGGTGTTCCGACTGATGACCCCACATCTGCCGTCCCCTGCCCTCCTGCTTGCGGCCGGTGGTCGCCCATGATCTGGCTTGGTGTGTCGATCGCGCTGGTCGGCGCGCTCGGGTACGCCGGAGGCGCGGCCCTGCAGCAGCACGAGGCCGTCCGCGGCGGCGCCAGCCTGAAGCTGGTCAAGCGGCCGAGGTGGTGGATCGGGGGTGTCATCGGGTTCGCCGGCGCGTCCCTGCACGCGGTCGCGCTGAGTTTCGCGCCGCTGGTGCTGATCCAGCCGGTCAGCGTGACGACGCTGGTCTTCGCCGTTCCGCTGGCGGCGGTGCTGCACGGCAGGCGTCCCCACAAGGCGGAGGTGCTCGGCTCCATCGGGGTGGCCGCGGGACTGCTGGGGCTCATGCTGCTGATACCGCAGACCGACACCCGTCCCGTGCTGTCGACCCCGGCGGCGCTGGGCTTCCTCGCGGTCGTGGCCGCGGTGGTCGGTGTGTGCGAGCTGGCCGCGCGCCGCGCCAAGGGCCCCACCAAGGCGCTGCTGCTGTCCATCGGGGCGGGTTCGGTGACGGCGTCGGTGTCGACGTTCGTGCGGGTCGTCGGGGGAGGCCTCGGGGGCGACTTCTCGCGCCTGCTCCACTGGTTCACCGCCGCCATCCCGGTGCTGCTGGTCTGCGCCATCGTGCTGCTGCAGAAGTCGTACGCGGTGGGCTACTTCGGCATCGCGTACGCCGGGGTGCAGGTGGTGGACCCGATCACCTCGGTGCTCGCGGGCGCCATCCTGCTCGGTGAGCCGCTGCCGAGCGGCGCGGGCAACGCCATCCCCGCCGTGATCTCCGCGGCCGTGCTGATCGCCGGGACGATCACCCTCGGCCGCCTCGCCCCCGACAGCACCAAGGCCGTCACACCCCCGCACCCGGAGGTCCCCGTCCCGGTCACGACGCGGGCGGGCGCCAGCTGAGGACGTCGTCGAGCCGGCGCAGCATGAGCTCCTCCGGGAGGCGACCGGCGAGCGACATGAGCGTCTCCCTCGCCCAGACGGCGAGGGGGTTGGTCCACCTGGTCACGCGGCAGATGTTCCAGGAACTCTCCACGATCTTCGTCGTCCGGGGCAGTCTGGCATCGGTGTAGGCCGCGAGCCGGCCCGCCGTACCTCCACCCTCCATCACGTGCGCGAGGACCACGGCGTCCTCGATCGCCTGGCAGGCTCCCTGGCCCATGTTGGGCGTCATCGCGTGCGCCGCGTCGCCGAGCAGGGCCACCCGCCCCTGGTGGAAGGCGGGCAGGGGACGGGCCGACGAGAAGACGTCGTGCCTCAGGATGCCGTCCGGCCGGGCCGCGGCGAGCAGCCGGGGGATGGGGTCGTGCCAGTCCCCGAACAGCCGGAGCAACTCGTCGCGCTGGTCGCCGCCCTTCGGCCCGCTCCGGTCCAGGGTGGCGGTGGCGTAGCAGTAGACCAGGTCGCCGGCGAGCGGCATGATCCCGAAGACCGTCCCGGCACCCCACGTCTCGCTGCCCCGCAGGTCCATTTCGGGACGGGGGACGACCACCCGCCAGCTGGTGACGCCGGAGTGCACCGGTGCGGGATGGGCGGGGAACAGGGCGCGCCGTACGGCCGAGTGGATGCCGTCGGCGGCCACGATCAGGTCGGCGTCGAGGTCGCCGTCGTCGGTGGAGACCCGCCCGGTACCGGGGTCGACGGCGTGGACGGTGGTGCCGAGGCGCAGCGTGTCCGGGGCGAGCCGGGCGGCGAGCAGTTCCACCAGCGCGGGGCGCAGGAGGACGACGATGGGCTCGCCGAAGCGGGCCTGTGCGGTGGCGGCGTCGGTGTGCATGAACCACCGGCCGTCCGGCGCGCGCAGCCCGGTGCCGCCTTCGAGCGCGGCGAGCTTGCGCACCTCGTCGCCCACGCCGATCGTCTGCAGCGCCCGGAGCGCGTTGGGGGCGATGGCGAGCCCGGAGCCGATGGGTTCCAGTGATCGCGCCCGCTCGCACAGGGTAACCGACCAGCCCTTCTGACCGAGGGCGATGGCGGCCGTCAGTCCGCCGATCCCGCCGCCGATCACTACCGCATGAGACATGAAGTCCTCCCTCACTACAGATGTAGTTACGGTACTACACCGGTAGTCTGGTCCCATGCGGAGGGAGGAACTGGTCGCGGAGACGGCCATAACGCTGCTGGTCGAACGGGGCATGCGCGGCCTGACACACCGCGCGGTCGACGAGGCGGCGGGGCTGCCACCAGGGTCCACGTCGAACGTCGCGCGCACACGGGCGGCGCTGCTCGATCTCACCCTGGCGCGGCTCACCATGCTGGAGGAGGCCGCCTTCCCCGCCTTCTCGGCCGGTGACAATCTGGAGGCCGGGCGGTTGGCCGAGCTGACGGCCGGTTTCCTGCACTTCCAGCTCACGGAGGGGCGCCGCACGTCTTTGGCCCGGTACGAGCTGGCGCTGGAGGCCACGCGCCGGCCGGAGCTGCGGAAGGTCTACGACGAAATCGGCCGCCGCTTCCGTGAGGCCGCCATCGCGGTGCTGGCCTCCGCCGGTTCGGCCGATCCGGTGCGGCACGGCGGGCAACTGGTGGCCTTCGCCGAAGGCGTGATCTTCGACGCCCTGGTGGGCGCGGGCACCACTCCGACGCTGGACGAACTGCGCAGCTCCATGCACGAGGTGGTCAACGGCATGCTGAGCGGCAGCCCTTAGCCGGCGTGCCGCCGTACGGCGGCGCCGGATCCGCCGTACCCACTTCTCGCCGATACGGCGCCGGGGAAATGACGACGGTGAACGGGGGGAGGGGCGGGCTGGGGTGAGCCGCGAGGGTGGCCGGGGTGGGTATCGCCCTGGGCGCTTGGTGTCGAGGGGGCGGCCGGTGGGGTCAGCGGTTGAGCAGCTGCTCCAGGCGGAGCCTGCAGGAGGGCCACTCGTCGTCGAGGATGCCGAAGTACACCGTGTCCCGCCAGGTCCCGTCCGGACGGCGGCGGTGGCGCCGCAGCGTGCCCTCGTACACTCCGCCGATGCGGCGGATCGCGTTCTGCGAGCGCGTGTTGAGGCAGTCGGTCTTGAGCAGAACCCGGTTGTGGCCGAGCTTGTCGAAGGCGTGGGTCAGCAGGAGCAGCTTGCACTCGGTGTTGACGGCGGTCCGCCAGTACGCCCGGCCGTACCACGTCCAGCCGATCTCCAGGCTGTCGTCGAAGTCGGGGACGTCCCAGTAGCTGGTCCACCCCACAGCGCGCCCCGTCTCCCGCTGGACGACCGCGAACGGGACGTTCCGGGGGTTCTCGATGAGCGAGGCGGCCACCCGCCGCAGCTCCTCCTCGCTCCGGGGCGTGGCGACGGGCAGCCACCGCCACACCTCGTCGTCGTTCCCGCCCGCCTCGAACAGGTCGGGGACGTGGTCGAGGGCGAGCGGCACCAGCCGTACGGTGCGGCCTTCGAGGATGACGGGGTCGGGCATCTTGGCGGTCATGGTGGAAGTGTCACAGTGAAGGGCGGCTTCCCGACAGAGCCACTTTCCAGCCGTTCACAGGAACCACTTCCCGTGGCGGCGGTCGGCGGTCGACAGGCATACCGGCCGGTCGGTACGCTCCAGTGACCGGGACGACTAGGGAGCGCGATGCCCGCGAACATCGAGACGAGCCCACCGGGCCTCGACCTCGACCACCTGAGAGACCACCTCGCCGAGTACGACCTCGCCGGGGGGCCGCTCGCGGCCGAGGTCATCCACGGCGGCAAGTCGAACCTGACCTACCTCGTACGCGACGGCGAGCGACGCTTCGTCGTCCGCAGGCCGCCGCTCGGGCACGTGCTCGCGACGGCCCACGACATGGGCCGGGAGTACCGCGTGATGACCGCGCTGCGGGACACCGGCGTGCCCGTCCCCCGCACCTACCACCTGTGCGAGGACGCCGAGGTCGTCGGGGCGCCGTTCTACGTGATGGAGTACGTCGAGGGTGGCGTGCCGCCGGCGACGCCGGCCATCGAGGCGAAGCTCATCGACATCCTCGCCACGCTCCACGGGATCGACCCCGCAGCGGTCGGGCTCGCCGATTTCGGCCGGCCCGAGGGCTTCCTGGAGCGCCAGGTGAAGCGCTGGAAGCGGCAGCTCGAGGCCTCCCGCAGCCGTGAGCTGCCGCACATCGACGCGCTGTTCGCCCGGCTCGCGGCGGCCGTCCCCGCCACGCAGCGGCACACCATCGTGCACGGCGACTTCAAGCTGGGCAACACGCTGATCGCCGACGGCGAGGTGCGGGCCGTGCTCGACTGGGAGATGTCCACCCTCGGCGACCCGCTCACCGACCTGGCACTGTTCCTGCTCTACGGTGACTTCGACGGCCTCGACACCGGCGGCGCGCAGACCGGCCACACGCCGTCCGGCGAGCTCGCCGAGAGGTACGCCCGGGGCACCGGCCTCGACATGTCCCGCCTGGGCTGGTACGTCGCCATGGCCTGCTTCAAGCTCGCGGTGATCGCCGAGGGCATCTACTTCCGCCACACCCGGGGGCTGACCGTCGGAGAAGGCTTCGACGAGGTCGGCGACCACGTCGCGCCGCTCGTGGCCCACGGCCTGAACGCATTGCAGTCACAGGAGGGCTGATGGATTTCGCGTTCGACGCCACCACCGAGGAACTGCGCGGGCGGCTGCTCGCGTTCATGGACGAGTGCGTGTACCCCGCCGAGGAGGCCTTCGAACGGCAGGCCGCCGAGAGCGGGTGGGGCATGCCGCCCATGATGGAGGACCTCAAGCAGGAGGCGCGCAAGCGCGGCCTGTGGAACCTCTTCCTGCCCGGGGAGCACGGCGCCGGGCTGACCAACCTGCAGTACGCGCCGCTGGCCGAGATCATGGGGCGCAGCCCGCGCATCGCGCCGACCGCCACCAACTGCGCCGCGCCCGACACCGGCAACATGGAGCTGCTGTCCATGTTCGGCAGCGAGTGGCAGCGCAAGACCTGGCTGGAGCCGCTGCTCGACGGCGAGATCCGGTCGGCGTTCGCCATGACCGAGCCGGACGTCGCCTCCTCCGACGCGACCAACATCTCCACCTCGATCGTCCGGGACGGCGACGAGTACGTCATCAACGGGCGCAAGTGGTTCGCCTCCGGGGCCATGAACCCGCGCTGCGCGATCTTCATCGTGATGGGGAAGACCGCCCAGGACGGGCCCTCGCACCGGCAGCAGAGCATGGTGCTGGTGCCGCGCGACACCCCGGGCCTGACCGTCAGGCGCGGCATGCACGTCTTCGGCTACAGCGACTCCGACCACGGCGGTCACGCCGAGCTGCTGCTGGAGGACGTCCGCGTCCCGGCCGAGAACCTGATCGGCGAGGAGGGCGGGGGCTTCGGCATCGCCCAGGCGCGGCTCGGCCCCGGCCGCATCCACCACTGCATGCGCCTGATCGGCATGGCCGAGCGGGCGATCGAGCTGATGTGCCGCAGGGCCCTGTCCCGCACGACCTTCGGCAAGCCGGTGGCCCAGCAGGGCGTCGTCCAGGACTGGATCGCCGAGTCGCGGGTCAGGGTGGAGCAGCTGCGCCTCCTGGTGCTGAAGACCGCCTGGCTGATGGACACGGTCGGCAACCGCGGCGCGCACACCGAGATCCAGGCCATCAAGATCGCTACCCCCAAGGCCGTGGAGTGGATCCTGGACAAGGCCATCCAGGTGCACGGGGCCGGCGGGGTCAGCCAGGACTTCCCGCTCGCCGGGCTGTGGGCGGCGGCCCGCACCCTGCGGCTCGCCGACGGGCCGGACGAGGTGCACAAACGGTCACTCGCCTACCGCGAGCTCAAGAAGCACATGCCCACCGACTGACCTGTGGAAGGGAAACGTCTCGTGACACTGGATGAGGCGGCGCTCAAGGAGCGGTCCCGCGCGTTCCTCGCCGAGCACGATCCGGCGGTGATGGACCCCCTCGACTTCCTGCGCGCGCGCTTCGACGCGGGCCTCGCCTGGGTGCACTTCCCCGAGGGGCTCGGCGGCCTCGGCGCGCCGCGCGAACTGCAGGGCATGGTCGACCAGGAGTTCGCCGGCACCCCGCAGACCGACCTCGGCAAACTCGCCATCGGTCTCGGCATGGCCGCGCCCACGATCCTCACCTTCGGCACCGAGGAGCAGAAGAAGCGTTTCCTGCGGCCGCTGTGGACGGGCGAGGAGATCTGGTGCCAGCTCTTCAGCGAGCCGGGCGCCGGGTCCGACCTCGCCACGCTCGCCACCCGGGCCGTACGCGAAGGCGACGAATGGGTCGTCGACGGTCAGAAGGTGTGGACGTCCGGCGCCCATCACGCCCGCTGGGCGATCCTCGTCGCCCGCACCGATCCGGACGTGCCCAAGCATCGCGGCCTGACCTACTTCGTCTGCGACATGCACGCCCCCGGCGTCGACGTCCGGCCGCTGCGGCAGATCACCGGGGAGGCCGAGTTCAACGAGGTGTTCCTCACCGGGGTGCGCCTGCCCGACTCGCTCCGGCTCGGGAAGGTCGGCGACGGCTGGCGGGTCGCGCAGACCACGCTCATGAACGAGCGCGTCGCCATCGGCGGCAATCCCGTACGGCGCGGCGGGGGCGTGATGAGCGTCGTCGCCGAGGAGTGGCGGCGGCGGCCCGAGCTGCGCACCCATGGGCTGCACCAGCGTCTGCTGCACCTGTGGGTCGAGGCCGAGGTCACCCGCCTGGCGGGGGTACGGCTGCGCGAGCAGCTCGCCGCCGGTACGCCGGGGCCGGAGGGGTCGGGGATGAAGCTCGCCTTCGCCCGCCTGAACCAGGCGCTGTCCGGGCTCGAGGTCGAGATGCGCCGGGAGGAGGGGCTGGCGTACGACGACTGGACGTTCCGGCGTTCGGACAGCGTCGACTTCTTCGGCCGGGGGCCCGGTTACCGCTACCTGCGCGCCAAGGGCAACTCGATCGAGGGCGGCACCTCGGAGATCCTGCGCAACATCATCGCCGAGCGCGTCCTCGGCCTGCCCGCCGAGCCCCGCGTCGACAAGAACGTCCCCTGGAAGGACCTCCCCCGATGACACTCCTTTATTCTGAGGTCGAGGAGGAGCTGCGGGCGGCCGTCCGCGACCTGCTGGCCGATCGGTGCCCGCCCGCGACGGTGCTCGCCCGGGTCGAAGGCCCCTCGCCGTACGAGGCGGACCTGTGGAAGGCGCTCGCCAGGGACATCGGAGCCGCCGGGCTGCTGATCCCGGAGGAGCTCGGCGGCGCCGGCGCCTCCGCCCGCGAGGCGGCGGTCGTCCTGGAGGAGCTCGGGCGGGCCGTCACCCCCGTACCGTTCCTGACCAGCTCGGTCCTCGCAACGCAGGCCTTGCTGAGCGCCGGTACGGACGCGGCGCGCGAGATCCTCGCCTCGCTCGCCTCCGGTGAGACGACGGCGGCGCTCGCGGTGTCGCTGGCGACCTCGCCCTACTCTGTGCGGGCCGACCCCGGTGGGGCGACGCCGCCGTCCGCCGTGGGAGCCGCGGGCGGGGGAGTGGTGGCCGAGGGTGACATGGTCACCGGCAGGGTGAACGCCGTCGCGGGCGCGGACGTCGCCGACGTGCTGATCGTGCCGGCCTCGGGCGGGCTGTACGCGGTGGACGCCGCCCACGCGACCGTGGAGGGGACCGCGTCGCTCGACCTCACCCGGCCGATCGCCACCGTCGCCTTCTCCGGCGCGCCCGCCCGGCGGGTCTCCGCCGACCTCGCGCCGCTGCGCGCCGCGCTGGAGGCCGGGGCGGGGCTGCTCGCCTCCGAGCAGCTCGGCGTGGCCGAATGGTGCCTCACCACGACGATCGCCTACGTCAAGGAGCGCCACCAGTTCGCCCGGCCGGTCGGCTCGTTCCAGGCGCTCAAGCACCGCCTCGCGGACCTGTGGATGGAGATCGTGCAGGCCCGCGCCGCGGCGCGGAACGCGGCCGACGCGCTCGCGACCGGGACGGACGTCCCGACGGCGGTCGCGGTCGCGCAGGCCTGGTGCGGCGGCGTCGCCGTCCACGCGGCGGAGGAGGCCCTGCAGCTGCACGGCGGCATCGGGATGACCTGGGAGCATCCCGTGCATCTGTACCTCAAGCGCGCCAAGGCCGACGAGATCGCCCTCGGCACCCCCGGCGACCACCGCGACACGCTCGCCCGGCTCGCGGACATCCCGCCGCCGATCGCCTCCTGACGGCCGTCTCCCCGGTCACGCGCCGGCCGTGCCCGGGGAGACCAGGCCGGTCTCGTAGGCGAGCACGACGGCCTGGACGCGGTCGCGCAGGCCGAGTTTGGACAGGATCCGCGCGACGTGGGTCTTCACGGTCGTCTGGCTGAGGGTCAGCCGGTCGGCGAGCTCGGCGTTGCTGAGACCGGTGGCGAGCAGCCGCAGCACCTCCAGCTCGCGCGGCGTCAGCTCCGACAGGTCGCGGTGCGAGGAGGCCTTCACGTCGTCGCGGCGGGCGAAACGCTCGACCAGACGGCGGGTGATCGTGGGGGCGAGCAGCGCGTCGCCGGTCCGCACCAGCCGTACGGCGGCCACCAGCTGCTCCGGGGTGACGTCCTTGAGCAGGAAGCCGCTGGCGCCCGCGGTGAGGGCCGCGTAGACGTACTGGTCGAGGTCGTAGGTGGTCAGGATCAGCACCCGCGTGTCGTCCGCCCCGCCGGCCGTGATGCGCCGGGTGGCCTCGATGCCGTCCATCCCCGGCATCCTGATGTCCATGAGGACGACGTCGGGACCGGTACGGCGGACGGCGGCGACCGCGTCGGCCCCGTCGGCCGCCTCGGCGACCACCTCGATGCCGCTGGCGGCGAGGATCATCCGGAATCCGGTGCGCACGAGTGCCTGGTCGTCGGCGATGACGGCGCGCAGTGGGGGGTTCATGAGGTTCTCCACGGGATTCGGGCCCTGATCCGGTAGCCGCCGTTCACCGGCCCGGCGTCCAGGGTTCCGCCGTAGACGGCCAGCCGCTCGCGCAGCCCGATCAGCCCCCGGCCCTGGCCGCTGCGGGAGTGGGCCGACCGCGCCCCGCCGCTGTCGGTGACCTCGATCTCCAGCCAGTCGCCGCCGTACCCGACGGTGACGGACGCCGCGGCGCCGGCCGCGTGCTTGATCGTGTTCGTCAGGGCCTCCTGGACGACGCGGTAGGCGGTCAGCTCGACCCCGGGAGGCAGGGCATCCGGCGGTCTCGACACCTCCAGGGTCACCGGTGTCCCGGCGGCGCGGACCCGATCGGCGAGGCTGTCGAGCCGGTCGAGCCCGGGTTGCGGTTCGAGCCCGTCGTCCGGGCCCTCCGGACGCGGGCCGTCGGAGGCGGAGAGCAGCCCCATGACGTGACGCAGCTCGGCCAGGGCCTCGCGTCCGCTGGCCTCGACGGCGAGCAGGGCCCGTCTCGACTCCTCCGGCGCGGCGTCCATCACGCTGCGCGCCGCGCCGGCCTGGATCACCATCACGCTCACATTGTGGGTCACGACGTCGTGCAGTTCGGCGGCGATCCGGGCGCGCTCCTCCTCCACGGCCCTGCGCGTGGCGTCCTCCTGGGCCCGCCGCAGCTCGGCGATCCGGTCCCGGCCGGCGCGCAGCCGCCGCTGCCAGAAGCGGACGAAGCTCGCGAGGGCGCCCGCGCTCAGCAGCACGACGAAGGGGCCGAGCCAGGCCGGCAGCGTGGGGGCGACGTCGCGGAAGGTGGCGCCGGCCAGTACGGCCGCGAGCACGAGGCCGCCCATCGCCACCATCCGGTGGCGGCTGTGGGCGACGGTGCCGTAGGCGGCGATGGCGCAGGTCAGCACGGTGATCCAGGTGGCGGCCTCGTGGGTGGCGAGCGCGGCGGCCAGCACCACCCAGAAGGCGGCGAGCGGGTACCTGCGCCGGGCGGCCAGCGGCAGGGCCGTCAGGGCCACCAGGAGCAGGGGCGGGTCGTCGACGTCGGGGTCCGCGTATGGGACAGGGTCGGGCGCTTCCTGTGCGCCGGGTTCGTCCGGCGGATCGAGCGGGTCCGGCGCGTCCGGCGGGTCTGGCATGTCCGGTAGGTCCGGCGGATCCGGCAGGTCCTGCGGGTCGGGCACCTCCGGTGGGGAAGCCGTGGGGGCGTCGCTCGTGGGCGGGGAGGACATCCCCGGCCCGTAGCCTTCCGGGTCGATGTACAACGGCGGGGAGGGTCGTAGTCGCAAGGGGTCGATCAGCTGGGGTTGCGCACCTGGGTGGTCGTCCTGGAAGCTCGTCGCCGCGACGACCGCGAGGAAGGTCAGGACGATCGCGAGCAGCACGTCGGCGACGAGGGCTCTGCGAGACGGCCTTGTGATTCCCCGTTCCGGGCGGAGCGCGTCGAGCACGTACTGCCGCCAAAGCCGTCGTTCGTCGGTGGTCACCGGCACATTGTCCCGTTCGGGCGTTCTGTCCCGCGTCCTCTTCGGTGACCGAGCGGGTGTCCTCAGGGAGTACATCGCAGGGATGACACGGCGGCGGGTCGTCCCCGGGAGGTATCCGATTTCGGTACGACGGCCGATGTGCGCCGACCTGGCTCGCCCCTAGTTTCGTTGTCGCGATCAGGCCGCTCCCGGACGTCCGCGCCCGAGCCGGCCGTTTCCCGACGACAAGGACGAAGACTTCATGCGTCATGTGACGAAGCTCGGCGTACTGCTCGCCTTCGCGGTGTCCGCCTCCCTCGTGTCCGTACCTGTCTCCGCGGCGTCCGCCTCCGCCGGGACCTCGGCCGCGTCGGCCGGTACGCCGTACCTGCCCAAGCCGACGGGAACGCACCCGGTCGGCACCACGTCGCTGTACCTGAAGGACACCTCCCGCCCCGACCCGTGGGTGCCTTCGGTGAAGGCGCGGGAGCTCATGGTCTCCCTGTGGTATCCGGCAAGGTCGCCAGGAAAGCGGCTCGCGCCGTACATGACGCCGAAGGAGTCGGAGCTCCTGCTGAAGGACGCGGGGATCACCGGAGGCGCCGCCCAGGTGCTGAGCAAGGTGCGGACCAACGCCTTCACTGACGCCCGACCGGCAGGACGCAAGCACAGCCTGCCGCTGGTGGTGCTGTCCCCCGGCTTCACCAAGCCCCGCAAGACGCTGACTTCATTGGCCGAGGACCTGGCGAGCAGAGGCTACGTGGTGGCCGCGATCGACCACACCTACGAGAACGTCGCCACCACCTTCCCCGACGGACGGGTCACCACCTGCGTCGTCTGTGAGGGCGACCATGACCCGTCGTTCTTCGTCAAGCTGGAGAAGGGCCGGGCGGCCGACGTCTCCTTCGTGCTCGACCAGCTCACCGGGCGGCACCCGAAGTGGAAGGCCGCCTCGCTGATCGACCCGTCCCGGATCGGGATGGCGGGGCACTCCGCGGGGGGCGCGAGCGTCGAGCCGGCCATGGTGCGGGACTCACGCCTGCGCGCCGGCGTCGACATCGACGGCACCACGGACGGCTTGATCCCCGACAGTGGGCTGGCGCGGCCGTTCATGTTCCTGGGCAAGTCGGCGAACTACACCCCGGGAAAGGGGAATCCGGAGGTCGCCAGCTGGGAGAACGACTGGAAGCTCCTGAAGGGGTGGAAGCGCTGGATCCTGGTGGACGGCGCGGTGCACGAATCCTTCACCGACATCTCGGTGCTGGCCGGCCAGCTCGGCGTCAAGATCGGCACCGATCTGCCCGGGGCCCGCTCCTCGGAGATCACCCGCGACTACGTCGCGGCCTTCTTCGACCTCCACCTGCGCGAGAAGCCGCAGCCCCTGCTGGACGAGCCCTCCGCTCGCTTCCCGGAGGTGAAGTTCTGCGCCCCGGAAACCGCGACCTGTAAGTAGGACGTCGGCGGCGGAGTCAGGTCGCCGTCAGGGGACGCAGCGAGGCGAGGAGCAGGTCGGCGAAGTGGCGGCCCACCTCGGGTCCGGTGAGCGGGCCGTCGGTGCGGTACCACGTGCCCAGGTGGTGGACCGAGCCGAAGAAGAAGTCGACCACGAGGTCGGCCTGCACGTCGTCGCGGAACACCTGGGTGCGCTGGCCCTCCACGATCAGGTCGCGGAACCGCTCGTGGTAGCGGCGGCGCTCGGCGCGTACGGCCTTCTGGGTCTCGGGCGCGAGCTGGTGCATCGACCGGAAGAAGATCTTGGAGTCGTCGAGGTTCTCGACCGTGGTCGCCACCACGTCGGCGGCGGCGGCGTGCACCCGCTCGGCGACCGGCCCCGGGGCGTCCGCGAACCTGTCGAGCCGCTCCATCTGCAGGCGCAGCACCCTCGTGTAGATCTCGCGCAGCAGGTCGTCCTTGGAGTCGAAGTAGTGGTACATCGCCCCCTTGGTGACTCCCGCCGCCGCCACGATCTCCTGCACCGAGGTGCTCTCGAAGCCCTTCTCGGCGAACAGGCGCGTGGCCTCGCCGAGCAGCCGCCGGCGCACCGGCTCGGTCGTGTCGGTGCTGTCGGTGGTGGACGCCCGCCCGGCCCCGTTGCGCGCCATCACGCACGCCTCCCCTGCATGTCGATGTGCCAAGCATACCGACTGGTCGGTCAGCGGGTCGTGGCGACCGTCTTCTCCCGTGCGCTCTCCACGTTCAGCCACCCCCCGGACTGTGGCGCGGGCGGGTCAGTTCCGTAACCTTTGACGAGTTGGGGCTCCCGATTGGGTATCCACCAACGTAGTCGACTGAGCCCGAAATCGTGGGGGTTTCCGGTGCCCAATGGCTCCATCTACGTGCCGCAGGACGACAAGTTCAAGTGGGGCACACCGTCGGTGATGTACGAGCTGCGCTGGCGTGAGACCCGGCCCGAGCGGCGTCGGAGGCGGCACGTCATGGCCGCCGCCGGAGTCCTCATCTTCACCGCCCTCGCGTTCTACCGCGCCTGGCCGATGCCGTTCGTCATCGGACTCGCCGGCGGCGCCGCGGTCTGGGGCGGCGACGCGTTCGTGTCCTGGCGCATGTTCGAGGCCACGGCGGTGTGGCGCGGCAAGCGCAGCGGCGCGACGCGCACCGGGCGGCTGCTGCGGCGCAGGCTGGGCAGGCACGGTTACCGCGTGCTCGACGGCCGGGCCGTGCCCGGGAAGACCTCCATCGACCACCTCGTCATCGGTCCCGGCGGGGTGTGGATCCTCGACAACGAGGCCTGGGCCCCGGACACCCACATCGCGGCGTACGGCGGCAAGCTCTTCTTCGGCGAGAAGGCGGGCACGAAGATCGCGACCGGCCTGGTCGAGGCCGCGACGTCCATGGGCGAGCTGCTGTCGCGGGAGTCCGGCATCCCGGTGGAGATCTCGCCACTCCTGGTCGTCCACGGCGGCCGCGTCAAGAACGGCCTGGTCTCCGCCGAGGGCCTGACCCTCTTCCCGCCCCGCAAGGCCGCCCGCTGGATCACCGGCGACGCCCACGCCGACCTCACCGAGGACCAGGTGGAAGTCCTCGCCAGAACCGCGGCCCGCATCCTCCGCCGCATGCCGTAACGGCCCCCTGCCCGCCGCGCCGAGGGAACCTCCTCGGCGCCGCACCCTCGGCCCCGCCCTCTGTGGTGCCTTCATCCGGCGCCGCGTCGGAGGGATGGTCGTACGGCGAGGTCGGCGCCGCGTACGGCGGGTGACCGGATACGCCTAGGCGAGGTCTTCGATGAAGGCCGTCAGTTGGGCGACATTTCGGCATTCATGCATGTCCACCACGCCGCCGTACGCGCTCGCCACCGAGTCGCCCGTGTCCCACTGTGCGCGTGGCTCCGGGTTCAGCCAGTACGCGTGCCTGGCCTCGCCCGCGAGCCGTTTCAGGGTCGTGAGCGCGGGCGGCTGGTAGTTCGAGCGGGCGTCGCCGAGGATCAGCAGCGACGTCTTCGGGCCCACCGCGTCGCCGTACTTCTCGGTGAACCTCGCCAGCGAGTGGCCGTAGTCACTGCGCCCGAACCGGGTGATGTCCGCCTCCCGCGTCATCCGCGTGATGGCGTCCACCACGTCCGTCCCGGGCGCGAAGAACCGCGTGATCTCGTCCACGGTGTCCACGAACGCGAACGCCCGCACCTTCGCGAACTGCTCCCGCAGCGCGTACGTCAGCAGCAGCGTGAAGTGCGAGAACGCCGACACCGAATCGCTGGCGTCGCACAGGACGACCAGCTCGGGCTTGTGCGGCCGGCGCGGCCGCATGTGCGTGGTCAGCGGCACGCCTCCGGTGCTCAGCGAGGCCCTGACCGTCCGCCGGAAGTCGAGCCGGCCCCGCTGTCCCGTACGGTGCTTGATCGTCAGCCGCGTCGCCAGGCGCCGCGCCAGCGGGTACACCTCGCGCCGCAGCGCCGCGAGGTCGTCCTTGGTGGCACGGAGGAAGTCGACCTGGTCGACGGGCGGCCTCACGGTCGCCTTGGCGATCTTCTCGATGCCGGAGTCCTCGGCGATCCTCCGGCGCACGTCGGCGGCCACGGCGTTCTCGAAGCCGGCGATGTTGTCGGCGAGCCGCCGGCGGGCGACCTTCTCGGCGAGACCGCCGCGCTCCTGCCCGAGCACCTCGCCGAGCATCTTCGCCATCAGCGTGCCGGGGGACAGCGCCCGCAGCACCGAGTACGAGAACCAGTTCTGGCGTCCCGGCCCGGCCGGCTGGCGGCCGAACCGCTCCACCATGGCCCGGACGAACTCCCCGAACGCCGGGTCGCCCGAAGGGCCGGCGTCGTCGAGCAGCAGCTCGGCGAGGCGGTCGCGCAGCCGCGGGACCTCGGCGTTCTCCAGATCCATCTCTTCACTGCTCGCGGTGCGCAGGCCACTCGTCACCGGCGGGAACCACAGGTCGAACAGCGCGTCGAACCCGGGCCGGTAGGCCGGCCGCTTGACCAGCGTCGCGGCGTACGCCTCGCGAAGCGTGGCACGCTCGGTCAGGTCGATCACCGACAGCGCGCGGGCCGCGTCCAGCCCCTCGGCCGGCGACACCGGCAGCCCGGCCCTGCGCAGCGCGCCGACGAACCCGACATGCCTGTCGAGCAGCGACACGGCCACCTCCTCCAGCCCTGGTCAGCCCCGCGTCAGCGGGCGGGAAGCCCCAGCTCCTTGACCGCCCGCGTCTGGTCGGAGGCGTGCTTGAGCACCACCCCGAGCGTCCCGGCGGTCGTCACCTCGTCCAGTTCGGCGCGGCCGAGCGCGAGCAGCGTCCGCGCCCAGTCGATCGTCTCGGCGATGGACGGCGACTTCTTCAGCTCCAGCGCGCGCAGCGTGGCGACCGTGCGGGCCAGTTGCTCGGCCAGCGCCGCCTCGATCCCCGGTACCTGCGCGAGCACGATGTCCCGCTCCCGCTCCGGGGAGGGGTAGTCGAGGTGGAGGTAGAGGCAGCGGCGCTTCAGCGCCTCCGACAGCTCGCGGGTCGCGTTCGAGGTCAGCACGACGTACGGCACGCGCGTCGCGGCGATCGTCCCCAGCTCGGGGATCGTCACCTGGTAGTCGGAAAGGATCTCCAGCAGCAGTCCCTCGACCTCGACGTCGGCCTTGTCGGTCTCGTCGATCAGCAACACCGTGGGGCCGGTCCGCCTGATCGCCTTCAGCAGGGGGCGCTCCAGGAGGAACTCCTCGCTGAAGATGTCGTCATGGGTCCGCTCCCACGCCTGCTCGCCGGAGGCCTGGATGCGCAGCAACTGCTTCTTGTAGTTCCACTCGTACAGCGCCCGCGCCTCGTCGAGGCCCTCGTAACACTGCAACCTGATCAGCTCGGCCCCGCAGGCCTCCGCCACGGCCTTGGCGAGCTGCGTCTTCCCGACCCCGGCCGGCCCCTCCGTCAGCAGCGGCTTGCCGAGCGCCGCCGCCAGGAAGACGGAGGTCGCGATGCCGTCGTCGGCCAGATAGCCCGCGGCGGCGAGCCGCTCCCCGGCGTCGGCGGGCGAGGTGAACCACGACGTCATCGGCGCTCCCGTCACGTGACCAGAATGTCGTTCTACCCTAGCCTGCCCGCTTGGTACGAAGTGGTCCACAGGGTGCGCTAAGGTTGTCCTGCGTCTCGCGCCGCTAGCTCAGTTGGTTAGAGCAGCTGACTCTTAATCAGCGGGTCCGGGGTTCGAGTCCCTGGCGGCGCACAAACGAACGATGGGCACCCTCGATGCGACAGAGGGTGCCCATCGTCATTTCCGCCCCCGCATCCTCTCCGGGCGAGCTCGGCGGCCCGAGCCGAGGGGACCCTTCACCGCACCGTTGACGGCGTCATGCCGCACATGTAAATCTGTTGCAAGAACGCGAAATAAATAAGCAATCAACGGTTAACCTTCATCTGTTCTCCGCAACTTCTTGGCTGGAGCGCATCGCGTCCGTGCATCCGCCACCGCCCCCATCCCTCATGGAGGCCCCAGGTGATGTCGGTCGCGGCATCGCGCGGGCGGGCGCCGCCGCGGCGGCTCACCATCCGGCGCTTTCCGTCCTCTCCCTTGTGATCAGCACCCCCGCGACGGGCTCCCCCTGTCGTCCCTGACGAGAGATAGAGAACGCGATGACCAAGAAGCAATCCCTCTTACGGCTGGTCGCGGCGGTGCTCGCGGCCGGTCTGGTCGTGCTGTGGGGACCGGTTCCGCCGGCCTCGGCGGCGGGCCCCGACCTGGCGGCGGGGAAGATCGCCTCCTCCAGCAGCACCACGGACGTGTACGCCGCGGTCAACGTCACCGACGGCAATCAGGGGACGTACTGGGAGAGCGCCAACAACGCCTTCCCCCAGTGGGTCCAGGTCGACCTCGGGTCCGCCCTGAGCGTCGACCAGGTCGTCCTCAAGCTCCCGGCGCCGGCGGCCTGGGCGGCCAGGACGCAGACCCTGTCGGTCCAGGGCATCACCAACGGCTCGCCGTTCACCATCGTCAACGCGGCCGGGTACACCTTCGACCCGGCGACCGGCAACACCGTCACGATCAACTTCACCGCGACGACCGCCCGGTACATCCGGATCACCATCACCGCCAACACCGGATGGCCGGCCGGGCAGCTGTCCGAGCTCGAGGTGTACGGCCCGGAGGGCGGCGGCTCCGACACCCAGCCCCCCAGCCCGCCGGGCGGCCTGGCCTACACCGAGCCCGGATCCGGGCAGATCAAGCTGACCTGGACGGCCTCCACCGACAACGTCGGCGTGACCGGCTACGACGTCTACGCCGACAACAGGCTGCGCGGCAGCGTCGCCGGGAACGTCCTCACCTACACCGACACCCAGCCGTCCACGGCCACGGTGTCGTACTACGTGAGGGCCAAGGACGCCGCCGGCAACCAGTCGGCCGAGAGCAACACCGTGACCCGCACCGGTACGGGCACCGGCGGCACCAACCTCGCGATCGGCAGGCCGATCACCGCGTCCTCCACGGTCTTCGGCTTCGTCGCCGCCAACGCCAACGACAACAACACGGCGACCTACTGGGAGGGCGCCGGCGGGAGCTACCCCAACACGCTGACCGTGGCCCTCGGGGCGAACGCCGACGTCACCTCGGTCGTCGTCAAACTGAACCCCGACAGCTCGTGGGGCACGCGCACCCAGACGATCCAGGTGCTCGGCCGCGAGCAGAGCGCGACCGCGTTCACCAGCCTGTCCTCGGCGACGGCCTACACCTTCAACCCCGCCACCGGTAACAGCGTGACGATCCCGGTCGGCGCCCGGGTCGCCGACGTCCAGCTCAGGTACACCGCCAACTCCGGGGCCCCGGCCGGTCAGGCCGCGGAGTTCCAGGTCATCGGCGTCCCGGCGCCCAACCCCGACCTCACGGTCACGAACCTCTCGTGGACGCCGTCGTCGCCGAACGAGGCCCAGGCGATCACGCTGTCGGCGACGGTCAAGAACACGGGCACCCTGGCCTCCCCGGCGGACAGCGTCAACCTGTACCTCGGCGGCGCGCCGGCCGGCACCCCCGCGATCCCCGCGCTGCCCGTCAACGGCACCGCCACGGTGACCCAGAACATCGGCACCCGGGGCGAGGGAAGTTACGCGGTCAGCGCCCGGGTGGACGCCGACAACACCGTCTTCGAGCAGAACGAGGACAACAACGCCTTCACCGCGCCGTCACAGCTGGTGGTCGCGCAGGCCCCCGGCCCCGACCTGCAAGTCCTGGGCATCACCTCCAACCCGCCGAACCCGGCCATCGGGGCGGCCGTCACGTTCACGGTCGTGGTGAAGAACCGCGGGACCACCGCGACCGGCGCCACCACGGTGACCCGGGTGGTCGTGGGCGGCACCACGCTGAACACCGACACCCCGTCGATCGCCGCCGGCGCGACGTCCAACGTGGCGATCGGCGGCAGCTGGACGGCCACCAGCGGCGGCGCCACCATCACCGCCACCGCCGACGCGACCGGCGTCGTCGCCGAGACCAACGAGGACAACAACACGTTCTCGCAGGCCATCGTGGTCGGACGCGGGGCGGCGGTGCCGTGGGTCGAGTACGAGGCCGAGTCCGCCCGCTACCAGGGCACCCTGCTGGAGACCGACCCGCTGCGCACTTTCGGGCACACCAACTTCGCCACCGAGTCCTCGGGCAGGAAGTCGGTGCGGCTCACCAGTACGGGGCAGTTCGTCGAGTTCACCTCCACCAACCCCTCGAACTCGATCGTGGTGCGCGACTCGATCCCCGACGCGCCTGACGGCGGCGGCATCGACGCCACCATCAGCCTGTACGTCAACGACAACTTCGTCCAGAAGCTGACCCTCTCGTCGCGCCACAGCTGGCTGTACGGGAACACCGACGATCCCGAGGGGCTGACGAACACGCCCCAGGCCGACGCGCGGCGGTTGTTCGACGAGTCGCACGCGCTGCTGCCCGCGACCTACCCGGCCGGCACGAGGTTCCGGCTGCAGCGTGACGCGAGCGACACGGCCTCCTTCTACGTCATCGACCTCATCGACCTGGAGCAGGTGGCGCCGCCGGCGAGCCGGCCGGCCGGTTGCACCTCGATCACGGCCTACGGCGCCGTGCCGGACGACGGGATCGACGACTCGGCGGCCATCCAGCGGGCGGTGACGGACGACCAGAACGGCGTCATCGGCTGCGTGTGGATCCCGCCGGGCCAGTGGAGGCAGGAGCAGAAGATCCTCACCGACGATCCGCTGAACCGGGGTCAGTACAACCAGGTGGGCATCAGCGACGTCACGATCCGCGGCGCCGGCATGTGGCACTCCCAGCTGTACAGCCTGATCGAGCCGCAGCTGGCGGGGGGCATCAACCACCCGCACGAGGGCAACTTCGGCTTCGACATCGACGACAACGTCCAGATCTCCGACATCGCGATCTTCGGCTCCGGGCGCATCCGCGGCGGGCCGGGCGGCGCCGAAGGCGGAGTGGGGCTGAACGGGCGCTTCGGCAGGAACACGAAGATCACCAATGTGTGGATCGAGCACGCGAACGTGGGCGTCTGGGTCGGCCGGGACTACGACAACATCCCCGAGTTGTGGGGGCCCGCCGACGGGCTGCAGTTCAGCGGCATGCGCATCCGCGACACCTATGCCGACGGCATCAACTTCACCAACGGCACGCGCAACTCGCGGGTGTTCGACTCGTCGTTCCGCACCACCGGGGACGACTCGCTGGCCGTCTGGGCGAACCGGTACGTGAAGGACCCGGCGGTGGACATCGCGCACGACAACAGCTTCGTCAACAACACCGTCCAGCTGCCCTGGCGGGCGAACGGCCTGGCGATCTACGGCGGCTACGGCAACAGGATCGAGAACAACCTGGTCTACGACACGATGAACTACCCGGGCATCATGCTGGCGACCGACCACGACCCCCTGCCGTTCTCCGGGCAGACCGTGATCGCCAACAACGCGCTCCACCGGGCCGGTGGCGTCTTCTGGGGCGCGGCGCAGAAGTTCGGGGCCATCACGCTGTTCGCGCAGACGAGGGACATCCCCGGTGTCACGATCCGCGACACCGACATCTACGACTCGACCTACGACGGCATCCAGTTCAAGTCCGGTGGCGGCGCCACACCGGGGGTGGCGATCACCAATGTGCGGATCGACAAGTCGAACAACGGCGCCGGCATCCTGGCCCAGAACGGCGCGCGTGGCAGCGCCACGCTGACGAACGTCACCGTCACCAACTCGGCCACCGGTGACATCGTGAAGGAACCGGGGTCGACGTTCGTGATCAATGGCGGCCCGTCCTCGGCGAGGGCCGGGCGGTCGGGGCGATGACCGGCTGACATCCCTGGAAGGAAGACCCCGGCAGGCGCCGGGGTCTTTCTCATGGCGGACGGGACCTCCGCCGCCGGCTCGAGGACCGGTCGTGAAATTTTCAGGCGACCCTCCAGGTCCGTCTCGCGGAACACCCTGGTCAAGCGCGTGCGCTCCTGCCGCGCGGGGCAGGCCTGGTTGACGTGCCCGACGTCGATCCCGTGTACTCCGCGACACCACCCTTTGTTCCTGAGAGCGCATGCGAATCGCACAGTGTTAGCGCTAACAATCGATGTTCCCCCTCGTCCACGGAGGATTGACAGTGCTCAGCACTCGACGATGGCGCCGATGGGCGGCCGCGTTGGTCCCGCTGTTACTCGCCGGCGGCCTCATGGCCATCCCCGCCGGGGCCGCGACCGTCGACATCGACCAGCAAGGGCGACTCGCCGGCGGCACAACCCTCGCTCCCGCGTCCACTTACACCAACCCGGTCGTGTGGCAGGACTTCGCCGACGGCGACATCATCCGGGTCGGCGACGCCTACTACTACTCGGCCTCGACGATGCACTACTCACCGGGCGCGCCGATCCTGCGGTCCTACGACCTGGTGAACTGGGAGTACGCGGGCCACTCGGTGCCGCGGCTCGACTTCGACTCCAGCGCCTATGACCTGAACGGCGGACGCGCCTACGTCAAGGGCATCTGGGCCTCGGCGTTCAACTACCGGCCCAGCAACAGCACGTACTACTGGATCGGTTGCACCGAGTTCAACCGCACCTACGTCTACACCGCCTCGGCCGTCGACGGCACGTGGACCAAGCGGTCGCGGATCAACAACTGCTACTACGACGCCGGTCTGCTGATCGACGACAACGACACCATGTACGTCGCCTACGGCAACACCACCATCAGCGTCGCCCAGCTGTCGGCCGACGGGCTCAGCCAGGTGCGCAGCCAGCAGGTCTTCAGCACGCCCTCCAGCGTCGGCACGCTGGAAGGCTCCCGCTTCTACAAGCGCGGCGGCTACTACTACATCTGGACGACCCGCCCGGCCAACGGGCAATACGTGCTGCGCTCGACCAGCCCATGGGGTCCGTACGAGATGCGCCAGGTGCTGCTGAACATGCCGAGCCCGATCCCCGGCGGCGGGGTGCCGCACCAGGGCGGCCTGGTGCAGACGCAGAACGGCGCCTGGTACTACATGGCGTTCGTCGACGCCTACCCCGGCGGACGGGTGCCGGTGCTGGCACCGATCTCCTGGAGCTCCGACGGGTGGCCGTCGGTGCAGACCGTGAACGGTGGCTGGGGCGCCACCTACCCCAAGCCGAACATCTCCACGACCAAGACCGTGAAGTCGGTGATCGGCCCTGACACGTTCACCACGAGCGCGCTCGACCCGCGCTGGGAGTGGAACCACAACCCCGACAACACCAAGTGGTCCTCCGGCAGCGGGCTGCGGCTGCAGACCGCGACCGTCACCACCGACCTGTACAACGCGCGTGACACGCTGACCCACCGCATCCAGGGCCCCTCGTCCACGGCGACGATCGAGCTGGACTACTCGGCGATGGCCGACGGCGACCGGGCGGGTTTGGCGATGCTGCGCGACTCCTCGGCCTGGATCGGCGTCCGGCGCGACAACGGCGCCTACCGGGTCGTGATGACCGACAACCTGACGATGAACAGCAGTTGGCAGACCACGTCGACCGGCAGCGAGGCGGCCTCGGCCGCGGTGTCGGGCGGCCGGATCTGGCTGCGCGTCAACGCCGACATCCATCCGGGTTCGGGCCGCCAGGCACGCTTCTCCTACAGCACGGACGGCACCAACTTCACCGTCCTCGGCCGGGCCTTCACCCTGAACAACGCCTGGCAGTTCTTCATGGGCTACCGGTTCGGCATCTTCAACTACGCCACCCGGGCCCTCGGCGGCGCCGTGACCGTGCGGCGGTTCGACCTGACCACCCCATGAGCGCGGAAGGGCGTCCGCACCATCGAAAAGGAGCGAGTTCTTGGATACCACGTACGTGACCCCATCCCCGTCTGAGCCCGGACCGGCGCTCAGCACCCCGCGTTCCCGGGTACGCCGGAGCGCGGCGGCCGTCCTCGCGGTGGTGGCCACGCTCATCGCCGGCCTCCTGGTCGCATTGGGGACCACCCCGGCCGCGAACGCGGCGACCGTCGACACCAGTGCCTGGTACGTGCTGCTCAACCGCAACAGCGGCAAGGCGCTGGACGTGTACAACCTGGCCACCAATGACGGCGCGCGGATCACCCAGTGGACGCGCAACGACGGCGACAACCAGCAATGGCAGTTCGTGGACTCCGGTGGCGGCTACTACCGGCTGAAGTCCAGGCTTTCCGGCAAGGTGCTGGACGTCTACAACTTCTCGACCGCCGACGGTGGCAGCATCGTGCAGTGGAGCGACGGTAACGGCACCAACCAGCAGTTCCGTCTCGCGGACTCCGACGGCGGCTACATCCGGCTGGTCAACCGCAACAGCGGCAAGGCGGTCGAGGTGCAGGGCGCCTCCACCGCGGACGGCGGCAACATCGTCCAGTACACCGACTGGAACGGCGCCAACCAGCAGTGGCAACTCGTCAAGATGGGCGACACCACCCCCACGCCGCCGCCCGGCACGTGCGATCTTCCGTCGACGTACCACTGGACGTCGACGGGCCCCCTGGCGACCCCGAAGTCGGGCTGGGTCTCGCTCAAGGACTTCACCAACGTCGTCTACAACGGCAAGCACCTGGTCTACGCGACGACGCACGATACGGGATCGAGCTGGGGCTCGATGGGCTTCAGCCCCTTCACCAACTGGTCCGACATGGCCTCGGCCACCCAGACCAAGATGAATTCCGGCACCGTCGCGCCGACGCTCTTCTACTTCGCCCCGAAGAACATCTGGGTGCTCGCCTACCAGTGGGGTGGGACCGCCTTCTCCTACAGGACGTCGAGCGACCCCACCAACCCGAACGGCTGGTCGTCGCAGCAGGTGCTCTTCTCTGGAAGCATCTCCGGCTCCGGAACAGGACCTATCGACCAGACCCTCATCGGTGACGGCACGAACATGTATCTGTTCTTCGCCGGGGACAACGGCAAGATCTACCGGGCCAGTATGCCGATCGGGAACTTCCCGGGCAGTTTCGGCTCGACCTCGACGGTGGTCATGAGCGACTCGACGAACAACCTGTTCGAAGGCGTTCAGGTCTACAAGCTCCAGGGGCAGAACAAGTACCTCATGCTCGTCGAGGCGATCGGCGCGCAGGGGCGCTACTTCCGCTCGTTCACGGCCACCAGCCTGGGCGGTTCGTGGACACCGCAGGCCGCGTCCGAGGGCAATCCCTTCGCCGGCAAGGCCAACAGCGGCGCCACCTGGACCAACGACATCAGCCACGGCGACCTGGTCCGCAACAACCCCGATCAGACCATGACCGTTGACCCCTGCAATCTGCAGTTGCTCTACCAGGGACGTGCCACCAACTCCGGCGGTGACTACGGCCTGCTGCCTTACCGGCCGGCGGTGCTGACACTGCAGCGCTGATCGGCGCGCGGGTCCTGTTCCGGCGTTCCCGACGTCCCCGGCGAAGGCGTGTGCCGAATCCGGTGAGCGTTGTCACGGCACTCGATCAGGACCAGATGGAGCCGTAACGGCGGGCTCGGTGCACGGCCGGGCCCGCCCTCGGGCACGCAGAGCGTGCCCGGATCACCCTGCTGTCCGAGCGGGGAGTTCGCGCCGGCCGTCACGACGCGGTGGCCTCGGTGCTCGGGAGAACGATCGTCCGTCGATGCTTGGAGATGAAGTGTCCCCCTCGTCACTCAGTCGCCGTCAGCTCTTCCAGGCCGCGGGCGTCGCCGTCGCCGCCTCGGCCGTCGGGCAGGTCGCCGGCGCCCCGGCCGCCGAGGCCGGGGTCGCCCCGGCCCGGCCCGACATCGGGGTGTCGGCGTACATGTTCGACCCGGGGCAGGTCCGGCTCACCTCGGGCCGCTGGATGGACAACCAGAACCGCACGCTGTCGTACCTGCGGTTCGTCGACGTCGACCGGCTGCTGTACAACTTCCGGGCCAACCACAGGCTGTCCACCAACGGCGCCGCCGCGAACGGCGGGTGGGACGCCCCTTCGTTCCCGTTCCGCACCCATGTGCAGGGGCACTTCCTCACCGCGTGGGCCCAGGCCTACGCCGTGCTCGGTGACACCACCTGCCGGGACAAGGCCACCTACATGGTCGCCGAGCTGGCGAGGTGCCAGGCGAACAACGGCGCCGCCGGGTTCGGCGCCGGATACCTGTCCGGCTTCCCCGAGTCGGAGTTCACCGCCCTCGAGGCCCGTACGCTGAGCAACGGCAACGTGCCGTACTACTGCGTCCACAAGACCCTGGCCGGCCTGCTGGACGTGTGGCGCCTCATCGGCAGCACCCAGGCCCGGGACGTGCTGCTCGCGCTCGCCGGCTGGGTGGACCAGCGCACCTCGCGGCTCAGCTCCAGCCAGATGCAGGCCATGCTGGGCACCGAGTTCGGCGGCATGAACGCGGTGCTGACCGACGTGTACCAGCAGACGGGGGACGGCCGCTGGCTCACCGCGGCCCAGCGGTTCGACCATGCCGCCGTGTTCAACCCGCTCGCCTCCAACCAGGACCAGCTCAACGGCCTGCACGCCAACACCCAGGTGCCCAAGTGGATCGGTGCCGCGCGAGAGTACAAGGCCACCGGAACCACCCGCTATCGGGACATAGCGAGCAACGCGTGGAACATCACCGTCGGCGCGCACACCTACGCCATCGGCGGCAACAGCCAGGCCGAGCACTTCCGGGCCCCCAACGCGATCGCCGGGTACCTCACCAACGACACCTGCGAGCACTGCAACAGCTACAACATGCTCAAGCTGACCCGCGAGCTGTGGCTGCTGAACCCCGACCAGGCGTCCTACATGGACTTCTACGAGCGGACGCTGTTCAACCACATCATCGGCGCGCAGAACCCGGCGGACGGCCACGGGCACATCACCTACTTCACCCCGCTCAAGCCCGGTGGCCGCCGTGGGGTCGGCCCGGCGTGGGGCGGCGGCACGTGGAGCACCGACTACAACTCGTTCTGGTGCTGCCAGGGCACAGGTGTGGAGGTCAACACGAGCCTGGCGGACTCCATCTACTCCTACAACGGCACGACCTTGTTCGTGAACCTGTTCGCGCCGTCCACGCTGAACTGGTCCCAGCGCGGGATCACGGTCACCCAGACGACCTCCTACCCGGCGAGCGACACCACAACGCTGCAGGTCACCGGCAGCGTCAGCGGCTCGTGGACGATGCGCGTCCGCGTCCCGGCCTGGACGTCGGGCGCCACGATCAGCGTCAACGGCACCCAGCAGAGCATCTCCACCACCCCCGGCACCTACGCCACCCTCACCCGCTCCTGGACCTCCGGGGACACCGTCACGGTGCGCCTGCCCATGCGTGTGATCACGAAGGCGGCCAACGACGACCCGAATGTCGCGACGATCACCTACGGGCCGGTCGTCCTGGCCGGCGACTACGGCGGCACCACTCTGTCCGCGCTGCCGGTCCTGACCACCTCGTCGATCACCCGTACCAGCACCACGGCGCTCGCCTTCACCGCCACCGCGAACGGTGGCACGGTCAACCTGGGTCCCTTCCACGACGCCCAGGGCTTCAACTACACCGTGTACTGGAGCACCCGCGGCGGGGGTGACACGACCACCACGGCGAGCTTCCGGCTGGTCAACGCCGCCAGCGGCCTCGTTCTGGGCGTCCAGGACATGTCCACCGCCGACGGGGGCCTCGCGCTGCAGTGGAACGACAGCGGGACCGCCGACCACGACTGGCAGCTGATCGTGGACGGCGGCGCCGTCCGCTTCCGCAACGTCAACAGCGGCAAGGTGCTGGGCGTCGAGAACATGTCCACCTCCGACAACGCGCGCCTCCTGCAGTGGTCCGACAACGGCACCGCCGACCACCGCTGGACGATCGTGGACTCCGGCGACGGGTCCCACAGGATCCGCAACGTCAACAGCGGCAAGGTACTCGGCATCCTCGGCGGGTCGGCGAGCCAGGGCGCCCAAGCCGTCCAGGACTCCGACAACGGCAGCGGCGACAACCAGTGGCGGTTCCTCCCCAACGGCGCCCGGCGCATCCAGAACCTGGCCAGCGGCATGGTGCTGGGCGTGCAGGACATGTCCACCGCCGACGGCGGCCTGGTCGTCCAATGGGGCGACAGCGGCACAGCCGATCACTTGTGGACCGCGGTGGCCGACTCGGGCGGGTACCTGCGCCTGCGCAACTCCAACAGCGGCAAGGTGCTCGGCGTCGAGAACGCCGCCACGGCCGCCGGCTCGCGGGTCCTGCAATGGTCCGACAACGGCACCGCCGACCACCGCTGGCGGCTGCGCTACGGAGCCGATGGCTACTTCCGCATCCAGTGCGCGGGCGGCGGCCGGGTGCTCGGCGTCAGCGGAGCCTCCACGGCCCAGGGCGCCCAGGTCGTGCTCGCCGACGACAACGGAGGTGACGACCACCTCTGGCGGTTCGTCTGAGGCCGGGTTCGTCGCGCGCGCAGCGGACGGGATCTCCACGCTGGCTTGTGGAACGACATTCGTAGAGAATTCCTCCGGAGGCGCTGCCGGCCGCGGGGGAGACGGTGGTTTACCGCATTCACTTCACCAGCCAGGATCTGGTTCGTACGCGTGTGGCCGAGGCGCCGATGCCGTTGGCGGAGCTGCAGCTGGCCATACGCATGTTGCAGAGCCGTGGCCAGCCGGTGCGGTTGGACGGCTGGCGGCGGCGGATCCTGCCTCGGCTGTCGGATCAGGCCCGGATGGTGTTGTCCCTGGTCCCCTCGGTCGGCTGGGCGCCGACGTTCCTCGGGCCCGGGCGGACAGGCACGCCCGAGGAGCTGTTCGAGCAGGTCAGGGCCACCCCGTCGGCGACGGTGGGCGCGGCGCTGGCCGACATAGCGCAGAAGCAGCCCGTCCCGGGGTGGGCCCGCCTGCTCGCCGACGACCCGGAGTTACGCGGACGTCTCTACGACGGGCTCGAACACCTCTACGCCGAGCTGGTGGGCCCCCACTGGCAGCGGCTCGCCGACTTCTTCGCGGCCGACCGCGCCCTGCGGATGCGGCACCTGCTCGCCGGCGGGATCGAGCGCCTGCTGTCCCAGGCCAATCCGCAGTGGATGCGCTGGAACGCGCCGGTGCTGGAGGTGCGGATGATCAACTCTCGCGACTACGACCTGCATCTGGAAGGGCAGGGCGTCCTTCTGGTGCCGTCGATCTTCGCCTCCCGCTCCATGGTCGACGACGACCCGGCGCAGCCACAGGTCACCTATCCCGTCAGTGACGAACTTTCGCTCAAGCGGCTGACCGCCCTGGTCCCCGAGCAGAAGGCGCAAGATTCCGGGGGCGCTCTGGTCGCGCTGCTCGGGAACACCCGCGCCGCCGTGCTCAACGTCATCACCGAACATCCGGGCTGCACGACCGGCGAGCTCGCGACGCTGACGGGCACCACCTCCCCGAGCGCGAGCCGGCACGCCAGCGTCCTGCGGGAGGCCGGACTCGTCCAGACGGTCCGGCACCGCAACACCGCGCTTCACACGGCCACAGCGCTCGGGATGGCCCTCGTCCGCAACCCGAACGGCACCCTGTCCCAGGTCTGAGGCCGCCCGTTCTCCTCGTCGGCGCCGACCGGCCGTCCTGCCGTGACGCGCGCCTCGGGCTCAACAAATCCTCAACGTGCTCTCAACGCCCCCGTCCCTATGGTCGGCGTGACACAGCACGGGGGATAGGAGAACCCAGAATGCGCGCATCAGAATTCACCCTTAAGGCGACCGCTCTCGCCGCCTTCGCGCCGCTGGCCCTGGCCTTAGGGCTCGCCGTGACCGCCGCCCAGGGACCGAGCGGCGCGGCCACCTCTCACGCCTCCACCGTCACGACCGTGGCGAACGTGGAGACGGGCGGGGACGTCTCCTGGACGGAGGACGGCGGCCAGGCGGTCCGGATGCAGGGGCCGGGCAATTGGTGTTGCTGACGGCGGGGCCGGCGTGATCAGGCGCCGGTACCCGTCGAGTGGAGGGGGCGGCCGGCGCCTGACGGCCGCCCTAGTCCAATTAATTTGGTAGGGATAGCATGAAATCCTCGTCCGCAGGCACGCGAGGAGGATTTCATGGCCGTCCATGGCACCGGCACCGCTCAGGCCCAGGTGGCGGACGCCGAGGCGTTCGTCCGCGACTGGAAGGACTGGCATCGGCGACACGAGGCAGCACTGGGGGATCGCCACGGGTTCCTCGCCGTCACGGGCCTGCACTGGCTGACGTCCGAGCCGCGGCGCCTGCCCGACGCGCCGGGAGAGTGGTCGACCGGCGACGAAGGGGTCGTGGTGACGCTCGACGCCGGGGAGGAACTGGTCGTGGGCGGGGTGCCCGTGCACGGCCGGTACGTCTTCGGGGTCATCCCCGAACGTGAGGAGATCAACGCGGTCTGGGGCGACGCGGTGATCGAGGTGGCCAAGCGGGGCGGGCAGGACATCGTCCGGCCACGGCATCCGGGCAACGCGTTGCGGGTGGCCTACGCCGGCACGCCCGCGTACGCGCCGGAGCCGCGATGGGTGGTGACGGGGCGGTACGTGCCGTTCGACGAACCCCGGCCGACGACCGTCGGGGCGGCCGTGGAGGGGCTGCGGCACGTGTACGACGCGCCCGGGCGGGTGGAGTTCGAGATCGACGGGCGGCCGCTGAGCCTGACGGCGTTCAACGGCCGGACACCGGGCAGCCTCCAGGTGCTGTTCACCGACGAGACCTCCGGTGTGACCACGTACGCCGCCAACCGCTCCCTGAGGCTGGACGAACCCGACGCCGACGGCCGCGTCGTCCTCGACTTCAACCGGGCCACGAACCTGCCCTGCGCCTACACCGACTTCGCCACCTGCCCGCTCCCGCCGGCCGAGAACCGGCTGCCGGTCGCCGTCGAGGCGGGCGAGAAGATTCCCTACGAGCGGCTGAGCCCGTCCGCCTGACCTGTCCCTGCCGTACCGGTGGCGGGCCGCTGCTCGTCGCGACGGCCCGCCGCCGTGAGGCGCCTCACCGCTCGCTGAGGACGAGGTCCCGCTCCCGTACGGCGCCGCGGCGGGTGGTGGCCAGGGCGATCAGCAGGGACACCGCGACCAGCGCCCCGGCCACGTACCCGAGCCGGCTCGCGTCGGCCCAGTGAAGGGCCGTGCCGCCGATGACGCCGCCGAGGGCGATGCCGAGGTAGAGGGCCGAGGCGTTGAGCCCGAGCAGCACCGGCGCCGCCTCCGGCGCGAGCGCCACCAGCCGGTGCTGCTGCGGCACGACGGTGAGCCAGCCGACCAGGCCCCAGGCGGCCACCCACAGCATGGTCAGGGGCAGTGAGGTGATGAGCAGGGGGCCGAGCGCGAGGATCACGGTCAGCCCGGACAGGCCGCCGAGCAGGACCGGTACGGGGCCGCGGGCGTCGGTCAGCCGTCCGGCGAGGGCCGTGGAGGCCACGGCCGCGAGGCCGGAGATCCAGAAGACGACGGTGAGGGTCCCCGAGTTCCCGCCGGTGACCGGGGCGACCGCGGGGGCGAGGTAGGCGCTCATCGTGTTGGCGCCCGAGAGGGTCACCAGGGTGACCGCGAGGATGCCGAGCACGCGCCGGTCGGCGAGCATCGCGAGGCGCTGCCGCAGGCCGGCGGCGGGCAGCTTCAACGCGGGCAGGAACGCCACGACGCCGGCCGCGGCGACCAGGCTGAGGACGACGACCAGCCAGAGCGTCGCCCGCCAGCTGGTCCCGCCGATCCAGGTGCCGAGCGGCACGCCGAGGGCGGTGGCGGCGGTGAGGCCGCCCATCACGATCGACAACGCCCGCCCGCGCTGGGCCTCGGTGACGGTCGCCGCCGCCACCGACGAGGCCGTCGAGGTGATCACGCCCGCGCCGACGGCGGTCAGGACGCGGCCGGCGAACACCAGGGCGTACGTCGGGGACACCGCCGTGACCGCGTTGCCGGCGGCGAAGACCAGCAGTGCGCCGACCAGGACCTTCTTCCGGTCGAGGCTGGTCGTCAGGGCTCCCATGACGGGGGCGGCCACGGCGTACGTGATGGCGAACGCGGTGATCAGCTGCCCGGCGGCGGCGATGGACACGTGGAGGGATCGCGCGACCGGGATCAGGATGCCGGCGATGACGAATCCGTCGGTGCCGACGGCGAAGGTGGCGATGGAAAGAGGGAGGAGGCGTCTGAACATCGAATGATTCCTTCGATAGTTGGGCAAGCATCAAACTGGCATGACAGTTGGACGATTGTCAAACCTTTGAAGGGTGGGTTGCGGGCGGGCAAAACCGGCATCTGTATTAGAAACCCGTTCTAGCCGCTTGTTCCGGCACCGAGGACGTCCTATGCATAGGACAGACGGGTCCGAGGGCTCCGGCCCCTCCCGGTCGTCGATCGGTGCCGGCAGTGGAGGTTCGATGGAGTTCCGCGCCCTCGGGCAGATGGAGGTCTGCGAGGAAGGGCGGCTGCTTGCTCTCGGATCGAGGAAGCAGCGCGCGGTCCTCGCGGTGCTGCTCGTCCGCGCGGGCCGGGTGGTGTCCCTCGACCGCGTGATCGAGGAGGTGTGGGAGAGCCTGCCTCCCCCCACGGCCGCGGGCACCGTCCAGGCCTACATCTCCAACCTGCGCAACATCGTCGAACCGGCCAGAGCCCCGCGCGAACCCCCGCGCGTCATCGTCACCCGGCCCCCGGGGTACATGCTGGCCGTCGCCCGCGAGCAGGTCGACGCGCTGGTGTTCGAGGACTCCGTCAAGGAGGCCAGGAGGCTGCTGGAGACGGGACGGCCCGGCGACGCCCGCGCCAAGCTCGACGACGCGCTCGCGCTGTGGCGGGGCACCCCCTACGAGAACCTCGCCGACTGCGCCTTCGCCCGCCAGGAAGCCGAACGGCTCGGCCAGCTGCGCCTGATCGCGATGGAGACGCAGGCGGAGAGCCTGCTCGCCCTGGGCCTGCACCATCAGGCGCTGGAAAGCCTGGAGCCCCTGTCGGCCGCGCAGCCGCTCAGGGAGAGCCTGGTGGCGCTGCGCATGCTCGCCCTCTACCGGGCGGGGAGGCAGAGTGAGGCACTGGACGCCTTCCACACCGTGCGGCACGCCCTGGCCGACCAGTTCGGGGTCGACCCCGGGCCGGCGCTGCGCCGGCGGTTCGAGGAGATCCTCAGCCAGTCGCCGGCGCTCGACCCGGCCGTCCCCGTGATCACGCCCGTGGTGATCCCCGAGCAGGTGGCCGCGCCGCCGTCGGAGCAGCTCGTCGGCCGTAACGCGGAGCTGACCCTGGCGGAGGCCGACCTGAAGGCGGCGCTCGACGGCGAGGGACGCACCGTCCTGCTGGTCGGCGAGCCGGGCATCGGCAAGACACGGCTGGCGGAGGCGGTGGCCGCGCGGGCGTCGGCGCGCGGGTCCCTGGTGGTGTGGGGCCGTGCCGTGGAGGACGCCGCCACGCCGCCGTACTGGCTCGGCATACAGCTGCTGCGGCGGCTCGCCGAGTGCGAGCCCGAGGCGTTCGCCGCGGCGGCCCGGCCGCACGCGTCCCTGCTCGGCCTGCTCGTCCCCGCGCTGGTGACCGCCGCCCCGCACCCCGCTCCCGGATACGAGGACATCGATTCCCGGCACATACGCCTCCCGGTCTACGACGCCATCGCCGGCGTGGTGACGGAGATGGCCGAACGACGGCCGCTCACGATCGTGTTCGAGGACCTGCACTGGGCCGACGTGCCGTCCATCCAGCTCGTGGGCTACCTCGCGGCCGAGACGTGGCGCTCGTCCGTCCTGCTGGTCGCGACGGTGCGCGAGCACGAGCACGCCCCCGCGGTCCGCGACCTGCTGGCGTCCCTCGCCAGGGAACGGCGCACGCGCCGGCTCCACCTCGGTCCCATGGACCTCGACGACGTCACGATGCTGGTCAAGAACTGCACCGAGACGCTGGCCTCGCCCGAGCTCCTGACCGCGCTGCACGAGCGCACCGGGGGCAATCCGTTCTTCGTCACCGAGCTGGCGCGCATGCTGCGCAGCGAGCGGGCGCTCACCGACCAGGCGATCGGCGAGCGGCTGGCCAAGGAGATCCCGGCCGGGGTACGGGACGTGATCCGCCGCCGCTGGCACCGGCTGCCCGACTCCGCCCGCGGCATCCTGGCGACCGCGGCCGTGGCCGGGCAGGAGTTCGGCATGACGCCGCTGCGCACGGTGACCGGCCTGGACGAGGACCGTCTGCTGGAGAGCCTGGAGACCGCCGTCGTCACCGGCCTCCTCGTCGAGGACACCGCCGCCGTCGGGCGCTACCGGTTCTCCCATCCGCTGGTGCGGGAGACCCTTTACGACCAGCTCGGCACGGTACGGCGGGCGCGACTGCACGAGAGGATCGGCCTCGCCCTGCTGTCGGCCGGCGCCGACGTCGACGAGGTGGCCCACCACTTGTGGGAGGCCTGGCCGGTGGCCGGGCCGCAGGTCGCGCTGCCGCACGTCCTCGACGCCGCGAGGCGGGCACAGGTCAGCCTCGCGCACGAGCACGCCGAGACGCTGCTCACCCGCGCCGTCGAACTGGCCCGGGCACTGCCGGGCGAGCAGGACCGCGTCGACCAGGAGCTGCGCATCCAGGTCCGGCTCGGCACGCTGCTGGCCGGCAGGTACGGGTACGCGAGCCCGCGGGCGCACGCGGCCTTCCTGCGGGCCCGCGACCTGAGTCCGGGCAGCGCCCTGCCCAGCGCGCGCTGGATCCCCGGGCCCTGGGGGCTGTGCGTGGCGCGCGTCAACGGCGGACGGCTCGACGAGGCCGAAGGCATCGCCCGGGAACTGGCCGCCCACCGGGACGACGCCCTCGCCACGCTCGCCGCCGTGCACGCGCGCGGCATGGTCGCGTTCTTCCGCGGACGGCAGGACCTGGCGATCCGGCTCCTCACCTCGAGCATCGACCTCGCCGACCGGGCGGGGGAGGCCGCCGCCGTGCTCCGGTTCAACGACCCGCGTGTGCACGGGAGGTCCATGGCCGCGCTGTCGGCCGCGCTGCGGGGCGACGACGGCGAGGCCGACCGCCTGGACGGGGAGGCCCGCGAACGCGCCGCCCGTCTCGCCTCCCCGTCCGTCCAGGGCGTGGCCATGATCTTCGCGGCCCGGCTGGCGTGGGTGCGCGGTGACGCGCCGCTGACCAGGGAGTACGCCGCCGCCGCGCTGGAGCGGGTCAGCGAGTACGCGATCACCCCCATCAGTGTGATCGGCTCGGTCCTGCTGGGGTGGGCGGAGGCCGAGCTAGGGGACGTGGAGGCGGGGATCGCCCGCGTCAGGGAGGCCCTGGACCAACTGGCGCACACCGGCACGCGGCTGAACCGTCCCTGCTTCCTGGCGATGCTGGCCGAACAGGAGCTCCGCCTCGGCGGGCCGGCGGAGGCTCTGGCGCTTCTCGGCGAGGCGGAGCAGGTCGCGGCCATGACGGGAGAGCGGGTCTTCGAGGCGAAGAACCTCCAGGTGCGGGCGCGGGCACTCCACGCCGCCGGCCGTCCGGCCGAGGAGGCCGCGGACCTCCTGCGCCAGGCCGCGACCCTGGCCCGTACCCAGGGAGCCCTCCTCCTGACCCGACAGGCCGAGCGGACCCTGGCCGCCCTCCACCCCTGATCTGGGAAGCGGAGGCAGTTTTTGCGACAGTGTGTTGCTATGGTTGGCGACATGGTGTCGGTAAAAACTTCTGTCGTCACGCGCGGGTGGATGCCTCTGGTGGTCATCGGCGTCGGGATGTCGATGATCATCGTGGACGCGACCATCGTCAACGTCGCCGTGCCGTCGATCGTGGGGGACCTGCGGCTCACCGCCACCGACGTGGAATGGGTCAACTCGATCTATTCGCTGATGTTCGCCGCCCTGCTCATCCCCCTCGGCCGTACCGGCGACCTGTACGGCAGGCGGCGGCTGTTCGCCTCCGGAATCACGGTGTTCATCCTGGCCAGCGTCCTCGCCGCCGCGGCGGGGAGCGGGCCGGCGTTGATCGGCGCCCGCGTGGTGCAGGGCGTGGGCGCCGCGATGGTCGTGCCGATGTCCCTGGCCATGCTCAACGCCCTCTACACCGAGCGCCGCCGCGTCATCGCCTTCGCCGTGTGGGGCTCGATCATCGGAGGGATGGCGGCGGCGGGCCCGCTGCTGGGCGGATGGCTGGTGACGGGGCACGGCTGGCGATGGGCGTTCTGGGTGAACGTCCCCGTCGGCATGCTCGTCCTGCTCGGCGTCGCACTGTGGCTGCCGGAGTCCCGGCAGGCGCGCTCCGGCGGGTACGACCTCGCCGGGGTGGTCCTCGCGGTCGTCGGCATGACCTCGCTGGTCTTCGGGCTGATCGAGGGACAGAAGTACGGCTGGTTCACCCCCACGGCTCCGGCGGTGCTCTTCGGGTGGCGCTGGCCGTCCGGCGCCGTGTCGCCCATCCCCGTCGCGCTGCTGGTCGCGGTCGTCGCGCTCGCGGCGCTGGTCGTGCTGCAGGGGGCACGTGCCCGCGCGGGACGTCCCGTCCTGATCGAGCTGTCGCTGTTCGCGCTGCCGAGCTTCCGGTACGGCGGGATGGCGGCCGCCGTCGTCTCGGTCGGCGAGTTCGGCATGCTCCTGGTGCTCCCGCTGTTCCTGCAGTCCGCCCTCGGCTACAGCGCCTTCGAGGCGGGGCTGGTCATCGCGTCACTGGCGACCGGGTCGTTCCTCGCGGGCGGGCTGGTGCCGCCGCTGTCCCGGCGGATCAGCGCCCGGTCGATCGTGCGGATCGGACTGGTGCTGGAGGTCACGGGAGTCCTCGGCACCGGGCTGTCGCTCTCGCCCTCGATGTCAGGCTGGCGCATCGTCCCGTGGCTGCTGGCCTACGGCCTCGGCATCGGGTTCGCCTCCGCCCAGCTCGCGAGCGTGCTGATGGCCGACGTCCCGGCGGTGCAGTCGGGGCAGGCCTCAGGGCTGCAGAGCACGATGCGCCAGGTCGGGGCGGCGCTCGGCATCGCCATCCTCGGCGCCGTGCTCGTCGGCGGGCTCGGTTCCTTCACCGAGGAGGAGACCGCCCGCGTACCCGGCCTGCCGCCGCGGGCGCGGGTCGCCGTCGCCGAGGCCATGCGCGAGAGCGGCGGCACGGTGATCCCGTCGCTGCGGGACGCCCGCGTCCACGCCGCCGCCGTCTCCGCGTCGGCCGGCGCCACCCGCCGGGTCGCCATCGTGACCGCGCTCATCCTGCTGGCCGGCCTCGGCGCGACGACCCTGCTGCCGCGTCCGGCGGATACTGGGGGAGACCACGAACGAGAGGGGTGACCGTGCCGAGGATCAGTGCGGCGACCGTGGCCGACCACCGTGCGCGGCAGCACGCCGCCCTGCTGGAGGCCGCCCGTGAGATCCTCGCCACGACGGGGGTCGGCGCGCTGACCCCCGCGGCGGTGGGGGCCAAGGTGGGACTGGCCAGGTCCAGCGTCTACCGCTACTTCACCTCGACCGCCGACATCCTCACCCAGCTGGTCGAGGACGCCTTCCCCCGCTGGACCGACCGGCTGCACCGCAGCCTCGCCGAGCCGGGGTCGCTCGACGAGCGGGTCCGCGCCTTCGGGCGCGCCGCGATGGAGTTCGCGACCAGCCCCGACCAGGTGCTGATGGTGGCCGTCCAGGAGGCGGAGGTGCCGGCGCAGTGCCACGCACGCATCCAGGAGCTGCACCACTCGCTGAGCATGCCGCTCCAGGAGGTCCTCGCCGCCGAGGGCCACCGCGAACCCGCCGTCCTCGCCGCGCTGGCCTGGGCGATCGTCCGCGAGGGCACCCGCCTGCTGATCGAGGGCGCACCCGCCGAGGAGGTCACCGCCGTCACCCTCGACACCCTCTCCCGAGCCCTCACCCCGCCGGGCCAGAGCCCCGGACGGCCTCACCCGCCGTCCACGATCAGCCGTTCACGACCCTGATCTCACACCGAGGGCGCTGTCTTCTCGCCCGGGGTGACCAGGCCGGATTCGTACGCGAGGGCCACCGCCTGGGCGCGGCTGGAGAGGTTGAGCTTCGCCATGGCGCGGTTGAGGTGGGTCTTGACGGTGGCCTCGCTCACGCACAGCCGGTCGGCGATCTCGGTGTTGGACAGGGCGTGACCGACCAGCGTGAGCACCTCGGCCTCCCGCGCGGTGAGGATGTCGAGCTCCCCGGAGGGGCGCGGCGGCGAGGAGGGCGCGGACTCGCGGGTGTAGGCCTCGATCAGGCGCCGCGTGACGCTCGGCGCGAAGAGCATGTCGCCCGAGGCGATGGTCTGGATCGCGGCGATGAGGCGTTCGGGCGGGGTGTCCTTGAGCAGGAAGCCCGAGGCGCCCACGCGCAGCGCGTTGTAGACGTACTCGTCGAGGTCGAACGTCGTCAGGATGAGCACCCGGGGCCGGTGTTCGGACTCGGCCGCGAGGATCCGCTCGGTGGCGGCCACCCCGTTCATGCCGGGCATCCTGATGTCCATGAGGATCACGTCGGGACGGGACGCCGCCGCGAGCGCGACCGCCTCCTCGCCCGTCGCCGCCTCACCGACGACGTCGAGGTCCGGTACGGCGCGGATGAGCGCCGCGAGACCGGCGCGGACCAGGATCTGGTCGTCGACCACAAGTACCTTGATCATGGCTCACCGTGGGCTGAGGGGGACTGCTCGTCCGCGTTCACGGACGACAGGGGCAAGGTGACGACGACCTCGAACCCGCCGCTCGGCTTCGGACCCGCCGTGATCGTGCCCTTGTAGAGCTTGACGCGTTCGCGCATGCCGATCAAGCCGTGGCCGTCCCCTTCGGAGGTCGCGGCCGCTCCGCGGCCGTCGTCGCCGACGCGCAGGTGCAGCTCGGTCGAGCCGTAGTGCAGCGAGACCCGCGCCGTCGCGGGGGCGGCGTGTTTCAGCACGTTGGTGAGGCATTCCTGGACCACGCGGTACGCGCACAGGTCGATGCCCGGCGCGAGCGGCCGTACCGGGCCGGTGATCGACACCTCCACCGGCACGCCCGCCGAGCGCACCCGGTCGGCCAGTTGCTCGAGCCGTTGCAGGCCGGGCGCCGGGTCGTAGCTCTCCCCGTCGTCCTCCATGTCGATGCGCAGGACCGACAGCAGCCGCCGCATCTCGCCCATCACCTCGCTGCCGGTGTCGGCGATGGTGGTGAGCGCGTCACGTGCCGTCGGAGGATCGGACCCGAAGACGTACCGCGCGAGCCCCGCCTGGATCACGATGACCGACATGTGATGGGCGACGACGTCGTGCAGTTCGCGGGCGATGCGGACCCGCTCCTCGGTGACGGCGCGCCGCGCCCGGTCCTCCTGGTCGCGGCGCAGCCGTTCGGTGAGGTGGGCGAGCTGTTCGTTGCGCTCGACGAGCATGCGGGTGCTGTTGCCGAACGTCCAGGCGACGGCGACCATGATGGTCCCCTGCAGGATGTTCGGCCAGTCGAAGTCGTCCGGGCCGAGGAAGGCGGTGTGCCACCAGACGGCCGTCACGGGCAGCGCGGAGAGGACCGACACCACGGGGCGGTACAGGGAGGTCACACTGTAGAGCGCCAGCAGCGTCCCCAGCGAGTCGATCCTGTACTCGTAACCGAGGGCGTGGAAGACCGCCGCCCCGGCGCAGCAGATCGCGAGCACGGTGAGCGGCGCGCTCCTGCGCCAGGCCAGCACGAGATTGGTGAGAAGTATCAATCCCACGCCGACGGTGTCCAGGGGCCGCTGCGGGTACGCCGGATCGCCGGCGCCGTTCGCGACCCCGATCACCAGGGTGCCGACGGCTATCACCACGCTGAAGACCAGATCGACGATGAAGGGATTCATCGCGGCGAGCCGTCTGAGGGACGACAGCACCTTTACGCGCATCAGCGCATGCTAACCGCGCGGGCCGCGCGTCCTCATCGCCTGGGTGATTGACCTCTGCTGCAACTCCTGCGGTATTCCGCCGAGGTCGTACCGCGAGGGTTTACCCCGCTGGCGTCGCCGTACGGGCTGTGCCATCCGGGCACTGAGCAGGGCTCCATTCCGGTGTACCGCAGGAAGTGGAAGCGGTGCCGGGAAGGCCTACAGCGGACGGTTTATCGATCTTCAATCCGTAGGTTGACGCGGCGGAAATCCCATTTCTCCTATAAATGGTGCCGGTTCAGATCGTCGGCACTCTCGGGGATGTGTGTGCGCGCGTATCGGGACGTGACGTCCCGGGCGCGGCGGAACCGATGAGTACTCCGCGGAAAAGCAGCCACGCACATTCTCTGGAGGCCCGATGCGCCGTTCACCCCGCGGTTTGCTCGTCGCCGTGGTCATGTCACTGCTGACCGGCTCGCTCGTGGCAGGGACCGCGAACGCCGCGGCCTCGGCTCCCGGAGATCCGCCTGCCGGATCGGAGCGGGAGGCCCTCGTCCGGGCGCGCGGCACCGGACAGCGGGTCGAGGTTCTGGGCATGCGGACCGAGAACCGTCAGGTGTTCGCCAATCCGGACGGTTCGTTCACCTCGGAGACCTCGGCCCTGCCGGAGCGGGTGCGCAGGGGGCAGGGCTGGGCGGACGTCGACACCGACCTGGTGTTCGCGGCCGACGGCAGTGTGAGGACGGTGGCCACGCCGCTGGAGTTGGCGTTCTCCGGCGGTGGGACGGCTCCGCTGGCCCGCTTGGGGGAGGGCGGGCGGTCGGTGGAGATGTCCTGGCCGGGGAGTCTGCCGAAGCCGGTGCTCGAGGGGGGCACCGCGACGTACGGCGAGGTCCTGCCCGGCGTGGACCTGAAGGTGACGGCCTCGGTGCTCGGTTTCTCCGAGGTGCTGGTGGTCAGGAACCGGGAGGCGGCGGCCAACCCCGCGCTGGCGAAGCTGGCCTTCGGCATGCGGGGGAGCGGCGTCGAGGTGCGCCGGACGGCGGCCGGCGGGCTGAGCGCGGTGACCGGCGAGGGGACCGAGGTGTTCCACTCGCCGGCGCCGCGAATGTGGGACTCCTCGGGCCCCGACGCGTCCCGTTCGTCCCTGGTGGCCGGGCCGGAACGGCAGGCCAAGCAGGCGGTGATGGGCGTGGAGGTCGCTTCGGACCGCATCGCGCTCACCCCCGACCGGAACCTGCTGACCGGCTCCGGCACCACCTACCCGGTGTACATCGACCCGCAGTGGTCGGGGTCCAGGCTGGCCTGGGCGATGGTGGACAAGGCCTACCCGTCACAGGAGTACTGGAACTCCAGCCACATGCCGGAGGCGGGCGACTACGGCGCCGGCGTCAAGCGGTCCTTCTTCCGCATGGACTCCGACAACGTCAACGGCAAGCACATCCTGAAGGCGACGTTCCGCATCACGCAGGTCAAGTCGTGGGGGTGCACCGCCGACCCGCAGGCCGTACAGCTGTGGCTGACCGGCGGCATCTCCAAGTCCACGACCTGGAGCCATCAGCCGTCCTGGGTCGACCACCTGGACAGTGTCGCCTCCGACGCCGGCTACAGCTCCTCCTGCCCCGACAAGGGCATCGAGTTCAACGTCACCGGCGCGGTCGTCAAGGCGGCCAGGAGCGGCTGGTCCAACACCACCTTCGGCCTGCGCGACTACAACGACACCAGTGGCAGCGTGTGGGGCTGGAAGGGCTTCAGCAACTCGCCCAAGCTGGTCATCGACTACAACACCCCGCCGGTGGCGCCCTCCGGAGTGGGCACCTACCCGGCGACCCCCTGTGTCACGGGATCCGGCAGGCCGGCGGTCAACGCCGGTGACGCCGAGAACCCGCTCCAGCTGAAGGCCCGCATCTACGACCCGGACAAGGCCAACGACGGTGTGCGGGCGGAGTTCGTCATGCACCGCTACAACGCCGCGACCGGCCAATGGGACGACATCACCTCCTCCCTGCCGGGCGGAGGCAAGACCGCCTACAAGTACACCACCTCGGCCACCGACCACTCCCTGAAGCTGGCCGGGCTCACCACCGGCCAGTCCTACGCCTACAAGGTGAAGGCCTTCGACGGCACCGACTCCAGCGCGTGGAGCAAGTGGTGCGAGTTCACCGTCGACACGATCGACCCCACGACGCTGCCGAAGGTGACCTCCGCCGACTACCCGGCCGGCACGCCCGACGACTGGAAGGGCAGCGTCGGATGGGCGGGCGGGTTCACCCTGGCCCCCGGGGACGGCGAGACCGACGTGACCACCTTCAGGTACGCCCTCGACGACCCGGCCCTGGCCACCGCCGCGAGCCAGATCTCGATCCCCGCCGGGCAGACCTCCGTCAACCTACGGCTCGCGCCCCGGCACGACTGGCTGAACGCCCTGTACGTCTTCCCGGTGGACAAGGCTGGCAACGTCGGCAAGACCCCCGCCGTCTACAGCTTCTACGTCAGGGCGGGATCGGACCCCGTCGGGTACTGGCGGTTCGACGAGACGTCCGGGACCACGGCGGCCGACTCGGCGGCGACGCCGCACCCGGTGACCCTCTCCGGCGGCACCTCGTGGGCCGCCGCCCGGGTGAGAAACGGAGTCCGCATGGACGGCTCCACCGGCTACGGCAGCACCGACGGACCGGTCATGCACACCGACAGGAGCCTGTCCGTCGGCGCCTGGGTGCTGCTGTCGGACAAGAGCAGGAACTCGACCGTCGTCAGCCAGTCGGCCGTCCACGGGTCGGGCTTCCAGCTCTACTACTCCTCCGGTTACAAGCGCTGGATCTTCAACAAGTACGACGCCGACACCGACAACGAGACCGTCGTGCGCGCGGTCAGTGACGCCGAACCGGTGACCGGCGTGTGGACCCACCTGGTGGGCGTGTGGGACGCACCGCACAGGCAGCTGCGCCTGTACGTCAACGGGGTGCTCCAGTCGGCCCCGGCCGCCTTCCCGTACGCCCCGTGGGACGCGACCGGCCCGCTGCAGATCGGGCGCGTGAAGTGGCGGGGCCAGTTCATCGAGAACTTCGCCGGCGACATCGACGAGGTTCAGGTCTGGAACCGTGAACTGTCCGATGACCCGCGGACGGTCAACGACCCCGCCCTCGGCAACGAGATCGCGGCCCTGGCCAAGCAGCCGCCCATCCAGCGGGGCTGGTGGAAGTTCGAGGAGGGGACGGGCGGCAGCGCGGCCGACGCCGTCGACGTCCGCTGGCCCGCGACGCTCGGCGGCGGCGCCACCTGGTCCGACGACGGGTTCGACGGCGGCGGCGTGCTCAGCCTCGACGGTGTCACCGGCTACGCCGCCACGTCCTCCGCGCCCCTGCGCACCGACCACAGCTACGCGGTGACGGCCTGGGTACGCCTCGCCGGGGACGACACCTGCGTCCTGCCCGACCACGCGATGACCGTCCTCAGCCAGGCCGGCACCCGCAACAGCGCCTTCTACCTCGGCTACCGGCTCTTCGCGGAGAACGGCGTCAAGGTGCCGCGCTGGTCGTTCAGCACGATCAACGGCGACACCGACACCTCCACCATGTCGCAGACCAGCTCCGCCGAGCCGGTCGACTGTTCGGCACTGAACACCTGGACGCACCTGACCGGCGTGTACGACGAGCCCGCCGGGCAGATCCGGCTGTACGTCAACGGCCAGCTCGCCGACCAGCGTCCCGCCACGGGCTGGTCCGCGGGGGCGATGCAGATCGGCCGGGCCAAGTACAAGGGCAACGTCGTCGACTACTTCTCCGGCGACGTGGACGACGTCCGCGCCTACACCGGCATCCTGACCGATCGCCAGGTCGTCGACATCGCGATGAACCTGCCCATCGACCGCTAGACCCGCGGGTCTTCCACCAGCGACTCCTTTCCCCTCACCGACGCTCCCCCCGGAGGAAGCCGTGCTCGGTTCAAGGCGAGCCTGGACGCACATCGCCGGAATCCTGGCCGTCGTGGTGCCCGCCACGCTGATCAGCCCGGTCGCCGCCCAGGCGACCGGCGACCCCCGCTGGCACCGGGCACAGGCCCAGCGGCCCGTCCCCGGCCATGCCGTCGCGGCACGAAGGCCCCTGACGGATCCGGGAGCCAGGTACGACCTGAAGGGGGCGCCGGCCGTGTCCTGGCCGGCACCGGGCACGGCGGTGGTGAGGCTTCCCGCGTACGACGCGGCGGCGTCGTCGGACCCCGCACGGCTCGCCGCGCCGGGCGGCGGCGCGGCGAAGGTGCGGGCCGGGGGGCTGCCGGTCTGGCTGGGACCGGCGGCGCCGGTCTCGCAGGAGAACGGCAGGGCGCCGGCCGCGGAGGGTTCGGCCGGCGCCACCCCCGCGCCCCTCCCGGCCGTCCAGGTGCGGACGCTGGACGCCTCCACCGCGGGCAGGTCGCGGATCACCGGGCTGGGTGTCCAGCTCACCCCGCAGGGCGGCACGGCGCGCCGCGTCGCGGTCGAGGTGGACTATTCGGGGTTCCGGTACGCCTACGGCGGCGACTGGGCGTCCCGGCTGCGCCTGGTCCGGCTCCCCGAGTGCGCGGCCACCACGCCGGACCTGCCGCGGTGTCAGATCCGGACACCGTTGCCGACGCGCAACGACGTCAAGACGGGTCATCTCGCCGCCGACGTCGACCTGGCGAGCACCGGGGCGACCACGCTGGCGGCGGAGGCGGCGCCGTCCGGTTCGGCGGGCAGTTACGAGGCCACGTCGTTGTCGCCCTCGGCGACGTGGAACGTGAGCAACCAGAGCGGCGCGTTCTCGTGGTCGTACCCGCTGCGCCTGCCCCCGACGCCGGGCGGGCCGACCCCGAACATCGCGCTGGTGTACTCGTCGGGCAGCGTCGACGGCCGTACCGTCGCCACCAACAACCAGGCGTCCTGGATCGGCGAGGGCTTCGACTACTGGCCGGGCTTCATCGAGCGCCGCTACAAGCAGTGCGCCGACGACGGCGTCACGCCCAAGCGCAACGACCAGTGCTGGGGCAACCACAACGCCACCCTGTCGCTGAACGGGCAGGCGACCGAGCTCGTCCTGGACGACGCGACCGGCACCTGGCAGCCCAAGGACGACGACGGCTCCAAGGTCGAGAAGCTGTCCGGCGCCGAGAACGGCGACGACGACGGCGAGTACTGGCGGGTCACGACGCCGGACGGCACGCAGTACTACTTCGGGCGCGACCACCTGCCGGGCTGGGCGAGCGGCAAGGCCGAGACGCAGTCGACGTGGACGGTGCCGGTGTTCGGCGACGACGACGGGGAGCCGTGCCACAAGGCCACCTTCTCCGACTCCTGGTGCCGGCAGGCGTGGCGGTGGAACCTGGACTACGTCGTGGACCCGCACGGCACGGTGAGCACGTTCTGGTACGGCAAGGAGACCAACTACTACCGCCGTGACGTCACGACCCTGACCGACGGCGTCCCCAACGGCACCCCCACCGTGTACGACCGGGGCGGCTACCTCAAGCGGATCGACTACGGGCAGCGCGCGGACGCGATCTTCTCCTCCTCCGCCCCGGCGCGGGTCGCGTTCGATGTCAGGGAGCGGTGCATCCCGACGTCGAGCTTCGACTGCGCCGAGAGCAAGTTCACCAAGGACAACGCCAAGTACTGGCCGGACGTCCCCTACGACCAGAACTGCGACTCCGGCGAGAAGTGCGTCGACAAGTACTCGCCGACGTTCTGGACCCGCAAGCGCCTGGCCGCCGTCACCACCCAGATCCTGTCGGGCGGCTCCTACAAGGACGTGGACACCTGGACCTTCGACCAGGAGATGCGCGCACCCGGTGACGGCACCGCGGCCGCGCTGTGGCTGGCCGGCATCCAGCACACCGGCAAGGTCGGCGGTACGGCGTCACTGCCGCAGGTGAGGTTCGCCGGGGTGCAGAGGCCCAACCGGGTGGACGCGCTGGAGGGACGCCCGCCGCTCACCAAGTGGCGGATCTCCGCGATCGACAACGAGACCGGCGGATCCCTGTCGATCACCTACTCCGACGAGGACTGCAAGGCCGGCGACACCCCCGAGCCCGACTCCAACACCCGCCGCTGCTACCCGCAGTACTGGTCCCCCGAGGGCGCCACCTCGCCCAAGCTCGACTGGTTCCACAAGTACGTCGTCACCCAGGTCCAGCAGATCGACCGTACCGGCGGGGCCCCCGACGTCCTGGAGACCTACGAGTACCTCGGCGGCGGCGCCTGGCACCACGATGACGACGACGGGCTGACCAAGGAGAAGTACAAGACCTGGTCGCAATGGCGCGGCTACGGCAAGGTGCGGGTGCTCCGCGGCGCCCCCGGGGAGCAGCGTTCCAAGGCCGAGTACACCTACTTCCGCGGCATGGACGGCGACGAGAAGTCCGGCGGCGGCACCAAGGACGTCAAGGTCACCGACTCCGAGGGCGCGGCCGTCGCCGACGCCGACCCCCTGGCGGGCCGGCTCCGGGAGGAGATCCGCTACGACGGCCCCTCCGGCGCCGCCATGAGCGGCACCATCACCGGCTACTGGACCAAGCAGACCGCCAAGCGGGTGCGTTCCTGGGGGACCACCACGGCGACCATGGTGCGAGCCGACAAGGAACGCACCCGCACCGCGCTGGCGTCCGGCGGGTGGCGGCGCACCACGAGCGACACCGACTACAACACCGACGGCCTGCCCACCCAGGTCAGCGACCTCGGCGACGACTCGACGGCCGACGACGACCAGTGCACCCGCACGACCTACGCCCGGGACGCGTCCCGCTGGATGCTGTCCTACGCGACCCGGGTCGAATCGGTCACCAAGGCGTGCACGGCCACGCCCGACCGTCCGGACGACGTGGTCTCCGACGTGCGCAAGTACTACGACGGCAAGGCGTTCGGCGCGGCGCCGTCCAAGGGTGACGTCACCAGGACCGAGAAACTCGGCTCCTGGAACGACGGGCCGCAGTACGTCACCGCCGGCACCACCACCTTCGACGTGTACGGGCGCCCGCTGGTGGTCACCGACGCCAACGGCACCACGACCACCACCGCCTACACCCCGTCCACCGGCCCCGTCACCCTCAAGCAGGAGACCAACGCGGCCGGCCACGTCACCAGGACCGAGATCGAGCCGGCGTGGGGGATCGCCACCGCGACGACGGACGCCAACGGCAAGCGCGCCGAGCTGGCGTACGACCCGCTGGGCCGGCTGACCGGCGTGTGGCTGCCCGGCCACGCCAAGGCGTCCTACCCGTCGACGCCGAACATGAAGTTCGGCTACCAGATCCGCACCGACGGGCCGGCCACCGTCTCGACCTCCACGCTGCGCGACGACGGGACCACGTACAGGACCGGTTACGCGCTCTACGACGGCCTGCTGCGCGCCCGTCAGACCCAGCAGCCCGCCCCCGGCGGCGGCCGCGTCGTGAACGACACCCTCTACGACACGCGCGGCCTGGTCTACAAGACCAACGACGACTACTACGCCGAAGGCGATCCGGGCGGCAAGCTGTGGACCCCGGCCAGCGACGACGACGTCCCCGGGCAGAACGTCACGGTCTACAACGGCATGGAGTGGCCGACCGCGCAGATCTTCCGCAAGCGCGGCAGCGAGCAGTGGCGCACCACCACGACCTACGGCGGCGACCGCGTCAGCGTCGATCCGCCCGCCGGCTCGACCCCGACCACGACGATCGTCAACGCCCGGGGGGAGACCACCGAGGTCCGGCAGTACAAGGGCGACGGCCCGGCCGGCGACTACGACGCCACCAAGTACACCTACACGCGGGCCGGGCAGCCCGCCACCGTCACCGACACCGCCGGCAACGTCTGGACGTACCACTACGACCTGCGCGGACGGGTCACCCAGCTCGACGACCCCGACAAGGGCACCGCGAAGTTCACCTACGACGACAGGTCCGACTGGCTCAGGACGGTCACCGACGCGCGCGGCAAGAGCCTGTTCTTCACCTACGACGTACTCGGCCGCAAGACCGCCGAGTACGAGGGCACCTCGGCGAGCGGCACCAAGCTCGCCGAGTGGACGTTCGACAAGCTCCCCGACGGGACCGTCGTCAACGGGCAGCCGACCTCCGCGACCCGGTACGTGAAGAACGCCGCCACCGGCGCGATGGACGCCTACACCACGGCCGTCACCGGCTTCGACGACGCCTACCGCGCGACCGGCACACAGACCGTCATCCCGGCCGCCGAGGGCGGGCTGGCCGGCACGTACAAGACGACGACCGACTACAACGCGGACGGCAGCGTCCACCGCACCGTCCTGCCCGCCGCCGGCGGCCTGCTCGGCGAGACGATGCTGTACGGCTACGACGACCTCGGCGATCCGACCACGATGCGAGGTCTGACCAACTACGTCACCTCGACGACCTACTCCAAGCTGGGCCAGGTCCTCGACATGACGCTGAGCACCGGCCTGAAGCGGGTCAAGCGCACCAACTTCTACGAGGAGGGCACCAACCGCCTCACCCGCTCGGTGTTCGAGCGGGAGACGGCGCCGATCTCGGTCGCGGACACCAACTACTCCTACGACCAGTCCGGCAACATCACCAAGATCGCCGACAGACCGTCCGGTCAGACGCCTGACGTGCAGTGTTTCCGGCAGGACTACCTGCAGCGCCTCACCGAGGCCTGGACGGCGACCGACGACTGCGCGTCCGATCCGTCGCAGAGCATCGTCGGCGGTCCGGCGCCGTACTGGCAGTCCTTCAGCTACGACATCGTCGGCAACCGCACCAAGGAGGTCGACCACCAGGCGTCCGGCGACGTCACCAAGACCTTCGGCTACGCCGGGGCCGGCAAGCCGCAGCCGCACACGCTGACCTCGGTGGAGTACAAGGGCGGCACCCGCGACGGGCAGATCGACGGCTACACCTACGACAAGGCCGGCAACACCACCGAACGCGGCTCCGGCCGGACGCTGGAGTGGGACGTCGAGGGACACCTCGCCAAGTCCACCGACCCCACCGGCGTCAGCACCTTCGTCTACGACGCCGGCGGCGAGCGGCTGATCCGCCGTGATCCCACCTCCACGACGCTCTACGTCGCGGGCATGGAGATCCGGCTCGACGCCAAGAGCGGTGCCAAGAGCGCGACCCGCTACTACACCTTCGGCGGCGAGACCATCGCGACCCGGACCTCCAAGGGGGTCACCTGGCTCGGCGCCGACCACCACGGCAGCGCCGACGCGTCCGTCGACGACACCGACGCCCAGGCGACGACCCGCCGCCGCTTCACCCCCTTCGGGCAGCAGCGTGGTACGGCGCCGTCGTACTGGCCCGGCCAGAAGGGCTTCGTCGGCGGGGTCATCGACGACGCGACCGCCCTCACCCACCTGGGCGCCCGCGAGTACGACGCCGAGACCGGCCGCTTCATCTCCGTGGACCCGGTCTTCGACACCTCCGACCCGCAGAGCTGGAACGGCTACGCCTACGCCGACAACGACCCGGTCGACGGCTCCGACCCCACCGGTCTGATGCTGGACGGCGGCGGCCAGTGCGGCGTCATCGCGAGCAACCCCTGCAACCCGCCCTCCAGCAACAGTGGCGATGACAGTGGCGGTGGCGGCGGCGGTGGGGGTGGCGGCGGGGGGTCCTCGCCGAGCCACCCGTCCCACTGCAGCTTCTTCTGCAAGGCCAAGGGCTTCTGGAACAAGCACAAGGCGACCATCGTCAACGTCACCGTCACCGTCGTCGTCACGGCCGGATGCGAAGTGGCGACCGAAGGCGCCGGCAGCATCGGCTGCGCCGCCGCGGGCGGGGCCGCCGGCAACCTGGCCGGGTACCTGGTCTCCACACCACACGACGAGTGGAGCGCGGGCGGCGCGTTCAAGGCGGCCGCGGTCGGCGCCGTCGCGGGCGCGGCGGGCTGGGGCATAGGCAGGGGCGCGGGCCTGGCCCTCGGCAAGCTGGCCACCACGGCCACCGGCCGGGTGGTCGCGGGAGCGGTGGGCAAGGCGGCCGGCAAGGCCAAGAGCCTCTTGGGCCGAGCAGGCGGCGCCGCGGCGGAAGGAGCGGAGTCAGGGGCAGGCGGCGCCGCCGAAGGCGCGGCGGCCAAGGGCGCGGGACGCGCGGCGACCAAGGCGGCGGGAAGACCCAAGGCGGCCTCCGGAGCCCGGTCGGGCTGTAACAGCTTCGTCGCGGGGACGAAGGTGCAGCTCGCCGACGGCACCTTTAAGCCGATCGAGAAGATCAAGGCCGGCGAGAAGGTCCTGGCCACCGACCCGGTCACCGGCAGGACCGAGCCCAAGCTCGTCCTGGCGGCCTTCTCCGGCGTCGGCTACCTCAACCTCGTCCAGATCACCGTCGACACCGACGGCAAGAAGGGCGACCGGACCGCCGTCATCCTCGCCACCGAACACCACCTGTTCTGGGACACCACCACCCACCAGTGGACCCGCGCCGACCACCTGACAAAAGCGACCCACCTCCGCACCCCAACCGGCACCACCGTCCAGGTCCTCAGCACCACCACGAGGCAGAACCACCCGCCGGTCTACGACCTGACGGTCGCCGAAACTCATACGTTTTATGTGAAGGCAGGGGACGAACCTGTCCTCGTCCACAACTGTCCCCCTGCGGGAGGTGCAGACGGGGTGGCTCGCGTTCACCTCCACCCTCCGGCGAATCCCGGGGAAGCGGGACATGCGTCCATCGAAGTCACTCAATTCGGGGGAGACACCCTGCACACCCATCAAGTGGGGACAATCGGCACGAAAGCCTTCTCTCGAACATGGACCGGGGGGCCTGGTGCCGACCGCATTATCCCGATCCCGCTGCCGAGGGCGTCAGGCGCCCTTGCCGCGCAGGAGGTGTACCAAGCCAAGGGTCTGCTCGGGCAATATGATTTGGAGTATAGGAGCTGTCTTACCTACTGCGGAGACATCCTCAGGGCCGGCGGTGTCGAAGGAGTTCCTGAAACGACCGGTGGCATCTTCTCGTGGCTAATGGAAACCGAGTTCTGACGGAGGCGGTGGAGATGGAAGACCTTCCCGAATGGATGCAGGAGTTTCGCAGGCCACAGGCGAGTTGGACGCCGCCGGATGGCCTGAAAGGTCCTACGCCGTTTCCGCCGCTGAACCTCGCGCTCACGATGCTGTCGGCATCCTCGATCATCGGGAACGATCTGGCCGAATTGGTCGGCCTCTGGATCGCGGCCATGGCCAGAATGAACATGTGGCTGAAGGCTCCCGGTCGGCGCCCGCTCGATAAAGGTGAATACCCGCGGCTTCTTGTGCTGCAGGGCAACGTCGCCGGCAGGATATACGACTTCTGGCAGGTGTACATGCGTGCCGCCGGTGACGCGTCGACCGAACACGGTGAGCGCGAGTACCAAGCGCTGCTCGACGCGGTCCACGACGGGGTCAAGGAAATCCAGGCGGTGATGGAAAGATAATGTGAGCGTTTGTTCCTTTCGGTCAGTCAGGAGAATGGGGAGGTGAAGCGGCCGACCTGTCGGTCTTCGGACGTTTACGCCCTCTGGAGGCTTGCCCATTACCGATGCGTGCCTGTCTGGCGTTGACCAGGAAGTTTGCGCTGAGATGCACGGACCTGGGGCTTGAGTCGGTGTGCGCTCAGAATTGGGGCGTTCGGGGCATCGGCACTCTCGGGGACGTGGCATGGGCGCTGCGGGCCCGTAGCTCTCTGGCGCGGCGGAACCGGCGAGTGCCACCCGTGACGATCACCCGACGGGTAACGAGGGAGCACAGTGAAGAAGTCTCGGAGGGCACGCGGCGATCTAGCCGGCCGCCGGGCGGTGATGGAGCGGCGCGGAGTCGCCGTCACCGGCCTGGCGGTGTTGATGGTCGCCGCGTCCCTGACCGGGCAGGCCGCGATGGCGGACGACGCCACGCCCCAACCTGCACAGGGACCGGCCCTGGGCCGTCCCGGGCAGTCGCCCGCCACGCCGCGACCCGGCCAGGCCGCCACGACATCTCAGCCGGGCCGGACGGCGGCCACGTCCGCCCCCGACGACCGGGCCGTCGCGGTACGGGCGGCGAAGGCGCAGGGTAAGCGGGTGGAGGTGGAGAGCGAGAAGAGCGACAGTTCCTCGCTCTGGGCCAACCCCGACGGCACGTTCACCATGGAGACCTTCCCCGGCCCGGTCAGGGTGAAGGACGGCGGCGCCTGGCGTCCGATCGACACCTCCCTCGTCCGGGACGGCCGGGCGGGCCTGCGGCCGAAGCGCACCGCCTCGGAGGTCCAGGTGTCCGGCGGGGGCGGGAAGCCGTTCGCCGAGGTGCGGCGGGCGGATCGCTCGTTCGCCGTCTCCTGGGGCAAGGATCTGCCTGAGCCGCAGGTCAAGGGGGACACGGCGACCTACAAGGACGTGGTGCCCGGCGGTGACCTGACGGTGAAGGCGCTGCCGAACGGGTTCAGCCACTCGCTCGTCCTGCGCGAGCGTCCGACCGGTCCTCTGGAGATCACACTGCCGGTGGCGACGAGAGGACTGAATCTCTCGGAGGCCGCCGACAACGGCCTGAACCTGCAGGACGGCTCCGGCAACCTGCTGGCGTCGGCTCCGGCCCCGCGCATGTGGGACGCGACGACCGACCCGCGGTCCGGCGAGCCCGTCCACCAGGCCGCCATCGACACCACGGTCAAGCGGACCGACCAGGGCGTGGTCCTGATGCTCAGGCCCGACGCGGGGTTCCTCGCGGACCCGGCGGTCAAGTACCCCGTCACCGTCGACCCCACCAGCACCCTGACGGTGGAGACGGACACGTGGGTGCAGAGTGACATCCCCGATTCGCAGCGCGGGTCGACCGAGCTGAAGGCCGGCACCTACGACGGCACCCACGTGGCCCGCTCCTACCTGGAGTTCCGTCACGTCGACGACCTGCGCGGCGCCCAGATCATGAGCTCCGATCTGCGGTTGTGGACGTTCTGGTCATCGGTCTGCGTCGACCCCAGCGCGGGTGTGCAGGCCCGTCGCGTCACCGCGGCCTGGGATCCCGACACCATCAAGTACGGTTCGGAGCCGGCCACCACCACAGCGGGCGCCGTGACCACGAAGGCCGCCTACGGCGCGGCGAGCTGCCCCCAGGACTTCATGCACTGGAACACCGCCGCGATCGCCCAGGCGTGGGCCGACGGCCAGCCGAACTACGGCATCCAGTTGCGCGGCGCCGACGAGAAGGACGCCTCGACCTGGCGGCGTTACTACTCCTCCAACTACGTCTCCGGCGCCCAGGGTGAGAAGGAGCCCGCGCTCAGCGTCACCTTCGCCTACAAGCTCCCCACCCCGACCGGCCTGGACGTCACGCCCAGAGCCTCCACGGACCCGGCGATCAACACCGTCGCGAGCCTCACGCCCACCTTGTCCGCCAAGGCGACCGACCCCTCGGGGAAGCCGCTGGACTACACCTTCGAGGTGACCGAGGCCGGCGATTCAGACGTGATCGCCACGGGCGGCCCGAAGGGGGTGGCCTCCGGCGCGACGGCGACGTGGAAGGTGCCCGCGAACATCCTGCGCAACCCCGGCTCGTACCGGTTCCGGGTCAGGGTGACGAGCGAGACCGGCGCGAGTGGCTGGTCGTCGTGGACGCCGCTGGCCACCGACGTGCCGAAGGCGCCCACGGCCCTCGCCACTGGCGCGGCCGACCTGTCGGACGTGGTGCTGTCGGGTGTGGTCATGCGGCCGTCAGGCGGATGGCTGAGCGCGAGGTACTACCTCTTCGACAGCGCCGGCACGGCCGTGGGGGCGAGCCCGCTGGGCACCAGCGACGTCCAGGACGGGCAGCGGGCCGCCTTGAAGGTCTCTCCCGACCTGCTCACGCCCGGCAGCTCCTATACATGGCAGATGGAGGCGTGCGTCGAGACGGCCTGCGGTGCCCGCAGCGCCCCTGTCCGTTTCACCGCGCCGCAGCCGGCGGCGGCCAAGCCCACCCAGACCAAGACCCTCGACGCGGGCGCGCTCACCGTACGGGCGGCCAGGACGGCGTCCGACGCCTGCGGCGGCAACCCTTGCGCCCTTGAGAGCGTCCCCGCGTTGCAGGTGGGAGGCGGCCGGATCTCCATGTTCAAGGTCGACCTCTCCGCGATCCCGGCGGGCGCGGAGGTGACCTCGGCGACGCTCGACATCGGCCCTCCCACATGCGCCTCCACGTGCCCCACCACCAAGGTGTCGGCGTACGAGCTGACGGGCGACCTCGCCGCCGAAGCCTCGGGCGCCGACGCCTCCGCCAAGCTGCTGGAGGAGCCGTTCGCCGAGGTGGACCCGGCCGACCCGAAGATCGACATCACCGGCTCGGTACAGGGAGACCGCCAGGACGGCCAGGGCTTCGCCGAGCTCGCGCTGCGGGCCTCCGATCCGGCGGCGCCGGAGACGTCCTTCGGCTCCGCGACGATCGCCGTCACCTATGTCCCGCCGGGTGTGCCGGGGGCCCTGCAGACCATCAGCGTCCGACCGGGGGACGGCGGCGCGCTGATCACCTGGGGACCGCCGGCCGAATCGGCCGGTGACATGCGGATCACCGGGTTCGACCTGGAGGTCCTCGACGGCTCGGGCAAGGTGGTGCAGGCGCCGGCACCCGCTGAGCCGAGGGCCGTCGTCACCGGTCTGACCAACGGGGAGGCCTACACCGTCCGGGTCCGGGGCAAGAACGAGCAGGGCGTCGGCGCCTGGAGCACGCCCACGGCCGTCAAGCCGCAGGCCGTACCTGACCGGCAGGAGTACGTCGACGCCGTGGCCCAGTACCTGGACAGCCGGGAGGGCATCGTCGAGGGGCGTTTCGCCGACGCCGCCGACGCGATCGCGAAGCACGCCCAGGGCTACCGGTTCGAGTCGCTGCTCCAGGCGGACGAGCAGGAGCTCCTGACGGCCAAATCGAAGGCCGAGGTCGGCGGAGGGGCCCAGGAAAGCTCGACCGCCACGCTGGCCGATCCGCTTGTGTCCCTCTCGGCCGACGGCACCGTCGCGACCGTCCGGGCGACCGTGCACCAGAACCGCCTCGTACGCGACGAAACCGGCGAGAAGACCACCGAGGAGGAAGAGAACGCCGCCGACTATTCCTTCAACGTGAAGGTGACGGGCCAGGGGCAGCGTGTGGACGGCTCGGCCGATGGTCTCGCCGGTCGGACGGATGGTGACTCGGTCGACGCCCAGGTGTACCCGGAGGGATCGATCACGACGGACATGACCGAGGAAGGGACCGTCCCCGAGCCCACCGACACCCCTGGCGGCACCGTCTCGGCCACCGGCGTCTCGGCGAGCTCCATCAACCAGTCCGGCATCGCCAGTTGGGCCCTCAGGAACGTCAACAGCCACCAGGAGTACGACAACTTCTGGCACCGCGGCGGCGACTGCACGAATTTCGCCTCCAAGGCGCTGCGGTTCGGCGGCGGCGCCTGGGAGATCCGGAACTACGGGAGAACCGCGAAGCAGAAGCGCGAGAACATGAACAACTGGTTCTGGGCGGCTCCCGTCGGCAAGGACTCCAACACCTTCATCATGGTCGACAAGAGCATGAGTCACATGGCGAACCGCCACCGGATCCAATGGCGTTCCACGTTCGCCGAGGTGCGTGTCGGCGACATCATGTACTGGGACCGCGACCCGTGGCGGCACGACGGCCCCGAGCACATGTCGATCGTCACCAAGAAGACGGCCAACAACGAGAACGGGATCTACTACACCGCGCACAGCGTGCGGAGGAAGAACCACAGGGTCTCCTCCGCGAAGGAGAGCGGCGAGCGAATCGGCTACGCGCGGCTCGTCCTGTGACGAGGTGAAGCCTCCCAGCCCGCCCGCCTCGCCGCCCGTCGGCGGCATGGTGAGGCGCTGATCCACCGTCCAAGCGGGGCGCCCGGCCGGTAGACCGGGCGCCCCGCTCACGTGGCATCCATGACCAGGGCATGGGACGACGGCCCGTGCGACGCGGGCCTGCTCGGGTAGGACCCCGGGATGGTGACCATGCAGACGCCTCGGGTCGAGCGGCCGGTGATGTATCAGCGGTGGGCAGAGGTGGCGTTCGTTCACTGGCGGTATCCGGTGAGCGTCCTCCAGGCCCTGGTGCCGGAGGGGCTCACGGTGGAGACGTACGACGGGGTCGCGTATGTCGGGTTCACGCCGTTGCTGATGACGGACGTGCGGGTGCCCGGTGTGCCGGCCCTTCCGTGGATCTCGGAGTTCCCTGAGACCAACGTCCGGACGTACGTCCGCGACGCCCAGGGGCGCAGCGGGCTGTGGTTCCTCTCGCTGGACGCCGGGAGGCTGCCCGCCATGCTGGGCGGCCGGGCCGGATACTGGCTGCCGTACTACTGGTCGGACATGTCGGTCGACGTCGAGGGGGAGCGGCGCCGGTACCGCTGCCGGCGGCTCTGGCCGGGGACGACGGGCGCGCGGGGTGACGCGGACGTCGACTTCGGGGCGCCGCTGACCGAAGCCGAGCGGGACGGGCTGGTCGACTTCCTGACCGAGCGGTACCGGCTGTTCTCCGTCGTCGCGGGCAGGCTGGCCACGGCCGAGGTGGAGCACCGGCGGTGGCCGCTGCACCACGCGCGGCCGGCCGAGGTCAACCCGGGGCTGCTCCAGGCGGACGGCCTCCCCGCCCCCGACCACGACCCGCTCGTGCACGCCTCGCCGGGCGTCAAGGTGCGGATCGGGATGTGGACCTGGGTCTAGGGACCGCAGGACCTCCGTGGCAGGGGCCGGTGTGGACAGGGGACGGGGAGGGGGTCGTCAGTCCGGCCGGCAGACCGTTCCCCGGGCGGGGAGGCGGCCGGTGACCAGGTACTGGTCGATGTGGTCCGTCGCGCAGGTGGAGCGCATGTAGGCGGTGTGGCCGGTGCCGTCGTACGTCAGCAGGCCCGAGCCGCTGATGTGGGACGACAGGCTGCGGGCCCAGGCGGCCGGGGTCGCCGGGTCGTGGGTGGTGCCGACGACCAGGATCGGCGGGGTGCCGTGGACGTTCACGGGCCGCTGCGGGTTGGCGGGCGGCACGGGCCAGCCGAGGCAGCCGGCCGTCATGTCCCAGAACTCCGACGTGCCCTTCATGTGCGGTGACAGCTCGCGGACCTTGTTCAGCCGGGCTCGCAGGTCCCGGTAGCCGTGGATCTGCGGGTCGATGTCCAGGCACAGCACCGAACGGTACGCGGCGGTGCTCGCCGGGTCGTCCAGCGCCTGGCTCCGCATCGAGGCGAAGATCGACGCGTCGCCCTGTTCGGCCTGGGCGATGGCCGTCGCCAGCCCTCCGGCGTACTCGGGCACCATCGTGAGGAAGGCGTAGGCGACGTAGCGCAGTTCCTCGGCCGTCAGCGGGCGTCCGTCCTTGACCGGGACGGGTTCGCGTTCGGCGCGCGCCACCAGGTCGTCCCACACACGGCCCACGTCGCGGCCGTGCAGCCTGCAGTTCTCGGTGCGGTCGCACCAGGCCGCGAACTGGTCGAACGAGTCCTCCACCGCCCTGGTCGCGTCGGTGACCAGACGCCGGGAGCTCATGCTGTGGTCGACCGCGCCGTCCAGCGCCATCGCGCGGACCCGGTCCGGGAACAGCTGGGCGTACTGGGTGCCGAGGATGGTGCCGTAGGACTTGCCGAGGAAGGTCACCTTCGTCTCGCCGAGGGCGGCTCGCACGGCGTCGAAGTCGCGCGCCACGCTCATGGTGTCGACGTGCCGCAGCAGCGGGCCTGTCGCGGCCAGGCAGCTCTCACCGACGGCCTTGTTGTGCGCGACGAGCGCCTCGTAGCCGGCGGACGTGCCGGGATACTCGCTGACCTCGGGGTCGTGGACGGGCAGCCCGCACTGTACGGCCTGGCTTTCCCCCACGCCGCGCGGGTCGATGCCGACGACGTCGAAGCGGCGGAGCAGTTCCTGGCTGAAGGCGGTGGAAGGGTAGTCGCGGACGATCAGCGCCGCCTGCCCGCCCGGGCCGCCGGGGTTGTAGAAGAGCGTGCCGACGCGCGCGGCGGGATCGGTCGCCTGGCGGCGCACGACGGACAGTTTGATCGTGGGGCCCGTGGGGTCGGCCCAGTCGACGGGGACGTCCAGGGAGCCGCATTCGGCTCCGGGCCGGTCGCCGCACCGCCGCCAGGAGATGGGGGTGTCGGCGGCGGCCGCCGTACCGCCGCTCAGTGTGACGGGGAGGACGGCCGCCAACGCGAGCAGGGAGGCCGTGAGCGTTCGGTTCATGGAGTGCCATGGTTCCGCCCGGCGCGGGCGAGATCTTCGGCCGAAAGTACGGCCGCCATCGGCCGGATGGACATGGATCCGAGGGCCCCGGAAAGGCCTCGTCCGATCGGACGCCGCGAGCGGGTCGCCCAGCCAGCACTTTCGGAAATAAACCCCGGGGGGGTATCGTTCGTCGTGGAGAAGGTACGAGGCGGGCTTCAAGGGAAGAGGTGTGCCATGCGGCACTCGGCGGAGCACGAACACCACGCTCAGGGCGAGCAGCATGACGTGCGGGGCGGACACCACGACGTCAACTCCGGCCACGTGGACCATGCCGGCGCTCACGCGGGTCACGGCGACCACGCAGACCATGCCGGCCACGCCGGACATGCCGGACACGGTGGCTGGCGGATGGCCGCGCTGGCGACCCTGCACTGCCTCACCGGGTGTGCGATCGGCGAGGTGCTCGGCATGGTGATCGGTACGGCGCTGGGCTGGCACAACGTCCCGACGATGGTGCTGGCGATCGTGCTGGCGTTCGTCTTCGGCTACTCGCTCACCCTGCGCGGCCTGCGCCGGGGCGGTGTCGCGTGGCGTGACGGCGTCAAGCTCGCGCTGGCGGCCGACACCGTCTCGATCGTGGTCATGGAGATCATGGACAACGCCACGGTGATCGCCATCCCGGGCGCCATGGACGCGGGGCTGGCCGACGCCCTGTTCTGGGGCTCACTGGCGATATCCCTGGTCGTCGCCTTCGTCGTCACCACCCCGGTGAACAAGTGGCTCATCGGGCGGGGCAAGGGCCACGCCGTCGTCCACGGCCTCCACTGAAAGGCCAGTTCGGGCACATTGCCCGAATGGGACGGCCCAGGTGGGGTACCCGGTGCGCATGGCCGATTCAGAGACGTCCGAACGAGTGGTGGCGGGGCGGTACCGGCTGGCCGAACCGCTCGGGCACGGCGGTATGGGAATCGTCTGGCGCGCCGTGGACGAGCTCCTCGGACGGGAGGTCGCCGTCAAGGAGCTGCACGGATCGGCCGAGCTGAGCGGTCCCGCCCGGGAGATGTTCATCAGGAGGACCTTCCGCGAGGCCCGGGCGGCCGGACGGCTCAGCCATCCCGGCGTGGCGGCCGTGTACGACGTGTTCGAGGAAGACGGCCATCCCTGGATCGTCATGCAGATGGTGCCCTCACGGACGCTCGGGGCGGTGGCACGCGAGGACGGCCCGCTGCCACCCCGTCAGGTCGCCCGGGTCGGCCTCCAGGTGCTCGCCGCTCTGCGTGCCGCCCACGAGGCCGGGGTGCTGCACCGGGACGTCAAGCCCGACAACGTCCTGATCACCGCCGACGGCCAGGCGGTGCTCACCGACTTCGGTGTCGCCGTCCTCGATGACGACTCCGCGATGACCGGGACGGGAGTGCTGATCGGCACGCCCGCCTTCATCGCCCCCGAACGGGCACAGGGCGGGAAGGCGCAGCGGGCCTCCGACCTCTGGTCGCTCGGCGTGACGATGTTCATGGCCGTGGAGGGACGCTCGCCGTTCCAGCGGGGCAACGTGCTCGGGACGCTCGCCGCCGTCCTGTACCAGGATCCGGGGCCGCTGCTGCGGGCCGGGCCGCTCGCCCCGGTGATCGAGGGGCTGCTGGTCAAGGACCCGGCGGCGCGCATGACGGCCGCCGAGGCGGCGCGGTGGCTGGAGGCGGTCGCCGCCGACCAGGTCACCGAGCCGGTCCGGACGCCCGTACGCGTTCCCGGCCTGCCCTGGCTGCGTGGCCACCTGCGTGGCCGGTCCAGGGCCGTCTTGTCGGGGGTGGGGGCGTCGGTCCTGGTGGCGGGTCTGGCGGTGGGCGCCGCGACGTACGTCACCTCCGGTGCCCGCAGCCCGACGGCCGCCGCCCTCCCGGTGAGCACGCCGACGGTGACCGTGTTCCAGACGGCGACCGTGCCGGCGGACCCCGGCGTCAGCCCGTCCTCGCGCCCGATGGCGTACCAGAGACCGGATCGGACGCCACGGCGGTCCCTGACCCCGCACGTCCACAGCCCGGCGAGGAAGGCGCCGCCCGCTGTGATCGTCCCGAAGGCTCACAAGGGCAACCCCTCCCCCCGTACGGAGAAGAAGCCCAGTGGAGGCGGCTCGCACGGGAACGGCTCCAAGGACAAGAAGGGCGGCAAGGCCGCCAAGGCCAAGAAAGCAGCCAAGAAGGCCGCCAAGGAGCCGGCCAACGGCAAGCACCACCACAACCCCGGCAAAGGACACGGCAGGGGAAAGAAGAAGTAGCGCCCCCCTTCAGGGGTGATCCGACGTGCGGCGGCGCCGGTTTCGCCGTACGTCGTCCCGTCGTTTCGGCGCCGTTCGGGGAGGGCCGTGTTCGGCGGGGGAAGTGGTCGTGGTGGTGGCTTCTCCGGTCGGCGAACTCTGCCGTCGAGTCCCCGTCCGCCGTTCGGGGGAAGTGGGTCGGGTTCGTGCCGTTGTGTGGTGAGTCGCCCGTCTGGTGGGTCTTGATCCTCTAAGTTGGAGGTCCGATTGTGTGGTTTTGAACAACTGCGAGGACGTTCTGATGGGTGAGGGTTCTCCCGAGGCCGACCCGGTGGTGGCGAGACGTATCAACACCTCGGTGCCGCACTCCGCGCGGGTGTGGGACTACTGGCTCGGGGGCAAGGACAACTTTCCGCCCGACCGCCAGGTGGGGGACGAGATCGTGAAGGTCATGCCGGACCTGCCGGTCAACGCGCGTGCCGAGCGGGAGTTCATCGGGCGTGTGGTGCGTCATCTGGCCGGTGAGGCCGGCATCGACCAGTTCCTGGACGTGGGCACCGGCATCCCGTCGGCGAACAACACCCACGAGGTGGCCCAGCGCGTCAACCCCAAGGCCCGCGTCGTCTATGTCGACAACGACCCGATCGTGCTGGTCCACGCGCGGGCACTGCTGCGCGGCACCCCCGAGGGCGCCACGGCCTATCTTGATGCCGACCTGCGCGAGCCCGAACCCATCTTGAAGGAGGCCGCGGCGACCCTGGACTTCTCGCGCCCGGTCGCGTTGATGCTGATGGGCGTGCTGGAGTTCGTCCCGGACGCCGACCTGGCGCACGCCTCGGTGAGCACCCTGCTGCAGGCGCTGCCGTCGGGCAGCCACCTGGCGATCGCGCACAGCGTGCACAGCCCCTCGATGGACGAAGCCGCCGCCAGGTGGAACGCCAGCGCGGCCACCCCGCTCACCTTGCGGACGCCGGAGCAGTTGACGGCGTTCTTCGACGGGCTGGAGCTGCTGGAGCCGGGCATGGTCTCACTGCCGAGGTGGCGTCCCGAGCCCGGCACCAGCTACCGGGGCCGCCAGGTGTTCCAGTACGGCGCGGTGGGCCGCAAGGCTTAGAGTGCCCTACCTGCCTCCCCCGGGCGGTGGCTCGTCGGAGGCGGCGGGGATGACGTGGGCGAGTGCGCGGCGCAGCACCGTCCCGAACGGCCGGGGGTCGCCGGGAGTGAGCCAGTGCCGGCCGGCGATCCGTACGGCGGCGGCGACCGCGGCCGCCGTGACCTGGGGAAACAGGTCTGTGGCCGGGTCGGTGCCCGTGCGCTCGGCGATCGCCTCGGCCAGTGGCTCCTCGGCCATGGCGAACGCCTTCAGGGCCTCTCCTTCCAGGGCCGGGGTGGACATGATCATGCTCAGTCCGGCCCTGTCGGGTTCCGGGTCGGTGAAGAGGTCGATCACCGCGGCGGTGATGGCCTCCCCGAGGGGCTCGTCGGCGGGCCTGGACCGCAGGACCTCTCCCAGGCGCCGGGCCCGGTCGGCCTGCGAGGCGCAGATCGCCTCTTCCCGGCTGGAGAAGTAGTTGTTGTAGGTCCGCGGTGAGACTCCGGCCGCCTCGGCGATCTCCTGCACCCGTACCAGGGCGAGCCCGTGGGGGCCTCGCTCGATCGCCAGGCGCAGTGCGGCGCTCCCTATCGCTTCCCGGGTGGCCTGCTTGTAGCGCGCCCGTAGGTCCATGCCTTCACCGTCGTTCATGAGGCCGATCCTATCCGGCAGTTGCGTGGATGGCATTCCTTGCGTGTCACGCGTGCTATGCGTGACGCGCAACTTGTGGGTAGAGTGCGGATCGATATCTGGCACTCGCCTCCCGTGAGTGCCAACACCAGGGGTGGCCGGGACGGCGAGGTCGCCAGGCCGTCCGTCGCGGGCGCCGTCCCGGTTCGCCTGTCCGCAAGGACCTCTCCCGACAAGCAGGAGGAACCATGGCTTCAAAGATGATCGCGTTCGACGAGGGGGCGCGCCGCGGCCTGGAGCGCGGTATGAACCAGCTCGCCGACGCCGTCAAGGTGACCCTTGGTCCCAAGGGTCGTAACGTCGTGCTGGAGAAGAAGTGGGGCGCTCCCACGATCACCAACGACGGTGTGTCGATCGCCAAGG